>JAENWA010000093.1 GCA_016650295.1 Desulfuromonadales bacterium | reverse complement strand
AAAGAAGTATCTGCCCAACGATTCACGCAGTTACAACTACACCTATAACCCGCTGAACCAGCTGCTTGATATAATGCAGAAGGGCCGCCAATCCCCCATCGAGACCGTCTTCAACTACGACAAGAACGGCAGCCTCATCAGCCAGGCGGAAACACAGGGTAAGGCAACCAGAACCACAACCTATGGCTACGACTACCTGAACAGGCTCAACAACGTTGTCACGCCGGAGAGTAAGACCGTTACCATCGACAATCTTCCGGACGGTTTCAACCGGACTGCCAAGACAACGGAGACCGGCAGCACCAGGTATTTTCATGATGGCATGAATGTAATATCGGAGTATGGTACCACGGGAAGCAGAACCGTCCGCTACACCCTCGGCGCGGGGACAGATGAGATTCATGTACGGGAAGACGCTTCAGGAACGTACTTCTACCATTACGACGGCCTGGGCAGTGTCGCCGCCATTACCGACGCCACCGGCAAAGTAATCGCCAAGTACGACTACGAACCGTTCGGGAGGATGAAGGAAACATCAACTTCGACCATCGACAATCCGTATACGTTTACGGGCAGGGAGCTAGACAAAGAGACTGGGCTGTATTACTACAGGGCGAGATATTATGATTCGATGGATGGGCGGTTCACGCAGGTTGATCCGATTCCTTTAAAGAATCGCACACAAGATCAATTGAACTCATATACGTATGCTGCTAACAATCCTATTAATTTTACAGACCCGACTGGAGAAAATATTTACGGTAACTGGTGTGGTCCTGGTGGTAGTGGCCCCACACAAGACGGAGTTGATAAGATTTGCAAAAAACATGATAAGTGTTTTGATAAATCAGGTGCAACTTGGATAAACAATGTTTATGGTACAAGTGACAAAAATAAAGAAAAGTGCATGGATGATTGCAACAAGGAACTATGTGATGATTTAAAAAACTACATTCCTATCACGTACTCAGAGATTTTTGGTCGTCGCAAGATAATGCTATTTTTCAGATGTAGTAATTAGGACGGCAACCATGATTATCTTAATTAATAGATTATACTCATTGTTGGGTATCGTTATTAGTTTATGGCATTTGTATCTAGGAGCCTTGTCGATATTTTTATTCCGAAATAATGAACCTTGGACGTCTTGGTTGATTATGATATCTGGCCCACTTCTTACGTTCCCAATGTTTTCAATTGGGTTTCAAAGGCCACGCATATCCTATTGGGGTTTATTTTGTGGTGCGAGTCTTTCATTGTTTTTAATGATAATAAGTAAAGATGCTAGTGGGGACAGTGTGCCTGTACATAATTATGCCTTAATGGTAAGCGCCCCCATGTATTTATTGGCAATTATGTGCTTTGTTCGGGAAAAATCGAAGAAGACGGCTCTGTAGATCCAATAAACAGGCCCAACTAAAAACGCCGTGAATCCCGATACAAGATTATTCGGGGGACACAATACCAGATTATTCGGGGGACACAATACCGATTTTGCGAAAGAGAATACGTGCCGCCTGAAGGCTTTCATGGGCCTTTTTCAGAAGTAATGCCTGGTCCGTTGTCATAGTGCGATCCCTTCCCGGCGAACGTTCAACAAAAACGGGCTCTTTTCTGTCAGGAAACGGTGGCTGGAAATAAACGCACAGGAAATAACCATATCATTGGCAAGGGAAAGATCAGCTACAATCTTGCCGGAACGGCGGATTTCCTCTCCCGGTTTCACCTCCCCATGCAGAACAACCAGCACATCAACATCAGACCCTTCCACCGCATCTCCCCTTGCCTGAGAACCGAACAAAAGCAGACGGTCAAGGTTGGGGCCATACAATTCCATCAGACGCTGCCGGAGATCTGACAATATCATTTTGGCTACAGCCATACTCATACCTCATCCTTTGGTAATGAACAGTCAATGAGCTGAAAGTACGCAAAACCACATGTAAAGTCAAGGGATTGGGAGCTTACGATTTGATGGCCTTCGAGCACTTGTCTACTTAAACGTGGGGAGTGCATTTGATCACTTCCTGTTCGACCTGCACGTTTGAAATTTTGATTCAATGGCCTGTGGACGGGTAATGATGAGGGTTCAGGGCAGAAGCCTGCGCAGCACACCCTTGGCCATCTCCAGGATCCCCTCGAAGGAGGTGTCCTTCAGGGCGCAAATCAGCTTGAAATCCGGGGTAAACTGGTACTTCTTCGGCTCGCTGCGCATCATACCGATGATGGTGTCGGGCGGCGCCGGGGTGCGCGGGTGGAAGGAGATGATCACGTTCTTGCCGTCGAAGTCGATCTGCCGCACCAAAAGCTGTTTCAGCAGCACGCGCAGCTTCATGGTCTCGAACAGGTAGGCGGTGGCCAGCGGATATTTCCCGAAACGGTCCGTGACCTCGTTCTGCACATCCAGCACATCCTCTTCGCTTTCGGCCTGGGTCAGTTTCTTGTAGATCACCAGCCGCTGGTTGGTGTCCTTGACGTAGGCCTCGGGGATGAAGGCCGGCACCTTGAGGTTGATCTCCGGTTCGACCCGCTCGATGCTCTCCTCGCCCCGCAGGCGGCAGATGGTCTCTTCCAGCATCTGGTTGTACAGCTCGAAACCGATCTCGGTGACCGTCCCGGACTGGCGGTTGCCGAGCATGTCGCCGGCGCCGCGGATCTCCATGTCGTGGGTGGCGATGCGGAAACCGGCCCCCAGTTCGGAGATGTCCTGCAGGATCCTCAGTCGTTCGCGGGCATCGCTGGTGATGGAGCTTTCACCGGGGATCAGCAGGTAGGCGTAGCCGCGCTGGGTGGAGCGACCGACCCGGCCGCGCAGCTGGTAGAGCTGTGACAGGCCGAATTTGTCGGCGTGATCCACGATCAGGGTGTTGGCGTTGGGGATATCCAGTCCGGATTCGATGATGGTGGTGCAGAGCAGCAGGTTGGTCTCGCCGTGCATGAAGCCGAGCATGACCTTCTCCAGCTCGTGCTCGTCCATCTGGCCGTGTCCGACGGCGATCTTGGCCTCGGGTACGATCCCGGCCAGCAGTTCGGCCCGCTTGGCGATGGTCTGTACCCGGTTGTGGACGAAGAAGACCTGCCCGCCCCGGCGCAGCTCCCGCATGACCGCCTCGCGGATCAGCTCCTCGGAGAAGCGCGAGACAAAGGTCTTGACCGCCAGCCGGTCCACCGGCGGGGTGTCGATGATCGACAGGTCGCGGATGCCCATCATGGACATGTAGAGGGTGCGCGGAATGGGAGTGGCGGTCAGGGTCATGATATCCACCACGGCCCGGAAGGTCTTGAGGCGCTCCTTGTCCTTGACCCCGAAACGCTGCTCCTCGTCGATGATCAAAAGCCCCAGGTCCTTGAAGCTCACGTCCTTCTGCAGCATGCGGTGGGTGCCGATGATGATGTCGATATCACCTTTTTTGAGCCGCTCCAGGATCGCCTTCTGCTCCTTGGGGGTGCGGAAACGCGATATGACCTCGACCGTGATGGGATAATCCTTGAGCCGCTCGTGAAAGGTCTCGTAATGCTGCTGGGCCAGGATGGTGGTGGGGACCAGCAGGCCGACCTGCTTGCCGTCCAGGGCGGCCTTGACCGCGCCGCGCAGGGCCACCTCGGTCTTGCCGTAGCCCACGTCGCCGCACACCAGCCGGTCCATGGGGCGCGAGTGCTGCATGTCGGCCAGCACGTCCTGGATGGCGGAGAGCTGGTCAGGGGTCTCCTCCCAGGCAAAGGAGGCCTCGAACTCGCGGTACATCTCGTCCGGCGGCGAAAATGAGAAGCCCTCGCTGATCTGGCGGCGGGCGTAGATCTCCAGCAACTCGCCGGCCAGTTCCTCGATATTCTTGCGGGCCTTGCCCTTGGATTTCTCCCAGCCGCTGCCTCCCAGCTTGTCCAGGCCGGGCTGACTCCCCTCCGGTCCAATATAGCGCTGCACCAGGCCGAGACGATCCACCGGCAGGTAGAGCTTGTCACTGCCGCTGTACTCCAGCAGCAGGAAGTCGCCCCCCACACCGGCCACACTGATGTGCTGCAGGCCGTGGTAGCGCCCGATGCCGTGGTCGATATGCACCATGAAGTCGCCCGGCTTGAGCTCCGCCAGTGAGGCCAGGATCTGCTTCTTGCGGACCTCGGAGACGCCGCGCCGCTTGACCCGTTTGCCGAACAGCTCTTCCTCGGCAATCAGCACCAGCCGGGCATCGGGAAGGCGGAAGCCGCGCGAGATGTCGCCCAGCAGCAGGGTGACAGATGCAGTGGCAGGGGCGGTGACCGCCTCGCGGAAGGATGCCTCGCTGATGCCGCAGGGGATGCCGTAGGGTGATAGCAGCTCTTTGAGGCGCTCGGCCTGGGGGCGCTGGTGGCAGGCGACCAGCACCCGCTGCCCGTTGTCGAGCCAGGTCCGCAGCGTGCGGGAAAGCGGGGCCAGGGCTTGAGTGGTCTCCTTGGAAACCGTTACCCGCAGATCGCTGTTGTCCCGGCAAGGGATGGCGATAGCGGCGGTTTCATCACCCCGGTCCAGGGTCAGCCCGGAAAGTTCCAGCCGGCAGCGGCCGGCAACTACGCTGTTGAAGGCCTCCTGATCCAGAAACAGTTCTCCGGGGGGCGAGTGGGGCAGTCCGGCGGCCCGCCCCTTGAGCAGGCCGGCTGCGATCTCATCGGCGAAGCCGGCCATGGCGGAGCGGATCGCCTCCGGGTCCAAAAGAACCAGGGGACATTCGGGGGCGTAGTCGAAGATTGTTTCCAGGTCGGGGTGCAAGAGCGGCTGGAGGTATTCGATGCCGTGGAAATAGACCGAGTTCTGCAGGTCGGCCAGGTAGGCGCGGCGTTTGTCGGCCCCGATATCCAGGTCGTCGCAGCACTGTTTCAGACGCACAGCGATGTCGGCCAGGACGTCTTCCGTCAGCAGGATCTCGCGCGAGGGGAGCAGCACCAGCTCTTCCAGCGGCTGCAGAGAACGCTGGGTGAGCGGGTCGAAGGCGCGGATGGTCTCGGCGGTGTCGCCGAAGAACTCGATCCGGACCGGCGCGGTCAGGTTGGGGGGGAAGATGTCCAGAATGCCGCCCCGCACCGCAAAGGTGCCGCGATCCTCCACCAGCGGCACATTGGCGTAGCCCATCCTGACCAGCCTGGCCAGCAGGTCGTCGCGCTCGAAATCCTCGCCGGCCACCAGGTAAAAGGACGCTTCATTGAAGATCCGGCGCGGCAGAACCCGCTGCAGGGCCGCTGCCGCCGGTATGACCACGACCCGGGCCAGGCCGTTCTGCAGGCGGAAGAGGGTGTCGAGCCGGGCGCCGGAAATGTCCGGGTGGGGTGAGGCCGGAGAGCAGGGCTGGCTGTCCCAGGCCGGAAAGACCAGTGCCGGGGTATCGGAACCGCCGAAGAAAGCCAGTTCGCGCCGGAATTCCTCGGCCGCATCCTGGTCGGCGGTTATGATCAGCAGGTTCTTGGGCCGGCTGCGCAGCAACTCGGCAATAACGAAGCCCGCTGTCGATCCCTTCAGGCCGGGGATGGTTATACACCGGTCACCGCGGCGCAGGGCGGCCAGGATGTCAACTGATTGGGGCAGCAGGGAAGAGGATGGAGTGCTCATGGAAAAGAGATGGTGCTGCGGCGGATGGTCATTTGCGTTGGCTGGCCTTGAGTTTGGGCTTGCCGTCCTCCACCACCACCCGGAAGACCAGGTCGGTGGTTCCCAGGCGTGCGGCCAGGGCGGCCTTGTTCTTCTCGATGGTGGCTGCCACCAGCTCGATGCTCAGCTTGTCCACCGGCAGGTGACAGGCCATGCGGGCCTCACGCAGTTCGAAATATATGCGGTCCAGTTCCGGATCGTGGTACTGCGGCTTCTGTTTTTCCTCGTGAGCAATGATGCCTTTTTCGCGTTGACGCAGATGCAGGTCACTGATGAAACGGTCGCGGGAATACTTGCCCTCGTCGATCAGGCGCAGGATGCGGTTCCAATGCTCGCGGTAGGTATTGAAACGTGCCACCAGCATGGTGTACTTATGCTTGTACATGGTGTTGTTGATGGGAGCGTTGGCGTAGCGGCGCACCAGTTTTTCAACAGTGACCAGCAGTTGCAGCGGTTCACGCTTTTCGAGCCCGATGAAGTACTGTTCATAGCGGGTGATCAGCTCTTTAAGCTGCAGCTCAAGTATGGGCAGATCTTCGGCAATTGCCATCAAAAGCCCTTTCAGTCGTAAAATCCAGCGGGTTTAAAAATATAGCCAAACCTGCCATGCAAGTAAAGTCTTAATCGATGCGACTGGCGCTATTGACTTGACGGTCTGTCGCGCATCGAATAAAATCGGCCCTTACTGTTGCTGTAAACACGCACTACAATCAAGGAGACGGGACTGATATGGAGAATGTTGCCGCAGTCATACTTGCCGCGGGCAAGGGAACCCGCATGAAATCCGAACTTGTAAAGGTGCTGCATCCGGCGGCCGGCCGGACGATGATCTCCTGGCCGGTGGATGCCGCCCGCGCCGCGGGGGCCGCGCCGACCGTGCTGGTGGTCGGCCATCAGGCCGATGCGGTGCGCGGCGCGTTCGCCGAAGCAGCGGATATCCGCTGCGCCCTGCAGGAGGAACAGCTGGGGACCGGCCACGCCGTGGCCTGTGCGCGCCAGGAGCTGGCCGGCTTCAGCGGCACGGTCCTGATCCTGTGCGGCGATACGCCGCTTTTGCGGGCCGAGACGCTGCAAGGTTTGATCGCTTTTCACCGGCAGAACAATGCCGCCCTGACGGTGCTGACGGCTGTGCTGGACAATCCCTTCGGCTACGGCCGGGTCGTCCGTGATGCTTCCGGCCGGGTGCTGCGGATCGTCGAGCAGAAGGACGCCACCCCGGAAGAACGGGCCATCCGCGAGATCAACAGCGGCATCTACTGCATGGAGGCCGGTTTCCTGTTCGACAACATCGACTCCATCAGCAGCGACAATGCCCAGCAGGAATTTTACCTGACGGACCTGGTCTCCATCGCCGTGGGCCAGGGACTGGCCTGTCTGGGGAGCTGCGCGGATGACGCCGACGAGATCATGGGGGTCAACGACCGCGCCCAGCTGGCCGAGGCCGCCCGCATCCTGCGTTTGCGCATCAACCGGGAGCTGATGTGTGCCGGCGTATCCCTGGTCGATCCCGGTCATAGCTACATCGATCACGGGGTGCAGGTCGGTCCCGACACGACCATTCACCCGAACTGCTTCATCAGCGGTGCCACGAGCATCGGCCGGGGCTGCACGATAGAAAACGGGGTCTCCATCAAGGATTGTGTCATCGGCGACAACTGCCACATCAAGGCCGGATCGGTGCTGGAGGGTTCCCGGCTGCATGCCGCGGTGGCCGTGGGGCCCATGGCTCACCTGCGTCCCGGAACCGTGCTGCATGACCACGTCAAGATCGGCAACTTCGTCGAAACCAAGAAGGCGGTCATGGGCGAGGGTTCCAAGGCTTCGCACCTGACCTACCTGGGCGATGCCGAGATCGGCCGGGATGTCAATATCGGCTGCGGCACCATCACCTGCAACTACGATGGCGTCAACAAGCACCGCACAATCATCGGTGACGGTGTCTTCATCGGCAGCGATGTGCAGCTGGTGGCGCCGGTCACGGTCGGCCGCAACTCGCTGGTGGCGGCCGGCACAACGGTCACGCTGGATGTACCGCCCGATTCACTGGCCATCTCCCGTGTCCCGCAGGTCAACAAGGAAGGCTGGCGGCTGAAGAAGAAGTAAGGATTCTAGGCTGAAGACTGAAGGCTGAAGGTGGTTTTCAGTCTTCAACCTTCAGCCTCCAACCTTCAACTTTCAACCTTCAACCTTCAACCTTCAACCTTCAACCTGACACTATGAACAGTTTCCTCCTCATAAATCCGCTCTCCGGCTCCTATTCCCGTGCCCTGCATGACGAGATCCTCTCCTCATTGCAGGGCGCGGGCTTTTTCCCCGAATGCCGGACTGTAACCGGTCCGGACGATGCCCGGCGTGTCTGCGCCGAAATTGAAGCCGCTTCGGAAAATCCGCTGGTGATCGTGGCTGGCGGCGACGGCACGATCAATGCCGTGATCAATGCCCTGTCGCCGGGGCGCGCCACCCTGGCGGTTCTTCCGGTGGGAACCGCCAACGTGCTGGCCCTGGAACTGGGGATTGGCTCTGTTGCCGACGGCATCGGCCGTATCGCCAGGGGCAGCACGCGGAAGCTCTCGGTCGGTGTGCTCGAACGGGCCGGATTTGCTGCCCAGCGCTTTGTTCTGATGGCCGGCATCGGCCTGGACGGCGACATTGTAGGTGGGGTGCGGGTCCGGGAAAAGCGGCTGCTCAAGAAAGGCGCCTACCTGCTCTCGGCCCTGCGCTGCCTGCTGAAGTGGCCGCAGGGGCGATTTACGCTGCTGGCGGACGGCCATAGCGTAGAGTGCCATTCGGTCATCGTCTGCAATGGCTCCCGATATGGCGGCAACCTGGTCTTGACCCCCGAAGCGAACCTGTTCGAGCCGCTGCTGGATCTGTTCTGCATCACGACCGAAAGCCGCTGGTCCTATCTGCGGATCATCACAGCCGTCATGGCGGGACGGCCCTGCAGGCCAGGTGACGTAGCGCTGCTGCGCGCCGGGCAGGTCCAGGTGGAGGGCGAACGAGCGATCCAGCTGGACGGCGACTATCTCGGGCAGTTTCCGGTCCGGATCAGCGTGGTGGCTGATTTTGCCGGGATTATTGTGTGACGTGGTGTGATTGGTGAGGATAGCTGCCCCCGCCATGAGACCGTATCTAGTTTCCGTCCGGAAAGGGTTCTTTTTCGCCCTGGCGGTGTCAATCTTCGGGCTTACTTGTGCGGCGTACTGATGTACGCCTCCGCGTAATACCTCGATTTCCTTGCCAGGACAAAAAACTTCTCCTTTCCAAACCGGAAACCAACAGTTTCTCATCCGGAGTTTCCGGATGGAAACTATCTACTCTTCAGAAGCCCGGTAAAATTCCAGCACATCCTGCCCCTCACTGTTCTTATGCCGGCATCTGAATGGCGCCCCCAGAGACAGGAGCGAGTTGATCAAATTCTCGATCTTCAGGAGAGACGGTTTTTCGGGAGGAACCGCCAGGAATGCCTTGATAGCCGCATCCAGGAAGCCTGAGCTTTCCACCGGCACTTTGAGATATTTTATGGATTGGGCGATGATCAGGACGGCCACAAAAAATTTATCGATGCTCTCAGGCTCTCCCTTTTCCATCATCACGACAGTCGCCTCATACTCTTTTTCCAATTCGGCGATAGCCACATCAGGGCAGAATTCCATCAACCAGTGGCCGACAAACCAGTCACTGGCGGTGTAGAGCACCGACGAAACCGCCAGGACCTGCCCCTCGTCCAGACCGGCGATAGGAAAACCGCTGGAAAAAAATGGATGGACTCGTTCACACAGCAGGGCATGTCCCAGTTCGTGAAGGTAGAGGAGTTCCTGATCCTGACCCTTCCCAAGGCGGGCCGTTGGCAGGAAAATTGTATGGGCCCTGTCCACGGGATCTGAAAAAATGCGCAGCGGACCGGATTCCTGCGCAACTTCCTTGGCCGGCCAGGAAAGTTCACCCCTGGCTTTTTTGACAAGATTCTTCAGTGTATTCGTTTTCATGCGCTATCCTCCTGTAAATTTCCCTGCAATCCTTTTTCTATAAGAAAATCCTGTACTCAATTTGCACGATCGCGTAACCGGTTGTGAGGCGCAGCGGGTTCACCGCTGCCGCCGATTGTTGGACATTCTCACTCTGGTAATCAGAAGGGCCGCGTGTCAAGCTCCCAACAATCATCACAGAGGCATGCGAGTTTTTCAGATGGAGACTTCTTTGGATAGATTACGATGGGCATCATCTATTCCTTTATCTGTCCTTCTTTAATTTCATGTCCAACGGGGCCGGACTTGACCTGCCGGGCAGTTTTATTGCACGGTCACGGTCCAAGTACATGGTTGGAAGTGACTTTTCTAGCGTATAAAATAAATCCGTCCCCTTTTTCTGTTCATGCAAAAACTTTTCTTTAAGGCAGTAAATGGAGGTTTTTTTGACCATTAGTTTTATATTTATAATACATTAACTTGGTCCGACTCCAGAAGGACCGATGCAATATTGACGTCAGTCCATTTGGTCCGCAATGGCTCCTCGGCTGGCACAGTGAAGTAAAACGTCGCCCCCTTGCCCGGCACCCCCTCTGCCCACACCTTCCCGCCGTGGCGCCGGATGATCCTCTCAACCGTGGCCAGGCCGATGCCGTGCCCTGTGAACTCTGCCGTTCCTGGCAGGCGCTTGAAGGGGATAAATAGTTCTTCCGCATCCGGCATGCTGAAGCCTGGCCCGTTGTCCCGAATGAAGAAAGCCGTCGCCCCGGCAATTTCTGCCGAACCGAATTCTATAATCGCCTCCCTCTGTTTGCCTGTATATTTCCAGGCATTGCCGAGAAAATTCTCCAGAACCACCTTCAGTAGATCCGGGTCACAATGGGCCATTACTCCGTCGGCAATCTTGAACGTTACTTGTCGTTTGGGCTCAGTCAATCTCAGAGTCGCAGCTATTTCATTCGCAATTTCGCCGAGATCAACCAGTTTTAGTTGCAATTCACTGTGCGCAGAACGAGAGAATCTGAGAAGAGTCGAGATAAGTTTGCTCATGCTCTCGACCCCATCAATGGCCATTTTGAGATAACCTTTGTTTCCCTCATCGAGTTTGTCGCCACCCAGCATCTCAATTGCCTGACAGGCGGAGCTGATATTATTTAACGGCTGGCGCAGGTCGTGGGAAACCGTATAATTGAACGCCGCCAGCTCACGATTGGAGTCTTCCAGATCGGCGGCCCGCGACGCCAGGCTCAAGCTCAGCCCCTTGATCTCCTCTTCCGCCTGCTTGCGTTCGGTAATGTCCTCCATAGCCAGAAGGATAATCCGACCATTTCCCGACGCACTTTGAATCTGTCGGGCATTCAGAAGCATTATGCGCCTGCCGATTGTGGCAAAATCGTGTTCAACTTCATAGTTGTCAAAGGTTGTATGTTGGGGGAGAATGGTTTCCAGCAGTTCCCGCAGCCTGGGGATATCCCACTGCTTGTTGCCCAGGTCATAAATAAGCTGCCCCACGGTCTCTTCCGGTTTTACCTTGAAAAATTCATAGAAGGAACGGCTGGCGGTGACCACCCTGAAGTCATGATCCAGAGAAATCAAGGGTTCACGCACCGTGTTGATAATGTTCTCGGCTAATTCGCGGGCTTCCTCTACTTCATCATTCAGATACTTGATTCTGAGCAGCGACTTTACCCTGGCTAGAAGCTCATATTGATCAAAAGGTTTGGAGATAAAATCATCGCATCCTGATTCAAGGGCTTTTACCCTGGCTTCGTTCTCTTTATACGCCGTGATCATTACTACGGGGATACGCTGTGTCTTTTTATCAGCGCGTATTTTAGTCAGCACTTCGAAACCGGACATCCTTGGCATCTTTACGTCCAGCAGAACCAGATCAACTTGATTGCCGGAAAGTTTTCCCAGCGCTTCTTCACCGCTTTCCGCCTGGATAATTTCATACCCCTGCCGGACAAGAAGACCTTCGAGAAGTTGAATGTTCTGGATCTGGTCATCAACAACTAATATTACAGGTCTGTTTTTCATCATCAATCCTCTTCTGTGATCCTTTTTTCTTCTGCTTTGAAAACGAAGAAAACGACAGCAAGTATTGCAACACCAATTAAAGGCGCAGCGCTAATAAGACCTACCGCTTCAAGCAATTCCAGGACATTCATTTTTAATCCTATTTATTGCACTAACGGTTTGGCAGAACAGCGGCGGTTTTTTGGCCGCTGCTTCTGTCTTGTTGAACCTCTTTTTTCTCACTTCGTTGCTATCACTTCGCTAAGCGACTCCAGCAGCGATTCTGAGCTTTTCAGGTTATTCTCTCCTCGTTTCCGCAGTCGTATTTTGTCTCCCGTTTTCCGATCTGCCGATTCACTTCACCTGAAAAATTGATCCAATTGATTGTCCTTTAAGTTTGCCAGCCACTCTGAAAAAGGGCTTCGTTTGAATACATCGATACCCACCAACCAACGAGCAATACCAAGTCCCCATTTTTTCCGTTGTAATAACCCCATTCCTGCAAAAAAGTGAACACATGAGAGGGCAAGACAGATAACGCTGAACCATTTGACGTTAGCGGCAAAGCTCGACCCAGCTACAAATAAGGCAAGCAAAGAAATGCCTAAAAAGTAATATTTCGCTATGTTGTCAACTCTACTTAGTTCATCAATCATAGTTTTCCTCGGTTTGGTTTTGATTGGTTCAACGGGGTCGGATTTGACCGGCTTGACCGGTCGAAATACGTGGTTATGCCATTATTTCGTCAACCAAAAAGCATTTTGCCACTTTCCGCCATCTTCAGACCGGTGCATTGCTTGTGAACATTTTATGTCATCAGGTACAAATATTTGACGTTGTTCGGTGGAATCATAATGATATTTATACATTCTATCTTCGTCTTTTATATTATCAATATGAACCCTCTGCAAAATAGTGCCAAAGCATGTTTTATTATCTGGAGTCAACGCATCTTCTTTTTTTATTTTATGCAACATATGGAATATGTGATCTTGTCTCTCTGGATAAGTTTCAACCCACAAGTTATCTTCGTCCAGTTTATACCAATGCCTAGGGCCTTCAAGGTGCCCTTTAAAAAAACCTTCGTAGGCTTTTTTAATGTCAGCTTTGCCGAAAATAGTAATGTTTTCTGTTCTAATAATACTTGCATCAACTAACTTTTTGTTTCCAATTATGTACTGAGCAACAATACCAAAAGCTAACAAAAATATTATTGATAAATAAGTCAGATGGATTTTCATAGCAACTCCGTTGAAGGTTAATATGTATGCGCTCCTTGTAACTCCAGTAGAAATATTCTGTCTTGTAGCAATTTATTTTATGGTTGGGATAATAGGCTTTATCGTTGGGCGTTTATCTAATTCAGATCCACAACGGTAGTTTTTTCGATTTGCATAACTCGTAGATCACCGGTTAGAACCGGGTTTATACAGGCATAAACATGTTTATAGTATTGGAAACAAGCTTATACATCTATAAACATGACAAGTTTCTATCTGTATAAACTTCTATGTTTTTTGACGAGTTACCTGGTTTCTACTGCTAGAAACTTTCCCAGCTAAGTCCCTCTTGACATCTCATCAGCATCGGCCCTTTCTGACCTGGATTCATACATGTTTGTGTACATATCCTTCAGCACAGGTTGCCTTTCTTGCCGTGCTCTCGAAACAGCCACCGGGCAGGCAGGTAGACGTATATCACGGGCCGGTTTGAAATGAAATTAATATTGACCTCTGCCAATAATCCACCGTCGGCCTGTTGTCATGATCACTGTCCGGATTGCAAAGACGCTTCATTCTGAAAGCGCTTTGTGGTAGATTGGAATGTCAATCTGCAGTAAAGAAGGAATACCATGGTACACAACATGATCATCATCAAAGGCGCCTGCGAGCACAACCTCAAGTGCATCGATGTGGAAATCCCCCGCGATCAGCTGGTGGTTATCACCGGCATCTCCGGCTCGGGCAAATCGACCCTGGCCTTCGACACCATTTACGCCGAGGGGCAGCGCCGCTATGTGGAATCGCTCTCGGCCTATGCCCGCCAGTTCCTGGAGCAGATGGAAAAGCCGGATGTGGAGTCCATCGAGGGGCTTTCTCCGGCCATCTCCATCGAGCAGAAGACCACCAGCAAGAACCCCCGCTCCACCGTCGGCACGGTGACCGAAATCTACGACTACCTGCGCCTGCTGTTCGCCCGCGTCGGACGGCCGCACTGCACCTCCTGCGGCAAGGAGATCACCTCCCAGACCGTCTCCCAGATGGTGGACCAGATCATGGCCCAGCCGGTCGGGACCAAACTGACCCTGCTGGCCCCCATGATCCGCGGCCGCAAGGGGGAATACAAGAAGGAGCTCAACCAACTGCGCAAGGAGGGCTTTACCCGCGTGGTGGTGGATGGGCAGATGCGTGAACTGGCCGAAGAGATCGAGCTGGACAAGAAAAAGAAGCATGACATCGACATCGTGGTGGACCGCATCGTGGTCAAGGACGGGGTCCAGCGCCGTCTGGCCGATTCGCTGGAGACGGCCCTGCACCATGCCGAGGGGGTAGTCAAGGTCGAGACGGTTCTGCCTGCCACCGACGAGCCGGAGGAAGGAGGCGGCAGGAAGAAGGCCGTCAAGCCGCAGACCCTGATCTTCTCCGAGAAACTGGCCTGCATCACCTGCGGTATCTCCTACCAGGAGATCACCCCGCGGCTGTTCTCCTTCAACAACCCCCACGGCGCCTGCCCGGATTGCACCGGCCTGGGGACCCGCATGTACTTCGATCACGAACTGGTGATACCCAACCAGGAACTGTCCCTGCGCGAGGGGGCCATCGCCCCCTGGGAGAAGCGCCTCTCGGGCTGGTTCCACCTGATCCTGGATGCCCTGGCCAAGGCCTACAAGTTCGACATCCGCACCCCCTTCAAGGATCTGCCGGCCACAGTCAAGGACGTGATTCTGAACGGCTCCAAAGGGGAGAAGATCGAGTTCTGGTGGGAGGAGGACGCCGGCCGTCGTCATACCTACCAGAAGGAGTTCGAAGGGGTGCTGAACAACCTGCAGCGCCGCTGGAGCGAGACCGAGTCCGACACCTCCCGCGAGGAGCTGGAGAAGTACATGAACATCATGCCCTGCCCGACCTGTCTCGGTGCCCGGCTGCGCCCCGAGGCGTTGCATGTGCTGGTGGGGGGACAGACCATCCGGGATGTAACAGCACTGGCCATCCGGGATTGTCTGGCATTTTTCGAGGGTCTGAGTGCTGTAGAGACGCATAATCATCCGTCTCTGATGACCGACAAGGAAAAGGAGATCGCCCGCCGCATCCTCAAGGAGGTGCAAGAACGGCTTTCCTTCCTGGTCAACGTCGGCCTGGACTACCTGTCCCTGGACCGCACCGCCGGGACCCTCTCGGGGGGCGAAGGGCAGCGCATCCGCCTGGCGACCCAGATCGGTTCCAGCCTGGTGGGGGTGCTCTATATCCTGGACGAACCTTCCATCGGCCTGCATCAGCGCGACAATGCCCGCCTGCTGGCCACCCTCAAACGGCTGCGCGACATCGGCAACACGGTGCTGGTGGTGGAGCATGACGAGGAGACCATCCTGGAGGCCGATCACCTGATCGACATGGGACCCGGAGCCGGCGTGCACGGCGGCGAGGTAGTGGCCCAGGGCACCCCGGCCGAGGTGATGCGTAATCCCGCCTCCCTGACCGGCAGGTATCTCTCCGGCGAGCTGACCATCGCGGTGCCCGGAAAGCGCCGCAGGGCCGATAAATATCTGAAGATCGTCGGCGCCACGGAGAACAACCTCAAGGATGTCAGCGTGGAGATCCCGCTGGGGGTCATGACCTGCGTGACCGGCGTCTCCGGTTCGGGCAAGTCCACCCTGGTGATCGACACCCTGCACAAGGTGCTCAGCCAGCGTTTGTACCGCAACCGCGAAAAAGCCGGGGCGGTCAGGGACGTGCTGGGACTGGAGCATCTTGACAAGGTCATCAACATCGACCAGTCCGCCATCGGACGCACCCCGCGCTCCAACCCGGCCACCTACACCGCCGTCTTCAGCGACATCCGCGACCTGTTCGCCAACCTGCCGGAATCCAAGCTGCGCGGTTACAAGCCGGGACGCTACTCATTCAATGTCAAGGGGGGGCGCTGCGAGGCCTGCTCCGGGGACGGCATCATCAAGATTGAGATGCATTTTCTGCCGGATGTGTACGTGGAGTGCGAGGTCTGCAAGGGGGCCCGCTACAACCGCGAGACCCTGGAGGTGCACTACAAGGGCAAGTCCATCGCCGATGTGCTGGGGATGACCGTCTCCCAGGCCCTGGAATTCATGGGCGCCATCCCGCGCATCAAGAACAAGCTCAAGACCCTGGATGAGGTCGGGCTGGGGTATATCACCCTGGGGCAGTCGGCCACCACCCTGTCCGGCGGCGAGGCCCAGCGGGTCAAGCTGTCCAAGGAACTCTCCAAACGCGCCACCGGCCGCACCATCTACATCCTGGACGAACCGACCACCGGCCTGCATTTCCATGACATAGCCAAGCTGCTTGACGTGCTGCACAAGCTGGTGGAGTCAGGCAATACCATTGTGATCATCGAGCACAACCTGGACGTAATCAAGACCGCCGACTGGATCATCGACTTGGGACCGGAGGGGGGTGACCGGGGGGGCGAGATCATTGCGGCCGGCACGCCGGAGCAGGTGGCCAAGGTCACGAAATCCTATACCGGGCAGTATCTGAGGAAGATGCTGTAGCTGGTGCGCAGATCGTGACTGTATGAAAAAAGACCCGTCAGCTGCAAAGCGACGGGTCTTTTATTATGGGTTACGGCAGAAGTTCGTAAGATCAACGTCTCAATTATGAAATGCCTTAGCTACACAGATAGGCATTTTTCGCAGATATGCAGGTCGCTGAACCGTTGATGGTGAAATGATCTCTGCAAAAAACTTACATTTGTAAACCGCCCTGGCAATGGACTTCAGTCCCGGTTCAAACTCCACCCATAATCCAAACATGACAATTACAAGCCCACACAAGGTAATTGGTTCCATCGCAAGATCTCCTTTTACTTTTTTGCAACTCAGGTTACCTTCTGAATTACTGCATACTTCGATAAACACCTATCACCTTACCAACAATCGTCACTTCACCGTCTTCAGGATAAATGAGGATTGGATTCATACTCGAATTTGCCGGCTGCAGACGAATGTGGTCTTGCTCCTTATAGAACCACTTTACCGTTGCCTCTCCATCAACCATGGCAATCACTGTGTCCTTATTATTTGCCGTAGCCTGCGGTCGCACCAGGGCCAGATCACCATCTAAAATGCCGGCATTGATCATGGAGTCACCACATACTTTTAGGAAAAAGCAATCGGCTCCCTTGACTGCCATCTGATCGACTGAAAAGTACCCCTGAATGTCTTCAATTGCCGTAGAGAGTTGACCGGCACGGACAGTGCCAACGATCGGTAGAGAGATGGGACG
This sequence comes from Desulfuromonadales bacterium, assembly GCA_016650295.1. Lineage (GTDB taxonomy): Bacteria > Desulfobacterota > Desulfuromonadia > Geobacterales > Pseudopelobacteraceae > CAIPTY01. Next base: position 25,397 of record JAENWA010000093.1, on the reverse strand, counting down.
GCTGTGCGGTGTCTTCAGAGTGATCCCACGATTGACATTATCCCTTTTGATATACCCCTTACGCTCCAACGCATCGAGATGCTTCATGACTGGCAAGGTTCCGGATACCTTCAAATGACCAGCTATCTCCCGTTGACTAGGTGGATAGCCGTTACTGTCCGCGAAAGACGAGATGAACTGCAGCACCTGTCGTTGACGCTGCGTAAGCTCATTTTGGGATTTTAGTTCATAGGTAGTCATACGGCTACCATACGGAATTTAATCATATCTGTCAAGAGTCAAAAAGCTTGAGTGTCAAAAAGCTTGAGGTTTGAAGATCTGGTGTTGTGATTGTCAGACCCAAAAACGATAAATGCAAATAACGATATTCCAAACGATGCTGGGCAAAACCAATGATGAACCATGATTGACAATAATTACAATTGTATTTACAATGAGGCCATATGAAATACGAATGGGATGAAGCAAAAAACGCCGTGAACATTGAGAACCACGGCGTTGATTTCAATGATCCTCATGAATTATTTGAAGGCAATAAACTGATAGTCCCTGATGATAGGAAGGATTACGGCGAAAAGCGGTTTATCGCTGTAGGCCATATCAATAATCGGCTTATGATTGCGGTCTACACCCAAAGACCACCGGGAGCCATACGGATAATTTCATTACGAAAGGCAAACAGCCGTGAAAAAGCACGATTTGAAGACACAATCAAGAACTGATTGGGAGCGGGTTGACGCTACGACTGACGAAGGCATTGACTACTCTGAAATCCCGGAACTGGACGATGATCTTTTTGCAAAGGCGACCTTTGTCCCGGCCAAACAGCTTGTGACAATCCGACTCGATGCTGACGTTGTGGCATGGCTTAAACGGTATGGGAAAGGCTACCAGACCCTCACCAACAAGATTTTACGCACCGTTATGGAGTCCCAGAAGACAGCAGCGACGAAGAAAAGGGCGGCCTGAACAAGTGAACTGCGAATAGTTACAATTACTAAATATAGGTTGGTAATAAAAAAACCCCAAGGTATTCCCACGGGGTTTTACTGGTGAATTTCTGATGAAGACTTCCATGAATATGTAATAGGAAACCTACTCCACCGTGACACTCTTGGCCAGGTTTCTCGGCTGATCCACATCGGCTCCCTTGAGCACGGAGATGTGGTAGGCCAGCAGCTGCAAGGGCACCGAAAGCAGCAGCGGATCAAGATCCTCGTCCAGTGACGGGATGCTGATGATATCCTCGGCCTTCTTGCCGATCTCATCGTCTCCCACGCTGCACAGGGCGATGACCCTCCCGCCGCGGGCGATGACCTCTTCCATGTTGGAGAGTGTCTTTTCGTAGGCGCTGTTTTTCGGCACCAGCATGACTACCGGCACGTTTTCATCGATCAGGGCGATCGGGCCGTGTTTCATCTCACCGGCCGGGTAGCCCTCGGCGTGGATATAGGAGATCTCCTTCAGTTTGAGGGCGCCCTCCAGCGCAATCGGGAAATTCCTGCCCCGGCCGAGATACAGGAAGTCACGGGCGTTCATGTATTTTCTGGCGATCCGCTCTGTTACGTCATTCAGCTTGAGGACCTCTTCCAGCAGGGGAGGGGCCTGTTTGAGGGCCGCGATCATGCGCAGACCGGTGCTCAAATCAATGGAGCAGGTTGCACGTCCCATGCGGATGGTAAACAGGTACAGGGCGGTCAGCTGGGTAACGAAGGCTTTGGTGGAGGCGACGCCGATCTCGGGTCCGGCGTGGGTGTAGATCACGTTGCCGGCCTCGCGGGCGATGGAGGAATCGACCACGTTGCAGATGGCCATGCTCAGAGCGCCCAGTGACCTGGCCTCCCGCAGGGCGGCCAGCGTATCGGCGGTCTCGCCCGACTGGGAGATGACCATTGCCAGGGTGTGCTCGTCGATGACCGGATTGCGGTAGCGGAATTCGGAGGCGATATCCACCTCGACCGGTATGCGGCAGTAAGTCTCGATGTAGAACTTGCCCACCAGGGCGGCGTGCCAGGAGGTGCCGCAGGCAATGATGACTATCCGTTTTACGGCGGCCAGCTGGCGGTCGCTGAAGGTAAGATCCCCCAGGTAGACATCCCCTTCCTCTTCCAACAGGCGTCCGGCGATGGTATCGCGCACGGCGCGGGGCTGCTCGTGAATCTCCTTGAGCATGAAATGCTTGTAACCCCCCTTTTCGGCCATAAGCGGCGACCAGTCGATGTGACGAGGTTTTTTATCCAGCGGTGCCCCGGCGATGGTCGTAAAAAAGGCCGCGTCGTTGCGGAAGACAACCATCTCGTTGTCCTCCATGAAGACCATCTCGCGGGTATGGGCCAGGATGGCCGGGATGTCCGAGGCGACAAAGAATTCGCCCTGGCCCAGGCCGACCACCATGGGGGAGCCGAGTTTGGCGGCGATCAGTGTTCGAGGCTCCTTTTCATTGATGATGCAGACCGCATAGGCGCCGCGCAGTTCAGCCAGCGCCAAGCGGACCGCTTTCTCAAAGTCGGGTTCCGACCGGAGCTTTTGTTCGACCAGATGGGCGATAACCTCTGTATCGGTTTCGCTTTGAAAGGTGTGTCCACCCTGTTTGAGCTGTTCCTTCAACTGCAGGTAGTTCTCGATGATGCCGTTATGCACCAGGATGATCGGGCCGGCCTTGTGGGGATGGGCATTGATCTCGGACGGCTTGCCATGGGTGGCCCAGCGGGTATGCCCGATGCCGATCATGCCGGTCAGCGGCTGCTTTTGCAGCAGATTGTCCAGGTTGACCAGCTTGCCCTCGCTGCGCCGGATGCTCGATTTTCCGTCACCCAGGGTGGCGATGCCGGCCGAGTCGTAGCCCCGGTACTCAAGCTTTCTGAGTCCATCCAGTATAATGGGTGTGGCCTGCTGACCACCGATGTATCCTACGATTCCGCACATTCAGAATTCCTCCGGTTTGTTCGTTCTGCAAAGCTCTGACTCTATACCTATGAATATAAACAAAAAATATAGCATATTTTAACACAGAAGGTAAACCGTTAAAGGCGATGCAGTTTAAAAGACAACATCAGTCTTGAATTGCCCGGCAGTAACGGTTATTATCCATCAATTACGGAACAAAGGAAAAATAGTGTGAACATAGAGCAGATGAAGCTGGTCCTGCGGGAGATGCTGTCCAGGTCCGACCTGACACCCTGTGAGGTCGGGCATCGCGGGGTGGGAAAGAGTGCCGGTGTTATCCAGGTTTGTCGCGAAGCCGGCTGGCGCTACGTTTCACTGCGTCTGGGGCAGATGGAGGTTGGCGATCAGGTGGGAATCCCCTTCCGGGAAGGCGGGGTCATGTACTGGTCGCGACCTTCCTGGTGGCCGGGATCAAGTTCTAGCAGAAACAAAAAAGGCCGTCAATCTGACGGCCTTTACTATTTGATATGAGTTGCTGTTATCTCCTGACAGTCGTGCGGCGCTGCATGCGTCCGCCCATGGCCGCCATCTGGTGCTTCTGGATAGCCGCGACGCTTTCCAGGTGAAACTGGTACCACATGTCTCCGTACTGACGCATCTTCATCTTGCGACCCTGCTGAAGATTCTCCAGGTTCTCCTTGATATTGATGTCGCCCGGGACCTTCTTGAGCCCTTTCTCCAGCGCCTCCTTAGCCTTGCCTGTTTCGCCGCATTCCACCAGACAGTAGGCGTACAGGTTCCAGAACAGCGGTTCCTTGTTGCTCCACTGGAGAGCCTTTTCGAAGGTTGCGATCATCTTGTCCTTCTTCTGGCGCTTCATGTAGCAGATGGCCAGCATGCCCATTGCGGCCCAATTCTTGAAGAATGACTTTTCCAGAAAAGGAAAGGCATTTGAAAATTCACGCTTCATGTAATAGATCATACCGATCTGGGCGTTAAGCTGACCTTCCACGTAAACCTGCCATTTGCCGTACTGCAGGGCATCTTTCAGCTCCCGGATGGCCTTCTCGAAGCGCTGCCCCTGCAGGTCCTTGCCGGCAATCTCGATGGCTGCCATGACCTTTTTCATGATGATCCGCGAAAACAGCAGGAAGACGCCGGAGAAAACGAGCAGTGCGATCAGAATTGATCCCCACCAGACCAGCTTGAAACCGAACAGCAGAATCAGCAGTACGGCCAGAGCGGCCCCCGCGGAGATAAGAAGATTATACATCAGGACTTCCTTTCATGAGTGTAGAGCAGGCGGTACGGGAATATTCAGCTTTTTTCCCCTGAGGGAGCCATAGCCCCGTTCTTTTCGGTGAATTTGGCGATGATGATGCGACGCCCCGGCTTGAGAGCGACTTTGTTTTTCAGGTTGTTCCAGGCCGAGAGCAGTCTGGTGGAAATGTTGAAGCGTTTGGCAAGCTCATCCAAGGTGTCACCCTTTTTTACGGTGTAGTATTTGGCAAAACTCCCTTTTTTTACGGAGGCGTGTACGGAGCGACCCTCATGACCGAAGTCAACGGTCTGGCGGATCGGTACGACCAGTTTCCTTCCGGCCAGGCGGGATGTTTTGGAGAGGCCGTTCAGTTCCGTCAGCGCTTCGGGCGATGTGCCGAATCTGCGGGCAACGGATTTGAGAGAGTCTTTCTTGCGGGCCTGGTAATTGGTGTAGAGGATCTTTTCGGTAAAACGCTTGTCCACGGGTATCTTGGCAAATTCGAATTCGAACTGCTGCTTGGTACCCTTGGGCAGTTTGAGCTCATAACCCGGATAATTGGGTGGTGTGCACCAGTGGCGCAGATCGGGATTCAGTTCGCGGATGGTCTCGTAGGTGGTGCCGCACAGCTTGGCCACCAGCTCCAGGTCGGTGCGCGACGGTATCTTGACGGTTTCGAATTCGATGGCCGGCAGATAGGCAATATCCGAAAAACCGTAGCGGGCCGGGTCCTTGGCAATGATGGCGGCAGCCAGAAGTTTGGGGACGTATTCCTTGGTCTCGCGTTTGAGGTACGAGCCGCGGGAGATCTCCCAGAAGTCGCTGGTGTTGTACATATTGATGGCGCGCAGGATCTTGTTCTCGCCGGCATTGTACCCGGCGGCGGCCAGATACCAGTCGCCGTTGAACATCCCGTTCAGCTCCTTCAGGTACAGGGCTGCAGCGGTGGTCGCCTTGACCGGGTCCTTGCGTTCATCAACCCACTGGTCAATCCGCAGGGCGTAACGGCGTCCGGTCTCCGACATAAACTGCCAGGGACCGACGGCATTGGCCCAGGATTGTGCGTTCATCTGGAAACCGCTCTCAATCATTGCTACGAAGACAAGGTCCTCCGGCATTCCCTCGCGCTTGAGGATCTCTTTCATCATCGGAATATAGCGGGACGAGCGGGAAAGCCAGCGGGAGAAGGACGCTTTGCCACTGGTCTGGAAATAGTACAGGAAATATTCCACCTTGCTGTTGAGGGCCAGGGGGATGTCCGACAGCGGCAGCTCAACATCGGGCAGGTCGAGTTCGGCGGCATCGACGGTTTTGCCCTTGAGCTCCTCAAGGGTGAAAAGGTCGGCAACTGGAGCAACGGGCTGCTCCTTGGCATCCTCCGGTTCGAAATCCGAAACAAGGGCGGGCATTTCTGCAGCGGACAGTACCGGGGCGTTCGGGCGGGTCAATTCCGCCAGAAGTGCCTGGGTCGGCTCTGTGGCTGATGCCGGCAGGGCATACAGAAACAGCGCTATGATGACGATGCAGTAGTTCATTGAACGTCCTGTCTAACAGAGTCTTATAACTATAGATGAGTCAGTGGGGAAAGTCAATCGTGCGGGGTGTCCTGCTGTCCGGGCTTGTTGCCGGCTGTCATTCCCGAAAGGGCAGGGGCAAGGGTTGTGCGGCGGTCGTCTGTAAATTTCCTGGCCGGCAATTTACCGGAGTTCCGGCGTGCTCGCTGACTTTCGGAGAATGGGGCAAAGCAGCGTCAAAAAAAAAGCCCACCGGAGTGGGCTCTTCTGGTGAATCGCTACGTTACTAGATTTTTGCAGCGTTTGCCGCTTTTTCCTTGTTGATGGCTTCACGACCGGCTTCAATAGCTGAAGTCAGAATGGATTTTTTCTCGGCTATTGTGTCCTTGCCGTCCTCGATCGCGGTTTTGATCTTGTCCTGAGCCTGCTTGGTGTATTCCTTGATCTTGTCGACCGCATCCTCGGCCAGATCGGCGACCGACTCACGCATCTCCTGACCGCTTTTGGGCGCATACAGCAGGGCCAACCCCGCACCGATTGCTGCTCCTGCCACAAAAGACACCAGTACTGTTCCTGCGCAGATTCCCTTTTCTTCTGACATGGCTAGATTCCTCCCCTTTTTTTGAGATATCGTTCAAGCATGTATCTGCCGGCCACTTTGGCCCCGGTTATCCAGGCCGAGGTGGTGATCAGTGCGCCGGTCACAACACCCACCGATCGGTTGATGGTACTCAGATTGGTCCCGGTTTCACCCAGGGCCGTCATAAATCGTGCGACATCTTCTGTGTGTTCGGCAACGCCGCCGCTGACGGTCTTCAGTTCCGTCAGTATGGCGGTCAGTTCCTGGATGGTAGGCTTCAGTTCCGTCTGAACCATATTATAAAACGAACTGACGGAGGCCGCAGTCCGTTTGATGGTCATGATGGAGGGCACCAGCGTCAGCACCAGGATCAGAAAAGAAACAGCAATAATAATCAGCGCGATTTCCGTAATACTCATGACACCTCTCCAGATCTTTAATTAAACATTTATTCGACTAAATAAAGTATAGAGCAAAAAGGAAATATTTCAATCGAATAAACCTGAATAAAGTGGTTGCCACGCTTCACCTACTCGAGACGTGTCGCGCCGAAGGTCTCCAGAATGTCACGCCGCGCTTCACCGACGGTCAGCGGAATCCGCTTGAAGGGGAGGTTGTCGCCGGTTTTCAGCTGGTGAATCAGTTCCGCGATGTAGGGCAGGCGCAATTTTACCCCGGACAGTTCCTCCCGGTTGCTGAAAACCTGTTCGGGCGTCCCGCTGCGGGCTAGTTTGCCACGGCTGAGGATATGCAGGCGGCTGAGGAATACCGGTACCAGGTCAACGCTGTGGGTGGCCATGACAATGGTGACGCCCGCTTCGCGGTTGAGACGCGTCAGCAGCTCCATCATGCGGTATTCGCCCATGGGGTCGAGGCCGGCAGTCGGTTCGTCCAGCAGCAGGATCTCGTGCCCCATGGCCAGCAGGCCGGCGATGCAGACCCGTTTTTTCTGGCCGTAACTCAGGTTGTGGATGTCCTTGGCTGCCAGGTCGGCCATTTCGACCGCTTCCAGCGCCTCTGCCACCCGGCTTTTGACCTCGGTCTCGCTGCAGCCCATGTTGCGCGGGCCAAAGGCGACATCTTCATAGACCGAATGGGCAAAGAGCTGGTCATCGGGGTTTTGAAAAACCAGGCCGACCTTGCTGTATATCTCGTGCGGCGAGAGCCGGCGGATGTTGTCGCCGTCCAGCGTGATCTCGCCGTTGAAATCCTTGATCATGCCGTCCAGCAGCTTGAGCAGGGTGGTTTTACCGGAGCCATTGGAACCGAGGATGCCACAGAACTCCCCCGACATAACATCCAGAAGTATATCGGACAGGGCTACGGTGCCATCGGGGTAGCGGAAGGAGCTTATCCGTGCGGAAAGTCGGGGAGTCGGCATAGGTCAGTTCTGCAGTTTCCAGGCAGCGGTCGCAGCAATGACAAAGGCCGACAGGCCCGCCAGCTGTGGCCAGCCCAGGCGGGAACCGCGCAGAAGCGGCAGGCTACCGTCGTAGCCGCGCTGGGTCATGGCGACGGTCATGGCCTGGCTGCTGTCAAAGGCCCGGATGGTCAGCATGCCGGCCATGGCGCCGAAGGATTTGAGTCCGCGCCGCATGCCGCAGTAGCCGAGACGGTTCTTCTGGGCGGTGTACACGACGCCGGCGTCGTCATACAGCATGAACAGCGAGCGCCAGGCGAACATGGCAACATCCACCAGGCTGCGTGGCATCCGCAGCCAGGCCAGGGCCGCCATGGTCTCGGTAAAGGTCATGACCTGACTCAGCAGTACGGCGACCGATACGGCGCCCATGATGCGGGAGGTGACCAGAAGCCCTTCGCGGAGCCCTTCGGGATGGCCCGTGATGGAGAAGGTCGCCAGGCCGAAGAGTTCGACGGTCGCTCCTTCTCCCAGGAAGGTCTTGAGAATCAGGATGACAGCGGCAATAAATAGCGGATGCAGCATCCTCAACAGCAGCACCCGTGGCGGCATGCCGGCGATCAGGGCCACCGGCAGGCAGATACCGGCCACCTGCCAGGGAAAGGCGCTGCCGCGGGAGCTGATCACCAGTGCCAGCAGCGTGGCGGCGGCCAGCAGTCGGGTGCGTGGATCAACGGCGGCCACGGCCGCACGCTCATTTTGCTGTTGGCGGAGGTGTCTCACCGTTCTCCCAGCATCCCTTCCAGCACCTGTTCGGCCGCTGAATAGGGGTCGATGGTGCGGTTGCCCATGCCGGTCAGGATCCGGTCGAGGGTGGCGTCGGTTGCCATGTAGTCCAGGACTTTTTTATACAGGCTGTCCCGCAGAATATCCACGAAGTGGCGTTCATCGCGTTCCCGCAGAAATGTGTCGATGGTGCCGCTGGAAATGAGGTGGTCGCGGTGCAGCAGGATTTCACTCACCAGTTCCTCTATGCCGGTGCCGCGCTGGGCCTCGGTCTTGAACACCTGCGGATTCCAGCACCCCTCGGGCGCCATGCGGTACTCCAGCATGGTATTCAGCTCGCGGGCGGTCCGGTCGGCCCCGTCCCGGTCGGCCTTGTTGACCACGAAGATGTCGCCGATCTCCAGGATGCCGGCCTTGATGGCCTGGATGTCGTCACCCAGTCCCGGCACCATCACCACGCAGGTGGTATGGGCGGCCTTGACGATGTCAACCTCATCCTGCCCGACCCCGACCGTTTCGATGATGACGATGTCCATTCCCAGGGCATCCATAACCAGGGCAACATCGGATGTGGAGCGGGACAGTCCGCCCATAGCGCCGCGGGTGGCCAGGCTGCGGATGAAGACACCCTCGTCGGTGGCATGCCGGTTCATGCGGATGCGGTCGCCCAGGATCGCACCGCCGGTGAAAGGACTGGTGGGATCGATGGCTACGACGCCGACTTTCTTGCCTTTAGCGCGGAAGGATGCGGTCAGCTGGTCCACCAGGGTTGATTTGCCGGCTCCCGGCGGACCGGTGATGCCGATGATATAGGCCTGGCCGGTGCGGGGATAGAGCTGTTTCAGATCATCAACCGCCTGGGGACGGTTGTCGTCTATGTCTCGCATGAGGCGTGCCGCTGCGCGGATGTCGCCGTTAAGAACCTGTTCTGCAAAAGGCATGGTCTGTACCCGATGGTATGGAAGTCGTTGCCAGGAGTCTGTCGGACTTAGGAAATCGTAGCGAAAATTCGGCTGAGCGAGGACAGATTTTGCCGATTTTGAAGGTTAATAGTTGTTCTATTGACCAAAAAAGCGGCGAAATATGGACCGTTCAGACGGATTTGCAGTAGATTTCTCCTAAGTCCGACAGGCTCCTAGAGTAACCGCTTGTATAACATGATCAGGCCCGGAATACAATCCGGCGGCTGATAACAATTCTTGCCAAGACTCAAAGAGCGGATATAATCTCTACAGCGTCAGACAAGCTAACGGCGATGCCATGTAGAGCCGACAAGGATCAAATATATGACTTTTTTTTCACGGCTGAGAGTCAACACCAAGTTCAACATTATCTCGTCTCTGCTGCTGATAGCACTGTTCGTGGCCCTGGCTTACAGCAGTTATCGCCGGGACCAGTCCCTGATCATGAAAGGGGCGGTGGATACGGCCCGCACCATCTCGCGCCAGATCATCGAAACCCGCGATTACCTGTCCAGGATCGTGACTACCGAACCGGAATATAACGAGAATCTGATTCCGCAGGTGGCCGCCAGCCGGGTTGCCCGGCAGCTTACCCAGGGTTCAAACTACTACGTCCGCCAGGTCTCCTTGCGCTACCGCAATCCCGACAACCGTCCGGACGACTTTGAAACCGCACAGCTCACGACCTTCCGGGATGTGAAAGCCGCTGAAACCTGGCAGGTTACTGTCGAAAAGGGGAAGAAGTCGCTGCGCTACCTGCTGCCGATGGTGTCGGATCAATCCTGTCTGGTCTGCCACGGCAGTTACGACACGGCCCCCGCTTTTGTCCAGCGTCGTTTCCCTCGGGGTCACTTTTCCTACGGCTACAAGGTCGGCGAAGTGATTGGAGCCGTATCGGTCTCGGTGCCGATGGAGGGGCTCTACCATGAAATCGGCTCCAACCTGAAACGGGACATCCTGTATGACGGCCTGGTGCTGGCAGCTTTTATCCTGATCAGCGGCTGGATCATCCGCAGAACGATCCTGACGCCGGTCAAGGCCGTTGCCGCCAGTATCGCCGAGGTTGCCCACTCCGGGAATTTCTCGGAACGGCTGGAGCAGCGAGGGGAGGATGAGATCGGGGCCCTGATCGCATCATTTAATGAATTGATGGCGGAGCTGGATCGCAGGACCATCCAGCGGATCGAATCGGAAGACCGCTATCGCAACTTCATTGAGATTGCCCAGTCACCGATCATCACCTTCATGTCCGACGGCAAGATTGTCATTTCGAACCAGAAGGCCGAGAAGCTGTTCGGCCTGACCAAGCAGGAACTGCTCGGCCAGAGTATCTTCGATTTCATGGAAAAGGGGGTGGTGCTTCAGGGGGCAATGAGGGATTATTTTTCGGCCGGCAGCAGTGACCTGATCGGCACTACCACTCTCCAAAAGGTGCGGGATGTCTGCGGCAGGCTCTTCGAGGTCGAGATGGTCATCTCCGTCTCGCAGTCGGACCAGAGTCCGATGTTCAGCGCCATACTGCGGACGGTGAAGTAAGGCCAATTCGGAATAAGCTGCCCTGCACACGAGAAAGCCCGCCATGAGCGGGCTTTCTTTGTTTCAATCCAGTTTCTAAAAAGTTTCAGCGTTCAAACTACAGTAATGGTCGTACGTGCCGTATAGAGCAATCGGCCGGTGATCTGGTTCAAGAACTCGATCTTGACCGGGTAGACTCCGGGCGTGGTCGGCTTGACGATCAGGTCCCAGCGCATGGCCGATGTGAGCCGGAACGGCGTGCCGGCGGGAAGCGGGAACGGCCGGGAGTATTGATGGAACGGGGGAATACCCAGCCCCCGGCCGTCCATGGCGATCACCTCGGCATCGATGCCGAGGGTGAACTGCTGGATGATGTAGTCGGCGTTGATGACGCGGGCGAGCAGGGTCTGCCCCACCCCGACCGTCGGCGCCACGAGGGGACCGAACACGGGGTTTTCGGCGGCGGTGATGGGGGTCGGGTCGTTGATCCGCCGCGGTATGCCGGTCAGGACAAAGATGTCGGGCCGGAAGTCGTTCAGGATGCCGTCCTGGGTGAAGTTGGCCGGATTCACCGGATCGTTGGGGTCGCTGATCTGCATGAAGGCGTCGTGCCCCAGCAGATGCCAGCGGCTGTCGATGGAGTCGGGAACCCAGGCCGCCTCCACGTCGTAATGGATCACGTGATCGGTCAGGGCGACGGCCGCCGGGTTGACCCGCGCGGCGAAACCGGGACCGCCGGTTGGATAGGTTACCGGCACAGAGGGGTTTGCCGGGTCCGGCGGATCGACCAGCAGGAGGCCGTAAAGCCCCATCTCGAAGTGCAGGACGGTGTTCTTGTGGCAGTGGTAGAAGTAGGTGCCGGCGTCACGGGGCTGGAACTGATAGAAGAAATGACCGGCCACCTCGAAGGAGGTGTGCCCGACCCCGTCGTTCATCGGTGTCGGCTCGATGCCGTGCCAGTGGATGGTGTGGGTATTCCCCTGGCACAGGACATCGGCCCTCACCAGGGCATTCTGGGGGATGCGGATCGCCGGGGAAGGAAAATTCCGCCGCAAGGCATCTTTCGGCAACGGAGGAGGGGCATCCGGCGCATTCGAATCTTCAATGATCCACATCGGCACGCGCCCTCCGTCCGGCAGCACCAGGTCGAAGTCGACCAGAAGGTTGCGTGCGAATGTGAAGGTCGGCGTAAGCGGATCTACCTGTTTTATCCCGCCGTTCGTAGGCGGGGTGGTAAAGTTGAAAAAGGCGGGAATCTCTTCGGGCGGCACATCGCCGCGGGGAATTATGGGAATAGCCATCTTGTCATCTCCGTTCTGTTAGTAGTCGGCACTATTCAATAACGTTCGGAAAATCGACCCCGTCCACGTCGCCGAGGAAGTCGAAGTGGGCGATTGACCCTTGGGGATAGTTCCCCCCCGCCGCCGTCTGGGACGTCTCCATGTGGCAGTGCATCGGGTAGGGCAGGGGTGACTGGGGCATCCCCGGCGAACCCTGGGCTCCCGGAATCGTCAGGGCCAGCTCTTCAGGAATCAGCTCGCGCAACGGGATGTTCGGGTCGCCGGCGATGTCGGGTGGCCGGATGAACGGCACCACCCAGTCGATCCGGTCGAGCGGCTTGAGAGTCTGCGAGTCGATAAATAAGACGTTGTCCTGGACCACGTTGTTTAGCGAGGTCACATAGAAATGGTTGGCGTGGAGATGGTTCGAGTAGGTATACAGGCCTGAGTTCAGGATGCGGACCAGCATCGGCTGGCCGATCCTCCCCTCGATGGTTGTGGCGTGGTCATGGGCGGCGAAGACCCCGGATTTGCCGTTGATGGTGAAGTAGCGGGGGAGGAAATTTGCCCGCATCTGCGCAGAGTTTACGGTCGATGCCCGTCCCGCATCGAAATCGGCCTGCGCCTGTGCGTTGAAGGCGGGATCGATCTGGTGGTGCAGCCAGATCCGGAAGCGGGCCGGGTCCCAGCCGACCTGGGAAAGCGCATGTCTCGGGAACTGCGGGGTGGTCCCCAGGTCGTTGAACAGCTGCTGAACCATCGGGGTGGGGAAGCTGTACGGGGTATTCCCGGTTGCCGGGATGACAATAAAGGCGCCGTGCAGTCCCAGCACGCGGTTCACCGGGTCGTTCAAGGGGTCGATGTAAAGGTATGAGCCGGCGGCCGGCGCCTTGAAACTCACCGTCCTGGTCTGGCCGGGGCTGATGGGTGGGGTCAGGATCCTGGTGCCGACTATCTGGAATGCGTGCGGTTCTTTCAGGGTGTTCTTGATATTGATGGTGATGTCTTCCCCTGCCGTGGCGAATAATGCAGGACCCGGGAAACTCGGCCCGATCGCGGGGGTACTGAGAGGCGAGCTGAAGACCCAGTGGAAGACCTGGGTGCCGTCCACCATCTCCACCATGGCCGCTTCCATGGTTAAATCAATGGTCCGGCCAGCGGCAAAAGCCTCGGTCCTGAAGAGACCGGGAATTTTCACGTTGCCGACAGTTATGGCCGCCAAACCGGTTAAACCCGTTTTTATGAAGTCACGTCGTTTCATGGTATGTTCCCCTTATTATCGATCCATTTCAGCAGACTGTCAGGATAATTTTAAAAAGATATCAGTCCGACAACCTTTCTGAGTATCAGAAGTGCGTCTACTATATCTATCACTCCGTTGGGTACGCTTACTCCATTAACAACCGGTGCAATGTCACCCAGGATCAGGTCGTCGGCGGTCGGCTGGATGATTAGCGAAGCAATCCGTAATGCGATCAGTGCATCCGCAATGTCAACTACACCGTTTTGATTCAGATCCCCTTTGGGAAGAAAACCGGCCTGGGCAACGAGTACCGGGGCATTCCGGTTGATGTTTGTCCTGTCGCCCAGCTGGCCGAAGGTGTTATCCCCCCAGGTCCAGATGGTGCCGTTCGTTTTCACGGCAACGCTATGTGCGCTCCCGGCGGCAGCGTCAAGCCAGTCGCTGTCGGTTCCGGTCTTTACCGGCACCAGGGAATCAAGAGTATTTCCGCTACCCAGCTGGCCGTTGGCGTTGCTCCCCCACGCCCACAGGGTTCCATCCGACTTGCGCCCCAGGGTATGGGTGTCTCCCATATTTGAAGCAACCCACGTTGTAGACTGGCTGTTTTCCTGGACCGGCACGTTACTGTCAAGCTTCGTTCCGTTACCCAGTTGTCCAAAGGTATTATTTCCCCACGACCGGAGCGTGCCGTCCGATTTCAGTGCCAGGCTCTGCAGTTGTCCGGCGGCCACGGCTACCCAGTCTGAATTCGTAAGGGGAGGCAGCTGTAACGGCGCTCTTGCATCGATAGTGGTTCCGTTGCCGATCTGACCGGCTCCGTTAAATCCCCAAGCCCACAGAGTCTGGTTTGCCTTCCGCGCAAGGGAGTGGCCGCCGCCCGCGGCAATGGCACTCCAGTCATTATTCGTCAAAGGAGCCGGCAGAACAATTCGCACCGGCAGGGACACAATCCCTGGGACAACCGTTCCGTCGCCGGTCTGGCCGTTTGTGTTGTCACCCCAGGCCCAGAGGGAACCATCGGATTTCAAGGCCAGTGTGTGGAAATCGCCGGTTGAGACGGCGGTCCAGTTCGTATCCGTCCCGACCCTGACCGGAACCGCCTGGTTGAAAACGGCTGAACCGACCCCCAATTGCCCCTTGGTGTTATCCCCCCACACCCAGAGGGTTCCATCCGTTTTGATGGCCGCGGTATGATAAAAACCGGCGGCAATTGAAGCCCAGTTGACGTCTGTTCCGATTTTGACCGGGCCGTTGCGGGCGATCACGCTGCCGTCACCCAACTGGCCGAAGGTGTTGTCTCCCCATAACCAGAGGGTCCCGTCCTGTCGCAGCGTCACCGTGTGGTTTCCCCCGGCATCAACCCGAGGGGTAGCGGCCCACGTGACAGTTACCATCCCCGAAAGGGTCTGGGCAAAAATCGCAAGCAGTAAAAATAAGTGCAGCCGGACGATTTTTCTCATGTGACATTCTCCGATAAGAAATTTTATTTAAACAGAGTACAGCGTGACTGATTATAAACAGTAACTTCGCCAGCAAAATTTTTTTCAAAATGATGTGATAGAGGTGCGTCTTCAGGATCGTCTCGTGCTTTGCCTCTTCTTTATTTCGTTCTCAGTCAAGGGTTTGTGCCAAGCAACAACAATGCCATGTATAAACGTGTGTTCAAATATCAAGTTGAAACAGGCGGCTAAGCAAAAAATGACGCACCATCTGAAAGGGTGAAGGGGTGCAACAATTATCTAAATGGCAAAAAAATGTTATGAATCAGTACAAATTATTGGCAACCAACATAACCCCGATAAACGGGATATAACGTCGCGGAATCCGCGACAGCCCAAAGTGTGCGCAGACCAGTGTACGGGCAGCGTGTCACGAGTTTGATTCCGGCGCCACCAGTACGGTATTCAGCTTTGAATCACCGCCAAGGGCAGCGTGAAATAGAAGCATGACCCTTTGCCGTTCCCCTCCGACTCAACCCAGATTCTGCCGCCGCATTTCTCCACGATTCGCCGGATCATGGACAACCCCATACCTGCACCGGGGCTCTTCGGGTCCAGTTTCTCGAAGATTTTGAAAACCTTGCCGTGATAGTGGGGGTCAATCCCGATGCCGTTGTCCTTGACGAAAAAGACAGGCTCCCCGTTCACCTGCTGTACGCCGATTTCTATGCGGGGGATACGGTCTTCCCGGCTGTACTTGATGGCATTCTCGATCAGGTTCTGCCAGATCTGGCACAGGCGCGGGCGGTCTCCGAACAGCATCAGATCTGTTTCAGGCAGATCAATGCTGACCTGGCTCCCTTTGATGACACCGGCCATCGTGTCCAGTACCTCAGCCAGCATATCCTTGAACGATATCCTGACCGCGGGTGTTTCAACATGATCGCTGCGGGCCAAATCCAGCAGTTCGTCCAGCAGCAGCTTCATCTTGTCGGCTGCACAGTGGATAAACTGGAAATCCTGGGAGACCCGTTTCTGATTGTCCCCGAGCAAGTCGTTTTCCAGGAATCCCAGGAAGTTCTTGACCGTCACCAACGGGGTGCGCAGGTCATGGGATACGGTGTAGATGAACTGTTCCATATCGACGTTCTTCTTTTGCAGTTCTTGCACAGCCTGCTGACGCTCGGCAGTCTCTTCTTCCAGCATGGCAGCCTGCTCCTCAAGCTGTTCCTGTATCTGTTGCCGTTCCGAAATTTCCTCTTCGAGTTTAACGGTCTGTTCTTCAAGATGTTCCTGTGTCTGTTGCCGTTTAATAATCTCCTGCTCAAGCCCGACACTTTTCTCCACGATCCTCATTTCCTGCATGTGTCTTTTGTTTGATGACACGGCAATACCGGCAACCCCCAGGGCCCACAACAGGGCAAAACTGCCGAAAAGCGAATTTTTCCTGTCTGCCTCTATGGCAAGGTAGCCGCTCATGGGAATGGCGATACTCATGCCCCCGCGCACATCGCCGACCTGGTACCCCTGGTGCGCATGGCACTTGAGACAGCTTTCTTCGGTGATGAAGGCTGCCATGAACTGAAGATACGGCCGCTTTTCAATTGTCAGAACCTGGGAGCGTTCACGGACCTCCCTCTTTTCGAAGAGCTTGAGTGTCTCCTGTTCCCAGGCATTGGGTGCGTTGGCGGGATTCAGCGGCTTGAGGCTCACCAGCCGGTTGATGATAGGATGCTTGGTTTCATTCCGGATGATCTCGAAGACCATCCTCGTCATGTAGGCCGGGTTGACGAGGGTGAGAGACTTCCCCGAACCGGTTGTCACATCCCGGTCGGGAACGGTCAGATAGGGATTGGGTACGACTTTGTCCGTGGCGACATACACCCCGCCAACCTTGGCGCCCCAGCGCCGGTACTGAAGATTGAGTTCGTGGTAGTCCCTGGCCTCCCTGGTGGCCACTGTGATGGTATCTTCACGATATTCGTTGACCAGGAGCAATAGAAATCCCGCCAGGATACACGTCCAGACGAGTATCAGGCAGAGACCATATTTTCTGATGTGCACCATCAGTCCGGGGGTATTCATAAGACTCCCTATCAGGAGATGCCTGCCTGCCAAATACTATCACTGGATTGACATATCACAACCGTTGATTCCCTGGCTGTTGAATCGGGATCTCTTTGCATCAAATCTGCTCTCAAAATATGACGTTCCTGCTACCAGGGCCGTTTGTTCCAGGCTAGCCAGTAAAAACCAAGGTCTCTCATAAGATTGGTGAATTCCTGAAAATCTACCGGCTTGGTCAGGAAGCTGTTGGCGCCAAACTCATAGGCCCTCACCAGATCCCGTTCGGCGTCCGACGTGGTCAGGATAACCACCGGTATTGACTTCAGCTCGGCATTCTCTTTCACCTCCCTGAGTACCTCCAACCCGTCAACCTTTGGCAGGCGCAGGTCCAGCAGTATCAGGTTCGGTATCGGGAACCTCAGGCGGTCGGCGTATTCTCCCTGTCCGTAAAGATAATCCAGCGCCGCCTGGCCGTCATCCACATGGATGATCTTGTTGGCCACCTTGAAATCCTCCAGATTGCGCATTACCAGCACGGCATGATCGGGGTTGTCCTCTACCAGAAGTATTGTCAATGGGTGTCCGTTCACGCGTGTTCCTCCCTGGAGTTTTTTTGTTGTGGAACCCAAAAACAAAACCTGCTCCCTTTTCCGATACCTTCCGACTCCACCCAGACCTGGCCGCCGTGGATCTCCACGATCCGCTTGACCAGCGCCAGTCCGATGCCGGTGCCCTGGCTGTCGGCCTGCAATTTGTTGAAGAGGCCGAATATGTTCTGATGATATTTGGGATCGATTCCAATGCCGTTATCCTGCACAAAAAAGGTGTTTCTTCCCGTTTCCTCGCGCACTCCGATAAATATGCGAGGAGTTTCCTGTGTACCCATGCAGTTGCCGGCATTCTCCACCAGATTCTGAATAACCTCGAACATGCGTTGACGGTCGCAAAACACCGTGGGGAGGTCCGCTTGCACATCGACTGAAACATTGTTGGTCTTCAGTGGTCCGACCAGCTGCTGCAGCACATCGTTGACCAATTCGTTCATGTCAACCTGCTCGGGGGTGTGTATGACCCGACCGATACGGGAGAGTTCCAGCAGGTCGCTTAAAAGATTCTGCATCTTGTCCGCCGCGTTGCTGACTCGCTTCAGATCACCCGCCATGCGATCATAATTGCCATCCGCTAGATCGCGTTCCAGGGCGCCCGCAAAGCCCTTGATGGTGACCAGCGGACTTTTCAAATCATGGGAAACGGTGTAGGTGAAGCGCTCCAGTTCGGCAACTTTCAATTTCAGTTCGTCTTCCGTTCGCCTGCGCTCCGCTATTTTCCAGGCAGCATCCATGAGCAGGGTCAATTGGAGGGTGTCACCATCGTCATATTCGGCCTCCTTGTTTGCCATGCCGATCACAGCCACAATCCTGCCGCTGTCGAACAGGGGAATAGAAAGAAACCGCAATAACGGGACATGCCCTTCAGGGGTACCACGCTTCAGCGGGTGTTCGGCCGGAAAATCATTGACCATGATCGCTTTCCCCTGGCGCACGACCTCTCCCCAGATTCCGGTTTTATCAAGATCGTAGAGGGTCTGCGGGGCAGCGACACCGCATTCCGGCATGACTCCCCGCGACCAGGAGTTCAGGATGAACTGTCTTTTAACGTCATCATAAAAATAGATATAGCCGAAGCGACTGGCAGTCATTTCGATAGCCTGTGACAGGGCAAAATCAAGCAGGTCCTGATTGTCCCTGGCCTCGTACTGGAAGACACTCAGAAGTCGCTGCAAACGCTCTTTGCCGAGTTGTTGCCGGGCATTGAGGAGTTTCACCTCCTGCAGTGTCTTTGCCAGGCTCGGCATGTCGATGGCTACGGGTATTTTGGGAATGAACAGCAGCGCGGCAACCAGTGAAATAACGGCAGTAACCGCTTTTACATACCCCTCCGGCCAGTAGTCCGGAACATAGACGGTATAGGCTGCAAAGAAATGGGTGGTGCCGCAGGCCAGGATAAACAGCGCGAAAAATATATATACCGACACAAAGGGCAGGTCTCTGCGTTTGAAGTAGTAATATGCCATGGCACATGTGATGGCATAGTACGCCAGGCCGGTCAGAATGTCCGAGGCGACGTGAATCCACACCAGGCCCGGCTCCCAGGAAAAACAGAAACCGTGCTCCATGTAGTTGCTGTTCATAACGTGATTCATCAACCACCATCCCTCACAAGGTCATCCCTGCCTGTCTTCACGGGTTCCGTGAACGTATCACGCCTTTCAGGAACCGTAAACAGGAACCTGCTGCCGGTGCCCGGGCCTTCAGACTCCACCCGGATACTGCCCCCGTGGACGTCAATAATCCGTTCTACCAGAGCCAGTCCGATGCCGGTCCCCTGGCTCTTGGCATCCAGCTTTTTGAACAGTCCGAAGATGTTCTCATGCTGGCGCGGATCGATGCCGATGCCATTGTCGCTGACAAAGAATATTGTCTCATTACTCTTACAGAAGGCACCGATCTCAATGTGAGGTGCAGCCTGGTTACCCATGTATTTGAAGGCGTTCTCAAGCAGGTTTTGAAGCACCATCCCGATACGTTGCTGATCACCGAAAATCCCGGGCAGGTCGGGTTGTACGACGATCTCAACCTGCCGCTGGCTGATAGTTCCATCCAGCAGGGCCAGGGTGTCATGAACCAGGGCATTCATATCAATCCGGGATGGCTCGTTTATCATCCTGCCGATTCGGGACAGTTTCAGCAGGTCATCAAGGAGCAACCCCATCTTGGTGGAAGCATCGGATATCCGGCCGAGATCTTCCGAAATATTTGCATGGTCACCTTTTTTTAAATCCTGCTGAATCATGCCGGCAAACGTATTGATAGTGATCAGCGGGCTCTTGAGGTCATGGGAAACGGTGTAGGTAAAACGTTCCAACTCGCTGTTTTTGTCCAGCAGATTTTTTTCGTAGTGCTTGCGTTCGGTGATGTCCTGGAAGAAAGCCACACACTGTCCATTGTTAGTCGGCAGGCACTGAACACTGACTTCTACATCAAAAACAGTTCCATCCTTGCGACGGTGACGGGACTCGAAACGAGCCTCACCTTGTTCATGAACCATTCGGATCCGGTTCGTTATGTCGTCCTCTGAATCGTTCACCTCTAAATCCGAGATGCTCATGGTCAGAAGCTCTTGCTCACTATAGCCGCTCATCCGGCAATAGGACTTGTTGACCTCCAGCAGGCGCCCCTGCATGTCGGCCAGGCATATGCCGCTCATTGCCGTTTGAAGTATTAATCTATGATGTTCCTCACTCATGGCCAGCTCTTGGGTTCTATTGGTTACCGCCCGTTTAAGTATCCATAACCAGATCGCCAGTACCAATGCAAGAACCGCAACAACACCCGCACAATATAATGCGTAACGCACATATGGTGTCGATGCTAAGGATGCTCCCATCCATCGCTTGTTAATAGTTTCATAATCCGCTTTTGGAATAGCAGCAAATCCGTTCTCCACGACTTCAAGAAGAGCGGTGTGCCCCTTCAGGACCGCGCGATGAAACTCACCATGGTAAAGAGGTTCTGTTTCACGAAAACGATTCTGGATTCCCATTTTATTCAGGAAATACAAGGCTGGCGGCCGGTCAACAGTAAATACCTTTACCTTGCCGTCGCGGGCTGCCTCAATGATCTTCTCATAGCTGGAATATTCGACAATATTGGTGACGCCATGCTTCCTGAGAACATCGATGACATTACCACCGGCCTTGGCCGCCACCAGGAAGCCTTTGGCATCATCAGGCCCGCTGATACCGGAGATGTCAGAGTGGAAAAACAGAGGAACGGGAATATCCGCGTAGGGCTTGGTGAAGTCATAAATCTTCTCGCGCT
This sequence comes from Desulfuromonadales bacterium, assembly GCA_016650295.1. Lineage (GTDB taxonomy): Bacteria > Desulfobacterota > Desulfuromonadia > Geobacterales > Pseudopelobacteraceae > CAIPTY01. The sequence goes on along the minus strand of JAENWA010000093.1, from coordinate 4,623 downwards.
TCTCGTTGCGGAAGATGGTGTCGATGACATCAAATTCACCAGTCTGCATCCTGCGCTGTGCTTCACCCCAGTCCGTGCCGGTTATTTCGACACGGATACCGGTCTTCTTTTCCCAGAGTCTCCATTGATCAACAATAATGCCTTGCAACTGCCCCTGATCATTTTCAAAGACATAAGGCGGGTAGTTGTCGTCCATCACAACTCGGATTGATGTAAGGCTGTGGATGTTTTCCGGAATTGCAGCGAAACAGCTGGAAGAGACAAGCAACAGGGTAATCAGAGTAACGGTCCGGAATATGTAAGCAGCAATTTGGCTTAATTTTATGGTGTTCATACTATCTCCTGGAGAAGATTGCCGCATTACATAGGAGCCTCTTGCAAAAGTCCTAAACATGTCATTCCCGAAGCGTTTCTGATCGGGAATACAGTTTCTAAGTAGCTGAAAAGTCTAGATCCCCGATAGAGGCATTCGGGGATGACAATCATTTTGCAAGAGGCTCTTAGGAATCATGATTATTGTTTTACGTCTGGAACCAGCGCCTGGGGCAGGGTGAATAAAAAGCTCGATCCTTTACCGATTCCCTCGGACTCAACCCAGATTCTGCCGCCGTATTTCTCTACGATTCGCCGGACCATGGACAGCCCCATGCCTGCACCGGGGCTTTTCGGATCCAGTTTCTCGAATATTCCGAATATCCTGCTCTGGTAGTGCGGATCAATTCCGATGCCGTTGTCCTTTACAAAGAAGACCGTCTCCCCGCCCACCGGACATACGCCGAGTTCGATACGGGGGATACTGTTTTCCCGGCTGTACTTGATCGCATTCTCGATCAGGTTCTGCCAGATCTGACACAGGCGCGAGCGGTCCCCGAACAGCATCAGGTCCGTATCGGGCAGTTGGATATCGGTTTGGTGTTCTGTAATGATGCCGGCCAGGTCGTTTAGAACTTCAACCAGCACCTCCATGAGCGATACGCTGACTTGAGGTGTTTCTATACGACCGATACGGGACAGTTCCAGAAGTTCGTCCAGCAGCAGCTTCATCTTGTCGGCGGCTCCATGGATATACTTAATGTCCTGGGCAAGTTGTTCCTGGTTATTCTCGACCATGTCTTTTTCAAGATATCCCATGAATGTTTTCACGGTCACCAGCGGACTGCGCAGGTCATGGGATACAGTGTAGATGAACTGTTCAATTTCGGCGTTCTTCTTGTGCAGTTCTTTTTCAGCCTGCTTGCGCTCGGTGATGTCGCGCAGGAAAATCACGAGCCGCCCCCCTTCGACGGGGCGGTACTGGGAACTGACCTCTACGTCATATATGTTCCCGTCCTTGCGGCGATGCCGGGATTCATAACGGCCTTCGACCAGCTCCATGAGATTTTTGATGCGGGCGGATATGTCGTCGGACGTTATCTCGGCAACCAGCTCGTTAATGCGCATTGCCAGCAATTCCTGAGCATTGTAACCGCTCATCCGGCAATAGGTCTCATTTACCTCCAGCAGATTCCCCTGTGTGTCCATCAGCCAGAATCCGTCCATGGCCGTCTGGAGAATGGTGCGGTACCGTTCCTCGCTTTCCCTGAGAAGTTCTTCCGAGCGCCGCCGCTCTTCAAGCTCTCTTTTATCTTTCAGGGAACGCTGAACAGCGGAAACCAGACGTGTCAGTTTGTCCTTGAGCACGAAGTCATGAACCCCCAGTTTGAGCAGTTCGACGGCCTGTTCCTCGCCAACACTGCCGGAGACCAGGATGACCGGCAGATCGGGCAAACGGGAGCGTATCATGCTAAAGCTGTCTTTGAAATCAAGTCCGGGAACAGTGAAGTCAGAAAGAACCAGATTCCAGTCGTCATCATCGAGAGCCCGTTCCAGCGCCTCCGCCGAGTCAACACGACTGCAGCTGACGTTTAGCCCTTGTTGTCGCAGATGGCGTTCCACCAACAGAAAATCATCCTGGCTGTCCTCGATGATCAGGAGCTTCAGAGTTTGTCCCATGATATGTTATCCCTTCGGCGGAATATTAATCGCCATCCAGTAGACCCCCAGGCTGGCTACGGCCTCGGCAAATTCGGTGAAATCCAGCGGCTTTCGCACAAAGCTGTTGGCCCCGATTTCATAGCTCTTCAACCGGTCGCGCTCCTCGTCCGATGAGGTCAGGATCACCACCGGCAGCAGGCGTGTTCTCGTGTCGCCCCGCAGGCGTTCCAGCACCTCAAGGCCGCTGACCCTCGGCAGGTTGATGTCCAGCAGCACCACGGCCGGGTATTCAGACCCGCTGCGTCCGCTGAATTCACCCTCCCGAAACAGGTAATCCAGAGCCTGCTGCCCGTCGCGAACCACATCCACCTGGTTGGCCAGGTTGACCTTGCGTAACGAGCGCAGGACCAACATTTCGTCCTGCGGGTTGTCTTCCACCAGCAGGATGGATTTGACTTCGTTCATGACTATTTCCTTATAGAACCTTGTTGAGAGATGGGTAGATTCTTGTTGAGAGATGAGTAAATTCTTGTTGAGAGATGAGGGATGAGATAATCCTTCAACCTTCAACCTTCAACCTTCAACCTTCAACCTTCAACCTTTGATGATACCCCCGATTCGCCCAGTGTAAAGCGGAAGATGGCTCCCTTGCCCGGTTCCGCTTCCGCGCAGATCTCGCCGCCGTGCCGGTGGATTATGCGCTGTACTGTGGCCAGGCCGATGCCGATACCGGGGAATTCGTCCTGGCGGTGCAGGCGCTGGAAAGGCTTAAAGAGCCTCTGCGAGTGCCCCATGTCAAAGCCCGCGCCGTTATCGGCGACACAATAGCAGCGTGCCCCGTTGCGTTCCTCCGTATAGACCCTGATCAGGGGTGATGGTGTACCGGATGTGTATTTCCAGGCATTCCAGATCAGGTTGCGCATGACCACCTCCAGCATGCGGGCATCTCCCTTGGCCGTCATGCCCGGTTCGACCTGCCATGCCAGAAGCCGGTCCGGCTCCTGCCGGACCAGTTCGTCACGAACTTGTCCCGCCATCAGTGTAAGATCCAGCGGGTCGCGGAGCAACTCGCCGCGCGTGCAGCGGGAGAGGGTCAACAGGCCATCGATCAGCTGCCCCATGTGCCGGCTGGCATGAGTGATCTGTTCCAGATAGACATGCGCTTCACCATGCAGCTGTTCTCCGAAATCCTCCTTCAGCGCCTGGCTGAAACCGTTCATGGCCCGCAGGGGAGCCCGCAGGTCATGGGAGACGGCATAGGCAAATGCGTCCAGCTCCTGATTGGCCGCCAGCAGCTCGGCGGTGCGTTCTTCTACGCGCTGTTCCAGGCCGGCATTTAATTGCCGGATCTCTTCCTCGGCCCGCTTGCGCTCGGTTACATCGAAGAAGGTCGCCAGGAAATCGTCACCCAGGGTAATGCCGGAGATGAGTATGGTGCGCACCGTTCCATCCTTGCAGGTGATATTGTATTCGAACGGCTCAACATCGCTTTCGGTCGCAGCCGCTTTCTTGACGGCTGCATTCCAGCTCTCCAGCACCCCGGAGCGGTACTCCGCATCCGGGTAGGCCAATGGCCACCAGTGGTCAAGTGTCGGCATATCCTCGCGGGTATAGCCGAACATCCGGACAAACCGCTCGTTATAATCTGCATGCATACTATCATTGGAGACGTAAGCGAACGGTATCGGCGCCTTGTTGAACAGTTTCCGGAAGCGCTCTTCACTCCTGACAAGGTTGTCTGTTATCTGTTGCTGCTCCGTTTGCAGCCTGCCGATTCTTTCTTCCTGAAGCTGTTCTTTGGCAATCCGGACAGCCGCATGCGCCTCGCTTGCCCGACGATTGGCCCGCTCCAGACGATCATGGGTATAGCTGAACAGGTAGCCCATGATGAGGAATACCACCACCGAATAAAGATTATGGGGGTTTTTAAGTGCGAAGGAGAGTTGCGGGGGAATAAAGAAATAGACGACCAGAACCGCCGAAATGGCAGTTGAAACAAGTCCGGCAGATTTGCCTCCGATGCGGGAACTGAAAAAGACGGTGGGAAAGAAGAGAAACCAGACGAACGGTGTGAAGATCGACCAGAATTGCCACTGCACCCAACAGGTTATAAAAGGGAGCAGCAGGGCCAGAGCAACGTACAAGGGTCTGTTTCTGTCCTCTTCCATTGACCCACCTCTCTATCTTTTAAAAGGTAATGGTTTTTGTTGTAAAATTGTGCGATTTTAATGCAGTGTTTGTCTGTAGAGAAAGTTTGATTTCACTGTTATTTGGCCTTATTACAAGAAAGGTCAACGCACGGATGAAAAAAACAGTCGGTTGGTCAGTAGATAATGATATAGCCATGCTGTTCAGCAATCGTCCTGACCTCATCCCTATCCTTGATGTGGTAGGTCTTGCCCTCCAGAGTGAAGGTGAAACCGCCCGCGCCGTCCGGTTTGGCATCTTCCAGCAGGGCCTCGAATGTTGCCGTCTTGATCATGGTTCATCCCTCCTTTCGGTCGTTGTTGCCTGCTCGGCGCCTGTCGGACTTAGGAGAAATCTACTACAAATCCGCCTGTACAGTCCATATTTCATCGCTTTCTTGGTCAATAGAACGACTATTGACCTGCAAAATCGGCAAAATCTGTCCTCGCCCAGTCGAATTTT
>JAENWA010000092.1 GCA_016650295.1 Desulfuromonadales bacterium | reverse complement strand
GTCCGACCGCTTGCGCTTACAAGCTATTCAACACCACAGGAGGCTTCCACTTCAACTCTTACTTATGCATTCAAACACCATACTTATTTCTTGCTTGACGACTCCATTTCCTGGGAGTAATTTCTCGGGTAATACAGGGACACCATACCTATTTCTTGCTTGACGACTCCATTTCCTGGGAGTAATTTCTCACCATGCCAAGAATCGCCCGCATAATAGCACCAGGTATTCCCCACCACGTTACTCAGCGCGGTAATCGTAGAATGGAAACCTTCTTTCGGGATGAAGACTATCAGGCGTATCTTGCCCTTATGGCCGAATGGTGCCGGAAATACAACGTAGCAATCTGGGCATACTGTTTGATGCCAAACCATGTTCATCTTATTGCCATCCCCGAGACGGAAGAAAGTCTGCGCCTGGCGATCGGTGAGGCTCATCGCCGCTACTCCGCCATGATCAATCGTCGCCAGAAATGGACAGGCCATCTGTGGCAGGGGAGATTTTCATCTTTTCCAATGGATGAGACCTATTTATTTGCTGCGGTGAAATACATTGAAATGAATCCCGTACGGGCGCGACTTGTCACTGATCCCTATTCATGGCAATGGAGCAGCGCCAGTGCCCATGCCGCCGGAAAGGACGACTTGCTTGTCACGGTTGCGCCGCTGCTGGAGATGGTGGGTGGCTGGCAGCAGTTTCTCTCGGATGTTGACGAAGAGGATGCAAATAAAATTCGAGGCCATGAGCGAACCGGTCGAGCGCTGGGGGACGACTTATTTCTCGAATCTCTGGAGGGCACTTTGCTACGGACATTGAAGCCCAGAAAAGCTGGACGCAAGAAAATAGCTGATTAATAGGTATGGTGTCCCTGTATTTCCGAAAGCAAAAAACATTTTTAAATATTGACTTGTTATGGTACAAAAAGGCGGAATTTTAAGTTAGTTCTACGGAGGGCTGTGTGACCCCAAACCAACTCTTTCAAAAAGCCCACGCTAGCTATGTGCAAGGCGATTTTCCCACTGCCATCAAGGTCTGCAAGAAAATATTAAGAACCAATCAGACCTACCTTAATGCGATTAGCCTTCTTGGTACTATTTACGCTGAGACTGGTGAATTGCCTGAGGCAAAGAAGTATCTTGAAAAAGCGGACAGGCTTAACCCTGCTTCGGCATACATAAAGGGTAATCTTGGGAACGTGTGCAAAATGCAGAACGATTTTCATTCGGCTCGGACCTATTATCTTCAAGCGTTAGAGCTAGACAACAATGTCCTTGGAGTGAACATAAACCTTGGGAACATATTGGCTCATGTGGATAAGGATGCCGAAGCTGCCAGTCGCTGTTACCGGAAAGCCGCAGAAATAAAACCAGATGACTTCGACTTGATTTATTCGTTTGGGAGATCTTTAGATATCTTAAATACCGCTGCTGCTATTGACTATTATAAGCAGGCATTGAATATAAACCCTTCGCAAATTGATGTTTATTCAGATTTAGCCCTCGCGTTACTGCGTACAAAACGAAGTGACGAGGCGGCCACATACCTACGTCTTGGCCTGGATAAATCACCCAATAATGCGCAACTCAGGTTTTGTTTGTGTGTTGCTGAAGGGCGGACACCCGATGAGGATATAAACACAGAATACATAAATTCCTCGGTCCAAAAGCTGTTTGACATTTATGCAAAAGATTTTGACAACTCTCTTGTTGATAAACTTCAATATAGTGCACCTGTTGAAATACCGCAGTTTCTCAAAGAAACCGTTCCGGACATTCATTTTAAATCCTGTGTCGATCTCGGCTGTGGCACGGGTCTGATTGGAGAAGAGGTACGTAGCTTTTGCGACGAAATTACAGGTATTGATATCTCTTCTGAAATGCTCTCCATTGCAAGAGCAAAAAAGTGTTATGAGGACTTACAGCATGGTGAAATTATCGAGGTTCTAAATAACTCCAGCCGCCGTTATGATCTGTTCGTTGCGGCTGAGGTCATTAATTATATAGGTGCGCTTGAGAAACTGTTCTGCGCAGTTTCTGCCAAAGCAAATCCGAATGCCCTTTTTGTCATAACGACAGAAAGGTGTGAAGGAGACGGCTACGTCTTCCAGAAGGAATCCTTCCGCTATGCGCATAACAGGGAGTACGTTGAAAAGGTTGCTGCAATGAATGGCAGCACCATTTTACACGTCAAACAGATAAAATTGAGAATGGAGAATAACACCTGGGTAGCTGGCGAACTATTCCTGATAAAAGTAAATTAAGGCAAAGAGGACGAGCGGCGTGGACACCGCTCTCCACCGACCTGTCGGGCAGCAATCCCAACTTATGGAGCATAGTTGAGATTCAGGCACGCACCCCCATGGAAGGGGGCACGCCTCCCCGCGAATATCAACTATATTCTATAAATTGACATTCGGGCTTCCCTGCCGGGAGTCTGCCCCGACCACTTGGTGCCTAATGGCAGGGAAACCTGGGAGAGGCGATGCTGGGGGATAAATCCGGTAGAGTAGAGAACAGGTTTTACCCTGCACTCCCTCATCAAACCGTGCTTGCGGTTTTCCCGCACACGGCTTTCCGATGTTCTTAACTACAAGGCATGCGCCTTCGCCCTGACCGCTGTTGTCGGCACTTTGTACAGGCTGTATCTTTTGTATATCAGCCTGTTGGGAAACCTGACGTATCCTGCATTTCGATTTCTGATCTTGTGCCGCTTTCGAAGGTGCGTTATCAGTCGCTCTTCAACGTGGCTTCGTATTTGACCCAAAGCCTTACTACAGTTGCGATAATGAAAGTAACCAACCCATCCTCTTACGGTGGCGTTGACTTCCTTCACTATCCATTCAAGCGTCATAATCGTGCGTCTTCGCGCAGTAAGCCCGGTCACGCGGTCTTTGATCTTTTGCAGAGATTTCTTTGATGGCTGAACGTGGGGATACAGATTCCCTGTTTTCCAGCTTTCTGCCATCCGAATCGAGAATCCGAGAAAGTCGAACTTTCCTTTGTGAGCATTGACAATTTTCGTCTTTGACTCATTCAAGGTAAGTTTCAGCCGCTCCAGGATCTGCCGGAAGATAGTCATGACTCTGCCTGATTTACCTCGTTTGCAGAGTAGAACAATATCGTCAGCGTATCTGACAATGCGGGCTCCCAGTCGCTGCTGCAGATTATTCCGCTCCCATATCCTGTCAAGTATGTGCAGGTAGAGATTGGACAGCAGCGGCGAGATGACTCCGCCTTGCGGCGTTCCTTTGCGGTTACCCTTGCCGCCGCCGATATTCCGCTTCGTTCCATCCTTGTCCATTTCCATGATCGGGGCTTTGAGCCACATCTGAAGAAGGTGAAGTACCTCGCCGTCACAGATGCGCTCAGCCACCGTTGCCATGAGGTTGGCGTGGGGGATGGTGTCGAAGTATTTGGAAAGATCGGCGTCGATGACTTCGGTGTAGCCGGTGTTCATGGCGTACGTTACGTCATCGACTGCGTCATGGGCTGATTTCTTCGGTCTGAATCCGTATGAGGTTTCGCAGAAGTCAGCCTCAAAGATCGGCTCTATGACCAGTTTTGCGGCCATTTGAGCCACCCGGTCACGAATGGCCGGAATACCCAAGGGGCGCTGATTGCCGTCGCTTTTAGGAATCATGACCCTTTTAACCGGATCGGGCTTGTACGTCTTGTTTCTCAGTGCTTCTTCCAGCTCCCCAATGAATGCGGGTGCCCCTTCGTTTTCCTCGATGGCCTCGAAGGTAACGCCGTCAATGCCAGCGCTCCCTTTGTTGGCTCGGACAAGGCGGTAGGCAAACTCAAGGATGTCGGCCCGATATATCTTGTCGTACAAGGCGTGGAAGCGACAGGCCGGTTCCTGCTTGGCCTTGCGGTAGAGCTTCCTCTGTAGCGTTCTGATTGTTTCCGGGGTTGTTAGCATGGTTGCAATCCCCTTACCTCCGCTCTTTGGTTGCGTGAACAAAGCAGGGTTCCTTCCCTCGGGCAGGGTTATGTTGTCCCGTGCCCTCAAACGGTACTATGAACCCCTCCGACTCCCGTTACAGCCCAACGCGATTTCGTTTCCTTATACGCGCCGGTTGATGTTCCTTAGGCATCACCATAACGGGTCTCCAGCACTGGGTTGAATATCTTCCGCAACATGCCATCCCTGCTACCCCGGAAGATCACACAGGCTGATTCCGTTATCAGAGCCAGTGGCAACGGCCTTCCCCATACGTCCACTGGGTCGGCATTTTCAAATTAACTAACGAGGCTACATCTGGGTTCACTTGCGTTACGGCCTGCTGCTTTGCCAATTGGGAACTTACGACCCTCTGTTACCAGAACGCCGCTCCCTTGAACTACCGGGGCGAATCGGACAATTTCCCGGATGGGACTTAAACCCGTTAGATATTCAACTGTTACTGCGTACGGACGTTCCTTTCTATTTGACTAACCTTGCTAAAATCAAAAAAAAGAACGGCGCAGAGTCAGGCTTCCAAGATGATAAGTTCTCAGAATAATGGTGGCTAATCAGCCGCCATTGCTGCTTCATGGCCTCAGCAACGCCTTCAAATCCTTCAGCAGAATGACCAGGTGATACGAGTCTGTCGGGCTTGGCTCACATCCCCACCCTTCGAACCATGAGAGAGCTGCAGAAATTAAGGCGATTCAGATTCTGCCAGCAAAACTGTTTGCTCAAATATGACTTGTGAGGTATATATCTTCTATGGCATGGGACATTGCATACACCGATGATTTCGAATCCTGGTGGGAAGATCTGACTGCAGATGCTCAGATTGACATTGATACGGTGGTAGGACTTCTTGAGGAATGCGGCCCCAATCTGCCATTTCCATATTCATCGGGGGTAAACGGTTCAAAGCATTCCCTTCCCATATGCGAGAATTGCGGATTCAGCATCAAGGACGGCCACTGCGGGTGTTGTATGCTTTTGATCCCGGCAGGTCTGCGATCTTGCTGGTAGGTGGAGATAAAACCGGCAATAATCGCTGGTACAAGACACACGTACCGATTGCCGACAGACTTTATGACGAATACCTGGACGAAACGAAACAAGGGAGGTAAAAATCATGGCAAAGCCCTACAGCGCGTTACGAGCGAAGATGACTCCGGAGGCCCGTGCCACGGCAGCGGAACAGACCCGCATGCTTTTACAGGAGATGCCGCTTCAGGAGTTGCGCCAGGCACGGAGAATGAGTCAGGAACAGATGGCAAAAAACCTGCACACCAGGCAGTCGAATGTTTCCCGGATCGAGAAACGCACGGACATGTATATCTCTACATTGCGGGGTGTAATTAAAGCCATGGGGGGAGATTTGGAGATTGTGGCCCGTTTCCCCGACGGCAGTGTCCGGATTAACCAGTTTGAAGAGCTTGATGAGGCGCTGACAGCCTGATTGATTCGTGTGCTTCAAATCCTTCAGCAGAAGGAACAGGTGATACGAGTCTGTAGAGCTTGGCTCAAATCCCCACTCTTCGTACCACGAGCGAGCCGCATCATCCCAGGCATGCACCAAAGTGTCCTGATACCCGCGATATCCAAGGGACGTAACAGCGCATCCTCTACAGAGCAACACCCAACCCCGCTCCCTTTACCTTATCGTAAAAAACTTATCACGTCCTCACCCTGATCGGCATGATCACCGTGGTCAGGCTGTCCCATTGCAGGCGGCGCTGGATGGCGACGGTGGTTTCGTGGTGCGGCAGGTATGACACACCGGAAAAACCGTAATGGCCCGGGGGCCTGGAAATGATCGCTACTTCGCCATCTGCTTCAGAACCTGCTCCAGTTTCCGCAACTCTTCGCCATACCCGGCCCAGTCACCCTGACGTTGCAGCTTGGTGGCCCGCTCGTAGATGCTCATTGCTTCCTTGGCCAGCGTTGACTGGGAGCCCTTCATATCCACCGTGGCTGCCTTGGCGACTGCCGCGGGGGCGCTTTTACCGCCGAAGAGCCGTTGCAGGGCCAGCTCCAGGTTCTCCTCCATGACCACCTGATCGCCGAAGGCGACAATTACCCGCTTCAGTTCGGGCAGGGCAGACTTGTCGGCCGCAAGAAAGAGCGGTTGAACATAGAGCAGCGACTTTTCAATCGGTATCACCAGCATGCTTCCCCGAATGACCTCGGAGCCGCGCTGGTTCCAGAGGGTCAACTGCTGGGATATGAAGGAATCCTGGTTGATGCGGGCGTCGATCTGTTTCGGGCCATAGATCAGGCGGTCGCGGGGGAAGGTGTAGGCCCTGATTTTCCCGTAATTCGGTTCATCACAGCGTGCCGTGAGCCATGCCGCCAGGTTGTCCCGCTTGGAAGGGGTAAACGGCAGCAGCAGGATGTATTCCTCCACCTTTTCACCAGGCAGCTTCATGATCGTGTAGTAAGGTTCCATCGGCTTGTCGCCGAGGCTGGGGATCTCCCAGAGGTTCTCCTTGTTGTAGAACACCTTTGGGTCGGTCATGTGATAGGCGGCAAACATGGCCGCCTGAAGCTGGAGGAACTGATGGGGGTAACGGACATGTTTGCGCAGACCCGCCGGCATGACGGCAAGCGGTTTGAAGAGATCCGGAAACATCCGGCCATAGACCTGCGCCAGGACATCATGCGGGTCGCTGATATAGAAGGTGAGTGTGCCGTCATAGGCATCCACAACCGCCTTGACGGAGTTTCTCATGTAGTTGATACCGACCTGGAGAGGCTTTGAATATGGTAGGCGGTTCGAATAGGTGTAGGCATCGATGATCCATTTGAGCCGCCCTTTTTCGTCCACCACCATGTAGGGGTCGCCGTCAAAACGGAGGAAGGGCGCTATCGCCCGCACCCGTTCGTTGATGTTGCGGTTGTAGATGATGCGGCTCTCTGCGGTGATGTCTGACGAAAGCAGGATCTTTTCCGTCTTGAACCAGGCGGCAAACAGCGCTTTTTTTAACAGCGAATCCAGTGCTACCCCCCCTGTACCGGCATAGGTCGTGTTGATATTGCCGCTAGCGGTTGGATAGCTGAATTCCGGGACCTTGGTCTTGACGATCACGTACTCATTGGAGAGTTCTCCAAAATAGATTTCAGGCTTGGAAACCTTTATGTCGGCCAGACTGACCGCGGGGATATCCTTGACGAAAAACTCGGGCAGTCCCTCCTTGCTGATCCGGCTAACCGGTCCGAAGGTGATACCGTTGCCATGGGTGAAGATCAGCCGCTCGTTGATCCAGTTTTTGCTGGGGAGATCGGCGTAGGAAAGTTCGCGAGGCGACAGCATGACCTGGGTGTAGTTGCCGTTCACCAGGTAGCGGTCATTGTCCACATCGAAAAACTTGTAATAGGTTCTGATCTGCTGCAGCTGGCTGTAGGTCTTGAGCAGCGGGGCGTGATCCCAGAGCCGGATGTTCTTGATGGTGGCGTCATTGTTGGTAATATCGGTTGCGGAAAGTTTCAGGTCAACATCGAAGGGCACGGTTTCGATCTTGTCCAGATCGTAGCCCAGGCGGGTAAACCGGAGATTGTTCTCGATGTAGGGGGTCTCAAGTGCCAGTTCATTGGGCGCAACCTTGAATTTCTGGAGCAGCCCGGGATAGACTCTGATGCCAAGCCCATACACCGCAATCACGATGATCGGCGGCACAAGCGCCATGCGCCATGCCCCTTTCCAGATTCCGACCGCGAGCATGGCCCCCGCCAGCGGGGTCAGAAAGGTGAGCAGCCGAAAGGTGAGCAGCCGGGCGTGGACGTCGGCATATCCCGCGCCATGAAAGGCGCCGTTCCTGGAAAGGAGCAGGCCGAAGCTGTCCAGATAGAAGCCGGCAGCAATCACGCACGCGAAGACCCCGACCAGAACCGCCAGATGCCGACGAACCTTTTCATCGATTGCCGCACCCCGCTCCGTCAGGGAGATGCCGCCTCGGACATAATACGCCGCTACTACCATGGCCGTGGTTACCGGCACCAGGAAGCCGGCAAAGGCATTGAGCATCTCAATCAGCGGCAGGCTGAACAGGTAGAAACCGATATCCTTGCCGATGACCGGATCAACGGTCCCGACAGTCACCCTGTTCGTGAAGAGCAGCACCTCCTGCCACTGCATGGCGCCCCAGTTCCCGGCAAACAGCGCCAGGACGGCAGTGACAAGGATTGCCAGGGGTTTGACAAGCCGAACCGCATCATCTCTATTAATGCGGAAGTTGCCTCCGCCAACGATGAACATGCCGGGAAGGGGAAAAGAAGCCCTGTTCACAATGAAAAGGTTGACCAGCGCAAAGACGAACATAAGTACGCCGAAGAACAGAGCGGCGCCTGTCTTGGCGTACAGCGTCGTCGTGAACACCGATGAGAACCCGGTCTCGACGAAAAAGAGCCAGTCAGTATAGAAACCGACCAGGGATGACAGGAAGGGAATAATCACGAAGAAAGCGATAAAAATGAGAATAATCCTGTTTTTCTTTGGCACGAAGTAGCCCTTTTTGTTTTACGGCTCAATAAGAGGTCAATGAAAGTAACATAAGTTCGAGTTCCTACCGTGACTCTACATGAGGAAACAAAATTTCGATAATAAATTTTAAAATTTAAATGATCTCTGCCGCAATCTCCTTATTCGAATGCTCAAAGGCGAAACCTCCGAGGATTTCAAAACCTCGGTCTCGTATAATGCCAAAGTGTAGTCTGCCAGGTCGTGTTACGCGGAGCATTCTTGTTACCAAGCTCCAGCCTGGTAATGAGGGCAAGGTCTTTTTTCCCTTCACCCTTCACCCTTCACCCTTCACCCTTCACCCTTCACCCTTCAACCTTCACCCTTCAACCTGATGTCCTTACGTCCGCACCCGGATCGGCATGATCACGGTGGTCAGGCCGTCCCACTGCAGTCGGCGCTGGATGGCGAAGGCGGTCTCGTTGTGCAGCAGGCGGTGGTAAAACTTCTCCAGACGGAAGGTGATCTGGCCGGTGAAGACCGTGGAACGGGGGAACTCCTCGGCCACCTCTTTGCACAGATTCACGGCGCTTTCAACCACGTCGGTGGCCAGCGCGGTGCGGTACTCAGCGGCAAAGCCGAGTTTATGCGCCATGGCCACATATTTTTCCAGCCCCGCCTTTACCGTCCAGGGCTTCAACCTCCTCGGCCCCTTTGAAGGAGCCGGAATCGATCAAGGCCACCGAGACGAAGACGACATTCTTGTAGGTCTTTGGAAAGGTGCTCAGAATCGAGAACAGGGTATGCACGCCGAAGCCGCTGTAGCCCGAGACCAGTTGGATGGCGGTGGGGGCGTTGCGGTCGATGGCCGGCGGTTCTCCATGGGCGGATAGCGGCACATCCAGCAGTGTCTCGTCCAGATCCTTCATTCCTTGTCTGACCCGCACATAATGCCCATTGATCAGGTAGCACAAGCCGATCACCACCGATGTAATCACCAGGGTCATCCAGCCCCCCTCGGCAAACTTTTCAATCGTAGTAATGACCAGGATCGTCAGACAGAGCAAGAGTCCCACCAGGTGGACCAGCAGATGACGGAACCACTGGGGATCGTCCTTTCTGCGCTGGATGAAGAATTTGGACATCCCCAGTTGTGACAGGGAAAAGGTGATGAAGACGTTGATCGAATACATGACCACCAGGGCCGAGACCGAACCGCCGGTGTAGAACAGCAGGGCAATGGCTGCAATTCCCATCAGGAGGATGCCGTTTCGCATGGTCAGGCGCACCGACAGGGCCGCGAAGCGGTGCGGGAACCAGGAGTCGCTGGCCATGTTGGACATGACTCGCGGACCGTCCACGAATCCGGCCTGGGCCGCTACCAGCAGCAAGGCGCCCTCGGAGAAGATGGTGATGAATGAGATCCAGTTTCCCATGGGCCAGTTTCCGAAGAGGGTGTCGGCCAGCACGGCGTTGAGAGTCTTGCCCTCCACCGGTTTGACGCCCACCAGCGAGTAGCAGAGGAAGAGTATTCCGGCGGTGAAGGCCAACGAGGTAGCCATGTAGATCATGGTGCGCTTGCCGGTCTTGACACGCGGTTCACGCATGATCTGCAGACCGTTACTGACCGCCTCGATGCCGGTGTAGGTACCGCCCCCCAGGGAGTAGGCCCGCACGAAGAGCAGCAGGATGCCGAAGATGCCGATGCTGGACAGGTCGTGGCTGAAGCCGGACTGGACGTCGTTCGTCAGAGGGGCGATCTTGTCGGTATGAGTAAAAACCCCGTAGACCAGCATCAGGATATGACTTAATACGAAGGTCATGAAGATCGGGACCATGACTGATATGGATTCCTTGACGCCACGGATGTTGAGGATGATCAGGATCACGGTCAGGATGCAGGCCACCGGCACCTTGTAGTGGTGATAGCCCTTGGGTATGTAGCTGAAGACGGCATCGCAGCAGGAGGCGATCGAGATGGTGATGGTCATGACGTAGTCCACCAGCAGGGCGCTGCCCGAGACGACCCCGGCCTTCTCCCCCAGCATGTGAGTTGCTACGATGTAACCGCCCCCGCCGTGGGGGAAGTGCTCAATGATGCGCGAATAGGCGTAGGAGATGATGAAGACCGTCAGCGCGGTGGCCAGGCCGAGAAAGACCGCCAGGTAGGTGTGTTCACCCAGGGCGCGGAAGGCCTCCTCCGGGCCGTAGGCCGAGGATGACAGTCCGTCGGCCCCCAGGCCGACCCAGGCCAGGACCGGAATCAAAGCCATCTTGTGGAAGAGGTGCGGGTCTCTAAGGTGTTTCGGACCTCCGGTGATGGCGCGGATCAGTTTGATGAAAAAGCTGTCGTTTTCGGGGCTGTTGTTTGTTGGCATGTATGTAGTGCTCCGTAACAGGCGCCTCCGCAAGCAGGGAGGCCGATCAGGGTGTATTCCGGATATGATCACGGTAGCATTACGGATATCAAGAAAGTATCAAGATAGAGGTGGCGGTATAAAGAAACTGTCAAGAATTGAATAAAATAATTGAAAAGACGTTTGGATCAGCAGTAATGCAAATAACCTTGCCTTCATACCGGCAACAGGGCGTTATTTTCATAGAAACGCTCAATACGAGTTACGCAGCCTGTCATATCGCTTGTTATCCCTGATATAACTGCTATATACTTATCGGTATTTCTCGTCTGATGGTAAGTGTCAGCAATACGTGAAATCTTGAACTGAATAATTGCAGTCAGATATGTTATACTGAACTATTGCAACAGGGATGGTATTTGAGCTGGCGGTAGATGTGATCGGCCGGGTGAATTTCGAGGAACCGGGGCAGACTGCCGGGAAAAAATTAATTATTCGCCGTAAGATAAAAGTGGGTATATGAGAATTCCAAAATGCTTTGAAATGCTGGTCTACAACGGCCAGGTCGATGATGTTGTCCGCCAGCTCATGAGCGGCAAGGAAGCCGATGTGTACATGGTTCATTGTAAAGGTGAGATCCGTTGCGCCAAGGTGTACAAGGAAGCCGGCAAACGGAGCTTCACCCAGCAAGCCCAGTATCAGGAGGGACGCAAGGTAAAGAATACCCGCCGGGCGCGGGCCATGGAGAAGAACTCCAACTATGGGCGGAAAGAGCAGGAAGAGGCCTGGCAGAATGCCGAGGTGGATGCCTTGCAACGGCTTGCCTCAGCCGGAGTGCGCGTGCCGCAGATTTACAGCTACGTGGGAGGGGTGCTGCTGATGGAGCTGGTGGTCGATACACATGGCGACGTCGCTCCCAGGCTCAATGATCTGAAGCTGACTGCCGAGCAGGCCCGTGAGTATCACCGCTACATGATCACCCAAATCGTTCTCATGCTCTGCGCCGGACTTATCCATGGCGACCTGTCCGAATATAACGTGCTCGTTGGCCAGGACGGGCTGGTGATCATTGACCTGCCGCAGGCCGTTGACGCAGCGGGGAACAACAACGCCAGAAAGATGCTTGAACGGGACGTCGACAACATGACCGCCTACTTCGGCCGTTTTGCCCCTGAACTTTTGACCACTGCCTACGGCAAGGAGATCTGGAAGCTCTACGCCAGCGGCGAACTCAGTGCTGCGAGCAAACTGACCGGCCGTTTTGAAGATCGCAGCAAACAGGCCGACGTGAAAGGCGTTATGCGGGAAATCGACTCCGCTCGACGTACGCATGAGTTGCGGCTTTCCAAATCATAAAGAGTAGTGTGATCGTGGTCAGGGAAAAATTATGGCAGGATTTGGATCAAAATATACACAATGGGACCGGACGTGAGATCACGAGCAGCATCAGGTTCCGGACGTAAATCCGGTGATTCCGTCGAACTTCTGCCCGGGCGTAGTGGCCTTATTGTCGCTCACCATGGTGTGGCGGTCGAGGTTCTGTTCAGCAGCGGTGAACGGGAAATGGTGCGAGTCAAGCGGCGCTCCGGTCATGTGGTCGGTGATGACGTGCTGGTCAGGGACGAAGTGCTGGAGCGGCTGCCGCGCCGTACGGAACTGCGCCGCCGGGACGCCATGCGTGGCGTTCATCTGGTAGGGGCCAACCTGGATGTGCTGGGTATTGTTGTAGCCGCTTCGCCTCTGCCCCCGGCCGGATTTATTGATCGGGCTATTGTCGCGGCCCGTGCGGCTGATCTGAATCCGTTCCTGGTGATAAACAAGTGTGATCTGGACGTGGCAGCCGATTCGGTCGCTGCCATGCAAGGGGTCTACGCCGGCTCTGTAGCGGTTTTCCCCTTGAGCGCGGCCACCAAGGCGGGGCTCGTTCCGTTACAGGCATTCCTGGGAGCAGGGCATCGCGGTGCCTTTGTAGGGACGACCGGTGTGGGGAAAAGTTCACTGTTGAATGCCCTCTGTCCGGAGATCGATCTGAAGGTGGGGGCGCTTAACGTCCTGAATTACAAGGGCTGTAATACCACTACTGTCTCAACGCTCCACGCTCTGCCGGACGGCGGAGAACTGGTTGACACCCCCGGATTCCAGGATTTCGGTTTGGTGGACATTACCATGCAGGATCTTGCCGCTCATTATCCCGGCTTTGAAGAAACCCGTCAGGTGTCGTGCCGCTTTCGGAACTGCCGACATAGAAGCGAACCGGGTTGTGCCGTTATCGATCTGGTTGCACAGGGCCGAATCAGCGGGGAAAGATATGCTACCTATCTGGATATCCTGAATGAAGTGGAGTCGGGCGAACTGGAGACACGTCAGAGAGGCTGGAAAAATTGAGGATGTTTTCAGTGCCGGTATGAAGTCGTGTGAGGTCTGTTACGACTGCAACTAATAACGCCCCGTTTCCGTGCAAGGAAGCGGGGCGTTATTGATTACAGAAAACTATGATTACGCTTCGATCAGCTTGGCGGATGTGATGAAGACCGGCTCAACCGGGACATCGGAATGACCGTTTTTGTTGCCGGTCTTGACGGCGCGGATCTGCTCGACTACATCCATACCTTCAATGACCTGACCGAATACGCAGTAGCCGAAGCTGTCCGGCTGTTTGCCTTTATGGTTGAGAAACAGATTATCCACGGTGTTGATGAAAAACTGGGACGTGGCCGAATCGACAACACCGGTGCGGGCCATGGCCAGGGTGCAGCGGGTATTGGAGAGACCGTTGGCGGCCTCGTTCTTGATGGCAAACTTCGGTTTCTTCTGTTCCAGCGACTCACTCATGCCACCGCCCTGAACCATGAAGTCCTTGATGACACGGTGAAAGATCAATCCGTCGTAGAAGCCTTCCTTGACATAGCCGAGGAAATTTCTAACCGTGATGGGCGCCTTTTCCTTGAAGAGTTCAATGGTGATGTTACCCATGGATGTTTCCAGTAAGACCTGCGGATTCTGTTCTGACATGTACTACCTCCTGATTATTTTATAGAAAATTATTGTCTGGCCATTATCTACCACAAAATTACATAAATTAGAACTGGTTTTGAGCATTGCCAAACCGGACATGCTGAGGTATTGTGTCGAAAAGAGGTTCTATTTTTCAGGAGTATTCTATGAAATATTTTTCTGGAATCATTACACTTTTACTTGCCTTCACCATTTCCGGAACGGTTTGCGCAGCACCGGTTTCCAATATCCATCCCGTCGGTCACGACAAGTCCGCCTTCGAGGTAGGGTCGCCTGCTCCTCCCTTTACACTGGATGCGGTGGTCAACCTGGAGTTCAAAAAAGTCAGCTTGAGCGATTACCAAGGTAAATGGGTGGTATTGTTCTTCTATCCCGGTGATTTCACCTTTGTCTGTCCGACAGAGATCAAAGGCTTCAGCAAATCACTGCCCGAATTCTCCAAGGCAAACGCGGTGGTGCTGGCAGTATCTGTTGACAGTAAGTACTCACATCTGGCCTGGATCAGGAGCGGCGCCCTTGATAAAGTGGAATATCCGCTGTTGTCGGACTTCAGTAAACAGATGACACGTTCCTACGGTGTTCTGGACACGGAACAGAGCACTGCCCGGCGCGGACTGTTCATCATTGACCCGAACGGCGTGATCCAGTACCGGGTTGTTCACAGCGACAAGGTCGGGCGCAGCGTTGATGAGACCCTGCGGGTCTTGAAGGCGTTGCAGACCGAAGAACTGTGTCCGATTAACTGGAAGCCGGGCGACAAGACCATCAAACAGTAAGATTTGTTACAAAAATCCCTACTAAATTTTCTTGGAGGATGTGCATGTTTAACCTGTTATTTTCAGGTTTGATTACAGTACTGCTGTTATCCGGTTGCGGATGGAATGGAACTCCGTCCCGGACAGTCACTGATTTTCTCCCCCTGACCTCGATCGAGATCACTGCGGTTTCCCCTACCATTGCAAAGGGTACTTCCACCAAGCTTACGGTAAATGGTTTTTTCGCAGGCCTGTCCACCCCTGTAGACATTACCAAACAAGTGGTCTGGACGAGTAGTTCTACCGCCATAGCCGATTTTGTTACTGCTGCGAGCCCGAATCGGGTTACAGGTATTGCCCCGGGAACCGCCACGTTGACCGCAACCGTGAAGGGTGTGTCGGGCACTTTTACATTGACGGTCAGCAACGCGGCGGTCACATCCATTGCGATCACCCCGGCGACTGTTTCCGTTGCCCAGGGCTTGACCGCCCAATTTACTGCTATCGGCACCTTCTTGGACGGCACAACCCAGACAACTCAGGATCTGACCGCCGATGGCGCTACCTGGAATTCGAGTGCCCCTGCCGTGGCGACAGTCAACAACACAGGGCTTGCCACGGCTGTTGCAGCAACCGGAACTGCGACGATCACAGCGACTTTAAATAGTGTCAGCGGTACTGCACAGCTGACTGCCACGGCTCCGGTAGCGCTATCGATTACAGTCACACCGGCTAATCCTTCGATCCTGAGTCTGTCCACGGGGAGTTTTACGGCAACCGGTCTTTTTACCGATGGAACGTCTAAAGATGTCACCAATCAGGTTACCTGGACCACATCCAATTCTAATGCAGCGACTATAGCCGCCGCCGGTGGTTCATTCACGACCCTGTCGCAGGGAACTACAACGATCACTGCCAGTCTGAATGGCGCAAGCGGGACAACTAACCTCAATGTGACGGGAGGGACTCTGAGCAGCTTTACCGTATCACCGGCCAATGTCACTCTGGTCCAGGGGACCGTCGCCCGCCTGACCGTCACCGGAACCTTCAGCAATGGCGCTAAACGGGATATTACCGGTTTTGCTACCTTGTCACCGGCTCCTGGTACCAACTTCGCAACAGTGACGAAACCGGGCGGGAATCTGGCCTTGCTTTCTGCCGACAATGTTACACCGGTTGGAACCCCGACTACAATTACGGCCAGCGTTACGCTCCCCTCCGGAACGCTGTCCGCCGTAACCAGTCTGGCGGTTACCACCCCAACGATTTCGTCCCTTACAATTTCTCCGTCTAATATGAACCTGCCGGCCGGGACCAGCGCCCGCTTCAAAGTAATAGCCACCTTCAATGACGGCTCGTCCCAGGACGTGACCGCCAACACTGCCTGGTCGTCTCTCAGCACAGCAATAGCCACAGTCGGTGATATCGGCATTACCAAAGGACGTGTCAGAGGAGTTGCCGCTGGCAATACCACCATCACTGCCGCGTTTGGCGGCTTGACGATTACTCCTGCACCAGTGGTGACAATCACAGTTCGGACGCTCCAGAGCAACCAGCCGGTCATCTCCCCCCAAAGTGTTACCCCAGGTAATCAGGTACAGTTCACTGCAACGGCAAACTACGACGGCGGCACCAGTCAGGATGTGACCGAAGATACGGCCTGGTCGTCCGACTCCACGAACGTCGCTATTGAGGCTGACGAGACGAATCAACCGGGGCAGTTCGTGGGCGTAAATAGCGGCTCAACGATCATCAAGGCCTCTTTTGGCGGCAATACAACAACCGCGCCAATCAACATACAATAGCAGGTTTGAATATTACCGATGCCAGGAAGGGATACCATGAAAAGAATCTACCAGATAGTAATAGCCCTGTGTCTGCCGCTCGCGCTGTGCGGGCCGGTCAAGGCGCAACACACCGGCCCCTATGTGGGGGGGGTGTTGGGTGGAAACATGCTGATGGATGCCAAGGCTACCGCCGCCCAGGGTGACTCCGGCCTCAAGTTTGATCCGGCCTTGCAGTGGAGCGCCGTTGCCGGTTGGGACCTGGCGCCCGGCAATCCTGTGGGAGAGGGACGGCTCGAGATCGAATACACCCGGCGCAGCAACACGATCAAGGAAATCAGGTTCTCCGACGGAACCCTGAACGGCGGGGGCGATTTGAAGGTGGACAGTTTACTGTTCAACGTTTATGGTTTTTCCCGTGACAACAGGCCCTGGTCGCCATATGCCACGGTCGGCGCCGGTGCAGCCCGTATGGAGGCCTCGGACATCAAGGTGGCCGGACAGCCTTTTGCAAGCGGTTCATCGGTTGTGTTTGCCTACCAGTTGGGTGTTGGAATTGATCTGGCACTGACCAGCTACCTGAATCTGGATATCGGCTATCGCTTTTTCAACAGCACCAAGCCCACGTTTACCGAAGTCGACGGGAATTCATTCAAAATGGATTATTTCAGCCACAGTGCTGTTCTTGGTATGAGATTCGGGTTTTGAACAACTGAGATAATAGTTGGTGAGATGTGATCAGAGGACCAGGGGGGGGACAGGCGAGCATGCCTGTCCCCTTTACGCTTGTAAGTCAAAAAACGATACAATCCTCGTCCGTGACAGCCTTGTTCACTGGCCGGTTTTTCTGAGCTGTTCGTTTTCTGCCTTGAGGCGGATGTTCTCGGCCTTGAGGCGGGTATTTTCCTCTTTCAGCTGTTCAATCGTACTTTCCTGCCGCGGCACTTCGTGTTCTACAATCATCTGTTTGGCGCCGACCTCGTTAATGACTTTTTTCTCCGGGATAACAGGCTTTGCTCCGAAATCGACGTTCTCTGCTGTGCCGATTTTTTTACATTTACCGGCCGTATACTCTTTCAGTATTTTCTGGGTTGCAAAGCATCCGCTTGGGTTGAAGATATATCTAAACCCTTTGCACTCGCCGGCTTCCTGAGTTCTCAGGGCCTTCTCTTGCGCAACACATTTGTCATACTCACTGCCGGCCAGGGCATTTCCTGAAACAGCAAAAATTAAAGCGAATATGATCATAACCTTTTTCATGGGATCCTCTGTTTCATTGTGTGGAGTGGCGGCATGTGCCGGTTGATGTCATCGTGATTGCGGGACTATAGCTGGCTGGCGACTGAAAGTAAACAGGTGTATTAGTACCACGTAACGTTTAATCTATCGCATCAAACCCCTCTAAATCTCCCCTTATCAGGGGAGACTTCAAGGCCTCCCCCCTGATAAGGGGGGATTGAGGGGGGTTGTTTTTGATGTTACAGTGTATTAGGTTGTTTTTCTGCATTTGATTTACTACTTCAGTCGGGCCAGAAAGACCGCATGACGCAAGCCGCCACGACCGGGACGTTCAACCGTCACCGTAAAGCCGGCACTCCGCAGCCGCTTGTCGAAACCCTCGTCATACTGTTCTCCCCAGACTGCCACGATCCCGCCGGGATTGAGGGCATTGCGCATGTTGTCAATGGCGCGGCTGCCGTAGAGCGAGTCATCCCGCTGGTCTGTTCTGGCGTGCGGGCCGCGGTACAGGTCGAGAACGATGGCATCGAAGCGGGCTTCATTTCCTTTTGCAACGCCCTGGCGGATCAGTTCGGCCACATCGCCGATTTCCACGCTTACCCTGGGATCGCCGGCTGCGTTGCCGGTAATGGTAGCCAGCGGCCCCAGGCACCACCTGTGGACAACCGGGTTCAACTCGGCAACGGTAACCTGTGCTGTTGCGGGCAGGCTGTCGAGCACCGCCCTGAGGGTGAAGCCCATGCCCAGACCACCCACCAGCACCCGCGGGCTGGCGACATCCTTCAGGTGGCTGCAGCCGAGCCGTCCAAGCATAACCTCGGAACGGTTAGCCAGGCTGTTCATCAGCACCTGGCTGCCGATCATGATCAGAAAATCCTTCTCCCCGCGCTGGCGCAGTTCGAGAATGCCTTCGTCGGTGGTGATACTTTCGATGATTATCCAGGGTTGCGCCATGCATGCCTCTTTTGCAAAAAATTGACTCACGTCATAAACCTGATGTCCGCGATCGGGTATGATCTGCAAGATATCATAAAAAAGCTTGAACTTTAACAGGAGGATTTACTATGTGTGATTGCGGATCAACCACGACACCGAGGGCAGGGCCGTTTGCATCGGGTCGTGAACTTGTGGAGTTTGTCCAGAAGGCCCATGGCGGGTCAGTAGCGGTATCGGCACTGCCGAATGGCGGCCTGGAGCACAATTGCCAGGGGTGCGGACAGATGTTTGTGCTGGAGACCTTTGTCCAGGGCTGTCCGGCCTGCGGCGGCGTACATGCCGTATCGCCGCCCCGTGCCAATGACCCGGCGGCAATCCAATATGCCGGGACCGGTTTTGTCCTGCCACAGTCGGCCTGATCTCTCGAACCGGAGGCCGCAAGGCCTCCCGGTTTATTCAGGTACGAGCGATGGAAACCGTTCGTATCAAGGGTATCTGCTCGGGATCGAGGTCCTCCATCCGTTCTTTGCCCAACTCCTCCAGGGCCGCTCTCATCCTGCCTGCATCGGCAATCAGTCCGACGACATCAACCCACTGGCACTGTTCCGATACCCGGCTCAAATATCCGGCGCCACCCTTCAAAAGGCTGAGCGCACCTCCGAAATTGCCGTTTTGCCAGTGGTGCAGGGCAATCGCAATCTGGATCAGCCCCTGATAAAAATCACGAATCTCGCCTTCTTCTCCGATCCACAAATCTTCCACGGTTTCGTGACACTCGAACCATTCGCGGTTATTAAATTCCCGTATGCCCTGCAGCAGTTGGCCCGGCGGCGATTCATTACAGTTTCTTTTCATGGTCAGACCAGCAGTGAAACCGGTTTTTCCAGCGCCGTCCGCAATTCAGACAGGAATGAAGCCGCATAAGCGCCGTCAATGCTGCGGTGGTCGCTGGACAGCGTTACCCGCAGGGTGTGGGCGACTGCCAGCTGACCATTGCGGACCAACGGGCGTTCCGTGACAGCGCCGACCGCCAGGATTGCGACCTGCCCCGGCATAATCAGTGCCGCGAACTCATCCACACCGTACATCCCCAGATTTGATACCGAGAAACTTCCACCGCTCAGTTCACCGGAGGTGAGCCGGCCTGCCCGGCTTTTATCGATCAGGCGTGCAATCTCCGCTTCAATTTCCGGCGCCGACAGGTTCTGGCACTTCCTGATGACCGGCATCAGCAGACCGTCCGGCAGGGCAACGGCAATGCTGATATTGATGCCGGTGTCGGCAGCGTTATGTGCTGATCGCAGCAGAGGAAAGCGTTCCAGTACTTTGGCGCAGGCCTTGATAAGCAGGGCATTGTAGCCGATGTGACGATCGCCCGACTTGAGTTCGCTGACGATCTCGCGGCAGGCTTCCATGCAGATTTCGACGGTAACCGTAAAGTGGGGAATAGTGCTCCAGGATTGGCTGACAGCGGCTGCTATGGCCTGGCGCATGGGGCTGGCGGCTGAAGGCGTTTCACGGGCTGCAACTGCCGGGGCTACCGGGGCGGCTGCGGGTTGTGAAGGAGCGGCAGCTTTTTGATGTCCTGCAGGGAAACCGGACAGGTCTTCCTGCGTGATTCTGCCTTCCGGGCCGCTGCCCTGAACCAGGTCCAGGTCTATGCCCTGTTCACGAGCCATACGGCGTACCATCGGCGAGGCCTTGTCATGGTGCTGCTCTGTGTTGACCGTTTCCGCCGGGGGGACAGGCGCTGCCGGGACAGGTGTTGCCGGGATAGGCGTTACGACCTCTGACGCAGCCGGAATTTCCGCTGCAGCCGGAGTCTCCGTAACTGTTGGAGTCTCCACTGCTGCTTGAGTCTCCAACACTGCCGCAGCCTCCGCCACTGCCGGTGTCGATGGAACGGCTTGCGTTGTTTCGGCTGATTCACCCACTTCACCGATCAATCCCAGTACCGTTCCGACCGGAACGGTTTCGCCTCCCGTGGCGAAGGTCTTGAGCAGAATGCCCGTGGCAAAGGATTCAAGCTCCATGACCGCCTTATCGGTTTCGACCTCGGCAATGATGTCGCCGCGCTCGATGCGGTCACCAATATTCTTGCGCCAGCCGGCAAACAGTCCTTCCGTCATGGTATCGGACAGCTTGGGCATGGTGATTTCTTTCATGGAGTGTCTCCTTCAGTATGTGCCGGACAGGACGTCTCTGACGGCTTGTTTGATGTCTTCGGCCTGCGGAATGCAGATCTTTTCGATCTTGCGCGAATAAGGCATGGGCACATCCAGTCCCGAGACCCGTTTGACCGGTGACTGTAGAACATCGAAACAGTTCTCGAAGATTCTGGAAGCGATCTCGGCCCCCAAGCCGCAGGTGCGCCAGCATTCTTCCACCACCACGGCCCGGCCGGTCTTGCGGACCGAGGCCAGGATGGTGGTTTCATCCAGCGGCGCCAGGCTGCGCAGATCGACCACCTCGCAGGAGATGCCCTCTTTTTCCAGCTCTTGCGCCGCCTGCAGCGCCAGAATTGTCATACGGGCATAGGCCACGATGGTGACCTGATCACCCTGACGTTTGACCTCGGCTTGACCGATGGTCACCAGGAATTCCGGATCATCCGGCACTTCGCCCTTGCTGTTGTAGAGCAGTTCATGTTCCAGAAACACCACCGGGTTGTTGTTGCGGATGGCGCTCTTCAGCAGCCCTTTGGCGTCGGCCGGGGTGGCCGGGTAGAGCACATGCATGCCGGGGCAGTGCATGAAATAGGTCTCCAGGCTTTGGGAGTGCTGAGCGGCCAGCTGGCTGCCGCCGCCGCCCGGCATGCGGATCGTCATGGGCAGGTGGGTCTGGCCGCCGAACATGGAGCGGATCTTGGCCATGTGGTTGATGATCTGGTCCATGGCCAGCAGCGCGAAGTTGATCGTCATCAGTTCGGCCACCGGCCGCAGACCACCCATGGCCGCCCCGACCGAGACCCCGATAATCGTGTTCTCCGAGATAGGAGTATCCTTGACCCGCTCCTCGCCGAATTCCGCCAGCAGGCCGCGGGTGACCTTGAACGAACCCTCATACAGGGCCACATCCTCGCCCAGAACGACCACCGACGGATCATGGCGCATCTCTTCCTTCAGGGCCAGATTGAGTGCATCCCGATAGGTCATCTCAGACATAGATATCCTCCCATACGACGCCGTCTTCCGGCCAGGGTGATTCTTCGGCGAATGTGACCGCCTCTTCCACCGTCTGCCGGCAGCGGGCCTCGACGGCGTCCAGTTGCGCGCGTGTGGCGATTCCTTCTTCCAGAAGCTGTTTGGCATAGTTGGGCAGCGGGTCTCTGGCCTTCCAGACCTCGTGTTCGGCGGCGGAGCGATATTTGGCCGGGTCGGCCATGGAATGCCCGCGGAAGCGGTAGGTGGTCGCTTCGATAAAGTACGGACGACCACTTTCGCGGACCTTTTCAGCGGCATATTTGACCGCCTTGTAGACGGCGATCACGTCCATGCCGTCCACCTTTTCGGAAGGGATATCGTAGCCGCAGGTGCGCTTGTGGATCGAGGCCAGGGCCGAGGAGCGATGCACCTCGGTGCCGATGCCGTAGAAGTTGTTTTCGCAGATGAACAGAACCGGCAGGCGCCAGAGCTGGGCCCAGTTGAGGGATTCGTGGAAGGTGCCCTGGTTGACGGCCCCGTCACCGAAGAAACAGGCCGAGATGCGGTCCTCGCCGCGGTATTTGGCGCTGAAGGCCAAGCCGACCGCGATCGGGAACTGTCCCCCGACGATGGCGTATCCGCCCATGAAATTCAGGCTCGGGTCGAAGAGGTGCATGGAACCGCCCTTGCCCTTGCAGATGCCGGTAGCCTTGCCGAACAGCTCGGCCATGACCCGCCGGGGCTCGGCCCCCCGAACGATGGCCTGGGCGTGTTCGCGATAGGCGGAAAGGATGTAGTCATCCTTGTGAAGACCGGCCGTGGCACCCACCGCCACCGCCTCCTGACCGCTGTACAGGTGCAGGAAACCGGTAATGTGCCCTTTGGTATACTGCTCCGCGCAACTCTCCTCAAATTCCCGGGAGAGGAACATCTGTTCGTACAGCTTCAGAAGCTCCCGATCCGGCAGAACCATGCGTAATCTGGTTTGCATATTCACCCTCCCTACCGTAACCCGCCCTTATATTCCCGGAGCTTGATCTCATTGTATGAAATGTTTTGTTCAATGAGACATAACATAGTATCACGCTTCGGAGACATGGCAACTCTCCATCAATTGACTGCCGGTAAATATTAAGCTGATTTCTGCTATTTATTCTGCGCAACAGGAGAGCTTGTTGATATCACGTTTGAATCCCTGCGCACACAGCTTGAGTCCTTCACCGATGGAGGGATAGACATGCATGGTTGTTGCCAGGTCGGTAACCGTTGCCCGCAGATGCAGGGCCAGGGCCGCCTCGTTGATCATGTCCGCACCGCGATGACAGATCAGGTGAACCCCCAGAAGCTGCCCGGTGACGCGGTCAGCAACCATCTTGATCAGCCCTTCCGTCGCTCCGGTTACGTGTGCCTTGGGAATTGCGCTGACCGGCATGCAGTTGACGACACAATCGAAACCGGCCTGCCGCGCGCCGGCCTCGCTGTGCCCCACCATGGCGATTTCCGGGTCGGTGAAGATTGCCATGGGCGCGGCCAGGTAATCCATGGTGCAGCCGCAGCCCTGGTTGAACATGTCATCCACCGCAATAATGCCCTCTTTGGCGCCGACCGTGGCGATCATCATTTTTCCGACCACATCGCCGGCGGCCCAGATCCCGTCCACACTTGTGCGCATGTAGCTGTCGGTAACGATGAATCCTTTATCATCCACACCAACACCGGCCCGCTCAAGACCGATACCGGACGAAGCCGGATCGGTGCCTACCGCCAGCAGCAGTGTGTCACAGGTGTATGTATGGCGCTGTGCATCAACGTCGACGTTGACCACGTTTAGTTCGCCGAGCTTGTCCAGCGAGCAGATTTTGGCATTGGTAACCACTGCGATACCTTCACGTGTCAGAATCTTCTCCAGCGACGCCGAAAGCTCAGGTTCGACCGTTGGCAGCAGGCGGGGACCATGCTCAAGCACAGTCACCCGGCAGCCGAGCCGGTGATACATCTGGCCCAGTTCTACGGCAATGACGCCACCGCCGATTATGACGAGGGATGTGGGAAGTTTTTTGAGCAGCAGGACGCTGCGGCTGGTGTAGCAGGTGCATTTTTCCAAACCCGGCAGGCCGGGAATGCGCGGAATGCCGCCCACGGCCAGCAGAAACCTTTCGGAGCGATACTGTCGGTCGTCACACTCAACGGTGCGGGAATCGACGAAACGGGCGGTCCCCTTGACCAGATCCAAGCCGTTCATGCTGCTGAGTACATCAAGGTAGCGCTCCCGGCGGAGTTCCGTTACTACCTCTTCCCGGTGCCTGAACAGCATTTCTGCGTCAATCCTGTGGTTGTTCTCCTCGATGTTGAGTCCAAACCTGCTTCCCAGGTGGGCTTCGTGATTGAAGAGCGCGGCATGTATCAGGGTTTTGCTGGGTATGCAGCCCCAGTTGATGCAGGTGCCTCCCAGCACACTCTTCTCGAACATCAGAACCCGTGCTCCGTAGCCCGTGGCGTGAATTGCCGCAGCGAAAGCAGTTGAACCGGAACCGAGTATGATCAGGTCGTAGGGGGTACTCATCACTATATCCTTCAATGCTATCGGGCTGACTTCGCTTTGCTGTTTCCTTACACAGTTAAGGCAGCCCTCTGCGGCAGCCTTTGGATAGTATGTTATGAGTCAACCGGATTACCCCTGGTCTCAGTGTCAAAAATCTGCAGCAGTGTTTCAGGCGTATAACTGCAGACATGGGTATCAAGCCCGTTTTTACCTTGATGAACCCATTCAACTGTATCACAATTTGTGTTGTGGATCAGTCGTACCCGTGTTCCGCTGATACGTCTGACCTGATCCCACATCTCATCCATGGTCAACAGATCGATTCCTCCGATCTCTTCCGTCCCGCCGACATTCTCCACAAAACGATCAATCAGGTCGAAATCAAGAAAATCCGCCTCTTTTCTCCACCACTTGACGAAACAGTGTTTATCGGTCCGTCGCTGGTCAAGAGCTCTAATAATCTCGCTTCCTCTCATGGCATGCCTCCCGTGCCGGTACTGTTCAACCGGACAGTTTATATGATTCTCTCTGTTCTCATTATACGCTTCGGCTACCATCGGGTGTAGTAATAATTGCGACGCGGTATATATTAACTTGTGTAATAAAATCCATGTCATGACCTATTGTGTCACACTCAAGTGATATGTATTCCACATCCTGTTTTTATCGGCGAATCACCTTAATTAAAATTTAAAATCAATGGCTAAGGATGGGCGGGTTATTCAGCTCAATCGAACATTTGATGGAATTTTTGGGTATTTATGGCGGTCTGCTCGGTAATTGAGCAGAATCATGCCGTGTACCGGGATGTGCTGAGCGTCGCCGGTGTTGAAATAAATTCTGAAATCCTGCTCAAATATCACCATTTGAGCGATCCTGTCTATACCACTTCCGACACAGAGTTTTACCCGGATAATTCGGATTCGGTTGAAAGCCGGACAAACGCCCATGCTCGGCTTCCACGCTGAATTCGTCACCAACTTCCGCATACCGGCCTTTGTCGGCGTGGGTAAGATGGTGTCAAAGGGATTTGGACTGATGGAGAATGTTTCAGTCGCTTAGCCCTGATAAACAGGATAAGTAAGTTATCGAAATTGTTTTCTGCCCGAAAATTGCAGAAACAATTTGTAACTTACTAAAACAGGGATCTAGCGGTGTTAAGGCTGGCGCGGTAGTCCTCCAGTTCCAGATTGGCTTCTATGCCGAAATCACGGAGCAGATCCATCATGCGGGAGACGGACACACCTGCTATGCGGGCCGATTTTTCAAGAGACGCCTCGGATGAACGGTATTTATCCATGGCAAGGTGCAGTCTGCCAAGTTCGACCAGTTCACGGACGGCTTTGGAGACGTCCTCTTTTTCTTCCTCGGCCATGGCTGCCAGAAAACGATAATCGTCTTCATCGATCCTTATGCTTAATGTTTTTGTTGCCATGTTAAATTCCTTTCAGTGTCGCTATGGCATCTTTCATGATGCGTTTGCTGTAGCGACCGATTCGCTGCAACTGTTCGAGTTTGAGCATCGCTTCCGATTGGGATAGCGCACCATGTTCACAAAGTGAGATCACAATCGAAAGAGCGGTGATATACCCCAGGCCCAACATGCGACAGGCTCGGATGGCATTGCGGTCATCGGTGGCAACGATAGCGTTTCCTGCGCAATGTGCCAAAAATATGGCCTCGGTTTCACCCCGGTCAATGGCGAAATCTTTCATCAGCTTTTGTATGGCAGCTTCGTCGCCGACCTGTTCCGTGATGATGGTTCGTTGTTCAAGCAGTTTTTCAATGAACGGTGTTTCTTCCTTGCCTGGCTGCAAGGTTTCATCCCGTACAGCAAGGGGAATCACAATCTGACGTTTTGTACGGCTGATGAAGCAGTCAAGCAGCCCACAACGCGCCAGCAGAATCAGAGTAGAAGCATCGAAAATGACCATGGCTAAGAGTATGACGTTTGTATGACAATTGTCAACGACTAAAATGTCAGGAGAAATAGACCATGCAACTCGTCATCAACACTTACGGCGCATATCTGAAAAAAAGCGGCGAATGCTTTGTCATCAAGAACGAAGACAAGGTGTCCGAGGTGTCGCCGCGCAAGGTAGAATCGATCATGATTACCACCAGCGCCTATCTCTCCACCGATGCCATCAAGCTGGCAATGGTCATCCGGGCCTATCCATAAGAACAAGGAGATTAACCAGATCTGGACGAAATAATGTTTCCCGATTCTTGACTACCAAAAGCAGTTGGTCATGGCGGATTGCCCTAGTAAATAAGTCAAGAATTATTGTGAAATAATTTCGATAGTGTTATCATTCGAATAGGGAAATGTTGCAAAAGAGTCTGAGGAACTTTGTCAGACCGTGAAAGGAGAGCACAATGAACATCCTCGAATGCACCATCAAGATGAAAAAGGAGACGCGTGCACATTATGAGCGACTTGCAGAAGCTGTAACCAACAATGAGTTGAAGCAGTTGTTTTCATTGCTGGCGGCTGCAGAAGGTGAGCATATTGAAAATCTGACCGTGGTTGAAAACAGGATGAATACATTGAATATTCAGGATGTTGGCAAGCTTGATGAAAGTGTATGCGTGTACAGTCCGCATATTGATCCGCGTCATCTGGCAGAGGCCCTGCGTAATGATCCGGATGCTTACCGGCAGGTGGTACAGGAAGAAGAGGAAACGATCGAGTTCTTCGATCAGTTGGGCAAACAGGCGGAAAGTGAAGAGTTGCAAAAAATCTGCCGGCTGCAGGCAGACAAAGAACGTGAACATCTGACCATGCTTGAAAACATCTATTTCTTTGTGGAAGAGCCCAGAACATATCTGGAGTGGGGCGAATTCAGCAATCTGAAAAGCCTCTAACCAGCAGGAAGGAGAATGTCATCATGACAGACACAAGTTATGACAAGGTATGTTACCGTACGGAACAGCGGGAAGAGAGTGTTCCGCTACGCAATATGAAAAATGGACAGCTGGGGTACTCATTCGGGTGTACCCAGGCCGGAAAAACCGTTCAGGTCAGGCTTACAAACGGGGAACTGGATTCCTGGAGCCGTGATGAGTGTGCGGAAACATTCTCTGAACCGATTTGACCTGAATGTTCCGGCACTACGTGAGATGTGCAGGATAGACGGAAGTTTCCCGAAAGGGGGTTAGATCAATGAAAAGCGAATCGTTAAAAGTATGTGCCGTCAGTGATTCGCATAAGCTGGATAAACTTTCTCAGGAGTCGAGGTTTGCCTGCGAAAGATGTGGTGCGAAGGCCCATAGCAAATCCAACGTATGTGTCCCGGTATTTATGGAACCGGATCATTAAACAGGCATTATGAATAGCAGCACAAAAAGGGCCTGCCCATGTGCAGGCCCTTTTTTATGCCCGCAGTTTACGTGGATTGCTCGAATTGTACCAATCTAATCCTGAAAAAACTGTTCAGGCAACGACGCAATAAAAATTCATATCTGATTACTCCTAATCTACGGCAGAATATTCACCTCGGTCCCGACCGGGATCGTTCGTGCCAGTTCCAGGCCACCCTCGTTTTCCATGACGAAGCAGCCGCCCGTTACACGCTTGCCGACCCGTTGCGGGTTGTTGTTGCCGTGGATACGGTAGATGGCCCCTTTTTTAGTTCTGTGGGAAAGTGAGATTTTGAACGGCCCCATGTAGTTGAGGGGATGGCCGGGAGGGACCGCCGTGGGGAGTTCGATGCCGCGCTCGCGGAACACCGAGCGGGAGTAGGGGGTAGGATACCACCAGGGCTTGAAGCTGATGGCCGTCACCGTGCCGGTGCCGACCGGGTAGGTTTTCAGGCCGCGCACCGCAGTGCCGACCGGATATTCCTTGAGCTTGACCAGTTTATCCGCGTCGCCCCGTTCATAGAGCGTCAGCAGTTCGTGTTCAATACTGACTTCGATGTAATAGCGCCGAGAGGAAGTGACAGCTGCGTTCTCCGTCAGCGGGAGTACCTCCACCGCCGGGACCGGCGACGGCAGGCAGTTCAGCAGGCAGGCTAGTGTTATCAAGGCGACAATGTGCGAAATGTTTCGAATCAAGAGCAATCTTCCCTGTGGCTTGAGTTTATTCTGCAGTTTTTCGTTGTGTTCACCGCGACTAAAACCTCATATCACGTCTATTTCGTA
Organism: Desulfuromonadales bacterium; assembly: GCA_016650295.1. Taxonomy (GTDB): domain Bacteria; phylum Desulfobacterota; class Desulfuromonadia; order Geobacterales; family Pseudopelobacteraceae; genus CAIPTY01. The sequence goes on along the minus strand of JAENWA010000092.1, from coordinate 49,595 downwards.
ATTGTCAGGCAAGACCTCCGAGGTTTTTGTTTAGGCCCGCTTTGGGTCAAACCCCGGTCTACAGAGTGAAATGCCTGACACCTCAATTGCTGTTTCCCGGGGTGAGCAGGCGGCGCAGGCTGCAGGCGCAGCCGAAGAACAACAGGTTGATCAGCACGATCATAGCACTGGTGGGAAGGTTGGTGATGAATGATACGAAGATGCCGGCTACCACCGAGCAGCAGCCCTGTAAAGCCGCCAGTCCGATGCAGGCCTTGAAGCTGCGGGCCAGCTGAAGCGCGGAAACGGCCGGCAGGATCAGCAGGGAGGAGATCAGCATGATCCCCACCAGCTTCATGGCCAGCACCACCGACAGAGCCGTCAGCATCACCAGCACGGAGCTGATCAGCCGGGTCTGGACACCGGAAACCCGGGCCAGTTCCTCATTGAAGGTAATCGCCAGCAGGTCGTTGAAAAACAGCCCCAAAAGCAGCATTACCACGCAGAACAGACCGGCGGCGATCAGGACCTCTTCGCGAGTTATGGAGAGGATGTTGCCGAACAGGTAACTGAGCAGATCAACGTTGTAGCCTCCGCCCACGCTGGCCAGGATGATACCGGCTGCAATCCCCACCGCCGATACGATGCCGATGGCAGCATCGCCGCTCAAACGGGCCTTTTCCGTCAGCCGCAGGATTCCGAGCGACGCCAGCAGCACCACCGGCAGCGACACCAGCAGTGAGGCCGCCGAATAAATCTTGAAGGCCAGGGCGATAGCGGTACTGCCGAAGGTAACGTGAGCCAGGCCGTCACCGATCAGCGACAGCCGGCGCAGCACCAGGAAAACCCCCAGCACCGAGCAGAGCACGGCAATCAGGACCCCGGCCAACAGGGCGCGCTGGATGAAACCGTATGAAAGGATTTCCAGTATATCCATGGTCAATGCCGGTGACACATCAGGTGTTGGGAGTGTTCGCCGAACAGGGCCGACATCTCCGGTGAATGGCAGAAGTCGTCGAAGCTGCCGAAGAAGAGCATGCGCTTGTCCAGATACAGCATCCGGGTGGCGTGCTGGCCGATAACACCCGTGTCATGGGTCACCAGCAGGACCGTCACACCGCGCGAGCGATTGATTTCGGCGATCATGCGATAGAAGCGCTCCCGCGTTTCAGGGTCCAGAGCTGCGGTTGGTTCGTCCAGGATCAGCAGTTCCGGGTCGTTTACCATGGCCCGTGCCAGCAGAACCCGCTGCTGCTGTCCCCCCGACAGTTCACCTATCAGTTTAGCCCTGATATCATAAATACCCAGAGTATCAAGCGTCGCATCCACTTTCTCGCGATCCTGGCGGGTGATACGCCGGGGAAAGCGTTTGAGGGACAGCAGGCCGAGACCGACGGTTTCGGCAACCGTGGCCGGGAAGATCGGATTCAAAAGATGCAGGCTCTGGGGCAGATATCCGACCCGCCCCCACTGATTGAAACCGTCGCAGCGGGAGCCGAACAAACGGGCCGAGCCGCTACTGATGGCCACCAGACCCAGCAAAGCCTGGACCAGCGTGCTCTTGCCGGAACCGTTGGGACCAACAATGCCCACATAATCACCAGCATTGACCGTAAAGGAGATATCCTCCAGCACGCACCCTTCCCGGTAACAGCAGCCCAGCTGTTCCGTCCTGACTACTTCACCCGACATGCAAGCCCTTTCTGCAGATTGGCAAGGTTTTGATCCATCAATCCGATAAAGCCGGTGCCCTGCTGAAAATCATCCCGACCCAGGTTGTGAGCACCGTGCAGCTTGAGGACGGCCACACCGGTCTCGCCCGCCAGGGTCTCGGACAGACGCGGCGACAGCAGCTCCTCCGCAAACAGATACTGCACACCTGAAGACCTGATCTGACGCACCATGGCAGCCATGCGGGCGGCCGAAGGCTCCGATTCCGAGGAAACGCCGCTCAGGGAACGGTATTCCAGACCGTAACGGCGCGCCAGATAGCCGAAGGTGAAGTGTCCGCCATGCAGAAAGGTCCTGGTGGCGCACTCCTGCAGCCCGGCCCGGTAACGTTGATCCAGCTCCGTCAGCCGGACCTTGAGCGTGGCGGCGTTGGCGCGGTAATAGGTCGCATTGGCCGGATCAGCCGCTGCAAAACCGGCCTGGATATTGTCCGCCATCAGGGCCGCATTGCCGAAATCAAGCCAGATGTGCGGGTCCATACCACCGGCATGGTTGTCATCATGATGATCACCATGATCGTGGTCATGCTCATCCTCGGCCGCGGCCTTCATATAGGCGATCCCCTGCCCGGCATCCACCACCTGCAACTGCTTTCGTTCGATCCCCTTGAGGATCGACCCGGCCCACGGCTCCATGTAGCGGTTGGTAAAGATGAACAGTCCGGCCTTGCTGACGCGGATGATATCATTCGGCTTGGGTTCGAAACTGTGCGGCTCCATGCCGGGCGGCAGCAGCATGGTCACCTCGGCCCGCTCCCCGCCGATAGTGCGGGCAAAGTCATACAGCGGAAACAGGGTGGTGACCACCTGCAGCTTCGTGGATGGTTTCGCTTTCTCGGTGGTGCAGCCGGCCAGAACAAAAACTGTCATGGCAATCACCGTCAGAACTATGAGGATAACGCGGCGCTTCATGCTGCCTCCATCACAGGATTCTGACAGCAACTGCCGCAGACCCCGTTGATTTGCAGGATGTGCGAGGTGACCCGGCCGCCGGAGCGTCGGGCGATAGCACGGGAAACACCGTCCAGACCGCACTGTTCCACATCCTCCACCCGCCGGCATGATTCGCAGACAAAGTGGTGGTGATGCCCCTGATTGGCACACAGGAAATAATACTGCTTGCGGTCGGACTGGAAGATCCTGGTGATCACCCCGGCTTCGGCCAACTCGTCCAGGATGCGGTAGACCGTGGGAAGGCCGATACTGCCGAGCCTGGACTTGACGCGGTTCCAGACCTCCTCGGCGGAGAGATAAGACTCTTCTCCCCCCAGGCAGTTCATGACTTCCTGCCGGCGGGGGGTAACCTTGAGTTTCAATTGTTTGAGTATCGCTGCGCTCTGTTCCGATTCCATCAGCTCTGGCCGCCATGTAAACGAAAGTTATTTTTATTTATATGCCGCATAATCATTTAAGTCAAGTCGTCAAAACACAAAGGGCGACCGGTTGGTCGCCCTTCGATGCAATCGTGTCAGTGCAAGGCGCAGCGGGCCTCTCAGCGGACGCCGTTTGTTCGACTGCACTTCAAGCAGCGAGCCGCATGTGAACCTCAGTTGCGATCTTCGGTCCATTTTTTATCTCTGCAAATTTCAAATCATAACTGATCTGCAGGTTCATCCAGAATTGCGGTGTAGTGCCGAAGTAGCGTGCAAGCCTGAGAGCCGTATCAGGTGTAATGGCACGTCGCTCCCGCACAATATTATTGATCCGTGGAGCAGGAACTCGAAGTTCCAACGCAAGCGCGTGAGCACTCATGCCTAGTGGAACCAGAAATTCCTCACGCAAAATTTCTCCTGGATGTATGGGGCGCATTTTATTAGTTAGGATCATTTGTTCTCTCATCAGTGATAATCCACGATTTCTACATCGACTGCATTGCCGTCCACAAAACGGGGCAGGACAAGGGGGCGCTGTTAATTGTTATTCTTACATACTCAAAAGATAAATAGATAACAGCGTCCTGTCAGGGGTCCCCCTAAAATAAAAAACCAACACTCCAAGAGGGATAGCCCTGACACAATTTGTATTCTCCATTTATCGTCTATTGTTTGAACTATTTTTGTGTAATATCAACATGAGGAGATTTTTCGGGCGTGTCAATTTTTGTGCCACAAGCTGGGCAATCTATAAAGTCTGGTGATGAAAAACCAGATTTACAATTGTTGCATTCGCTGATCATTTTCGCACCACACCATACGCATTCCTTTTGTTTTTCCTGCGTTGTGGAACCACACCCCGAGCAATAGCCGTATTCAATCGCCATTTTTCTATCCTCCACGTTTGATTGTGCTGCAAAAGTTAGGTGTTATGTTCTTTAGTCTCTCAGTTAGAATTTCCTTCGGTGTGCCCAAAGTCCAACAATGTTCAACCAGATTCATTCCAATTCAAGTGCTCCCCTATGCGTATAAAACTGGGCACTGGTAAGAGTAATTATTGTTGTAACGGCCCTGCACTTGACCTGCCGGGCAGTTTATTTGCCCGGTCAAGGTCAAAGTGCATGTTGGACTTCTCTACTCACGGCAGTTGTCAGAAAATTGGAGCATGGAAATTGTCCCCATGTTCTTCCTAGGTTCTTAACAAAGACCATAATCATTGAAATGGCCTGAATACTTCATGTCAGTTCCAATTATGTGATTTTGCAGCCAGCTCTTGAGAAACTCCAATATTTCAATTGTGAAAACAAATCCGACTTCTTCCACTCGACGTTTTAAATCAAGGGCTTTCAATGTGAATTGATCGTGTTCAATCTTGTGCGAGTGATAACCTGCATAGTTGGATTTCTGCATATACTTTTCTTCTGTTTCAAAATGAGTTTTTGCATAATTTACCATGGAATCAATTATTTCCTTCTGCGCTTCACGACCTTTCTGTGCAATGTGTGCGTCATGTAAAGTATTAAGCATTCCAATCAAAGTTTTGTGTTGATCATCAATTTCCTTTACCTTGACACTGAATGTATCCGACCACTGTAAATAAGCCATACTTTTCATCCTCCTTTCTTGGTTTTTTGTCCAACTCGTAGATCACCGGTTCACGCGCGTGCGCGCGTGAACCGGTGATCTACCCAATTGGAACATTATTCCTCTGTACTTATGAAATGATGCCTGCCGCACTTCCTGCATAAACCCCCGTTGCAACAGAGACGCCCATAGTCTGGCGTAGATGCGGGCGGCTCCCCCTATCATTCGATATATTTGAAACCGATGGTTATATTATCCCCGCCAGCGGCCCGCCCTTGGCCCCCAGCTCGTCGATCTTGCGTTCCAGCGCCGGGTCATCAATCAACGGCGGTGCATGGAAGGGCTTGATCCGGGCATCGATCACCAGCGGACCGCGACAGCCCCAGTGCCGGCCGCGCGACTCAGCCTGGATGCCGTAGATATCCGTGGCCGGATTGGAGCGAGTGAAAGTCACCCACAGGAAGTTGTTCAGGGTTGCGGCCGTGAAGCTGCTGTCGTCGCAGATCACGATCAGCGGGAAGTCGGTGAAGCTGTCGCGCTCCCCGTAAAAGCGGCAGAATTCATCGATCAGCAGGTCGCATTCGCCCCTGCCCTGCCCCGACTGAGGCCCCTGGATCGCCAGGATGCCCGGCAGACAGATGTCAGCTCCACCGAAACCGGGCGGAACTCCAGACCGGCTGGAGACTCCGTTGCCAAGCGGGTACGGACCGGACCGGCGGCGGCGATGACGACCTTGGAGCCTTCGTTCAGGCCGCTGCCGCTGTAATCGAGGGTATCGATGGTGGTGGCTGTCTGGAAGTGCAGGCCGCTACGCCAGTCGGCCCGCTCCAGCATATGTCCCAGAAAGGCGGCGATGTCGTGGGTATGCAGTTCGGGGGCGTCCTCGTGAGCGGCGATGAAGAGATACTTGGCCAGTGACAGCTGTCCCTGGCCGAGGATGGCGTTGGCCACCGTCAGGAGTTCCTGAGGCTGGCGCTGGGCTGCATAGGGGACGTAGCGCTCGCTGGCGATGGCCAGCAGCAGCGGATGGACACCGGCCGCATCCACGGCGTGGACCTCCCGGACACCCGCCACGACCGTCGGGATCAGCGGCCCGGTCAGTTCGTGGATAAATGCCCCGAAACTGGTGTCCTCTTGGGGCGGCCGCCCCACGGTGGTAAAGGGGAAGATGGCGTCCTTGCGGTGATAGACCGCCTCGACCTGGATAAAGGGGAAGTCGTGGGCAAGACTGTAATAGCCGAGGTGGTCGCCGAAGGGTCCCTCCGGCAGGGTCTGTTTCGGATCGACCACACCGCAGATGCAGAAATCGGCCTCGCTGTAGACCGGCAGCCCCCCCGGCATATGTGTCATGGGGATGCGCTGCCCCCCCAGCAGACCGGCAAAGGAAAGCTCCGGCATCCCTTCCGGCAGCGGCATGACCGCCGCCATACTCATGGAGGGGGCACCGCCGACAAAGACATTCACCCGCAGCAGGTCGCCGCGCCGGATGGCCTCGGCATGATGGGCTCCGATGCCGCGATGGATCTGATAATGCAGTCCGGCCTGCCGGTCCGACTCGTAATTGTTTCCTGAGATCTGCACCCGGTACATCCCCAGGTTGGACCTGGCATAGCCCGGTTTGGACGGATCTTCGGTATAGACCTGCGGCAGCGTGACAAAGGCGCCGCCGTCCATCGGCCAGGAGACGATCTGCGGCAGCCGGGAGAGCGTGGTGCGGCATTCCAGCACCGGTGCGTCGGTAACGGTTTTCGGCAGCAGATGCAGGGCTGCAAAGGGGGCCTTGACGGCATCCAGCGGATGTTTGATCAGTGAAAAGGGGTTGATCTTGATATCCACCAGGCGGCGGATATCCTCCAGCGTATCGCGGAAGATGAAAAGGGTCCGTTCCAGGGTGCCGAACAGGTTGCCCAGGAGCGGAAAGCCGCAGTTGAGCGGGTTGGTGAAGAGCAGAGCCGGTCCGCCGGCCTGGTAGACGCGCCGCTGCACGGCCCCGATCTCCAGCCGAGGATTGAGCGGAGCCGAAATCCGCAGCAGCATCTTCCTGCGCTCCAGATCAGCAACACATTCCTGTAGATTTTTATAGCCCATCAAACACCTGCCTTTTTGTCAGGTTGAAGGTTGAAGGCTGAAGACTGTCAGGAAAACCCTGCGCGCCCTCTCAACTCTCAACTCTCAACTCTCAACTCTCAACTCTCATCCCTCATCCTTCATCCTTCAACCATCAACCATCAACCATCAACCATCAACCTTCAGCCTTCAGCCTTCAGCCTCTCATCCAGCCTTCACCCCGAATTCCCTTGATTTGTGTACGTGTATCATTGTACTCACTCAAATACAATCAGCTTTGAACGTATGCGGAGCCGTCATGCCCCGACTGACCCTTTTCAAAAAGATCATGGCTGTAACCCTTCTGCTGTCGCTGCTGCCGCTGCTGCTGTCTTCACTGATCCTGCTCTCCAATCTCGAATCCGTCAACAGCCGCCTGACGGCCGAGATTGCCGATACGTCCGACATCCAGGCCTCCGAAACACTGCAGATGCGTGCCCAGAATGTGGCCGAGACGATATCAGACTTCCTGCACCAGTGCGAAGGCGATCTTCTGTTTCTAGCCCGTACCACTCTGGACAGGCAATCTCTGATCAATTTTTATGCCACCCGCCACAGCGAGGTCTGGAAAAGATTCGGAGCAACAGAAGAAATCCGTGAACTGGTTCCGCTCTATCGTTCGATTGCCAAAATCGATAAACACGGCAAGGAACTGCTTGTTATCCGTTATGGACGTTTTCTGAGGGCATCCGAATTGAGGGATGTCTCCACTCCAGCCGGTACAGAATTCAAGAACGAGGAATATTTCAGCCGAATCAAGAAATTGAGACAGGGTGAGATCTATGTTTCCCATCTGACCGGTTTCCATGTATCAAAGCATGAGCAACTGGCCGGGGCATCCGACCCGGAAAGCGCTGTTAATGAATCAACCTACGACGGTGTGATCCGCTTTGGAACTCCCCAGTTTGATTCTAATGGTTCTTTCAACGGCTTGGTGGTCGTATCCCTCGATCATCGCCACCTGATGGAATTCACCCAGCATATCGATCCGGGGCGCAACTTTTCCACGATCTTCCCCTCCTACAAAAGCGGCAACTACGCCTTCCTGTTTGATGACGAGGGGTGGATCATCACCCATCCAAAATATTGGGATATCCGCGGCCTGGATCGCAGCGGCAGACCGGTGCCCGCCTACAGCGAGCACTCCAGCCAGGCCGACATCGATGCCGGGCTGATTCCCTTCAATCTCGATCAGGCCGGTTTCATCCACCTCAATTATCCCAAAGTCGCCTCCCAGGTCAGACAGCACAAGATCGGTTATGTGGATATCACCAACGTCGGCGGCGCCAAAAAGATCATGGCCTTCGCTCCGATTCCCTATGATACCGGCGATTACAGCAGATACGGCATCTTCGGCGGCGTGACCATCGGCTTTCAGGTTGACCAGTTTCACGATGCCGCCCGCAAGGGAAGCCGCCTGATAAACCGGGAACTGCGCGGCCATCGAACCCTGAGCGCCATGATCATCCTGGCCACCGCGCTGCTGGCCGGTTTCTCGGCCTGGGTGCTGTCGCGCGGCATCACCCGTCCGTTGCAGCAGTTGATCATAGGGGCCCGCCGTCTGGCCGACGGCGACACCAGCAGCCAGGTCAGCGTTTCTTCCACCGACGAACTGGGTGAACTGGCCGACACCTTCAACATCATGTCAAACGAACTGGAGATCCGCAAGACCAGCCTGCTCTCGACCCTGGATGAACTGCGCCGTTCACGGTTGGAAATTCTTGACGAGCGCAATTTCAAGGAAAGTATTCTGGAAAGTATCTCCAGCGCCATCGTCACCTTCTCGCCCGACGGACTGCTCACCTCCATCAATGCTACCGGCCGGCACTTTCTGGGAAGCCGGACCAGCATCGACATGCATTTTCGTGATGTTTTCCGGGGATGGGAGGAGATGGAAGAGCGCACCAATCAAGCCCTCGCCACCTGTAGCGGCTATGGTCGCCAGCCAATACAGGTTGATCGTCCCGGCGGCATGACCCACTTTGAAGTCGGATTTTTCCCGATCGGAAAGGACGCCGAACACGGATTGACCGTGACCATCCGCAACGAGACGGAAAAGGAAAAGCTGCGCGAAGAGATGATGCGTCTGGACCGGCTGGCATCGCTGGGCAAGCTCTCGGCCGGCATCGCCCACGAGGTGCGCAACCCGCTGACCGGCATTTCGCTGTTGCTGGACGACCTGCATGACAACGCCGCCCTGGCGGCAAACGACCGGAACATGATCAAGAAGGCGCTGGCCGAGATCGAGCGGGTCGAACGTCTGATCAGTGCGCTGTTGAACTATTCTTCTCCGGCCCGTGCCGACTTCAGAATGAGTGACCTGAATACGGTGGTCAATGACACGGTCCTGCTCATGCGGAGACAATGCGAACGGCAGAAGGTGAGCATACAGCAGGAAAACGGTGAGCTTTCTCCTTTCCGCTTTGATCCGGAGAAAATCAAGCAGGCGCTGCTGAACATCACCAGAAACGCCCTGGAGGTCCTGCCGGACGGCGGTACGATTCAAGTGGGCACCATGCAATCCACCGGCCATGTTACCATGACCATATCCGACAACGGACCGGGCATCAGCGCGGAGGACCTGCCGCTGATCTTTGAACCCTTTTTCACCCGCAAGGGCGCCGGCACCGGACTGGGGCTCTCCATCACCCAGCGGATCATCGAGGAGCACCGCGGCACGATCCGTGTTGAAAGTTCACGGGAAGCTGGAACGACCTTCATCATTGAGCTTCCGGTCAATATTCCTGATTCGTAAATTCAAGTACGTAGAGACGCCCCGCTGGGGCGTCTGAGACGGGCTCCGGAATTCTACACATCAGTCAAGCTCTGCCGGGTTTCTACGCCAAACGTAAAGCAGAACGTGCTCCCCCTACCGATGCCTTCCGAATCGACCCAGGTCCGGCCGCCATGCACCTCGACAATCCGCTTCACCAACGCCAGCCCCAGACCGCTCCCCTCGCTGGTCGGGTCAAGTTTCTCAAACAACCCGAATATTTTTTCGGTGTAACGAGGATCAACCCCCATCCCGTTATCCCTGACGAAGAACACCCGTTCAACGCCCCGTGCCTCAACACCTATCTCGATCTGCGGATCAGGCTGGTCTCCCATGTACTTGACAGCGTTTTCGATCAGGTTCTGCCAGACCTCGCCCAGCCTGGGGCGGTCACCGGAGAGAAGAATGGATTCCGCACTCCTGCTGATTCGTACCCCCCTGCTGGCTATGATTCCGGCTGCGGCCGCGAGAGCATCATCAATCAAATCCTGAAAGCAGACTGTGACCTTCGAGTTAAGAACATGACCGACGCGCGACAACTCCAGCAATTCATTAAGCAGTCCTTCCATTTTTGTGGCTGCACCCTGTATGAAGTCAAAATCCTGTTTCACCCGATCGGGATCACCTGCTGCAAGATCCTGTTCGAGAAACCCGATAAAGGTTTTGATCGTTACCAACGGGGTTTTCATGTCATGGGAGACTGTGTAGGTGAACCGTTCCATCTCCGCATTTTTTTGTCGCAGGGCCTCCTCTGCCAGTTTGCGTTGGGTTACATCCTGTATGATGGTGGCAAAGCGTCCCGTCTGTGAAGAATAGGCATTGACCTCATAGTAGCGCTGAAACTCCGCAGAGTATTTTTCAATATGCCGTGATTCGCCGATCAGCGCCACCTGGCCATAAGTTTTTATCCAGCTGTCTTCAATGTCCGGCAGTACCTCCCGTACGGTTTTTCCGACTATATCCCCGGCTTTCAAACCGGTCATTGTTTCAAAGGCCGGGTTGACTTCGAGAAAGCGGTAATCGCTGGGGTTGTCCTGTTCATCGCAAATTATCTCATGCAGTGCAAAACCGTTCTGCATCGAATGAAACAACTCCCGGTATCGTTTTTCACTCGCCTGAAGTTCGGAAGTCAACTTCCGCTCCATGTGAACCATGGAAACTGACAGCAGTACGAGAATAATTGAAACCAGGGCGGTTGCACCCGCCATGGCTCCCATTATCGTTCGGGATTCGCTGTTCAGTTCACTCAGCGGGGCTCCGGCTGCTATGATCCAGTCCCACTCCTTGAGGTAGCGATAGACAACCAGTTTTTCGCGGGGAATCGCTTCACCCGATTCCTTGTTTAACCAAGTATAGCGAATGACTCCTTCCTTATGTGTAAGTATTTCCCGGATGAATTCACGACCGGATACATCCTTCACATCACTGATATTGGTTCCCTCTATGAACGGATGAATCTGCATCCTGCCCCGATTGTTGCCTTGATGCGCTTCAAGTGCGTAAAAATAGCCGCTCTTGCCGATGGTAATGGCGCGGAGCTTGTCCTTGAGCACCTTGAGGCTGTCGGTAAAATCAAGACCTACAAAAAGGACAGCGATGACGTTGCCCTGGTTATCCTTGACCGGCACATATTTGGTCATGTAATCCTTGTTGAACAGCGTGGCCTTGCCAACGAAAGCCTCGCCTTTCAACAGCCCGCTGTAGGCGGGATGTTCCCTCTCAAGCATAGTACCAATGGCGCGGGAACCATCCTCTTTATTCACTGATGTTGCAATACGTACAAAATCATCTCCTGAACGCACAAAAATCGATGCAGCCACTTTGGTTACTTCGGTAAACCGGTCGGTAATCCCGTTGTTCAGGTTGAGGGGGGTTGAGCCATTCAGAAGGAGGGGGGTCTGCCGGTTTCCAACGGTAACGTTCTTTGAACTGTCCAGCCTGAATTTGCCGGGGAAATACGTGCAGAATACCGCAGACATCTTATCGGCACTGTCGGCCAGCGCCGCGTGGTATGACGACATTGTATTGACAAGCAGCGAGACCTGCTGCGCCATCTCCGCTTCCGTGCGGCTGTCCAGACGCTTTTTAAGATACGCAGTCAAAGCCGTTGTAAAGATCAGCATGACAAGGACAATCAATACCGCATGAACCAGGGAACGTTTGAAACTTTCTAAAAACCGGGCTGGTGTGACCACGATGAACCTCATTGTTCTTCATAGTGTCTGCCATGGGGTAACGTATCGAATACTCACGCAAATAACACAAGAGATACTGTATAACACTATCTGTATACGTTATGCAAGCCAAAGCCTCCGCAATTGAATGCCTGTCTCGAAGATGCTTCTGCATCTGACGGCACATCCTCCAATAAATATTTGGAGTACGTATCCGGACACCGAAATGAACCATATGACAACACCGCAATAATTTGCTAGTATCCATCGCCATGGAAAAGATCCTTATCATTGATGACGAAAGCTTTATCTGCGAAAACGTTGAACGGATCCTGGGCGACGACGGCTATCAGGTCTGTTCGGCCGCATCGGGGAACGAGGCACGGGAGATCGTGCTGGCAAACGACATTGATCTGGCCCTGCTCGATCTCAACCTTGGTACGGAAAACGGCATCGATGTACTCAAGACTCTCAAGGAGATCGACCCGGACCTGCTGGTAATCATCATCACCGGCTACGGCTCGGTTGAAAGCGCCGTGGATGCGCTCAAACTGGGCGCCTATCACTATATGAAAAAACCTTTCAAGGCTGATGCCTTGCGGGTAATTGTTAAACTGGCGCTTCAGACCCAGACCCTCAAGCGCGAGGTGCGCAGCCTGAAACGGGCCGACGGCGTTCTGCCAGGCCGCTTCCCGATGATTGGCGCCAGCAGGGCCTTCGGCGAGGTGATCACCCAGGTGCGCGAAATCGCCAAAATTCCATCGACCGTACTGGTCACCGGCGAATCCGGGACCGGCAAGGAGCTGGTTGCCCGCGCCATCCATGACCTGTCCGACCGCAAGGAAGCCGCTTTCGTCGGCATAAACTGCGCATCCCTGCCGGCCAGCCTGCTGGAAAGCGAACTGTTCGGCCATGAGAAAGGCGCCTTTACCAATGCCGTCAGCCGCAAACCGGGCCTGTTTGAAGAGGCGCAACTCGGCACGATCTTTCTGGACGAGATCGGAGAGATGGATCTGACCATGCAGGCCAAACTGCTGAGGGTCCTGCAGGAGCGCACCATCCGCCGTGTTGGCGGCCTCAAGGATATCGCCATCGATGTACGGGTTATCGCGGCCACCAACCGCAACCTGCAGGACAGGATCGCCGGCGGAACCTTCCGGGAAGACCTTTATTACCGGATCAATGTATTTCCTATCCACATACCGCCGCTCCGTGAACGTACCGATGACATTCCCGCTCTGGCGGCCTATTTCCTGGACAGCTTCAGTCGAGCCTTCGGCCGGGATTTCCGGGGGGTCTCGACCGGGGCGTCCGATCTGATGAAACTGTATAAATGGCCCGGAAACATTCGTGAGCTCAGAAACGTCATCGAGCGGATCTGTATCATGAGGCACGGCCCGGAACTGCTCCCCGAACATCTTCCGCAGGAGATCCTCGGGATTCCACCTGGCAGCGCCCTGTCACCAGCCGTGAGCTCCCTCCCCCCTTCTCTTGCCGTTGATACGGGGCTGAATGAAGCCGTTATGGAATTCGAAAAAGCGCTCATCGGCCAGGCCCTGGAAAAGACCCGCGGCAATGTTCTTCAGACCGCCAATATGCTGAAAATCCCGCGCGGCACCCTACGCTACAAAATGGATAAGTATGGGTTGTAGGTATCTTTTGTGGCATCCGGCTCGGTCACGCTTTTGTCGCGATTTCCGATCAGGGAAGAGATCTGATTGCAAGGATGGGAGATAACAGAAGAATGACGGAAAAGAACGACATACGACCGGGACAATCAATTGAGCTATTAAAGGAATTGCACATCCTGACCCGCGACGGAAAAATGAACCAGGACAGCCGCCGCAAACTGAAACAGGTCTACCACCTGTTTCAATTCATCGAGCCGCTGCTCAAAGAGGTCCAGCAGGATCACCCCGACATGACCCTGGTAGATCACGGCGCCGGAAAGTCTTACCTGGGTTTCATCCTGTACGATCTATATTTCAAGGGGCAGGACAACGGGTCTCGCATTTACGGCATAGAAACCCGTGATGAACTGGTTCAAAAATCACGTGACCTGGCCCGGAGACTGGCATTCCCCGGCATGACCTTCCTGAAACTGTCCGTGGCTGAATCCATACAGTCCGATGTTCTCCCGGAAACAGTTGACGTGGTAACGGCCCTGCATGCCTGCGATACCGCCACCGACGATGCTATCAGTTTTGCCCTGAAAAAACAGGCCCGTTTCATCGTGCTGGTACCCTGCTGCCAGGCCGAGGTAGCGGCCGTGCTGCGAAAAAACAAGGGTGCGGCACTGGCCCGCAGCAGCATGACCGAGATCTGGCGGCACCCGCTGCATACCCGCGAGTTCGGCAGTCATGTCACCAATGTGCTGCGCTGCCTGCAACTGGAGGCGCACGGCTACCAGGTCAACGTGACCGAACTGGTCGGGTGGGAGCACTCCATGAAAAACGAGCTGATTGTCGCCAGCTACAAGGACCTTCCCCGCCGCCGCCCTGCCGAACGACTTCAGGAAGTACTAAAGTTGCTGGGCCTGGAAGAAATGAACCAGCGTTTTTTTACTACCCCTCTCTGACAAACCTGACGTAATTCAATCCTGCCGCATTACACCCTGCAATGGCGGTTTTCCGCCATTGCAGCTGGCGTGTTTCAGCCACTCTTCAAGAAAATCCGGCATTTTTCTTCGTATACATAACGTATATTGACAGTATATCAGCATGTTACCTGCCCATAATTTTCTGGCAACAGACTTGCATAAATAAAACATCTTTATCAAATTCTGTATATACTGCTGCATCAACCGTACAAAATAACAACCCAACCAAGGAGGAACGAGCATGAAACTGAATGGATGTTTTAAAAGTCTGATCCTGGGAGCAGTGGCCCTGGCCCTGCCGATGACCGCCCTGGCCGCCCCCGCGCCGATCATCATCAAGTTCAGTCACGTGGTTGCCAACGAAACGCCCAAAGGGCAGGCAGCCAACTACTTCAAAAAACTTGCTGAAGAGCGCACCAAGGGGCGTGTAAAAGTTGAAGTCTATCCCAACAGCCAGCTCTTCAAGGACAAGGAAGAGATGGAGGCCCTGCAGATGGGTTCTGTGCAGATGCTGGCCCCGTCCCTGGCCAAATTTGCTCCGCTGGGGGTAAAGGAATTTGAGGTATTTGACCTGCCGTTTATCTTTGATGATTATGCGGAACTGCATAAGGTTACCCAAGGCCCGCTCGGGGCAAAACTGCTCCATAAGTTGGAAGCCAAGGGTATCATGGGTCTGGGTTACTGGGATAACGGCTTCAAGGTGATGAGCGCCAACAAGCCGATTCACAAGCCGGAAGACATGCGCGGTCTCAAGATGCGGATACAGTCCTCCAAGGTCCTGGATTCCCAGATGCGTTCCGTGGGCGCCATCCCACAGGTACTGGCCTTCTCCGAGGTCTATCAGGCCCTGCAGACCGGCGTTGTTGACGGCACTGAAAACCCGCCCTCAAACCTCTATACCCAGAAGATGCATGAAGTTCAGAAGTACGTAACCCTCACCAACCACGGCTATCTGGGCTATGCCGTTCTGGTTAACAAGAAATTCTGGATGGGTCTGCCGGCTGACATCCGTACCATCCTCGATGGCGCCATGAAGGATGCCACGATCTTCGCCAACAGTGTTGCCAAGAAGGACAATGACGAAGCACTGGCAGCGGTCAAGAAGTCCGGCCGGTCACAGCTCATCGAACTGACCCCTCAGGAACGTGCGGCCTGGAGAAAGGCCATGGACAAAACCCACAAGGACAACATGGGCCGGATCGGCGCCGAGGTCATGAAAGACGTCTATGATGCTACCGGCTACAAGCCCTGATCCCGGCTGTAGGTACTTACCAGCCGCTGCGGCCACCGCAGCGGCTTTTTTACGACACATTTAGTAAATTGAAATTGTTATAGCCAACTACTTTAACGCACTTATCCCCTTTATCGGGGCCAGGAGATCTCCCATGATGAAATACCTCGACCACCTGGAGGAATGGATCATTACCTTCCTCATTGGTGCGGCAACCCTGGTCATTTTTGTGGCCGTTGTGCACCGTTACGCGTCTGGCCTTCCGTTCCGCGCCCTGCAGGACTGGCTGCTGACCATCAACATGAGCTGGGCACAGGAGCTCTGCATCTACATGTTTGTCTGGATGGCCAAGTTCGGCGCTGCCTACGGTGTCCGCACCGGTATTCACGTGGGGGTGGATGTCCTGATCAACCGGCTGCCGGCCGCATGGCGCAAGACCTCCGTGCTGCTCGGCCTTTCGAGCGGTGCTCTCTTTACCGGCATCATTGCCACGCTGGGGGCGCGTTTTGTCTGGGAAAACGGCATGCATTACGCCGTGTACAACAGGTTCGGAATAGCGTTGGGAGACCTGTTCGAAGGCCCGATCACCCCTGACCTGGAATGGCCCACCTGGGTGATTTACCTGGCCATCCCCCTGGGCTCGTCCCTGATGTGTTTCCGGTTTATGCAGGTGGCCTGGAACTTTGCCCATACCGGTGAACTGCCCCACCATGACCACTCCCACGTTGATGGTCTTGATGATGAGCCGGTGAATGCAACCGAGGCGCTTGAGGAGTATGAAGAACACAAATTTGATGATACTGCACGGCAAGGAGGTGTCAAATGAGCGCATCGACAGCAACCATGGAGCTTATGACACCAAAACGGGCGGCAACCTGGGTGGTCGGCCTTTTGATAGCTTTGGCGGCCATCGCATCATTCGGTAATGCAGGCATCGTGTTTGCCCTCCTGATCGGCCTGATGCTGACCGGCATGCCGATCTCCATCTCACTGGGTCTGACCGTTCTGACCTTCCTGTTTTTCATGTCGAATGTCCCTGTGGAAACAGTCGCTATGAAGTTGTTCACCGGAATAGAGAAGTTCGAGATCATGGCGATTCCGTTCTTCATCCTGGCCGGTAACTTCCTGACCCACGGCGGGGTGGCCAAACGGATGATCCGCTTTGCCACCTCCATGGTGGGACACTGGCATGGCGGCCTGGGCCTGGCCGGAGTCATGGCCTGCGCCCTGTTTGCCGCTGTCTCCGGCTCCAGCCCGGCCACCGTGGTGGCTATCGGTTCCATCCTGCTGCCGGCCATGGTCAAGGCCGGATTTCCCAAGAACTTCGGCGCCGGTGTTATCGCGACCTCCGGTTCGCTGGGCATCCTGATTCCGCCTTCAATCGTGATGGTTATCTATGCGGTTGCCACCAACACGTCCGTCGGAGCCCTGTTCATGGCCGGCGTGGTCCCCGGCCTGATGCTGGCAACCCTGCTTGGATCGGTAGCCTGGTATCGTGCCCGCAAGTTCAACTACCCGCGCCTGCCCAAGGCCACCGCGATGGAACGGCTGAAGGCCTTCAAAGAGAGCATCTGGGGTCTGTTGTTGATCGTCATCGTACTGGGCGGGATCTACAGCGGCTTGTTCACACCCACTGAGGCAGCCGCCATGAGCGCGGTTTATGCCTTCGTTGTGGCCGTGTTTGTCTACAAGGACATGCCTCTCAGGAATATCCCCAAGGTTTTACGGGATTCGGCCAACATGTCGTCCATGCTGCTGTATATCATCACCAACGCTGTGCTGTTCTCGTACCTGATGACCTCTGAGCAGATCCCCCAGATCATGGCTGACTGGATCATCGGTCACAACCTGGGCGTGATAGCCTTCCTGGCAGTGACCAACATCCTGCTGCTCTTGGCCGGCAACGTGATGGAACCTTCCTCCATCATCCTGATCCTGGCGCCGATCCTGTTCCCGGTGGCCATGAAACTGGGCATCGATCCGGTCCACCTGGGTATCCTGATGACCGTCAACATGGAAGTCGGCATGTGCCACCCGCCGGTGGGCCTGAACCTGTACGTGGCCAGCGGTATCACCAAGATGGGTATTTCGGAGCTGACCATGGCGGTGCTGCCGTGGCTGATCGCCATGCTGGGATTCATGCTGCTGATTACCTACGTCCCGATCATTTCACTCTGGCTGCCGCATCTGCTGGGGTACTGATGAAAGAAAACGGCGGGGAAGCAAACTTCCCGCCGTTTTTTTTATCTACTTTCAGCTTCACATAGTTTATAAATAATTCGTATTGATAATTCTATGCGATTAAGGAATAGGTGCGATCATGAATCAAGCAGTCTTTTTTGGGGCTATGTCGGTAATTCTTTTGACATTGATTTACCGGTTGGGAAGAAAGAAAAACGGTTTTGTCAAACATTCCAGTCGTGGTGATTTTATGCGCAGCCTGAACAAAAAGATGGAAGGGAAATAACCTCGAAAGGGTTGTTCAAATGATAGCCTCGCCTATTTTTAATGCTGGCTTCAGAATACATACTTAGCGACATTCTTTAATCTTCTGCTTATTGCCAGCACCTTGCGTCAACCTGTTGATTCTATAACACCAATTCCCGACTGTTGAATTCTCTATATTTGATTCTTTATTTGCAGGGGTACCACCATGCTTACCATTCTTGTTATCATATTTATCATCGCCTATGCCGCAATCGCGCTAGAGCACCCAATCGGTATCAATAAATCCGCTTCTGCCCTTTTAGGAGCCGGACTGCTCTGGACAGTCTATGCACTCTCAACCGGCGATCACGCTCTGGTCGGTCATCAACTCAACGAATCTTTGGCCTCCACTGCCCAGATTGTCTTTTTCCTCATGGGCGCCATGACCATCGTCGAAGTAGTTGATGCCCACAACGGTTTCGAGGTTATCACCTCGCGCATCCGGACTACCAAACTCTCCACCCTGATGTGGCTGGTCGGCTTTGTGACATTCTTCCTCAGTGCCATCCTCGACAACCTGACCACCACCATCGTGATGATCTCGTTGATGAAGAAACTTTTGGACAAGCAGGACGACCGCCTTTTCTTCGCGGGCATGATTGTGATAGCTGCCAATGCTGGAGGTGCATGGACCCCTATCGGCGACGTTACCACCACCATGCTTTGGATCGGAGGACAGATCACCACACTTGCTATTATGAAGGGGGTTTTCCTGGCCTCGGTGGTCAACCTGATCGTACCGCTGCTAGTTGTCAGCTGGATGCTCAAGGGACGAGAGGTCGTCTCACCTCCCCAGGCGGAAGACAGCGGCCTGCTGCAGACCACCACCTTCGAGCGCAACCTGATGTTCTTCATGGGACTTGGGATTCTGGTATGTGTGCCGATATTTAAGACTGTGACCCATCTGCCCCCCTTCATGGGGATACTGTTCGGCCTCGGCATCCTCTGGCTGGCAGGTAACCTTGTTCATCGCAACAAGGCGGACGAGGAAAAAGAGCACCTGACCCTGGTTCACGCCCTGACCCGCATCGACATGGGTTCAATCGTCTTCTTTATCGGCATCCTTCTGGCAGTGGCAATCCTTGAACATACTCACCTTCTCGGCAACCTTGCCACATGGCTGGGCCAGACCGTTGGACGCCAGGACCTGATCGTTACCATCATCGGGATAGTGAGCGCCATTGTGGACAACGTGCCGCTGGTGGCCGCCTCCATGGGCATGTACAGCCTGGCCCAGTACCCGCCCGACAGTTTCCTTTGGGAGTTCATGGCCTACTGTGCCGGAACGGGAGGTTCGATCCTGATCATCGGATCAGCAGCAGGGGTGGCTGCCATGGGGCTGGAAAAGATCCACTTCTTCTGGTATGTTAAGCGGATCAGCGGACTGGCACTGGTGGGTTACTTTGGCGGGATTGCAGCCTATATCGTGCAATACAAGTTATTTCATTGAAAACATGACCCATTTAATTTCAAAATTTACCAAGTTTTTATTGACTTCGAACTTTAGCAGAATTGGATGGCCAGTGTTGCCACTATATCCACGAATAGCCCTGTCACAAATTCTGATTGCGACTCTGTTGCTGCTTTCACCAATCACCTTTTCCACTGACAAGATTCCAAATTTCCAGCCTGATTGTGAATCGCACATTTCACTCAGGGAAATAAACAAGCGTGCTACAGCTGTCATACGAAGCACTGCTCCTGAAAATGTTGTTACAGCAGACACGCATGTCAAATCTGTCTTCATCCAGTTGAATTTTTCTCCCCCCGAAAATCTGCCTCTCCTTTCAGCACCTAGCAGAGCATCGCCAGCCTGAACACCGTTACATTAAGCGCTTAAATCACGTTCAACATCACAAACAGTTCGCCAGGAAGCAGTTTTCTTCCAGGTGTTCATATATGTTTGCGTATTATCACATCGCGGATTCAAAATCTGAATGAGGAGTTACCATGAAACCACTTTTTTTAAACCCCCCGTCTTTTGAGGATTTTGATGGCGGGGCAGGCGCACGTTACCAGGCATCCCGTGAAGTTACCTCGTTCTGGTATCCAACCTGGCTCTGTTTCCCTGCCGGAATGATTGAGGGAAGCCGAGTCGTTGACGCTCCTGTACAGAAATTCACCCTTGAAGATTGCATTACCATTGCCAAAGAATTCGACATGGTAGTGATGTACACTTCTACCCCTACTCTCATGATAGACATTGAGACTGCCCGACGCATCAAAGAGGCAAAACCGGGCATCGTCACCGTTCTGACCGGCCCGCATGTAACGATTCTCCCGGAGGAATCGCTTCGTGCAGGCAAAGATGCCATTGATATTGTCTGCCGTGGAGAGTTTGATTACTCGACAAAAGAGCTGTGCGAAGGACGAGAATGGAACAAAGTTGACGGCATCAGCTTTATTCAGGACGGAAAGATTATTCACACCGCTGATAGACCAATGATCGAGGACCTGGATGCACTTCCATTTGTGTCTCAAATCTACAGGCGTGATTTGCCCATTAAGGAATACATTATTCCCCACTTTAAAAGCCCGTACGTTTCAATCTACTCCAGTCGCGGCTGCCCTTCAAAGTGCATTTACTGTCTCTGGCCACAAACATTTTCCGGACAACGTATGCGTACTCGCAGTCCCCAAAACGTCTTCGAAGAGGTCAAATGGATTACTGAAAATATTCCCGAGATGCGGGAGCTCTCTTTTGACGATGACACATTCACCGCTAACAGGCAGCACGCCAAGGAAGTTGCACAACTGATAAAACCTCTGGGTATTTCATGGACAATCAACGCCCGTGCCAACTGTGATTTTGAGACTCTCAAGGTAATGCGTGCGGCTGGATTACGACACGTAGTAGTGGGCTTTGAGAGTGGAAATGCGCAAATACTGAAAAACATTAAAAAGGGTGTCACCAAGGAACAGGCCATCCAGTTTGCCAAGGACTGCAAGAAACTGGGACTCTCTATTCATGGTGCCTTCATCATGGGATTGCCGGGCGAGACCAATGAGACCATACGCGAAACCATAAAATTCGCAATAGGTATGGACCTCAATTCTATCCAGGCATCACTTGCGTCTCCATACCCCGGAACCGAGTTCTACTCACTATGCAAGGAAAATGGCTGGATTACTTCGGATGCGTTCATAGATGATACAGGGCACCAAATGTGTGTAATCAACTATCCGAATCTCACCAATACTGAGATATTCAACTCGGTTGAGGATTTCTACAATAAGTTCTATTTCCGCCCCAAGTACATTGCACGCAGTATTGGCCGGATGATTATAGATTCTGATGAACGGAAAAAACTGTTGAAAGAGGGCAAGCAGTACCTTGACTACATGCGTAAACGAAAAGAATCAGGCTCAGGCGGCAAGTAAAAGTAATGTTATTCAACGACAGATTGAGCCTTGGAGCATCCGCTTAAGGTCAACAAATCAGCTTCGGCACGGATCGGTGCAGGACTGATCTGGACGATCTGTGCCATGTCTTCGCCAGATCATGACCTAGTGAGCAAACAACTGGGAGAATCGCTGATAAACACAGCCCAGATCGTCTTATTCCTGATGAGGCCATGACAATTGTCAAGGTGGTCGATACCCAAACGTTTTTGAGATCATCACCGCACCAGGCTGAAGATTCCGGCCTGTTGCAGACCACCCTCTTCGAAACGCAGCCTGATGTTCTACATAGGATTCGGCGTCTTGGTGATCTTACTGTCTTCAAGGCCCTGACCCATCAGCGGTCTTGCCCTGATAGAGTACTTTGGCGGGATTGCAGCTTACATTGTTCAGTATAGAATGTTACACTGACGTTTGAAATTTGAGTCATCATGCCGTAATCATCGCCTTAGACCCAAGCAGTCAGAGAAATTATCCTGGGAATCAAGCTCTTGAATAAAAAACTGACCAAACTATTTATCGAATTTTTTGAAAGTAACCAGGCGTCGGGTGTCATCCTGATTCTCAGCATGGTTTCTTCCATCGTGATTGCCAATTCTCATTTCGGGACTGAATACATGGACTTTTGGCATGCCAAAGTCGGGATTGAAATCGGCGATTCTATTTCATTGAAGTATAGCTTGGAACACTGGATTAATGACGGCTTGATGGCAATATTCTTCCTGCTGATCGGACTTGAAATTGAGAGGGAACTTTATATTGGGGAGCTTTCTGACCTAAAAAACGCAACGCTACCTGTTTTTGCCGCCATTGGTGGCATGACAATCCCCGCCCTGCTTCACTTCCTTCTTAATCAGGGAACAGATACACAAGCGGGTATCGGAATTCCAATGGCAACAGATATTGCGTTTGCTCTTGGAGTGCTTGCATTATTGGGTAATAGGGTCCCAATATCATTAAAGATTTTTCTTACTGCTTTAGCCATCATAGATGATTTGGGCGCAATCATCATTATTGCCCTGTTTTACGTTGGCGACTTCTCGTTTCTATATTTTGTCTTGGCTATAGGAATATTTGCAGGATTGTTGATATTAAACCGTCTCGGTGTGCATAGGCTACCCTTTTACCTCATTCCTGGATTTGTCATGTGGTACTTTATGCTCAAATCTGGTGTCCACGCCACCATAGCAGGTGTTCTTCTTGCTTTTGTTATTCCCTTCGCACGTGGAGATGAAAGATCACCGTCTTACAAATTGCAGCATTTCCTGCATAAACCCGTAACATTTATAATCATGCCGCTTTTTGCGCTGGCAAATACTGGCATTGCTCTAACTGGGAACTGGATTGAAGGCTTGGCAACACCTAACTGTTTAGGAATTTTCGCAGGCTTGTTCTTTGGTAAACCATTGGGTATTACTCTGTTCAGTATTTTGGCGGTTAAGCTGGGCTTATCCCAATTACCAAGTGATGTGTTTTGGAGACATATCATTGGTGCTGGTTTTTTGGGCGGCATCGGGTTTACTATGTCCATCTTCATCACGATGTTGGCTTTCAACAATCCCGAAATTGTCCAAATTTCGAAAATCAGCATCTTGCTCAGCTCACTTGTGGCAGGTACGGTTGGTTTTCTAATTTTGAACAGACAATCAGCCATAATTTCCAACCACTCCGATTGAGCGCCACAAACGCCCCAGCTATCCAATTTCACCGGACTCGCTTTTGCTACACTATAAGAGCAGGTAACGTGGAGCCTGAACGAGATGCTGTTCATGTGTTGGACCAAGGAAACCGGCGTCATTCCGGGGGCACTGGCAGGAATCCTGCTCGGCATGAAGGTTCCGGGGGCCGAGATCATAGCTTCCGTCACCTTCATTACGTCCTTCTGACCATCATGCTGCAAGCCACAACTACCCGCTGGCTGGCCGGGAGGCTGGGGTTATTGATTGATGAGTGATTTATGGAGGATAAGAAAAATGAAGTGGGGTAACACGCTTGTGTTACCCCACTTCGTTTCGGGTAAGGGTTGTTTCAGTTTTATTGTTTGTGCTGATGGCTTTTATAATTTTCTGAATTGATCTTACGAGCGGTCTGATACTTCAGTGCAATTCCTGTTCACCCGGATGCAATTCTATTGCTTTTGATTCATAATGGGTATTCTCCTGTCTTTACCATATCTTGCCCTATTTCCTGTTCTTACCTTTTGGCTTTTTCCCGTTCTTCGCATCCTCTTCCTGCTCGGCCAGGTGGTACTTCTGCCGGATTTCCTTGATGTCCACTGTCGGCTTTGGAAATTCCATCTTCAGTGACTCCAGTGTCTCGACGACGATCTGGGACACGGCTAAATTGCGGAACCATTTGTGGTTGGCCGGAATGACGAACCAGGGCGCATGCGCTGTGCTGCACTTGCTCAGGGCGGCCTCAAAAGCCTTGGCGTAATCGTCCCAATACTCGCGTTCGCTATAGTCCGACGCGCTGATCTTCCAGTGCCGGGCGGGGTCGTCGATGCGCTGTTTGAAGCGCCTGAGTTGCTCGGATTTGCTGATATGCAGGTAGAATTTGAGAATATGGGTACCGTTGTCGACCAGGTTCTTTTCGAAATCGTTGATGAGGTCGTAGCGCTTCGACCAAACCTTCTTCGGGACAAGGTTATGCACCCGGCTGACCAGCACATCTTCGTAGTGGGAGCGGTTGAAGATCGCTACCTGGCCACGGTGCGGCGCAGCCTGGTGAATGCGCCAGAGAAAATCGTGGGCCGCCTCCTCGGCTGAGGGGACCTTAAACCCGAAGACATTTACCCCTTGAGGATTCATGTTGCCGAGGACGTGGTTGATGGTGCCGTCTTTGCCACCGGCATCCATGGCCTGCAGGATAATGAGAAGAGACCGGCTGCCCTCGGCGTACAAGAGGTACTGCAGTTCGCGAAGCCGTTGGGTGTACCTCTCTATTTCACCCAGTGCTGACGCCTGGTCTTCGTGTTTGCCCTTGAAGGCGGCATCGATCTTGTCCAGTCTGACCGTGCCACCTGGTTTGACCCTGAACTTTTCGCTGTAATTCATAGCGTCCTCATTGCAAAAACGGAATTAATTGCTCCGGAAGCAGCATAGTTCGCGAACGTTCGCTAATCCGCGCTCAGATATTCCAGCACCGGACACATTCGCTTGATCAACATGATCCATTCTCCTTGTAGGGGTACGAGACAAAATCCTTCCGGAAACACCTGGATGCGCATAAATTTCAGGGGCAATAGCCAACGAACAGCGTATCGACGCTGCTAATGCTGAAAGCGCCGTTTTGCGAATGCCAGCGTTAACAGGGGGATTGTGGTGACAACCCCAACCAGAAACAGCGTCCAGCCGACGGCCTTGCGTTGTTCCTTGTTGAGACGCTCAGCCAGCAGCAGTGCCACTCCGCCGCCGAGCGCTGCTCGGGTGCTCACAATCAGGCCCAGTTCGGGCAGGGTCAACCTGATCTCTTTCATACCGCCTCCTACCTGGCCATTTTAAACAGGATACGTACGTTTTCTTGCCAGGAAATCGTCCATTGTCTTTCACATACTTTTAACTTCTAACGTTTAGCAGGCAACTAACATGCCACAGATGATCTTGGGATACTTGAGCTTTAACGGTGTGATTGTACAGGATAAAATAAAGTAGATTGTTAGGGTGGAGGGAAAATCAATACATGTAATCCGTAAAGTTTGACATAACTGCCATATTTGACGGCGTAGTGACAAGAACATGTAATGTCCTGTTTGGCTTCCAAATTGAGGGCATGGCACCCGATTTCAGGTATTGAAGAGCGATATCACCAGTCCCGTGACGTTATCTCTACCCGAAACGGATCAGGACCACCCCGGCCATGATCAGCATGGCCGAAACGATGCGGATCCTGCCGAAGGATTCACCCAGGAAGAGGATTCCGATCAGGACGCCGATGACGATACTGACCTGTCGCACCGGCACGGCATAACTGACCTGCGACATGTTGAGCCCGTAACGGAAGGTCAGAAAGGATGCCATCATGATCGGGCCGCTGTACAGGATCAGCCGCCAGTTTTCGCGCAGCTCTTCGCCGATCAGGGGACGGTATTTGGGGCGCAGCACATTGAAGGACATCAGCAGGAGCATGATCAGTACCAGGATATAGGTAAAATAGAGCGGGGAGTAATTCCTGACACCGCTCTTTTCGGCGATGGAGCCGATGGAGTAGATAAAACCGGCCGCCAGGGCATCCTGCACCGAGGGGCTGCGCAGGTTGCGGAACGGCCGCAGCATCTCCCCCAGGGACAGCCTTTGCAGCTGGATCGAGTAGGTGCCGAAGATCACCAGCAGGATGCCGCCCGCCCCCTGCAGCGACAGGCGCTCTCCCAGCAGAAGCATGCCCCAGATCGGTACATAGATCATCGAGGTCTGGCAGAGCGGATAGACTACCGACAGGTCGCCTCCCCGGTAGGCCCGGCCGTTGAGGAGATGGTAGAGCACGAAACAGACCGCGCCGATCAGGACCAGCAGCATCGTTTTCGCATCGGGCAGTACAAATGGCACCGGCGCCAGCGGGAGCAGCAGGCTGAAGATTCCGCTGGAGGCGACGAACATCCACCAGATGAAGACCGTCTTGTGGCGGCTTCTCTTGACCAGCAGATTCCAGAGGGCATGCATGAAGGCCGAGATGACGATCAGAATAAAGGCGAGCGGGGTCATGGAGTCACTGCGGTTTCAGGTTGATGCTTAACGTTTCACCCGCGGATCAAGGGCATCGCGAATCCCTTCGCCCAGCAGGTTGTAGGCCAGTACCGTTATCAGGATCGACAGGCCGGGGAACAGCGACAGCCACCAGGCGAACTCGATGTAATCCTTGCCGGAGGTGAGGATGTTACCCCAACTGGGGGTGGGGGGCAGGACGCCGATGCCGAGAAAGGACAGCGCCGATTCGGTCAGGATGGCTCCCGCCACCCCCAGCGAGGCCGATACCAGCACCGGTGACATGGCGTTGGGCAGGATATGACGAAAGATGATCCGGGCATCCGAGCAGCCGATGCAGCGGGCCGCCAGGATGTAGTCCATCTCACGGATCGACAGCGTCTCGGCCCGTACCAGACGCGCCACACCCATCCAGCCGGTCAGACCGATCACGATCATGATGTTCCAGATGGACGGCTCGCGGATCGTAATCACGGCCAGGATCAGGAAGAAGGCCGGGAAGCAGAGCATGATATCGACGAAGCGCATCAGCGTGGCATCCACCAGGCCGCTGTAATAGCCGGAGACCAGTCCCACCACCGTGCCGATGGAAACGGCAATCCCGACCGCCACGAAACCGACCTTGAGTGAAATCCGCGCCCCGAAGATGATACGGCTGAGGACATCGCGGCCCAGTTCATCGGTGCCGAGCCAGTGCTGCCAGGAGGGAGGCGCCAGTACTGACCAGGCATTGATGCTGTTCGGGTCGTAGGGCGCAACAACCGGCGCCAGCAGGGAGATCAGAAACAGGGCCGCCACCACAATTGCCCCGGACATGGCCAGCCGGTTACGTTTGATGCGCTGCCAGAATACTGCGTAGAAGTATGTGTGTTTAAAGGCCATAACCAGCCTACCCTCCCTGCCGGATACGCGGATCGGCCAGGGCGTAGCTGACATCGGCGATCAGGTTGCCGATCAGGGTCAGTCCCGCCCCGATCACCAGGATACCCATCACCACCGGGTAATCGCGGGACATGGCGCCCTGGTAGAAGAGCTGCCCCATGCCGGGGATCGAGAAGATCGTTTCGAAGATCACGCTTCCACCGATCAGGCCGGGTATCGAAAAACCCAGCAGGGTGATCAGAGGCAGCAGGGCATTACGCAGGGCGTGCTTGTAGATCACGGTTCGTTCGGACAAACCCTTGGCGCGTGCGGTGGTGATGTAATCCTGCCCGATGACGTTCAGCATGGTGGAGCGCATGTAGCGCGACAGACCGGCCAGGCTGCCGAAGGAAGCCACCATCACCGGCATGATCAGGTGTTTGGCCAGATCCCACAGGTAGCGCACGGTCCCGTAGCCGTCACTTCCCAGGGTATGCAGACCGGAGATCGGCAGCCAGTTCAGTTTTACGCCGAAGAAGTACATCAGCAGCAGCGCCAGCCAGAAGGTCGGCACCGCAAAACCGATGAAGACGAAGACCGTAATTCCCTTATCCAGCAAGGTGTCGCGATGGGTGGCGGCCAGGATGCCAATCGGGATGGCCAGGCCGAACTCCAGCAGCAGGGCGATAATATTCAGCGACAGCGTGACCGGCAGACGTTCCTTGATCTTGTCCACCACCGGACGGTTATCCGGTGAAAAGGAACGTCCCAGGTCGAGGCGGGCCAGCTTGCCGACCCAGCCCAGATACTGCTCGTGCAGCGGTTTGTCCAGGCCGTAGAACTTGCGCAGGCGCTCGCGGGCATCCTTGCCGACTTTGGGGTTCATGGCCATCTGCATCTCCACCGGTTCACCGGGCGCCAGGTGTATGACCGAGAAGGTAATCAGGGTAATGCCCAGCATCAGCGGGATCAGCATCAGTATGCGTTTTACAAGGTACATCGTCATAACATGCGTTTCCTTAATGAGTCCGCTTCCAGGCCTTGCGAAGCGCGGACAGTGTACGGGGCAGCATCCCAAGTTCCGCAGCCCCTTTTTTCTCCCAATTGGAAATGCTTGCTGCCGTGATTTTGATACGGGCCGCAAATACCGCCCTCACATTCCCTTTATTACCACCGCCCTTTAACTACGACCGCATTGGAAAGCTCGTCAGTGTCATCGGCCCTCGCTGGAAACTTTTCCGAAAGCATTTTACCGAGATCAGATACGGCCATTGAAATCCCTTGGGCGGGGTTTCCCGCCTTTATTGTTTTTGTAATGCAATGTACCATGGATGGCCATGTGTTTTCAGGTACTACAGAATTAATGCCATTGCCGGCAAGTACCTGCACCATCCGTTCTTCTATTGACACCATTAACAACACACCGGTTCTGTCTCTGGTGTTATGAATTCCAAGTTTTGAAAATTCCCTTACCGCGCGCCGCCGGAGTGCCTCTCTCTGCTCCTTTTTGTTGAATTTTGGTACTATGCTTGACGCAGCTACTACGAGGACACGAATCTCACCTGATGTCATCATTTCAGCCTTTGAAATGGCATCTGAAATTTCGTTCCTTTGGCCACTGGTAAGGAAGTTCAAGGCGTCTTTGTATGTCTTCAAGTTTATCTCCTTTTGCTACCAATCTCCGTACTACTCGCGTTTGCAACGTCGTTGATCACAGGTTTTCGTATGTTGGTAATTTGTTACCTGTATAGGAAGCTTGTTACTTATATTGAGTAGCCACTGAGGTTACCTATATGAGAAGCTTTTGCCGACATAATATTTTCCCGCAATTCTCGATTCAATCGTTGTACCACAAATCAGCCGATACGCTACAAGCTACGATGTTATCCGCGAAAACCACTCTACCAAAATGGTGACGACACCCAAAACTTCGCACGTGCGAAGTTTTGATCTAATTGTCTGGTTTATAATAAGTCATATCGAAAAACCGCTCAAATTTTCAATCCACTTTTTATGGCGCAATCACAGATAACATACTGATATAATTCATATCCCCGCCTTCTCCAGATCCAGCGCCACCAGCTTCAACAAGGCCTCATCATCCATCTCGATCAGCAGGCTCTCCGCCCCTTCCAGCAGTTCCGTGGCCAGTCCGGCCTTGGCGGCAATCAGTGCGTCGATCTTCTCTTCCACGGTCCCCTTGCAGACAAACTTGTGCACCATGTGACGTTCTTGTTCTGCTCGATGCGAAAGGCACGGTCGGTGGCCTGATTCTCCACCGCCGGGCAATGGTATTCAGCGCCCAAGCATCCAGATCGGTCCAGATTACGGCAAAAAGATCGGGTGTGCAGTACTCGGCGCCCGGCATGGGGGGATGCTCAAGGTCAGATGGGCGAGGATCGATGTATCGGGAGCGGGGAGCGGCTCAAGCCGTTCTGAAGTTGGCTGGGTTTGACAGAGAAGGAGAAGATAACGGGAACCGAACTCCCGCCAGAACATCCAGGGAAGAGGCCAGTCCGGAGCGGATTTGCCTCCGGCCAGGGCTATGATCCCGACGGCCGGGGAAGCTGCAAAGCTCTTTACTATCTCGTCGCCTCGTGCCGGAGCCGTGCCGGCAGCATCGAGCGCCGACTCATCCGAAGAAATCATCACCAGGTGGCCGGATGGAGTCAGACTGAGGATCATGGCACGTAAACCTGCTCCGACTTGGGTACATACCACTTGATCTGGTTGTGGCCGATGCCGGCCGGGGCCGGTTCTACCCCGCGAATTCGTGCGCTGACCACCGGCAGTGCGTCCGGTACGTACAGAAAGGTGTAGGGCTGCTCCTCTGCCAGGATTTCCTGAATGCGGAAATAGGCCTGCTTGCGCTTGTCGATATCAAAGGTGCTGCGCCCCTCTACCAGCAACCGGTCCACCTCGGCATTTTTGAATCCTATGAAATTCAGTTCTCCGGGATTGGTCTTGCTGGAATGCCAGACATCGTACATGTCCGGATCCTGGGAAATGTTCCAGGCCAGCATGACCACCTCGAAATTGCCCTTGTCGATATACTCCTTGAGGAAGGTCGCCCATTCCACAATGCGAATCTTGACATCGATGCCGATGAATTTCAGTCGCTGCTGGATGATCTGGGCCGACTGCAGTCGCTGCTGATTGCCCTGATTGGTCAGAATTGTGAATTGAAAGGGTTTGCCGGCCCTGACCAAAATGCCTTCGACATTCTTTTCCTTCCAGCCGGCCTGCGCCAGAAGTTCGGCAGCATGCTTCGGATCGTAGGCAATATCCTTGACGTCGGGGTTGTAGGCCCATCTGCCGGGAACAATCGGACCATGTGACTTTTGCCCCATGCCGAACAGTACCCCCTGGATCAGTTCGTCCTTGTTGATGGCGGCGGTGATGGCCTGGCGGATGCGCTTGTCTCCAAAGAGCGGGTGGCGCAGGTTGTAGCCCATATACAGGTAGCCGGAAGAGGGATAACGGAACTTGTTGAAGCGGGAGGTAAACTGCCGCGAGATGGTCTGACGGGAATACTGTATCGGGGTCAGGCTCATCAGGTCAATGGCCCCGGCCTTCAGCTCCATGTACATGGTGGAGGTGTCCGGGATGATGCGATAGATATAGCGATCGATCCAGGGACGCCCCTCGAAGTAGTCCGGGTTGACCTCCAGCACGATCTTCTGGCCGGCAATCCACTCTTTGAAGCGATAGGGACCGGTGCCGACCGGCTGGCGTGCCAGCGGGCTCTTGGTGATATCCTTGCCTTCCAGCAAATGGGCCGGCAGAATGCTGGTGCCCCACGAGGCCAGGGCCGGGGCAAAGGGTGAAGCGTAGCTGACCGTTACGGTGTGGTCATCGGGAGCTGTTATGCTTTTGACCTGCTTGAAATCCTCGGCATAGGCGGTGGGTGTCTTGGGGTCGATAATGACGCGATAGGTGTAGAGCACATCGCGGGAGGTAAAGGGGGCGCCGTCATGCCATCTCACCCCGTGGCGAAGATGAAAGGTGATGATCAGACCGTCTTTCGAGACATCGAAGGATTCAGCCAGATCGCCGACAATGGTCAGATTCTTGTCATATTTGACCAGACCGTTGTAAATCTGGCCTGCTACGGCGTGCGAGGAGGAATCGGTGGCCAGAACCGGGATCAGGGTGGACGCCTCCCCGATGGTCCCCTCGACAATGGCGTCACCCGTAGCCGGGGATGTGACGACTGCAGCAGCCGGAGCTGTTTTCTGCTCAGCGGACGAACATGCGGCCAGCAGACACACTGCCGCGAAGCAGACCATCGTCCTGCCCCGCCAGGACATCCTCATCGTTCGCTCTGCTCCCCTTTGACACGCCGGATCTTGTCAGCCAGTTCCTTGCGGTCAGGATCGATCTCCAGGCCCTTTCTGTAGGTCGTCAGGGCCTTCTTGTACTCGCGACGGGCCAGGTACACGTCACCAAGATGCTCGACAATGGTGGAATCGTCGGTTACCAGGGCCACCGCATCCTCAAGATTTCTGGCGGCCTCGTCGTATTTTTTCAGTTTGAAGTATACCCAGCCGAGGCTGTCCAGAATGAAGCCGTCATTGGGGCGGATTTCGACCGCCTTTTTGAGGTACGAGAGCGCCTCGTCCAGGTTTATGCCCATCTCTGCATAGGTATACCCTATAAAATTGAGCGCCTGCGCATCCTTGGGGTTGAGCGCCAGCACCTTTTGCATCCGCTCGATGGACTCGGCCCGCTTGCCGAGTTTGTCGTAGAGCACACCGATCCGGAACTGAAGCCGCGGATCTTTCTCAAATTGTTTTTCTGCCTCCAGCAACAGCGCCAGACCGTCTTCGGGCTTCTCCAGCGCTTCATACAGTGACGACAGATTCAGGTAGAGTTCAATCTGGTGCGGATTATCAACAATGGCAGCCTTGATGGTTTCGACCGCCTGCATCGGCTCCCCTTTTTCCTTGAGGATGAATGCTATATGTCCAATGGCATCAACATAGATCGAAGCGTCACGGGGAATCTTTGAAAACTCGGCGAAGGCTGCATCAAGATCACCATTTTCCTCTAGAGCCATGCCGAGATAGAGCCTGACCTGGTGGGCTGCCGGGTCCTTCTCAAGCATGGTGCTGAAAATCTTGATTGCTTCGTCGTACTGTTCAAGCTCAAGATGAATCAGCCCGATCTTGCGCATGGTCTCCTGTCCGCCATATCCGGCGTCAACTGCAAGCTGGAGATACTCCAGAGCATCCGTAAAACGTCGCTGCTGGATCAGAAGCTGAATCAGCCGCTGCAGAACAATCGCCTTGATCTCATCATCACCGACCAGCTGCTTGTAGGTCTCGATAGCACTGGAATAATCACCCATGGCCTCATAAGTGGCTGCCATATCAATGGCAGCCTGATCGAACTCCGGACGCAACTCGAGTGTCTTTTTGAAATAAACCACGGCATCACGGTAGAGCTTCATCTGGCCATAGGTCTTTCCCAGATAATAATAGCCGAGCGCCGAATCGCTGTTGATTTTTATCAGCGACTTGAGGGTACTGACCGCCTCTTCGTATTCGTACAGATGCATAAGACTGATGACCAGCTGGAAATAGGCTTCTTCTTTTGTGGGATCAAGTTGTATGGCTGTACGCAGATAGCCGGCTGCCTCCAGATCCTTGCCGGTAGCAGCCAGGAGTGAACCGGCTATGAGATAGGGGGGCCGATAGGCGGGATCAAGTTTTATGGCTTTGTCGATGTATTCCAGCGCCTCCTTCCCCTGTCCGATCTTGAGTTTCAGTTCAGCCATCGCTGTATGCAGAAAAGCCGAAGATGGATCCCGCTCCAATGCATCCCGCAGGATAACCAGGGCTGCGGGATAATCACCTTCAAGCGCCGCCAGCCGGGCACGCGAATAAAGATACAGAGAGCGCGACGTGCCGTCATGAAGCGGGTGTTGCTGGAGCGACTCATCCGGTGGGGGTGGTTGTACGGGTACGGTGGCACATGATGACATCAGTGCGGCAAGCAGGAGAAGTAGTGCAATAGAAGGCATTGGCAGGCTCGATTGAAAGAAAAATGTTTTAGAAAATAGCATATAACCTGTATCTGCGTCAAACGATTATCATTTTAGTTCACTGCCTTGCGGACAGTCAGCATTGGTGGTATTATCTGCATAATTACATGGGGAATAATGATGATTCGTACCACACTTAAATCACTCATGAAACCGGATTCCTATCCTGAAGCTGTTTCCTGTGTCGAACTTATTCAGACACACGTCTCATACATTTTTCTGACCGACCTTCACGCCTACAAGATTAAAAAACCGGTAGATTTTGGTTTTCTCAACTTCTCAACCATCGACCGGCGTCGATTTTACTGCAATGAGGAGGTCCGTCTCAACCGGCGCCTCTGCCCCGATATCTACGAAGGGGTTGTTGAATTGCGCGAAACAGCTGCCGGGGCGGCATTTCATGGCACTGGAACGATTATCGATTATGCCGTAAAGATGAAACGTCTTCCGGCAGACCGGATGCTTGACAGACTGGTTGATGCCGGCGATGTGACTCCGGCCGCCATGCGGAAGATTTCCGCCGTGATCGCCGAATTTCACCGAACGGCCCCGACCTCACCGGCCATAGCGGAATATGGCCACCAGGAAAGGATCATGTACAACTGGCAGGAAAACTTCGATCAGGTCATCCCGTTTGAAAACAGCACCCTGCCCGCCGGTGATCGCGAATTGCTCAGGTCGTGGGTCGTGCAATTCGCCGCAGAACATGAGGAGTTGTTCCAGAAGCGTGTCGATGACGGTTTCATCCGCGAATGCGATGGGGACATCCATCTGGACAATATCTGCCTGGACAATGGCGTTGTCCACATTTTCGACTGTATCGAGTTCAATGAGCGCTTCCGCTGCTGCGACACCGCTGCCGACATCGCCTTCCTGCTGATGGACCTGGACTATCACGGTCGCCACGATCTGGCAGATGATGTTATTGATGAATATGTCTCGATTACCGGGGATCGGGGTGTGACGGAACTGATCGACTTCTACAGGATCTACCGGGCCTTTGTGCGCGGAAAGGTCGAAAGCTTCCGCCTGAATGACGCCGGGATCAATCCGGACGACCAGGCCTCTGCCAAGGTGCGTGCGGTCAGGTACTTCCGCTTGGCGCGCGGTTACGTGGAGCGGCGTAGACTCAAACCGACGTTGTTTATCACCTGCGGATTGATGGGCTCCGGCAAAAGCACGCTGGCCGCCCAGTTGGCCTTTGAACTGGGAATCAACACCTTCAGTTCGGATTCTACCCGCAAACAGGCCGCTGGCCTGGCTCCCGAGGTTCCTGTCAGGGAAGCATACGGCGAAGGCCTCTATAATCGGCAGGCAAGCGAGGCGACCTACGCCGGGCTGCTCTGCACAGCGGAAGATCAATTGCAGAAAGGCCGCTCCGTAATCATCGACGCCGGCTTTATCCTCAAGAGCCAGCGGGTCAAGTTTGCCGAACTGGCCAGGCGCCATTCAGTTCCGTTCATCATCCTACAGACTGACTGCAGTGAGGCTGAAAACAGGCGCAGACTTCAGGATCGCGAGGCCGGCGGAAAATCAGTTTCCGACGGACGGCTGGAGTTGCTTGCATTTCAGGCGGCAGAGTTCGAAGCACCTGACGGGACAGAGGGCATGCTCATCTCACTCGCATCCAATGCCTCTCCCGCAGCCCTGGCCGATGAAATCCACTCCAGGCTGGCGCCATGATCAGCCGCGTCCGCCACAGAATACTGCACCGCCTGCAGCTGCGGGAATCCTGGATGATTTTTTTCATCATGGGCATCATCATGCTTAATTTTCCCTTCCTGCACATCTTCAACAAGTCTGATTCGGTTTTCGGATTCCCGCTCCTGTTTCTCTATTTCACCGTCGGCTGGGCCGTTTCCATCGCCGTTATCTATCTGTTTACCCTGTCCGTCAACCAGAACAACTCCGGCCGCCATGAGAAAAAAGAGCCGTGAAGACCGGTCTCGCCTCCGCGGCAGTCATATCGCTGTCCTATACCCTGCTGATCTTCCTGGTCGCCTGGTATGCCCATCATCGCAAGATGTCCGGCAGAAGCATCGTCGGCAATCCCTATATCTATTCCCTTTCTATTGCTGTGTACTGTACCTCGTGGACCTTTTACGGCAGTGTCGGCAAGGCGGCCACCACCGGCATCGACTTCCTGATGATCTACCTGGGACCATCACTGACCGCCTTTTCCTGGTTTTTCATCCTGCGGCGCATGGTCCAGATCAGCAAGGAAAACAACATCACCTCCATAGCCGACTTTATCAGCCTGCGTTACGGCAAGTCAGCCTGGCTGGGCGCTCTGGTAACCCTGATTGCCATCCTCGGCATCATGCCCTATATCGCCCTGCAGATTAAGGCCGTTTCAACCAGTTTCTATCTGATCAGCGGATTTCAGGGCAACAGCTTCCGCATTCCCCATGGCGACTCCGAGTTGTCCGTTCCCAGCGGATTTCTGCTGGCCGTTATCCTGTCTGTCTTCAGTGTGATATTCGGAGCGCGCCGACTGGTTTCATCGGAACGACACGAAGGGCTGGTGGCGGCCGTAGCGTTTGAATCTCTGGTAAAACTCGCCAGCATACTGGGGGTGGGGATCTTTGTCACCTACCAGCTCTTCGACGGATTCAGCGACATATTTACACGCTTCCAAGCATTGCATCCCGAAAAATTCACGCAGCTATTCACTCTCAGCTCCGCAAACAACAACCCGGAGGCGATCCCGTCATTCACCATGCTGTTCCTGTCCATGGGCGCCGTCATGCTGCTGCCGCGACAGTTTCACATCATGGTCATAGAGAACTCCGATGAACGCCACATCACCAAGGCCATGTGGATGTTTCCGGTCTATCTGTTTCTGATCAACCTGTTCGTCATGCCCATAGCCCTGGGAGGTATCCTCTCAACCGGCAGCAGCGCCGGGGCCGATTTTTTCGTCATCAGTATTCCGCTTACCACGGGCCACCCCGGCATTGCCATGCTGGCCTTCCTGGGGGGACTTTCCGCTGCGGCCGGCATGGTGATAGTCGAATCGGTGGCGATTTCCACCATGCTGCTGAACCACATCTTCATGCCGGTCATCGTCCGCTTCCCTCCCCAGGCCTGGTTCCCGCTGCTGCTGATCAACCTCAAGCGACTCGGAATCTTTCTGGTTATCTTCCTGGGCTATTTCTATTATCGCATCGTGGGTGATTCCTTCATGCTGGTCAACATGGGGATGATCTCCTTTTCGGCGGCAGCCCAGTTTCTACCGGCCATGCTGGGGGCTCTCTACTGGCGGCGCGGCAACAAAACCGGGGCAATTACAGGAATCCTGTTCGGATTTCTGATCTGGTTCTACACCCTGCTGATACCGTCATTCAGCCATTCAGGCTGGATCTCGAGGGAGCTGCTTGCTTCCGGGCCGTTCGGCCTGGGACTGCTCAAACCAACCGCGATGTTCGGCCTGACCGGCATGGATATGTGGAGCCATTCCCTGTTCTGGAGCATGCTCTTCAATATCAGCGGCTACATCATCTGCTCGATACTGCTGCGTCAGGATGAGTCCGAACGTGATCAGGTGCGTAAATTTATCGGCATATTTGAAGTCGAGCGACGTCAGTATCACAGTATCGAGGCAAAACGCCTCTCAAAACCTGTCACCATTACACAGTTCGTCTCCTTGATGACCAAGTTCATCGGCGAAGCCGAGGCGCAACGGGCCATCGAATCCTATCGGGGCACCCGCGAACTGGATGCCGACGGAAATGTTTCCGAATTCGAGCTTCCCAACTTGAAGCGCTTCACGGAAAAGAGTTTGGCCGGATCAGTCGGCGCTGCGGCAGCGGGCGCCATCGTTGACAGTTTTCTCTCCGATATGGGTTCGCGAATGGAATCGGTCTACGACATCTTCAGCACTGTACGCACCTCGCTCGACCAGAGCCGCGAGTCGCTTTTCGTGCGGCTGAAAGCATCGGAGATCATCAATCGAACCCTTGACCTGCAGATTATCATGGATGACCTGCTGAAACTCCTGCTGAAGGAATTCAGGCTGGATGCGGCCATTGTCCAGCTGAAAGCGGAGGACGGCAGCTTCAGCGTCAGAAGCTACCAGGGGACGAATCGCCGTCCGATCAACGAGCAGCACTGGTTCCTGGAGAGCATGCCCTACTGCAGGAAGGCGCTGTCCGACCGCAAGGCCCATTTCGTGAACGACGTCGGGCTCGTTCCGCAGGAAACACTTGAGAAAACCATTGCCGAAGGTATCCTGTCCTGCGCGTACATCCCCATCTTCCGTGAGGGGGAACCGTCTCTGGGCGTCATGTCGGTTTTCTCAAAATCCATCAGCGGACTGTTCACCGAAGAATTTATCAGCCTGCTGGCCAGCCTGACCGGCCAGTTTGCCCAGGCGGTCACCATAGTCCAGGAAATCGAGGCCAGGGACCACGAGCGCAAACAGAAGGAACAGGCGCTGCTGAATAATGCGCGAGTTCTGCGCGACATGGAGATTGCCCAGCAGATCCAGCTATCGTTTCTGCCCGAAACGGCACCGGAACTTTTCGGCATTGAAATGGGCGGCCGCTGTATTTCTGCGGCACATGTGGGGGGCGATTACTACGACTTTTTCCGGCGGGATGAACAGACCGTTGACCTGCTGATTGCCGATGTCTCCGGCCACAGTGTCGGCGCCGCGCTGGTCATGTCGGAAGTGCGTACGCTCTTGCGGGCCCAGGTGAATTCATCCCACAATGCCAGTTCCATCCTGCAAAGCCTCAATAGCCAGCTCTACGATGACCTGACCCGTGCCGAACTGTTCATCACCATGTTCTATGCCAAATACAACGCCAGCACCGGCCGGCTTTCCTATGCCAACGCCGGGCACAATCATCCCATGATCAGCCGCAAGGGATTGGCCGCCTGCATTGAGCTGGACGCCGAAGGGCTGATCCTGGGTGTCAAACAGTCGGTCATATTCGAAGAACGGATCATCGAACTGCAGAAAGGTGATGTTGTGCTTTTCTATACAGACGGCCTGACCGAGGCAACCAGCCAGGAGGGAGAAATGTTCGAAAAGGAGCGGGTCTGCAGCCTGCTCGGACGCTTCTATCACCTGCCGGTGAAAGAGATCATCGATTCATTCTACCAGGCGGTAGCCGAATTTACCGGTTCAACAACCCTGCAGGACGACATCTCCATAGTGGTGCTCAAAATTATATAACCAGAAAGGATGACCCCATGAATTTGAAAACAGAACAGAATGGCGCAGTGACAGTGATAGTTGTACGTGAAGAGCGGCTTGACGCCCATAATTCCGATGAGCTTAAAGCCGAGATGAATCGATTGTTCGAAGGCGGCACCAAGGATCTGCTGGTGGATCTCAAGGAGGTGCGCTTCATTGACAGTTCCGGCCTGGGAGTGCTGGTCTCGGGATACAAGAATGCCTCCACACGTCAGGGGAGCATCAAGCTCTGCAGCCTGCAGAGCCAGGTCAAGTCCATGTTCGAACTGACCCGCCTGCACCGGGTGTTTGATATATACCAGACGGTTGATGAAGCCCTGGAAAGTTACTGATTCCATCCTTGATTTGAAACTTGAATAGCATCCGCAACCCGGAGATCGGGGGAATCATGAAAAATCAAATTGATGTACAGATTACCATTCCCAACCAGACCCGCTACCTGAGCCTGATCGGAAGGATCGGCGAACAGCTGGCCCAGGCGCTGGGCAGTTTTAGCGGGGACCGGGAAGCTCTCGGACAACACCTCAACCTGGTGCTGACCGAGGCGCTGGTGAATGCCATCAAACACGCCAATGCCACTGACCCGGACAAGGAGGTGCTGATCCGCATAAATGTATCGGACAGGGAACTCGTGATCAGAGTCTACGACAGCGGACAGGGCTTCGATATTAACGGGGTTTCGGACGGCAGCTGTCCGGAACCGCTCGAAGAGCAGGGGCGCGGAATCTACATCATCAGGTCACTGATGGACTCGGTGGTCTACAAGCGGGCCGATGGCGGGAACGTGCTGGAGATGAAGAAGGCGTTGGGGTGAGCTCACTACTGAGGAAAATTGAAACGTACATGACAGGGACAAACTCAATGCAGCAGATTGTCGATTTCATACTTGAACTGGACAAGCTCAAGGGCGTTACACGCAAAAACCGTCCACTGGGCCTCGATCGTTTTGAAAATTCCGCTGAACACAGCTGGCAGATAGCACTGTTGGCGTCTTCCCTGGCGCCATATGCCGGGGCTGCTATTGATATCAATCGGGTGATCGCTATGCTGCTGGTTCACGATATCGGCGAAATTGATACCGGGGACACCATTGTGTTCGCTGTAGACGGCTGGGAAGAGCGAAAAACAGCAGAAATGGCGGCGGTGACACGGATTTTTGGAATGCTGAATGAACCGCAGCGCTCCAACTTCATGGAGCTGTGGCTGGAATTCGAGACTGCTGAAACCCCTGAAGCCCGTTTTGCGCATGCCGCCGACCGGGCCATGCCTGCCTTGCTCAATCTTGCCAACAACGGACAAAGCTGGCGCGAGAACGGCATCAGCCATGAACGCGTAGTACATCGCATCGGTCCGCCGATCAAGACCGGCTGTCCTGCTATGTGGGATTATCTGGAAGCCCGCCTCGAAGAAGAGCGCCAAAAAGGATGGTTCGGCACTGTATGATTTTTTCAGATTTGTGCGCTCGGATGAACGGGTGGACTGACAGGTGGTGGAGTGAGGCGCGGGAAAACTGCGGACACCTTGTTTTTAATTCAGTAGAGATAAGTAAAGTGTTTCCATAACTTCCGGATCGCGCCCACGCTCCGGCGTGGAAACGATGAAACTGGGTTGAAAAATTGGGCTGCTTTTGTGCGTTAAATGTTATAATTCAACAAGTTATGACATATTTCTGCCGGCAGAACTTAAGATTGAAACGGTCTTTTTTGTGATGGAGTTTGTTATTTTCATGTTCACAGTCTAAATATCCATTTTGGGAAGATGGCCGATTCACGCG
Organism: Desulfuromonadales bacterium; assembly: GCA_016650295.1. Classification (GTDB taxonomy): domain Bacteria; phylum Desulfobacterota; class Desulfuromonadia; order Geobacterales; family Pseudopelobacteraceae; genus CAIPTY01. The sequence goes on along the minus strand of JAENWA010000092.1, from coordinate 9,573 downwards.
CGTGCGCGCGGGGCTGGTCAATAACATGTTGGCGAGAGGGAGAAGTAAAGGGGCCTGCCCCCTGCAATAGGTTCTACTCAGGAGTCTAATAAATGCTTACAGGTGAATGGATGACGTTTAGCTATCGACCTTTATGGACAGCGATCAAAAGAGCTTGGCCTATTTGGGTCGCTGTAGCTGGCGTTGCTTTATGCTGGATAATCGCATATTTCCTGGCTGCAAATCTTACAAAGCAGATTCTTTATGCAGGGGCAGGATTACAATTTATAGGACTTGCCACGGTTGCAATAGGGGTTAGAGAGTTACGCAAGCAGTTCAAAAAGCCATCGATGCTTGAAAGTGTCCGCAACTGGTTTCAGCTTGTCAGGAGTGCCTTTCGAAAACTACAACATTTACATGCTGATTGTATGTCAAGTGCTAGTATGATTTTGGGAGGTGGGCTGGCAAAGGTAGAGGTACATAGAGCGAATCCAACTCTTGAAATGAGAATTGAGGAGTTGGAAAAGGGGTTGATCTCTTTACGAGAGGAACACGGTAAAAGCATCAGCAACTTGGAAAACAACGTGTCTCGTGTTGAATCCCTTGTTCATGATGAAAACAACAAGCGACAAGCAAACTACGAAGAACTGAGGGGCAACTTGGAGAATGTTGCAGTAGGAGGAATTCATCTGGAATTAGTTGGGCTGTTGTGGATGTTATTAGGCATGTTGGGTACTAGCATTCAATCAGAGTTGGCGAAGTTGTTTTAAAAGGAGCTTTCGAGGGTTGTCCCGCATTTAACAAAACCAGTTTAACCAACGGCGAGAACTCTTAAAGTCCAACACGACTTACGAAAATTAGGGACACTTCCCGTATTTTGCGGTGATGGGTTGAGGGAAACGACAATAAATCGGGAAGTGTCCCCAGTTTTCCAAGGACGTATTGTCCACCCACCCTAAGACAAAATCCGGGATAAAAATCCATATAGCTGGCGGGACCGAAACGGTTTAGTTCAACACAAGTTTATACGGCGGCTCCGCTTCGCTACGCTACCGCATAAACTCTTAATCGTTGTAATTAGTTATCCCTCAGTACCCCGTCACATATGACAGTTGCGCCAAGCATGACGGATTAATTTGACGGTCTTCATAACACCCCTCACGTTATTTTTAATTTTACCTCGTACAATCACACTGTTGCACCATAAATATTTTCAAAACTGTTCTGGCACTTTAGTTGCAATTTATCTAATTGGTAGAATATTGAAACCTTTTGTGCTTTCTGCCAAAGCTGATAATCGAATAGTTTGATTAAAGACTAAAGGGAAGGACCACTCCCGACTTGTACGACGTTGCATCAACCGAGAAGTCGGAACTAATAATTGAAAAAGGATGTTCACTATGTGTAACAACGAAAGCGGGAAAGTAGGTTGGATTTTACTTTGGCTCTTGGGAATACCAGTCCCGATCCTTTTAGTGCTGTATCTTTTGCGTGGGTGCACCTGATATGGATTGCTCTGGGCACCATGTTGGAGGATTTAAAAATCCTGAGACCTGCCTAAGATAACTTACTAAATCCAATCCATCATATATGGTAGTTCGGTGGTGGATTCTACTGGAGTAGGAGACGGTAAGAAGTTTTCCCACTCCTACTAGAGAAAGGAGGTGGAGTAGTCGAGAAGTAGATGGGATGTAAAATAGCCGGTGATGCACTTCATCGATGCCCAAGTGGCTATGGTGATTCTCAAGGTTGACCTTAAGAAAGTCGACTAACCTCATTCTTGAAAGGAGATAAACATGAATTACGAAGATCGCGATACTTATGGCATGTACAAAGCAAACCTGCACGGTGGACCCGGACCCTCACTGATGGGCGCCGGCACTCTCATTGGAAACGACGTTTACAATCATAAAGATGAAGATCTGGGGGACATCAAGGAAATCATGTTGGACACTCAGAGCGGCAAAGTGATTTATGCGGTGTTGTCCTTCGGCGGCTTCCTCGGTATGGGAGAAAAGCTTTTTGCTGTGCCGTGGAGCGCGTTGAAGCTCGATACAATAAACAAGCGATTCGTGCTAAATGTGGAGAAGGATCGCCTTAAACTTGCACCCGGATTTGATAAGGACAAGTGGCCTAACATGTCAGATTCGTCCTGGGCGAAGGAAATCCAATCTTACTATGAGACCGAATCGCGTCCGCTTCTTTAGGGATAGTACCCCACATGTAACTTATTTTCGCTGCTGAAGTAGCTGCTAAGTAATTTCTACTTACAGGCAACGATAAGAGCTGCATCTTCGGATGCGGCTTTTTTTACTTTTGGAACCAACAATGTGCGGGCGGTAGAAAAAGAATTCAAAAAACTGCAACGGCAGGGTCCAAAATGACCTGCCCCCGATGTGATTCCTTCATCGAGTCGCCGAAAACTTTCTTGCGTCGGCCGAATTCAGCAATCTCATGAAAAATGAAGGGTCAACTCACCATTCGCCATTTTTAAGTAGTAAGGCGGGATAAGATGTTCCAACCAAACGGGCAGACCGGTGAACCCGTCACCCGTTGGCCCGTTCCGGAGGCTAAAAGGAGTGAATCAAGCGTGCGTCATTGGATGCTCTTTTAGATATGCACGCAGTGCTTCATTCATACGGGTCTGCCAGCCCTTTCCCGTGGCTTTGAAAGCGGCGAGAACGTCACGGTCAAAGCGCACGGTTTGTGAATCCTTAACACCGCTGCCTAGCTTGCGGCCTGGCTTTTTGGCAAGGATCTCATCGGCTACTTCTTTGCTGAACAATTGCGGAAGAACCTCGGAAGCTGGTCGGAAATGTTTGAAATCTTCTTTCGTCAGCTCCCGTACTTCTCCATCTTTGTCAGTCAATGGTAAGCGGTTTGCCATATTTATCACCTTCCCTTCTGTTTGCTTTGCGAAAGCTGATTACTCGGACAGCATTGGCAACCGGGGTAAAACAAAGAATATGAAGACGCTGGTCAAGATATCCGACAGCAACATACCTGGTTTCAGAATAATCATTACGGATATCGACAGTGATTTCAGCGGAACCCCATCCGAAATCAGAGGCTCGATCAAACGGCAAGCCACGCTCGGCTAAGTTCTTGTCTGACTTGATCTGATCGAATTCAATCTTCATCACTGTATTTGTAACAACGAAATTACCGAAAGTCAACTAATAACGTTACAACAAATATTAAACAGACCAACACCGGAGGGGTGCCTTTTATATGATTATCAGACCGGCAACGGTTCTACCCCCCATTGCTGTAATTCCGTCAGCACACTTGCAATCAGGCCGTCAACAGTAGCCTCGACCTCCGGCGTCAACTCAGTATCCATCTCGATGCTGCCCGGCTGAACCCCGATCAGCACCATCTCCCGGGGTGAATGCCCCATCAGCTGTGCTACGGCCAGCAGATCCTTGAGCCCCATCTGATGAGGCGACAACTTGGTTTCCAGGGCAATCGGCAGTTCCTCGCCGGTCAGCCTGACGCAGGTCCCCGCCCTTTCGCCGGTCTCAACCGCGTCCACGATGATCAGACGCTCGATCCCCTCCAGCTTTGGCAGCAGATCCAGCCCCAGCGTGCCACCGTCCATGACCTCAACATTGTCCGGAAAGCGGTACTCCCGCTGCAATCGCTTGACAACCTTCACCCCGACACCGTCATCGCTCATCACCAGATTGCCGATGCCGAGAACAAGAACTTTCCCTGTGCAGTACTCATCTGAACTCATAATCCCCCCGAACTCAAAAAAAAAGGCGCACGTCATTGTGCGCCCCGAACGTATATCACAAAGCAATAAAACTAATCTTCCTTTTTCACCGTGAACTTGTAACCGCTGAACATGCTGGAGATCTCGCTGCCATGCTCCTTGATGTCCATCAGCCAGGCGCTGTAGATGTGATTAACGACAAAACCGAAGATCAGATACATGCTGAAGTGATGAGCCAGTCGCATTCCCTGCGCACTAAACATGGAATACATGAATCCAAGAGACTTGTGCATGATTCCCTGCGGTGCATGTTGTGCATACAGTGCAAAACCGGTCAGGATCATCAGAATGTAGATCACAAACAAGGTCGTGTACGCAGTGGTTGCCAAAGGGTTATGACCGATGGTTTCCGGGACCTGTTTGTCGATCAGCAGGTAATAGCGCGTCATCTTGACCATTTTGTCGCGACCCTTGGCAGTGAAGAAGGGAAAAAAGGCCCTCCAGCCGGCGTATTCATTACCGATCAGCGACCAGATCACACGGGAGACCAAGCTTACCGTAAAAAGATAAGCAGCGGTGAAATGAACAAAACGGATCCACCCCATGGCGTAGGCAGAAGCAGAACTGCCGATTGAATAGGGACTGCCGATCAGGAAACCGGTCACCGCCAGGATCACGATGGAAACCATGTTGATCCAGTGGCACCAGCGCACCGGCAGTTCCCATATATAGCGTTTAAATTTGGGTTGATTCGGCATGGTTGCCTCCCTTTCTAGGAAACCTTGACCTTGACCAGTTCGTTGCCGGTGGCATCCACTACGTGAACGGCACAGGCCAGACAGGGGTCAAAGGAATGGATGGTTCGCAGAATCTCCAGCGGCTTGGTCGGATCGGCCATGGGTGTTCCCACCAGGGCTGCCTCGTAGGCGCCGCGCTGCCCCTTGGCGTCACGGGGTGAAGCGTTCCAGGTCGACGGGACCACCGCCTGGTAGTTGGCGATCTTCTGATCCTTGATCTTGATCCAGTGGCCCAGGGCACCGCGCGGCGCTTCATGCATGCCGTAGCCTTGCGCCTCGGCCGGCCACTCGGAGGGGTCCCATTTTTCGCCGGCGTGAATACGGTAATCACCCTTGGAGATATTCCCGATCAGTTCATCCAGGAATTTGGGGGTCTGCTGGGCGACCAGCAGGCAGTCTATGCCGCGGGCGGCCGTGCGACCCAGGGTCGAGAAGAGCGCCGGGGCGCCGACGCCCAGTTTGCCGAGCACCAGGTCCACAACGGCCTTCGTCTCCTTGTGTCCCGAAGCATAGGCCACCAGCACCCGGGCCAACGGACCGACCTCCATGGCCTTTTCATCGTAGCGCGGCGCCTTGACGAAGGAATACTTCGCATCCGTATCAAGGTGCTCATAGGGCGGCTTGGGACCGGTGTATTGCACCTCGGTCTCACCATTGTAAGGATGCAGCCCCTTGCCCGGGCCGGCGGTGTTATCGAACCAGGAGTGATCCACGTATTCCGCGATCTTGCCCTGATCGACCTTGATGACCTTGGAGAGGTCTTTGTCCAGGATGGCGCCGGCCGGGAACCAGAGATTGCCGGAGGCATCCGGAAACTCTCCGTAGCACATGTAGTTGCCGACCCCGCCGCCAATGGCGGCCCAGTCCTTGTAAAAGGAGGCCACCGCCAGCAGGTCCGGGATATAGACCTTCTCGACAAAGTCCTGGGCCTTCTTCAGCAGGCGCTTGATCTCGATCAGCTTGTCGGCATTGAGGGCGTTCTGGGAATCAGGATCGATGGGAATCGACATGCCCCCCACCAAAAAGGATTGGGGATGCGGGTTCTTGCTCCCCAGGATGGCGTGGATCTTGATGACGTCTTTCTGCCACTCCAGGGCCTCCAGGTAGTGGGCGGTCGCCATCAGGTTGGCCTCGGGCGGCAGTTTGTAGGCCGGATGTCCCCAGTAGGCGTTGGCAAAGGGTCCCAGGCGGCCGGATGACACAAAGGCCTTGAGCTTGTCCTGAACCCCCTTGAAATAGGTGGCCGAATTGTTGGGCCAGTCCGACAGGGAGGCCGCCAGTTTTGATGTGGCGACCGGGTCGGCCTTGAGGCCCGAGGTGATATCGACCCAGTCCAGAGCGTGCAGGTGATAGAAATGAATGACATGATCCTGCACGTTCTGGATGCCGATGATGATATTGCGGATCAGTTCGGCATTGGGCGGAATCTTGATCTTGAGTGCGTTTTCAACGGCACGCACAGATGCAATGGAATGCACGGTGGTGCAGACGCCGCAGAAGCGCTGGGTCCAGAACCAGGCGTCACGAGGATCGCGGCCGCGCAGGATCTTTTCAATGCCGCGGAACATGGTGGCTGAACTCCAGGCATCGGTAATCACGCCGTTGTTCACCTCGGCCTCGATGCGCAGATGTCCTTCTATCCTGGTAATCGGGTCAACAACTATCTTGGCCATATCTTAACCCTCCTTGGTTTCGTTGCCGGGTTCTTTGTCTTTCCTGATGGCGTTCAATGCGCCGTGGACCGCGAAGGCAGCAGCCGCACCGACCACCAGGCCCAGGCCGATCTTGTCGGCGGTGGCCTCAATGCCGAAGCCCGGTACGTGCGGCAAGCGTTTGTACATGGGCGACATTGTATCCCAGAAATTAGGTTCGGAGCAGCCGGCACAGGGGTGGCCGGAGCCGATCGGCCAGGAGGTCTTATCGTTGTAGCGCTGGGTCGGACAGTTGTGGAAGGTGGCCGGTCCCTTGCAGCCCATCTTGTAGAGGCAGAAGCCCTTGCGGTGCCCTTCGTCGCCCCAGTGTTCCACATACTGGCCGGCATCGAAGTGCGGACGACGCTCGCAGTTGTCGTGGATGCGCTTGCCATAGGCAAACAGCGGGCGGCCATGGGCGTCAAGGGCCGGTATCTTGCCGAAGACCAGGTAATGGACGATGGTGGCGGTCAGGTTATCGGCATTGACCGGACAGCCGGGCAGATTGATGACCGTTGCACCCGGGACAGCCTCCATGACGCCGACCGCACCGGTCGGATTGGGTACAGCCGCCGGGATGCCGCCGAATGAGGCGCAGGTCCCGACGGCGATGGTGGCAACAGCGCCGCCGCAGACCTGGCGGGCCCGTTCAAGATGCGACTTGCCGCCGGTGCTGCCATAAACACCGTCATCTTTCATCGAAATGGAACCTTCGATAACGCAGATGTATTTGCCCTTGAAGGCGGCGATGGTCTTGTCCAGCGCCTCTTCGGCCTGGTGGCCGGCAGCGGCCATGATGGTTTCGTGATAATCAACCGACAGGATATCGAGTATGATCTCGGCCACGGTCGGATTGGCCGAGCGGAGCAGCGCCTCGCTGTCGCCGGTGCAGCTCTGCATCTCCAGCCAGACCAGGGTCGGCCGCTTGACCTCGTCCAGCGCCTGGGCCACCCGCGGAGCAAAAGAAGCCGGCAACGCCATTGCTGCCGTAACGGCCGAACAGAACTTCAGAAAATCTCGACGTGACACTCCGCGCTTGCGAAGTATCTCCCCGATCGAACAATCGTCAGTCTCTAAACCGTGTTCTACAAAACCACCGTTATTCTCCAAGCTTTGTTTACTCATGCGGAACCCCTTTCTATGTTGGAGTAAATGGACATGATTTTTTAATGGCTTTACGATCTAACACTTTTTTCAACTATAATATAAATATGTTTTATTGCAACGGATATTTTCCTGAATAGTGCCGCGATGTACATAAAATCAAACGACTGACGAGCCGCCGAAAGTGCATGTTTAACCTTGGGATTGCGCAAAATAAAAAGCCCCGCCTCCTCTTCGGGAAGCGGGGCTTTTGTATAGCCCGATGACAACTGAGAAACTACCCCTCGACAATAAGCTGCCGGAAGATCTAACTGGAAAATAAGCAGGTTAGCGTTCCGGGAGGAGGCAATCTTCTGCATGGTATTAATGTAACGGCCGCCCGACAGGAACACCTTACAGATACTGCCCGGCATGATACGAACTGCGAACATAGGGACCGCTCTCAACATGGGTAAAACCCAGCTCACGTGCCGTATCACGAAGGCGTTCGAACAACTCAGGATGGACATATTCGTGGACCGGATAATGATTGCGGCTGGGGGCCAGATACTGACCGATACTGAGATATGAGCAGCCTGTTTTCCGCAGGTCCCGCATAACCTGCACAACCTCGTCCTGGCTCTCGCCCATACCCAGCATGACACCTGATTTGGCCCTGATATCCGGAGCCAGCTCATGGCACAGTTGCAGCACATCAAGGGATCTCTGATAATCGGCTCCGGAACGGACATGATACAGTCTCGGAACGGTTTCAACATTGTGGGCAATGATATCAGGTCGTGAGGCAGCAATGCTCTCCAGACTCTGTTGCCGGCCAAGAAAGTCCGGGATCAGTAACTCAATTCTGGTGGTCGGTGAGCTTTGGCGAATAGCGGCCACTGTAATGGAAAACAGGTACGCGCCCCCATCCGGCAGGTCGTCACGGGTGGGACTGGTGATAACAACGTGGGAGAGTTTCAGGCGGGATACGGCTTCGGAAATGCGTGCCGGCTCATCGCCATCCACCGGAAACGGTACGGTTTTATCCACATTACAGAAACTGCACTGGCGCGTGCAGTTTTTTCCAAGGATCAGGAAGGTGGCCTGTCCGCAGGAAAAGCATTCTGAAATATTCGGACACATTGCCTGCTGGCAGACGGTATTCAGGCGTAACTCGCCCAACAAATGCCGCATTGCAGTCTGATCGCCCGGATTGACCTTCTTACGCAGCCATTCCGGCTTGCGCTGGATGTTCATACTTCAACCCCTTCCAGGTTCCAATCGTCAGATCCATATTTCTTCAGCAGAAGTCGATCGGCACACTCTGACTCCTGTCTGGTTAATTCATCAGATGACAATTTCACAGAAAAATGATCCCGGAATGCGGCCAAAATCTCCAGACGAAGGGAATTCGCATCCATCAATATACCGCACTCATCAAGACTTGTCGTGCCTCGGGCATATTCTGGCGACTTATCCAGCATATACGACAGACCTGTTTCCGATCTATTGATTATCGGAATTGATCCATGTTGAAATATCACGTTCCTGAGTCTGCGCTGGGCATTGCCCCCGATTTTTTTCCCATGTGCAAGGATGTCAAAAGACTCCCTGCCTGCGAAACAGAAAGCAGTTCTTGTACCCAGTCGATGATCTTTGGAAACAGTATCCACTGCGTAGGAGACATCCAAATTGAGTCTGCGATAGAATTCCATCAGGAATCCGGTCAGAATGCGGAAGGAGTCCTTCACCGACGATGCTGTCGGAATCTGTTCGGGAGTGCAGACGATACTATAGGTCAGTTCATCAGCATGGTAGATAGACCCGCCACCGGTAATCCGTCGTACGACCTGCAAGCCAGCATCTCGATAGCGTTCCAAGTCCAGAACATCAGCCGCCTTCTGGAATCGGCCGATGGACAGCGCCGGCGGGTTCCAGCCATAGATTCGAAGCACTGGCTGAGAACTCTCAGGTACAAAGGATTGTAGCAGCGCCTCGTCGGTGGCCATATTGAACGGGCCGGCCGACAACACTGAATCAATCAAGCGCCAAGTTTGGGATGTGATATGATCAGACACGTAGCGTGATTCCTGACAGCAGACATAGTGGAGTTACTATACCAGAGATCACTATATTTCCCAATTTGTAATTATCGCTTCAAACGCGAAACAGCCCCACCTCTCTATGTGAGAAGTGGGGCTGTTTGTATTTATTCCCGGCGGCGACCTACTCTCCCACACAGCTACCCGTGCAGTACCATCGGCCCTGAGGGGCTTAACTTCCGTGTTCGGGATGGGAACGGGTG
>JAENWA010000091.1 GCA_016650295.1 Desulfuromonadales bacterium | reverse complement strand
GATAATGACCTCGTCCCCTTCCTTGAGGGCGCCCTCAAGCAGTTCGATGCTGTTGTTGTTGGCAATCCCGGTCTTGACCGGCACGGCCACCGGTTTGTTATCTTTGAGGATGTAGACATGCTGTCCGACAGAGCCCCTGCGGCCGCCCGGTTTTCCGGTACTGTCGCGAGGTCCGCTTCCGGAGGGAGAGCCGGCTGCAGGGCGCTTTTCCTTCGGTGCGTCAGCGCCGGACTTGGGTTTGAAGCGCAGGGCGGCCGGCGGCAGTTTGAGCGCATCATCCTTCCTGGCAACCTCGATGGAAACATTGGCGGTCATGCCCGGCTTCAGCTTCAGATCGGTATTGTCCACATTCACCACGGTGATATAGGTGACCACGTTCTGGTTAATGATCGGCGCGTTACGGATCTGGACCACTTTGCCCTTAAATGACTGCTCGGGATAGGAGTCCACCGTGAAACTGGCCTTCTGATCCAGCAGGATCTTGCTGATATCAGCCTCATCCACGCTGACCTCGATCTGCATCTTGGTCAGATCCTGGGCTATGGTAAAGAGGGTCGGAGTCTGGAAGGAAGCGGCCACGGTCTGGCCCACATCAACGGCCCGTGATATGACCACGCCGTCCACCGGGGAACGGATGACGGAATAGTGCAGGTTGGTTTTGGATTGCATCAATGAGCCGCGGGTCTGTTTTAGGCTCCCTTCGGCGGCCTTCACCCCGGTCCTGGCCGACTGGAAGGCTGTTTCCGTTACATCGAAATCGCTCTGCGAGATGATGCCGTCAGCCAACAGCTTCCTGTTCCGGCTGAGGGTCCGCTCTGTATCGGCCAGGGTTACCTTGGCTTTCATCAGGTTGGCGTCGGCATTCAGGTAGTTGCCCTGGGATTGCTCAACCGAGGCATTGAAGAGTGACGGGTCGATCTCGGCGATGGTCTGTCCTTTTTTAACTCGCGAGTTATAGTCCACATACAGCTTCTGAATGGTGCCGGAGACCTGGGTACCGACCTGGACGGTGGTCACCGCTGAAAGATTGCCGGTTGCCGCAACCGTGGCAACGATCGTACTGCGTTCGATTCTGGCGGTTTTGTAGCTGATTTCAGGTGTGCGATTGAGATAGAAATATCCGGCTATGCCGGATACAAGAAGGACAACAGCCAGGATAATCAGATATTTTTTCATGCTGCTCTTTCGTGATTTCGTAGTGGCGTCTGATTTTATCCGGATATCATAACAGATTAGCATGCAGAGGACAAAAAAAAAGCCCCATGTCCGTAGACCGGGGCTTTTTCGTGTGTGCCCGCCGCTATCAGGCGACGGGCCAACTAGGGCAACCCTCTTTGCAGTGGGAAACCGGACGGATTCTGAATCTTGAAGTCCACATAATCGGGTTCTCCTTTCGTTGATAATTAACAGCGCCAATAGGACTGATTTAATCTTAAACCGATTCGGGAATTTGTCAATCAAATATTTTGCCTTCATGAGCGAGTGGGTTACCGGTGTGACACTACCGTCAATAAAAAGCGTAAATCAACCCTATTTTTACATCTTTCCGGGTACTATCTGCCTGTCCAACCAAGTACACTTAATTGGGCAATTTTCTACGTAACGTAGTGACTTTCCATTGATGCCTGGATTCGTATGATGTGATTTATCTCGGCTATCCGAACTGGTGGGGAACGATGCCGATGGCGGTATTTACGTTTCTGGAGTCCTACGATTTCCCGGGAAAGACTATTGTTCCCTATTGCACCCATGAGGGTAGTGGCCTGGGAATCAGCGAGCGTGATATCAAAAAGCTTTGTCCGACAGCAAAGGTCTTATCCGGTTTGGCGATTAAAGGCAGTACTGTTGGCAGAGCAGACAATGATGTGGCGAACTGGTTGAAAAAACTAGGCTTGATATCGTAACAGCCCGTCCACTTTTGGCCCTGTGGAACGCATCAAAAAAACTTCAAGTAGATTGAAAGGGCGCTTATTTCAGCGCCCTTTCTGTTTCCGATTATAAACTATTGCCTATTTCAATGATGATGGTATAGTGTGCCATATGGCTGCAATACTCCTTCATCGTTCCCGTTTCATGTATGCGGACGGCGCTCTTCGTGAGATGGTTTTGTGGCAGGTGCCGCGCACGGTTTACCATCCGAGCGGGCTGAAATACCGGCTTTACTATGGGGACGTCGAGGGAAATTGCCTGGTGCGGTACGACAACGAACGGGGCAAGGGTGACCATCGGCACGGAATCGACGGTGAAATGCCATATCGTTTTCGTGATGTCGAGACCCTTGTAGCGGACTTTCTCGCGGACATCAGGCGAATTCGGGGAGAATAGGAATGGACAGAAATATCAGGGTCGAACTCAGGGAGGCGGAGGAATCCGCGCAGGAATTTGTCAAGGCCTGGCGGCGGGCCGAGGCCGGCGAACCGGTCGAGGAACCGGTCGATCGGCTCTATTTCCAGGATCTTGGCGGGCTGCTCCAGGCTCTGACGCCGCGCCGGCTGGAACTGCTCAGGAAACTGCACGACGGCGGGCCGGAGAGCGTGCGCTCACTGGCGAAGAAGCTTACGCGGGATTACAAGAACGTCTACCATGATGTGCAGGCGCTGGAGCGGGTTGGGCTGATCAATCGCACCGCCGACAAGCGCTTGTCGGCCCCGTGGGATCGGGTGGTTGCGGAGATCAGGCTTGCGGCGTGAAAGGACTGGCGACAGGTATGCGGAACATGAGTATAAAATCTCCGACAAAATCACATCAGCAGATTGTAGCCGAGTGGAAGGAAGACCCGGAGTTTGTGGCTGTCTATGATGAGTTGGAAACAGAGACAGCGGAGTTGCGGAAAGGCTTGCAGTCACACCAGAAAAGTGGTTTGATACCGTTTTCCGGCAATCGCCACTACACGATGTCGAAATCGACCTGGACAGAAGTTAAACACACTATTCCCGGAACTATTGTCCAACAGCGGAGAGCTAATTATGGCAACTGTAGCTGAAATCCAGCATATTTCCGATCAGATTCGCAGAGAGTTTTCTCCGCAGAAAATCATCCTGTTTGGCTCTCATTCAGCAGGTAATCCGGATATTGATTCTGATGTCGATCTGCTGGTTGTTGCACCGTTCCAGGGGAAACCATGGCGGTTCGCCGTTGAAATAAGGGAGCGCATCAATGCGGGAGTCCCGCTTGATTTGCTGGTGCGCACCCCGGAACAGCTTCAGGAGCGGCTGGCAAAGCACGATATGTTTCTGACCGAAATCGTGACAAACGGCAAGGTGCTCTATGAAGCCTGAAACAGTGGAGTGGGCAGACAAGGCCGATGCTGATCTTGACACCGCAATTGGCTTTTAGCGTATAACGGGTTATCGGAAGGAGTTGAGTATGCCGACAATAAGCATGTTTTTCGGAATCCTGATCCGGATGTTTTTCAACGAGCATTCGCCTCCGCACTTCCATGCCGAATACGCGGAATACAAAGCAGTGATAGATATTCGGACTTTTGAAGTTATCGAAGGTAAGCTGCCGCGTCGAGCTTTGGAGCTTGTGCTCGACTGGGCGGAACTTCACCAGGCTGAGCTTTTAGAAGATTGGGAGTTGTGCCGCAGCCATGTGGAGCCACACCCAATTGAACCGTTGCAGTAGGCGGGAGGTGATTTATGTACTGGGATGTCGTTGAAGCCAAGGTTCTGGGGTCTCTTGAGTTTGCCGTGACGTTTGCCGACGGTTTAAGCGGAAAGGTGAAGATTCTCCCGACGCACCTGTACGGGGTTTTTGAAAAGCTCCGCGATCCGGATTTTTTCAAGGAGCTGCGGGTCACGGATGGTTTTGTTTCGTGGCCGGGTGATATCGACATCGCGCCGGATGCCATGTATCGCGAGATCAAGAGCAAAGGGACGTGGGTGCTGGAATAGCTAGCTTTTACAAGCTCACGGGGAGAAGGGAATTAAATGAACTATTCCCCGGAATTATCCCCAAAAGACTTTCGTCGCTTAAAAGCGCCTACTTTTGGTGCGTCGTAGCGTCGTTGCGTGACACAAGTTTTCTGCTTGTCGCTTTGAAGGTCGGTTGTAAGGCGGCGTGAGGGGAATGGTTGGTTGACTTTTTGTGTGTTTGTTAATACTGTTGCGGCGGGCGCTAACGTGATCTTTTCTTTCTTCGACAAATCCATCAACGAATGCAACGTGGTCGGGACGCCGGGTTCTGGGTTCTGGGTTCGGCCCGAGCGGGGAAGGTTACTTCCGGTTGTCGGCCTTTGGCCATCGCGAGAATGTGATTGAGGCGGTGGAGAGGATAAAGAAGAATTTGAAGTAGAATTGATGAAGGGCGGCCGATTGGTCGCCCTTCTTGCATTTTGGAAAGTGCAAACGTATACTCCCGTTAATCAGGATTAAGGAGCAGCGGTATGGTCAGCAATAGAAACGATATCATTACGTTTTTGCAGACGCATAAGGATGAAATGGCGCAACGTTTCGGTGTGGTGAGCGTCGGCCTCTTCGGCAGTTATGCCAGGGGAGAGGCTCGCGAGGATTCTGATATCGACATTGCCATAGAGATCAGGTCCGAAAAGAAGTCCTTGGGGAATTTCCTTGGTGTCAGGCGCTATCTCGAACAGCAGTTCGGCAAGACGGTTGATCTTGGCATCGAGAGTACCTTGAAACCGTTGGCCCGGGAAATGGTAGCCAAGGAGATCATCCATGTCTGAACGTTCGCAGCTTCTCTATTGTCAGGATATTCTGGAATCCGGCGCGGCTATCCAGTCATATGTTCAGGGCTTGACCTGTGATACGTTTGTTCAGGACCGCATGCGTTACTCGGCGGTAATTCGGGAGTTTGAAATTATCGGCGAGGCCGCGGGCAAGCTGTCAGAGGAGTTGAAGGGTGGATATCCGGAGATACCGTGGCAGGACGTAAAGGATTTTCGTAATCTGTTGGCCCACGAATATTTTGGAGTCGATTTGGAGATTGTCTGGAATACGATTCGTGATGATTTACCGATGTTGATGAGGGCAGTGCAGAAAATTGTGAGTGGAATTATGTAAACTGTTTGAATGCATAAGTAAGAGTTGAAATGGAAGCCCCCGGTGGTATTGAATAGCTTGTAAGCGCAAGCGGTCGGACCGGCCTAGCCGTCCGAAATCAAACTACCACGAGGAGGCTTCCATGAATGCAATTTACTACATT
>JAENWA010000090.1 GCA_016650295.1 Desulfuromonadales bacterium | reverse complement strand
CTCCAATCTCTCCCTGAACCTGCTGGTGGCCCTGCGCTACCCGCGCTCCAAAACGGTTTCCCTGGCACGGGTCAAGGTGCCGGTCGGCCTGGGCACGCCCCGTCTGATCCGGGTAGGGAAGGGCGATCACTTCGTCCGGCTGGAAGATGTGATGATGAACAATCTGGACATGCTCTTTCCGGGGATGGAGATCGTGTCCTGTGAACTGTTCCGCGTCACCCGCAACTCCAATACCGAGAAGGACGAGGAGGATGCCGACGATCTGATGGCCATGATCGAATCGGAACTGAAGGAACGCAAGTTTGCGCCGATCGTCCGTCTGGAGGTGGTGGAGGGGATGACCCCGCTGCACCGCGGCCGTCTGGCCTCGGAGCTGGAACTGGATGAAGAGAACGACGTCTTCGAGGTGCCGGGCATGTTGGCCATGCGTGACCTGTTCGAGCTGACCGGTCTCGATTACGCCCGCCTGCACGATCCGCCCCATTATCCCATCGATCACCCCCAGCTACAGTCGCAGCGCAACATCTTCCATATAATCCGCGATGTCGGCTCGATCCTGCTGCAGCACCCCTACGATTCCTTTTCCACCTCGGTTGAGCGTTTTCTGCGTGAAGCGGCTATCGACCCCAAGGTACGGGGCATAAAGATGACCCTCTACCGAACCGCCAGTCAGGGGCGCATAGTCGAGGCCCTGGTTCTTGCGGCCCAAAACGGCAAACAGGTGGCGGTGGTGGTGGAACTGAAGGCCCGCTTCGATGAGGCTGCCAACATCCGGCTGGCGGAACGTATGGAGGAGGTCGGCATCCATGTCACCTATGGCGTGGTCGGGCTGAAGACCCACTGCAAGGTGATCATGGTGGTGCGTCAGGATTTCTCGGGACTGCAGCGCTATGTCCATATCGGCACCGGCAATTATCATGCTGAAACGGCCCGTATCTACAGTGATGTGGGTATCCTGACCTGCGACCAGACCATCGGCCAGGACGTGACCGAGCTGTTCAACTACCTGACGACCGGCTTCATGGCCCGGCGCAACTATAAAAAGATTTCGCCGGCGCCGCGGGTTCTGAAAAAGGCCCTGCTGGCGATGATCGATCGTGAAATGTCCCAGCATGTGAAAAACGGCGGCGGCCTGATCCAGTTCAAGATGAATGCCCTGGAGGATGGCGATATCGTCAAGGCGCTCTACCGCGCTTCCCAGGCCGGTGTTGCTGTTGATCTGATCGTGCGCGATACCTGCCGTCTGCGTCCCGGAATTCCGGGCCTGTCGGAAAACATCCGCGTCATCAGTGTCGTCGGTCGTTTTCTGGAACATTCGCGCATCTACTATTTCAGAAACAACGGCGAGGATGAGTATTTTATCGCCTCTGCGGATGCCATGAAGCGCAACCTGGAAGCCAGGGTCGAGGTTATGTGCCCGGTGGAGCCTCCCGAATTGAAGAAAGAGCTGCGGGTGGTCTTTGATACGCACCTGTCGGATCAATGTTCGGCCTGGGACATGCAGCCGGATGGCCGGTATCTGCAGCGTCTGCCGGGCACGGAACCGATGCCCTGCGGCAGCCATTACCGGATGATCGAACGGTCGGTCAAGCGGCTCAAGGAGTCACTGAAACAAAAGAAAAAGGCGAAAATGAAAACCAAGTCGTGAGTGTGTTATTCCAAGTCGCAATCAAGTTGATATCAATCAAACCTCCAGGGTTTTAGAAACCTTGGAGGTTTTGCAATCTACAGAGGTTAATCCCCCCCTTTAGGCCCGCTTTTGGGTCCTTCAAAAAGGGGGACTTTATCCATTTGTAGAATACACGTTAAACAATGCATGCCTTCAATCATATCCGTTAATTTTGCTATATATGAGGTGTTTAATGTGATATTGACGTGGTGTGTTTTCAGGAGCCCGTGTTACTGAAACAGGGACTTAACGATTTCCGGAGGCGACGAATGTTGAAGCACATGAAGTCGCACAAGAACCTGAAGCCCGGCGAAAACGGAACGCTTCGGCTGGTCGAGAGGTTTGGGGACACCCTTCTCTGCGTTCGCTACCGGTACGATGCCATCAGGGACGTGCGAATCAAGACCGCTGAGATTAATCGTAGAGGAGAGACCTGGGAAAGGAATGCCGCGAATCAGGGAGACGGATACGGTCCTGCTACAGATCCCATTCACAATGAAAGCACTGCGCGATCGACTGAAAGGAGTTGGCGCGAAGTGGGACCCATCGCAGAAGCTCTGGCGTGTGCGGTGGGGGTTGATACGTGGGGACAGGGAGTTGGTAGAAAGGGTTGTGAAGGAATGAAGAAGGCTTTTTGGAAGTTCCCAGTATAGGGAACATTGCTGGTTCCTTATATTGGGCATAAATTCCTCATATAGGTAACAAATGGCTCATATAGGGAAACCTACTAATAACGAGTTGAGATAAAATAGGATAAAAAATCAGATTAAAGGCAAGAAGTCGAAAATACAGTTGCATGGGAGTTTACATTGCAGGAGCCAAATCTCAGTAATGCTTGCCCATATTGCTTTGTCACAATAACTTTAACTGAAGATCGATTCAAATTATGGCCGCCTTGGGAAGTATGCCCAAATTGAGGGAAAAGATTTGGACGAGATCGAGCCGGTAGAACAGTAAAGATCGAACATCTATATTTGGCCATTGCCACTGTTGTAATTATAATCGGAGTGTTCACGTATTTGATGCTGAGATAGTACAGAGCATCTAACCAGGTGGCGGCAGACGGTCTTCGCTACGCTTCGCCGCTGCGCCCCGCCTCCGTTATGCAAATACTAAAAAGAACGGAGATAATTTGACCTACTACCTGATTAAAATTGCAGTTACATCCGCTTTGATTGTTGCAATATCTGAGATATCTAAACGGAGTTCCTTTGTCGGGGCGCTTTTAGCGTCTCTTCCGATAATCTCAGTATTTGCAATATTGTGGCTCTATATAGACACCAAGGACATAACAAAAGTAAGTGTTTTATCTACAAATATATTTTGGCTTGTTTTGCCGTCATTAGTTTTATTTATTACCTTGCCATTGTTGTTGAAGCATGGTCACAACTTTTACGTCAGTATATGTATTTCTGCCTGTGCAACAGTCTGCTGTTATTGGTTAATGGTATCTATCCTGAATCACTTCGGCGCCAAACTATAAAATCCAAAGGAGAACCAAAATGGAACGGTATAAAAACCTTGGTGGAGATCCTGGAGTTTCTGCATATGTTGAAGAGACCACATAGTGTCAGGTCTCCACCCATGACAAAAGCTCAAAATGCATTTAAAGACGGGGTGTGAGCAAAGGAAAAGCAATGGGACGAGCGTTGCGGATAACCTATTCAGGAGCGAATTACCATGTAACCTCACGTGGCAAT
>JAENWA010000089.1 GCA_016650295.1 Desulfuromonadales bacterium | reverse complement strand
AGGTTGTTGAAAATCTACTGCGGGGCCAGTCTGCTGCGTTGCCGCTCTCTCGAAAGCTCAACGTACGTGGGGTACGCCTCGCTTCCTCGTTCGCTTGCGCCTTGCATCCCGGCCTCCTCATGACGTTTTTCAACAACCTGTAAAGAGTTTCGCAAACCGGAACCAGGTTCCTGAAGAAAGGATCTTTAAATAAAAGTTGGTTTTGTTTTATTCAGGTTGCGGTACAATATGATATCACAAAAACAGGAGGGCATCATGGAAGATAGAGAAAAGAAAGTTGCAGCCGCAGCATTGATGATTATGGCGGGAGGTATTGTAGGCGCGGGACTGGCACTGCTCTTTGCGCCCCAGTCCGGACAGCGGACGCGCAAGGATATCGTGCGCTATGCAAAGAAAACGAAACACCGTGCCGACGAGGCGGTCGATGATCTTTCCACCAATATCAATGACCTGGTGGATACCATCGGCGACAAAGCCGATGATTTGCTGGATAAGGGTAAAGAGGTTGCCGGTAGCGCCCGCAAGGACCTGATCCGCCTGATCGAGGAGGGCGCCTCGCGCCTGGAGCAGTTCCGCACCAAGCTGAGCAGAATGTAGCCCAGGTGTCTGTCGGGCTTAGGAAATCGCAGTAGATTTACCCTAAGCCCGACAGGCTTCTAGGGTACAGCTGGAGACGTGGGAACAGCCGGAGGCGGGGGAATCGCCGTGTCGACCGGCTGCTCCTTCGGATTCGGTTCCATCTGAGGGGTCGCTTCCGGTTTCGGCCCGACAAGCGGGGTGTTCGAATTCGGCACTGTCGGTTCGCCGTTCGGTGGCATTACCTTATGGTTCTGGTCGATCACTTTCGGCTCTTTGGGAGGAGTCTCGCGCGCCTTCTGCCCTTTATGTTTTACGTCAGGCACCTTTTCCGACCGAACCATGGAAATATCGCCGTAATATCCGAAGGCAGATTCACCGGTATTGTCGGTATCGGTCATCAGCGCGACCCCCCCGATTCTGAGAGGCTCTTCCCCGAAAAATTTCCTGTAATCATCATGGATATTGCGTTCGTGTGATATCCAGCGCCCTGCCTGTTCCTCCCCGGAATCTACTGCTACCGTGATAATGTTCGGCGTGAACGGACTGGCAACATGCTCCCCCTTGGGAAGCTTGTTGGCCCAGACATAGCAGATCGACCGTGTTTTCGAGAAAAAACCGCGCGGAAAGATTACATACACGCGTGCAGCAAAATCTTCCCCGGCCTTGGTCTTCTCATCACCTTTTTTAATGGTATGGTTGATTTTCCACGACCATTTCAGGGTGGGGTACTCCTTCGGGTCCAGGTTCAAGGTGTAAATCCGGCCGGAGGCCGATTTAATGCTGTGGGCGACCAGCACCGTCCTGTCATTTTCCTTGATGAGGTTGTATGTGGTTTTGGGCTTAAGCAGGCCGATGGTCTGCTCTTTCCAGCCGGTCAGGTCGCCGGCGCTGAATTTGCCGAGATGAAGTTCATTGTCGGATGCATCTGCCTGGGAACACATCAGCAGCACGAGGAGGAACAGCAGTATTTTCATCGGGAAACACGTCCTTCTTTCAAATCATAACCGTCATGTCGGCAGTGGGTGGAATCAGCTGGCTGAAGTAATGGATAGTGGCAAAGTTTTGCGATGCCAGCGGAGCGGCCGTGGAGCTGTGACGTCCGACATAGATCAGGTATTTGATGGCATACCCGGCCGCGGTGATAAGGTTGGCCTCGCTGTCTTCGCCCAGCATGGTTCTGTGCGGGTCGTAGGGGATAAAATTCTGCAGAGCATACCAGAATCCGTTATCCTCCTTGGGGAGCCCGACCTGGTGTGCCGAAATAATGCCGTCAAAATAAGGACCTATCAAGGTTTTCTTCATCTTGAGGTCAAGGGTTTTCGAGTGGGCATTGGTGACCAGCCAGACCGATTTCCGGTGCTGCTTCAAAAACTGCAGAAATTCGATCACAAAGGGGTGGACAGCAATCAGGTGCTCAACCTCTTTTTTCAGCAGGGGGATATCGAGTTTCAGTCGCTCCGACCAGTAATCCAGGTCAGTCCAGTTGAGCGTATTCTCCTGTGATCTGAACATGGCATACAGGTGCCGGCGGGCAAATTCCGGGTCAGCGTTGTTAAGGGCGGCCCAGCGGGCCGGTACATGCTCCAGCCAGAAATGATCATCAAAATGCCGGTCCAGCAGGGTGCCGTCCATGTCCAGAAGGACGGTGTCTATGTCGTGCCAGTTGATCTGCATGAATCGTTGTTTGTCCTTGGTGAGGGTCAGTAACGGATCAAATTTTCTTGAAAATCCAGTCAGCCACGGCGCCGTCGGCCTTCATCCCGACTCCTGACCCCGGATTGGCCGCCAGGTGCCGCAGTATGGAGAAGACCGCTTCCGTCTCATCCGGCTGTCCGAGTTCCGTGGCAATCTCAAAGGCCGTCAGCCCATGCGGCTGTTTTCCTACTGACTCAACAACCGCCTTCTGGAGCGCAATCACCACCCCGGCCGCCTTCTTGCCGGCCTCTACACCCGGCTGGTGATAGGCGTTGATGTTGATCAGGCCGGCGTACAGACCCACGCAGCGTTCAAACAGGGCGATCAGGGCTCCTATTGTCCCGGCATCCACCGTTTCCACAGTAATGGTCATGGACTGGCGTCCCTTTTCGTAGAGTGCCGTGCGGGTGCCCTGGAAGAAGCCGAACAGGAAGTCGCCGCTGGTAACGCCGTCTTCTACCTGCATGGAATGGCCCTCGCGATCCTGCAGCACCTCGATGAACGTGACGAAGAAATTGGCCACTCCTTCACGCAGCTGCTGCACATAGGCGTGCTGGTCGGTGGAGCCCTTGTTTCCGTAGACCGACAGCCCCTGATGGACGATCTTCCCGTCCAGGTCGCATTCCTTGCCGATAGACTCCATGATCAACTGCTGCAGGTAGCGCGAGAAGAGCAGCAGGCGGTCCTTGTAGGGGAGCACGACCAGATCCTTCTCGCCGCGGCCGCCCGTGGCGTGGTGCCACATCAGGGCCATCAAGGCGGCGGGATTGCGCAGGGTCTCCGTCCGGCGGGTAAGGATGTCGCACTCCCGGGCGCCATCCAGCAGTGCCAGGATATCGATCCCCTGCAAGGCCGCCGGTAGCAGTCCCACGGCCGAGGTCACCGAGGTGCGACCACCGACCCAGTCCCACATGGGAAAACGTTCGATCCATTCTTCTGCTGTGGCCAGGATATCCAGCTCGCTGCCGGCCCCGGTCACCGCCACGGCGTAGCGGTGAAAATCGAGCCCGGCTTTCCGGTAGGCCGCCTGAGTTTCCAGCATGCCGTTGCGGGTTTCCTTGGTGGAGCCGCTCTTGGAGATGACTACCACCAGGGTGCGGGCCAGGTCGTCACCCAGTTCGGCAAAGACCCGGTCCATGCCATCCGGGTCGGTGTTGTCCAGGAAAAAGGGGCGCATGGCGTCAGCGGGGGAGGAGAGGGCTTCAGCCACGAACTGCGGGCCGAGGGCCGATCCGCCGATGCCGATTACCAGGAAATTCCTGAAGCGTTCACCCGCAGGCGTGGCAAGCTCTGCCAGGTGGACCCGGCTGCAGAAATTGATCACCTGCGTGACCGTATCATCGATCTCCCGTCGCAGTTCCGGAGTCGGCGCCAACTGGGAATTGCGCAGCCAGTAATGGCCGACCATGCGTCCTTCGTCCGGGTTGGCGATGGCGCCCTTTTCCAGATCAGCCATGGCGGTAAAGGCACTCTGCATGGCCGGTTCCATCTGTTCGAAGAAGCCGCTGCCGAAATCCATGCGGCTGATGTCCAGCGAGAGCGTAATATCAGGGCATGTGCAGAGGTACCTGGTGTAGCGATTCCACAGTTCGGATTTATTCATTATCTGCTCCTTCGGGTGTAATTGGTCTCTCCGACTTGAGTCTTTACCTATGATTTCGTTATTGCTTCCACCGGACATATTTCAATGCATCTGCCGCAACGGGTACATTGTTCCGGAAAGCGGATGCTGCCGACTTTGCGGAACCCGATCGGGTCAACGGACGTCAGACGCAACGGACAGGCCGACACACAGCGTCCGCAGCCGCTGCAGCGTCCGGCGTCGATCCGCGGGGCGTCGGGACCTGTGGAGATCAGAAACCCAGATCCGGTTGTTTCCACGTAAACTCGGGTTTTGATTGTTTGCGGGAAAAAGGGTA
Organism: Desulfuromonadales bacterium; assembly: GCA_016650295.1. GTDB lineage: Bacteria > Desulfobacterota > Desulfuromonadia > Geobacterales > Pseudopelobacteraceae > CAIPTY01. The sequence continues at coordinate 11,988 of JAENWA010000089.1, read as the reverse complement.
ATAACGGGGGCATTTGGCGACCACGGCGGCGGCGGCCTGTTTGCAGGTCCTGCGACACGAGACACAGAGCTTGTTGGCCGACGGGCGATTGGATGTGTTTTTTTGTTTAGATTTCATAAATTACCGAACAGAACTCTGAGGTTTATTAAACCTCGGAGTTCTCGTAACTAATAAAATTACCCTACGAATTTGACCCAGCCGAAGGTATCGGCGATCTTGCCGGTCTGGATTCCGGTCAGGGTGTCGTACAGTCTCTGGGTGATCTCGCCAACCTGGCCGCCGGTCAGTTGCAGGCATTCGTCCTTGTAGCAGAGCTTGCCGACCGGGGTGATGACCGCAGCGGTGCCGCTGCCGAAGGCCTCGGTGACCTTGCCGGCCCGGATGTCGGCCATCAGGTCGTTCACATCGATCTGTCGCTCTTCCACTTCATATCCCAGGGTCGGGGCCAGCTTGAGCACTGAATCGCGCGTTACACCGGACAGGATCGAGCCGGTCAGCGGTGCGGTGACAATCTTTGTGCCGTAGGCGAAGAACATGTTCATGGCGCCCACTTCCTCGATATAGCGGCGCTCCCGGCCGTCCAGCCAGAGTACCTGATCAAATCCTTTTTTCTTGGCCTCCAGGGCAGCCATCAGTGAACTGGCATAGTTGCCGCCGGTCTTGGCCTCGCCGGTGCCGCCCGGCACGGCGCGCACGAAGTGATCCTCCACCATAATGCCGATCGGGTTGAAGCCGGCCGCGTAGTAAGCCCCGACCGGTGACAGGATGACATAAAAGTAGTAGTGGTCCGAAGGTTTGACACCCAACACCGGGTCCATGGCAATCATGGTCGGGCGGATGTAGAGAGAGGTCTCGGGCGCGGTCGGGATCCACTCCTGCTCCAGGGACACCAGCTGCTCGATCCCCTTCAGAAAAAGCTCCTCGGGAACCGCCGGCATGCACATGCGCTCACCGGACTGGTTGAAGCGGCGGGCATTCATCTCGGGCCGGAACAATGCAACCCGCCCGTCGGCCCACTTGTAGGCCTTGAGCCCTTCAAATATCTCCTGGGCGTAATGCAGCACAGCGCAGGCCGGGTCCATCGTGAACGGTCCGTACGGCTCAATACGGGCATCGAACCAGCCCTGGCCGGCCTTCCATTCAACGATCAGCATCCGGTCGGTAAAGTGTTTCCCGAAGCCGAGCTGCGATTCATCCTTGATCTTGTCCTTCATCTTTTCCACGGGAAGTGGAAGCACCTTGTACTCCATGAGAGACAACCCTCCGATAGTCATGTGTTGTTCAAAATTATTACCATATCCTGACAAGTTACGGCAAGGCGAAAAACATTGTTGACAAAACTGAACCAATCTGTTTTATTGCCACGACTAAATAACGCTAACTATTTAAAATAGCTGCATTTATTTTAGTATTGCTAAATTTATTTCAGCCTGAATTACACAATATTTCTGAAATATATACAGACTATGGAGGATTTTCATGCTGAAACAGAAGTTCCGTAAAGTTATGGCTGCCAACCGCGGCGAGATTGCCATCCGTATCTTTCGCGCCTGTACCGAACTGGGTATCGGTACGGTGGCCATCTATTCCGAGGAGGACAAGCTTTCCCTACACCGCTACAAGGCCGATGAAGCCTATCTGATCGGCAAGGGCAAGGCCCCCATCGACGCCTACCTGGGGATCGACGAGATCATCGCCCTGGCAATCAAGGCCGATGTGGATGCCATACACCCCGGATACGGATTTCTGGCCGAAAATGCCGAGTTTGCCGAGGAATGCCGGGTCAACGGCATCACCTTTATCGGTCCCGACGCGGAGATGATGCGCGCCCTGGGCGACAAGGTCTCCGGCCGCAAGGCCGCCATTGCCGCCGGGGTCAACGTGGTGCCCGGCACCGCGGACCCCATCGAGAAGGAAGAGGAAGCCCTGATCTTCGCCAAGGAGCATGGTTACCCGATCATCATCAAGGCTTCGGCCGGCGGCGGTGGACGCGGCATGCGCGTGGCCCACAACAAGAAGGAACTGCTGGAGGGGCTGGTGGCTGCCGCCAGCGAGGCCAAGGCCTCCTTCGGCAACGCCGAGGTCTTCCTGGAGCGCTACCTGGCCAACCCCAAGCATATCGAGGTCCAGGTGATGGGAGATAACTACGGCAACCTGGTGCATTTTTTCGACCGCGACTGTTCGGTGCAGCGCCGTCACCAGAAGGTGGTCGAGTTTGCCCCGTCGCTCTCCCTAACCCAGACCCAGCGCGAGGAACTCTGTACCGCCGCCCTGAAGATTGCCGGCCAGGTCAAGTACCGTAATGCCGGCACCGTTGAATTCCTGGTGGACCAGGAAGGGGGGTACTATTTCATCGAGATGAACCCCCGCATCCAGGTTGAGCATACCGTTACCGAGATGATTACCGGCCGCAACCTGGTACAGAACCAGATCCTGGTGGCCTGCGGTCACAAACTGTCCGACCCGGAGATCAACATCCCCTCGCAGTCCGCCATCGACATGCGCGGCTACGCCATCCAGTGCCGTATCACCACCGAAGATCCGTCCAATAACTTCGCCCCGGATTTCGGGACCCTGACCACCTATCGCTCGGCAGCCGGCTGCGGCGTGCGTCTGGACGCCGGCAACGCCTTTACCGGGGCCAGGATCACCCCCCATTACGACTCGCTGCTGGTCAAGGTCAGCTCCTGGGGGCTGACCTTCAACGAGGCTGCCAATATCATGCACCGCTCGCTGCAGGAATTCCGCGTGCGCGGCGTCAAGACCAACATCAGCTTCCTGGAAAACGTGGTTACACACCCGGTTTTCCTCAAGGGCAACTGCGACACATCTTTCATCGACAAACACCCGGAACTGCTCCATTTCCGCGAGAAAAAAGACCGTGCCAGCAAGGTGCTTTCCTTCCTGGGCGAAGTGATCGTCAACGGTTCACCCGGCACCCCCCGCACGCTCAAGTCGGCCGACCTGATCGAGGCCCGCGTCCCGGAGGTGGATACCAACCTGCCCCGGCCGTCCGGCAGCAAGGATCTCTTCATGCAGCTGGGGGCCGAAGGGCTTTCCAAGTGGGTTCTGGAACAGAAAAAACTGCTGATCACCGACACCACCATGCGCGATGCCCACCAGTCCAACCTGGCTACCCGCGTCCGCAGCTATGACCTTCTCAAGATCGCCGAGCCGACCTCCTACCTGGGGGCCGACCTGTTCTCGCTGGAGTGCTGGGGCGGAGCCACCTTCGACGTCTCGATGCGCTTCCTCAGGGAAGATCCCTGGCAGCGGCTGCACAAGCTGTCCGAACTGGTGCCCAATATCCTGTTCCAGATGCTGCTGCGCGGCTCCAATGCCGTCGGCTACACCAACTACCCCGACAACGTGGTGGAGCGTTTCGTGGAAGAGGCCGCCAATTCCGGCGTCGATATCTTCCGCGTGTTCGACTCGCTCAACTGGACCACCGGCATGCGGGTAGCCATGGATGCGGTCAGGAAGAGCGGCAAGATCTGCGAGGCGGCCATCTGCTACACAGGCGACATCACCGACCCCAGACGGGATAAATATCCACTGGAATACTATGTCAGCATGGCCAAGGAACTGGAACAGATGGGCGCCCACATCCTGGCCATCAAGGATATGGCCGGGCTGCTCAAGCCGCTGGCGGCCTACAAGCTTGTCAAGGCCCTCAAGGAGAATATCGGCATCCCGGTCCATCTCCACACCCATGACACCTCCTCCAACGGCAGCGCCATGCTGCTCAAGGCCAGCGAGGCCGGGGTGGACATCGTCGATGCGGCCCTGTCGTCCCTGTCCGGGCTGACGGCCCAGCCCAACCTGAATGCCCTGGTGGCTGCCCTGGAGGGAAGTGAACGCGACCCGCTGGTCAATGCCCCCGGACTGCAGAAGCTGGCCAACTACTGGGAGACGGTGCGTGATTATTACGCCCCCTTCGAGTCCGGCCTCAAGTCCGGCACGGCCGAGGTCTATCACCACGAGATCCCCGGCGGTCAGTACTCCAACTACAAGCCGCAGGTAGCCGGCCTTGGGCTGATCGAGCGCTGGGACGAATGCAAGGAGATGTACCACAAGGTCAACATGCTGTTCGGCGATATCGTCAAGGTCACGCCGTCCTCCAAGGTAGTCGGCGACATGGCCATGTTCCTGGTCAAGAACAACCTTGAGCCGGAAGATATCTTTACCTCCACGGAAGAGCTGGCCTTTCCCGAGTCGGTCGTCGGCATGTTCAAGGGGATGCTGGGCCAGCCCTACCAGGGGTGGCCGCAGGAACTGCAGAAGATCATCCTCAAGGATCAGCAGCCGATCACCTGCCGTCCCGGTGAACTGCTGGAACCGGTGGATTTCGAGGAGGAAAAGCTCAAGCTGGAGGAAAAACTGGGGCACAGGATTGATGACAAGGCGCTGATCTCGGCCATCCTGTATCCCAACGTCTATCCTGAATTTGACCGCCACCGTCAGGAGTATTCGGATACATCGGTCATCCCCACGCCGATCTTCTTCTATGGCCTGGAGTCGGGACAGGAGACTTCGCTGGACATCGAGCCCGGCAAGACCCTGATCATCAAGCTCAACGCCGTTGGCAAGGTCCAGGCTGACGGTAACCGGGCCGTCTACTTCGAGCTGAACGGCAATAACCGCTCGGTCGTCATCCGCGACCAGTCCGTGATAACCGATAAGAAGGTGCGCGAAAAGGCCGATAAGGGCAATGCAAGCCACATCGGCGCACCTATGCCGGGCAAGGTGCTCAAGGTCAATGTCAAGGCCGGTGACGAGTTCAAGGCCGGCGATGTGCTGATGGTGACCGAGGCCATGAAGATGGAGACCAACATCAAGGCCAAGGCCGACGGCAAGGTGGCGGATGTGAAGTTCAAAGAGGGTGAGAATGTTGAAAAAGAGGATCTGGTTATCCTGATAGGCTGACGGCTTCGCCAAAGGTCCATCTTCATACAAACGCCCCGCTTCGGAACCTTCCGGAGCGGGGCGTTGCAATTGAGTGATCGGGGAATCAAATCGTCAGCCGAAGTTGTTTATCAACTCCTTGTCCCGGAAGTATACGCCGAACTTGATATCGTGCAGGATGATATGGCGAACCAGCCAATCCTTCAGAAAGAGCAGCATCTTTTCATTGAAGGCCTTTTTCTCAGTCTTAAAGCGCTGTTCGAACCGTTTGATCTGATCCAGCAGCAGGTCATGCTCCTGCTTGTGTGCATCAAAATCGGGATAATTATTGAACATCAGAAAGCGTTCCTCGGATTCAAAATGTTGCTTTATGCAGCATGAGAGCTTTTTCAGCGACTCAGTGACGATCTTGGCCTGAAACGCTCCGTGGGTGTCCAGTGAACTGCTGAATTCGTTGATCAATTCGACGAGCAACTTGTGTTCGTTGTCGATGGCGGGAATCTGTACGGAGTAGTCATGTAACCAGATTAGCTTGCTCATGTTGCAAAACCCCCTTGGCGATAAAAACAAAAGCATATTACATGCCGATAGTGCAAATTCAGAGCGTAAATGCTTGTAACGTATTAAAATATTTGATTCTGTTTGGGTGAGACCGGTGTGAGACAGGCGGCATGACCCTGCCAGAATCGTAGCGTTTGATAAAAAAATTTGCAGGAGTGCCGTCTCAGACGCACGACAACGCCGAGCTTCGGGAGTACCGGAACAGGGCGTTGTCTGCTTCTGTTGACAGATGATCGTATCAGCGGCCTGGCGGGGATGGTGCATCCCGCTACCGCTACTACCTGTCCCAGCTGACCATACGGGGAGCAAAGGCCGGCAGACAGACGGTAAAATACTCCGTATCATCGGGGGTGCTGAAGCAGACCCGCTTGCCGTGGGGGATGATGGCAGCCTGGCCGGGATGGATCTCATCAACCACACCATCGGACTCGATCCTCAGACACCCCATCAGCACCACCACATGTTCATCGAAATCGGGTTTCCTGCCGGATTCGACCCGTCCGGCCGGACTGGTTATGCGGGCGATGCTTAACGATTTCGTCTCGGAACTGAAGCGCCCCACGAATTCCTCGATCATCATCGACTGGTTGCCTTCCTTGGCCTCGCTCACGTAGGGTCTTCTGATCACTCTAATCATCTGAATCGCTCCTTTTCCAAGATGGCTTTCCAGGAGCCTGTCGGACTTAGGAGAAATCTACTGCAAATCCGTCTGAACGGTCCATATTTCGCCGCTTTCTTGGTCAATAGAACGACTATTGACCTGCAAAATCGACAATATCTGTCCTCGCCCAGCCGAATTTTCGCAACGATTTCCTAAGTCCGACCGACTCCTAAAGACTTTTATAACATGTTTATGATCTTTTAGATGTTGTCATCTACAGAATAGATGTATTCCAGAAAGTTTGCATATACATGCTTCCTCTATCTGGAATGTGCATTTCCAATATACTGTTTTGATTTGCACATTAATGCGCCACAAATTAAGCCCAAATGCTTGCGATGTCAACGAATTGCATCATTAGATTTTGATTTTCCGTCATTGATGTAATGCCAGGAGCGGGTCAGGTAGGGGTATGGGTCACTGCGTGAAATTCAACTGATTTTCTTCCGGTCCGTAACCGATTAATTTCACTCACGAAGCATCTCCCCGCGGTTTGGGCAGAAACAGGGCAAAGACGGCTGCCGAGGCGGTGATCGCGCTTGCCAGCAGGTAGGCGCCGGTGAATCCTCCGGTGGCCTTGGCCAGCAGGCCGGCGGCGGCCGGTCCGATGGTCTGGCCGACGGCAAAGAAGATCGTGATGGTGGCAAAGGCGCCTGCAGCGCGGGCCAGCCCCAGATAATCTCCCACGGCGGCAGCCATGATGGCCGGAATGGCGAAGACCGCCGAGCCGTACAGCATGATGGAAACCAGCAGTCCGACGTTGCCCGGCCTGAGACCGGCCAGCAGGTAGGCGGCGGTCTGGACGGCAAATACCAGGGCCAGCCCGTATTTGCGGCCGATACGGTCCGAGAGGGTGCCGAAGACGATCCCCGAGAAGAGACTGAAGAGACCGGCCCAGGACCAGTACAGACCGGCCTTGGCCTCGCTGAAGCCGTAGTCACGTACCATGCTGGTAACGATGAAGGTGCCGTAGACCATGAAGGTGGCGCCGAACGCCATATACAGGGTGCCCAGACGTACCAGCAGGGCACCGTCACCACGATGTTCGCAGGGGATCAGTTGATCGGGAGAGGGGGGCAGCGCTGTACCGATCGGTTCCAGGCCCAGTTCAGCGGGGTGGTTTCGTACCAGCCAGGTCGTCAGTACCGTCACGACCAGTGTGATACACCCCAGCAGCAGCCAGCCCATACGCCAGCCGTCGGCTCCGTAGGTACGGTTGAGGGCCGGCACCAGGAAGCCGGCCAGTACGATGGCGGCGCCGTTGCCGCCGATCATCAGACCGGCCGCCGTGCCGCGCCGGTTGCTGCGAAACCAGTGGCTGATCAGCGCCATGGTCGGGATATTGGCAAAGCCGGTACCCATGCCGATCAGGAAGTAGAGTGTCAACGGGGCGATAAAGCCATGGCTGCGGCTGAGGGCCGGCAGGGCTAGGGTGATTAGCACCAGGCCGCCGGCGATGACGGCTCGCGGGCGGTAACGTCGGATCAGGGACGGGGCCAGCACCACCGCCAGCAGGTAGCCGCAGAAGTTGCCGGTGCCGATGAAGCCCATCCGGTCATAGGGCAGCCCCAGACCGGCCTGCATGGAGGGGAGCAGCATGGTGTAGGCATAGCGGGCCAGGCCGATACAGGCAAAGATGATCAGAAAACCGATTGCAACGATAATCCAGCCGTAATGGAGGCTGCGCACACGTGTCAGCACTGGACGTTTACCTCCGGTTCTTGGATGCCGGGTTGCGGGGCGGCAGGAAATGTTCCCGCGATTGTTGAGGTCATGGCCTGTTCCCGTGTTCGCCGACTGCGTATGGTTCTCTGCGCAACGACCGAACTGAAGGTGGTATTTATTGCCGCAGGTGATTACAATTAAGAGTATGGATAATGCTCAAATCTACGACAGTTGTAAAGAGGTGTGTCATGAGTGACCGAACCGATACTGCAACGCAACAACCATCTGTTGCGGATCGCATCAGCGGCGCTGTCTGGGGACAGTTTGTGGGGGATGCCTTCTGTCTCGGCAGCCATTGGATCTATGATCTTGGAGAACTGGAACAGCGCTTTCCCGGCGGTCCCCGGGGATTCGAAGAACCGGCTGCCGGACACTACCATGCCGGCAAGCGGCCGGGGGACCAGACTCATTACGGTGACGGTGCCCTGCTCCTGCTGCGTTCGCTGCAGGAGCGAACCCGTTTTGATTCCTCGGACTTCGGTTCACGCTTCGTATCATTGATCGAATCGCCGGGATATACGGGCTATCGCGATCACGCCGCCAAGGATACGCTGGCTAACTACCATGCCTTCCGTGCTGCCCACCCGGATCAGGCCTATGGTTTTCAGGACGGGGCCGATGATGACCAGCCGGCCGGCATTACCCGGCTGGCGCCGCTGGCGGTCCGCTATTTCAGGGATACAGACTTGTTGGATATTGTGGAGCGTGCAACGAGGGTCTGCCAGAACAACGAACGGGCGGTTGTCTATAACCTGGCCCACGCCATGATCCTGCGGGGATTGTTCAGCGGCTCAACACTGGATAATGCTGTCAGGAGTGCCGCAGAACATGCATCTCAACTGGGACCCGAGGGCGTTGTGCTGGCCGGAAAGATCACTGATGCCATGGCCGGCCGCACACTGCCGGTGCGGGAGGTTACCCTGAAATTCGGGCAATCCTGCCCGCTGGCGGGAAGTTTTCCCGCAGCCCTGCAGTGTGCACTGCATTATGCGGATGAATTCGGCGATGCCTTGCGCGCCACGGCGGCGGCCAGCGGCGATAATGCGGCGAGGGCGGCCATGATTGGCGCCTGGTTGGGAGCATCTCTTGGGATTCAGGCGCTGCCGGCCGGCTGGTGTGAGTCCCTTACGGCCCGTGAAGAGATTGCCAGCGGCGTTGAGTGGCTGGTGCGGATGGCTGGCAGCGGAGCCTGAATCCTCCTGGTTATTAAGGTCGTTACCCAACTCCATATCTTCAAAAAGTCCTATACCAGGTTCTACTGCAAGCCGGAGTTCAAGTAATGAGAAAGTAGACCCCACCTCAGAATGATTTGTTCCAGGTAAGGATCAGGCCGCTTCCCGGCTTGCCATTGCGAACGAATCCGGAATCCCATGAATACCCGAGATACAGTTCTGAGTTCCAAAAAAAACCAGTATCCAGGCCGATGGTCGTGGCTGCCCCGGTTGAGCTTTTAAACAAAAACTGGTTGGTATCCGTAACAGCTGCCCGGTCCGCCCAGATGAGCGTCTCACGCAGGTGGAGATAGATGAAGAATGCCAGTTCGCGCCGGTATTCCAGGGCCGCCAGGGCATAATTGGATACGAGAACCTGGTTGAACATGGTGCCGGGGTAATCGGGTCGGCAGAGGTCACCCGATTCGCCGGGGAGAGGACCGCCTCCGATCGTGATTGCGTTATAGCGGTCGGAGCTTTTCCCGGGAGTAACGCCGCCGTGCACGCTGAAGAAAATCCTGTTCTTCTCCGACAGCCCCGGGATTCCGCCGACACCCATGAGATAGCCGTTAAGCTGAACATAGTTTTGGGTATTCTTCCGAGTGAAGATCGCATCGGGAATGGTGCCGAAATTCGCCCACTTGTCCCGGTGCATATAATCCAGATCGAATCCGGCGGCCATGCCCGTATGAGGGAGTTCCAGCAGATTCCGGCGCATCCCGTCATATCGGCCCCTCAGTTTCACGCCGTACAGCATAGTCTCGGGGGGCAACACCAGGTTTGGTCCCGTGTCGCTTGTCCGCTCGGCATAAAAGTACCCGACCTTGCCGAGCAGCTGGAGCTTCACGTCGTTGTCGACCTGGAAGGGAGCCACCTTGTAGCGGAGTCCGGGACCCAGCGAGCCGACCACCGTCCCCCAAATCGTGTCGGACGACTTGATCTCCCGGTTGTTAACCACTTCCCTCTGGCCCAACGGAATCGTGTTATTTTCAAAACGTGCGACGAGTTCAATATTCCCGAAGCTTCTGTCATATTCCAGGTCATTGACGAAGATACTTATTTCGTTACGCGTCCTGGACTCCTCCCACTCTCTCATCAGATAGAGGGCGCCAATCGGGGTGGCGGATGTTGATCCCTGTCTGGGAGTGTAGAGTACGCCCCCCAGTGTCAGGGCAGTCACGCGACCACGGTCCAGGGCGGGGATGTCGATCGGTTTGCCCATAAAGACGGTGTGTAATGGCTCTCCGGCCAGCGGTGTGTGATATTCCGCAGCTTCGCCGGATACTTCAGTTTTCCTGACTTCCCCAGGGGCAGACGCCTCAGTCATTTGGTCTGCCAGGGCACTTCCGTGTTTCGTCCAACCGGGACATAAAAGAGTGCCGGCAAGGATCAGAAACAAGATAAAAGCAACTCTTTTGTCCGCTACCCATCCATCCATAACCTGTTTCTCCTTTTGTAAATTTGCATTAAATATTCTGATTCGTACTGGTCTTCCGCTGGTTCCTTCTTCCATGAGAGAGCACCAGAGAAAACTAGGGACATCCCGTATTTTGCGGTGATGGGTTGAGGAAAGCGACAATAAACCGGGAAGTGTCCCTAGTTTTTTCTACCTGCTTCGCAACACACGCCGCTGCAATATTGTCTGCATATCCCGCCTGCCATCAAGTACGCCGTATACAACGACACGGTCTCCTTCAATGGCATAGATAATTCGATACGGTTTGAAATGGATTTCGCGATAGAGGTGAATGCCGACCCGCTCCAGTTCCGGTGGATAATGACCTCGTTCCGGCAGGGTATCCAAACCCGCTAGACATCGCTCAAGATCATCAAGCAGGCGATCTGCCGACTCCGGTGAATCATGCTGCTCAATATATTGATGAATATCAAACAGATCCCACTCTGCTGCCTCAAGCAGCACAACCACATGGTTCATATCTGCCGCCGCTGTTTGATAGCATCCCGTACGCTTGCAAAAGCAGCTGAAACCGGCTTAAACCTTTCAGCTTCATAATCCGTGCGACCAAGTGCAAGTATTTTAAGAAGCGCCAGACTTTCCTGAGTACGATCATATTCGCAGATATCCTGAAGAACTGCCTTGGCTTCGCCATTCTGGGTGATGACAAGAGAACCCTGATTGGCTGCCAGTTCGTTGAGTATATCGGCTGCATGTGCTTTGAAATAACTGATCGGCTTGACTGCATGTTGAAGTAACATTCGTCCCCCCGGTAAAGATGGATTTTATTAAGTCTATATTTGGTCCTGAAAAATATCAACTAAATTCAACTATTCGTTGTTAATGTTCGAATGCGTTCACAGAAATCGGTTGCCTTGAAGCCTTTGTTCGTAGCATAAAGATTGTTTACCGGACCGCTGTGTCCGGACATGTGTTGCGGAGGTCTCCATGCAATTTTTTATCGATCCCTATTTTCCCGATGACATAAACGCTGTCGGCGATTCCGGTATGGCCGGTTTTGAAGAGAAACGCCCGCTCTATTTTTCGGGCTGCAAGAACTTCCTTGCCAATTACCGGGAAGAAATCAGAAAACTGCATGCAGAGGGGGCCACCGGCACGGAGGTTACCCACCTGATCTGCGACATGATTGATGAGCTCAACAACAAACTGCTGCACAGCATCGTTTACGACCTGGATGCCAGCGGCGCCCTGATGGAGCATATCACCCTGGTGGCGGTGGGGGGCTACGGTCGCGGAGAGCTCAACCCCTATTCCGATATCGACATCATGTTCCTGCATGACGGTTCCATGCCTGCCGCCAGGATCGAGGATATCGCCCAGAAGCTGCTCTATTTCCTGTGGGACATGCGCCTGGATGTGGGTTATTCGGTGCGGGTTATCGCCGATTGCGTGGAGATGGCCGCTGCCGACGGCACGGTCAAGACCGCCCTGATGGATGCCCGCTATCT
>JAENWA010000088.1 GCA_016650295.1 Desulfuromonadales bacterium | reverse complement strand
GGTAATGGCGCCCAGCAGCATGGAAACGATCAGGGTCACGGCATAGGTTTCGAAAAGGTCGGCGGCCATACCGGCGCAGTCACCGACGTTGTCACCGACGTTGTCGGCGATAACAGCCGGATTGCGGGGGTCATCCTCGGGGATGCCGACCTCAACCTTGCCGACCAGATCGGCGCCGACGTCAGCGCCCTTGGTAAAGATACCGCCGCCCAGACGGGCGAAGATGGAGATCAACGAGCCGCCGAAGCCGAGGCCGACCAGCTGGGTGACTATGTCCTTGACCGGTGCGCCCGGCATCAACTTGGTCAAAATCATGTAATAACCGGCGACACCCAGCAGTCCCAGTCCGACCACCAGCATGCCGGTGATGGCACCGCCCTTGAAGGCGACGTTGAGGGCCTTGGTAATACCGGATTTGGCGGCCTCGGTGGTTCGCACATTGGCGCGGACCGAGACGAACATGCCGATAAAACCGGTCAGACCGGAGAAGATGGCGCCAACGGCAAATCCGACGGCTGTTTTCCAGCCAAGGCTCGCAAACAGCGCGATGAACATAAGTACACCGACCATGGCGATGATTGTGTACTGGCGCTTCATGTAGGCGCCGGCGCCTTCCTGGATAGCGGCTGCGATCTGCTTCATCCGCTCATTTCCCTGGGGCAAACTAAGGATCCACTTGGCCGTGATCAGACCGTAGGCCACGGCGGCCGCGGCGCAAGCCAGGGCAAATACTACTGCGTACTGTTCCATGCTCTCTATTCCTCCTGTGTAGTAACTGTATGGTATAGCCGAAAAATGGCATCAGTTGTCAGATACAAAAACGGAAAATTGTTAATTGAATTGCACCTGTTTGTCAACTTTTTTGTTGTGTGCCCGGATATTCGAGAGTTCAAAAGACACGAAAGCCTGATCTCGATTAACGCGAGATCAGGCTTTGCACATGGGGCTGGGAGCGTCGATTGTAGTGGCGTAAATCATTGCGACAATCTACTTCCTACCTACCCTGCGGCCAACCGCAGATACTCCTTCTCCGTCACTAACTCCCGCGTACTCTCCACCCGGTCCAAAAACACAACCCCCCGAATATGATCAAACTCATGCTGGAAGATTCGCGCCAGGAAGTCGCTGAATTCCTCCTCCCGTGACTCGCCCGCGCGGGTCAGGTAGCGCACGCCGATCCGCCGGTGACGGGGCACCAGGCCGCGCAGGCCGGGAATGCTCAAGCACCCCTCCCAGCCCTTCTCCTTGTCGTCCGACATCCAGAGGATTTCCGGGTTGATCAGCGCTGTCGGCTCCATCTGCGGTGCCTGGGGGTAACGCGGGTTCGGCCGGGAGGCGATGATGAAGAGTGCCAGCGGCTCGTACACCTGAGGAGCGGCGAGGCCGACACCATTGGCATCCGCCACCGTTACCAGCATGTCGTCGATGAGCGTCTGAACGGCGGAATCAGCCTGATCGGCGATGGTTTCCGCCACCTGTCGCAGGACCGGCTGCCCGAGTTGCGCTATCTGTCGTATAACCGGCATGTTCCTTACCTCATTCACCTCAAGGGTGGAGGATCGGGGACATAGTCAGGCGGCACCGTGTTCATGCTGGGTGGCGGAGGACTGGTTCTCCGTATCCGATATCCGTGAACCTGTCCGGGGATCTGGTTGCCCTTTGAATACATGCACTGCACGTAGGCATAGTCGTATCTTCGCTGGGCTTCCCATCCATATTGCTGGCCCTCTCCCGCACCGGCAGCCGATCCGATCAGCAGTCCGCTGCCGGCGCCGATGGCCGCTCCAACGCCCGGGTTGCCGGAAGCTGCTCCGATAAGAGCACCGGCACCCGCACCGATGACGGTCCCGACGACAGCTCCTGTTGCAGTATTCTGATTTACCGTGTCCTGCACCGACATGCCGATCTGTTGTCCAGCCCACTGCCTGCAGGTCGCGTCTTCGACCTGGAACTGATCCATCTGTTTTCCGGGTGACGGCAGCACCATTACGCTGGGACCTGTCGGCACGGTCACACATCCGCTCAACACGAGCAGTGCTGAAAGTAACACAAACTTACGCATGGTTGTGGTGATCATGATGTCACTCCTCTCCTGCCGGTGGATTTGCCGGAGGAACTACCTTCATCCACCCTTTTGGACACTTTTTAACATTGGGATAGTATCCCTGCGGATCCGGACAGAAGTACCAGTACTGTGTTTCTTCTGCTTGAGGCGCCGGCTGGACATACATGTCAGACTGCGGCTGCTGAATAATTACCGGCGGAGCGGCGTAATACGGGTAATAGGGATAGTACGGATAAGATCCCCACCAGCCCGCCCCCCCAAATCCCGGCCCGATAAACACACCCACGTGTCCGCCGCCATGCCCGAAATGGCCGCCACGCGCCGCGTAGGCAGGCAGGCTGTTTGCCATGATAACAACCACTAGTGTGAGGACTATACAGATAAGCTTTTTCATACAGGCCCCCTTCAATTCTTTATCTATTCCTTTCTCACCACCGACGGCATGGGAGTCCGGAACCTTCCGGCTATTATTATACACCTAAATCCCGAAATCCGATGAAGTTGATGGAAGAGGCGAGTTGTTCATTTGAAAAAACCCGCAACTGCCGTACACTAGATTCCGCAGCATTCATCCTATTGAACCGCCGGAGGTCATTATGGACAGACGAACCTTTCTGAAGGCAAGCGGCGCCGCATCCCTGCTGGCGCCAACACTGATCAGGGAAGCGCTGGCAGCCGGGGAACAGCCGCTGGTGGCCGTGGCGGAAGGGACGGATTATCCGGCCATCACTCGCAAGGCCATCAACGCCCTGGGCGGTATGAAGCGCTTCGTCAAAGCGGGGGATGTGGTGGTGGTCAAGCCCAATATGGGCTGGGACCGCTCCTCGGAACTGGCTGCCAATACCCATCCCCAGGTGGTGCGGGCCGTGGTGGAGGAGTGCCTGGCGGCCGGAGCAAAAAAGGTCAAGGTCTTCGACTACACCTGCAACGACTCACGACGCTGCTATGTCAACAGCGGAATCGAAGGCGCCCTCAAGGGGATGAAGAACGTTGAATGCAAGCAGATCGAGCCGGAGCGTTTCCGGAAGGTCACCCTCAACGGCCGGTTCCTGAAGGAGTGGGAGCTGTACGACGAGGCGCTCACAGCCAATGTCTATATCAATGTCCCGGTTGCCAAGCATCACGGCTTATCCAAACTGACACTCGGCCTGAAGAACATCATGGGCATCATGGGGGGCAACCGCGGCTACATCCACCGCAGTCTCGACGTGGCCCTGGCCGATGTGAACGCCCATTTCAAGAGCCACCTGACCATCATCGACGCCACCCGCATCCTGACCGCCCACGGGCCGCAGGGGGGCAACATCGCCGACGTGAAGGTGCTCAACAAGGTGATTGCATCTGTCGATGTGGTGGCAGCCGATGCTTTCGCCACCACCCTGTTCGGCCTGAAACCGGCCGATATCCCGGTGACCGTGGCGGCCCACAAGCGCGGCCTGGGGGAGATGGACCTGGGCAAGATCAGGGTCGTGAAGGTCTGATCGCGTGAAACGGACCCCGGCCCGCATCAGCCAGCTTATATTCCTGGCGCTGTTTCTGATCCTGTTCGTCCGGACCGAGTACCGCGGCCGGGATGAGATCAACGCGGCGGTGAATGCCTTCTTCCGGGTCGATCCCCTGGTGCTGTTCAGTTATCTTCTGGCAGCCAAGTCGTGGACCTGGCTGCTGTTGCCGGCTGTGCTGATGACCCTGTCGACACTGGCCCTGGGGCGTTTTTTCTGCGGCTGGATCTGTCCGCTGGGGACGATTCTCGATCTGTTGACCTCCCGAATCCGCAAAACCGCTCCGATCCGGGCGCTCAAGGGCAACACCAAATACTGGCTGCTGCTGCCGCTCCTGTCAGCCTCCCTGTTCAACCTCAACTTGAGCGGTCTGCTCGATCCGATCGCCATCCTGCTGCGGGCGCTGACATTTCTGCTCCATCCGCTGATGGGTCTGACGGCACGGGAAGGCTGGGTCGCTCTCTACCGCCTGATCGGCGAGCGCCGCGACGCCCTGGCACCGGCCTACAACCTGATCCGCAACACCCTGCTCCCCTTCCGGGACACGATCTACCCCCTGGCGCTACTCTCGGCCGTGATACTGCTGGCTGTCATTGCCTCGGAGCGTTTCGAGACCCGCAACTGGTGCCGCAATCTCTGTCCCTTGGGAACCCTGCTGGGCTGGCTGGGGCGTTTTTCCATCTTCAAGCGGCTGCCGACCGGTCTGTGCGCCGATTGCGGGGCCTGTCGCGAACTCTGCCCGACCAGCTTCGACCAGGGGCGGCTGGACAAGGGGGAGTGCGTCCTCTGCATGGAGTGCCTAAACGGCTGCCCGCAAGGAAGGGTTTCCTTCCGCCCGACCCTGACATGGAAGGAGGCCGGTCCGCTGCTGCCGGAGCGGAGGGTGCTTCTGGGCGGAATGGCGGCCGGGGTGCTGTTGGCAATCCCGGCCAGATTCCGGGCTCCCGAGCAGGTTTCCCGGCTGCTCAGGCCGCCCGGTGTGCGCAGCGAGGATGAGTTTCTGAAGCGCTGTGTGCGTTGCGGGGAGTGCATGAAGGTCTGCCTGAAGAGCGCGCTCTACCCGGCGGCCTGGCAGGCCGGCATCGAGGGTTTCTATACCCCGCTGCTGATTCCGCGGCTGGGCTACTGCGAATACAACTGCACCCTCTGCGGCCAGGTCTGCCCGACCGGTGCGATCCCCGTCCTTGCGGTGGAGACCAAGCGCCGGGAGGTGATCGGCAAGGCGGTCTTCGACAAGAACTACTGCCTGCCGTTCGCCCGCAAGATCGACTGCATCGTCTGCGAAGAGCATTGCCCGATCCCCGAGAAGGCCATCCGCTCTCGCGAGACCACGGTCATTGGGTTGGATGGGGTCTCAAAAACCGTCAAGGAGCCGTATCTGGTGGAAGAGATCTGCAACGGCTGCGGCATCTGCGAGAACGTCTGCCCGTTGGAAACCAAGGCCGGTATCGAGGTCTTCGCCGTCAAGAACCGCTCACCCATCAGCCAGATATCCGCCGAGCCATCAGCCGATCCGTACTCCGCGCAATAGGAACAAAGGACTCAAAACAGAATTCATCCCCTCGCCATATCCACCAGCCCGTAGGTTGGGGTGAACAGCCTTTCCGTGAACCCCAACGGTGCAATGTTGGAGTTCACGATGAACCTGTTCACCCCAACCCACTTACTGTCTGTTGCATGACGCAGCCAGGTGGGATGCAAGGAGCATTGTAAGCCAACTAAAGGTGTTAACATTTCAAAATTATTATCTTGTTATTTACCGCCGGATTTGGTAACTCCAATGACATGTAATGTGGTGACATGGTTCTGGAGGGAGTATGAGGGTCTGGACAGTGCAACGCCCCGGTTTATCCGGCCGCCTGTTGGTTGAGAGCTTTTACTCGGACGACGAGTGTTGTGAACGGCAATATGGTTTGAGAGAGGCAAAATTGATGACAGAAGCCCCGTATTCCGGAAATGGAATGTGGGGTTTTTTTGTGTTTCGGGAAACGGAAACTGCCAAAAAAACGTGGTATTTTTGACACCTGTATTGTTATAAATCAGTTAATTAACTCAAATTCCGGCATGCCGGAATTTTGAAGTTTTCAGCGTTTTGGTGGGATGGAAACAGAAATGGTAACAACGTAGGTCGGGTTAGCATCGCGTAACCAGACGATTGTAAACCATGTCGGTTTACGCGATGAAGCCACTAACCCGACCTACGGGGCTGTGAAGCAAATTCAGGAGCGCGGGCATCTTGCCTGAGTTTCAAGCGGATTGTCGCTTGAATTGGTTGCAAGAATAAGATTATTCGGGAATACACCCTCCCGAAACACAGGCAGGATGCCCACGCCCCTTATTATCTAACCCGTTATATTGTTGAGCTCCGATCAGAAAACGGCGCTCACGACCACCCTGGTTAAGCTCCGCAGCATGGCGTATCAGAAGTTGAAACAGATGAAGTGATAAATACTTGTTATGTCACAAAAAACGAGGAAAGACGATGAATCTGAAAAGGCCGATTCTCTGGCTATATGTGGGCGCTGGGCTGATTTTCCTATACTCAACGATGAAACTTTTCGCGGTAGTGGGGCCGTCAGTCGTTCTCGGAGCCATTGGAGCTGAACAGGGCATGCCATACTTCGCAATATTGAAGATGGGCTTTGAGACATATGTTCAAGAAGTAGCAAAGAAATTTAACCAAACCCCACAATACGTGAACTATGCCTTCATATCATCTGCCATTATTTCCTTTTCCTTTACGGTAACCTCAATATTCATCGTATTCCGCCAAAACTGGGCGCGGATTCTGTTCCTTGTGCTGGTTGGAGTAGTTGCCGCCAATTATGTCATTGTTGCGATTCTATTTGGTGTTAGCCGCATAAGTTCTGGAATGGATATGAGCAACCTGATTTTCTTCGGGTGCTTAGTGTGGCTCTTCACTAGAAAAGAAGTGTGCAGCACATTCGCAGTCAAAAAGGCAGACATAACACGCGAATAGACCTGTTTCGCTTCGCTCTCAGGTCATCCGCAACACCGTTGAGCGAATAAGAACTGAGGAACAAACATGGGAAGAACTATCACAATAATAGTTGTTGCGTGCCTCCTGATGATAAGTGCTAGCGGTCTGACTGCGGCAAGTGAACCAAGTGATATTGTTGGGAAATGGGCCTCTGTAACCCGTACAAAAGGAGGGTTGGGCGCTAGATACAATTTTGAAGAAAGTGGCGTTGTGAGCATCTCCTTCGGAGCCCTTGTCGATTTCGATTACCGAATCGAAGGACAATCTATAAAAACAACTTTAAAAGGCGACAAGGAGCAAACGGATTCAACGCCCTTCGAAATAAGAGGAGATAAACTAATTCTCAATCCATCTGATCCAGACAAACGGCAGGAGATGACTCGAACTGCCGTTACCGCTGCGAATGCACATCCTATCGTTGGAATTTGGTCATACAAGCACTACACCGGCGGAATGGCTACGATGCAATACACAACAAAAGGCTTGGCTCAACTGAGTGTGCCTTTCGACTCTTTAAGCGGCAAGTATAAGGTTAAAGACCAAGTACTGCACATCGAGTTTGATGGTATGTCAGCTCTTGAGAGAAAATTCCGACTGGAGGGGGATCGCCTCCTCGTTCTTCCGGATGACAAAAATAAGCAAGAGGAATATTTACGGGTCCATCCTTGAGGAGCCCAACAACGGCGCAGACGCTGACGCGGCAAAAACCGCCGCGCAGGTCACGCCGCGAGCCGTTGAACAGAAGAAATGAGGACTGAATGAAACGTCATATGCTTCAGCATCAGGATAAAAGATGGAGTATTCGCATGAGGATACTGATTTCGCTGCTGTGCATTGGTCTAGTACATTGCATGCTGCCTGCGGACACTGAAGCCGACGATGCATTTGAGGATGTAGTCGAAGCTGTCAAAAACAGCCCAGTTGTTCAGGCAGAAGTGACGAGAGTTCGTAAAAGTGTTAATGCAAAGGAATCTGTAAAGGAGAATATCAACGTTCTTAGTTTAGGCGGTGGTTGTGGCGTCGCGGGTTGCGATACTAGGTATTTGGCTGTAATCACCGTCCATAGAGGAGGGGTAAATCCGCAAACAGGAAGTGTTTTAGCCACAGTTGAAAGGCACACCCCTGGGAGGCTGGGGAAGGTGCGAATTGTTGAACTCAAGACAAAAGTGGCGGTAGAAACCAAGCTAGAGATACAGCGGAGATATTCTTCACCTTCACCGATAATAAACAAAACGGGAACCCATAGGGGACATTCTATAATCCATCTGTCAACAGAAAATAATGCTCTTTAAAAATCAAATAGATAGCTTTTTGGCCAAACTTCGGACGCACTTCTCCCATGACATTTTTGTATATGGCGACTCTCTCACTAACGGCGAATCTC
>JAENWA010000087.1 GCA_016650295.1 Desulfuromonadales bacterium | reverse complement strand
TTCAATAATGTGCCACGATAATTGACTATTACAGTGTCGGTCGGTCCGGGAGACGCTCCAGTGCCGTCTCTGAGAGAGGTATACTTTAGTCCGGATTTTGTGGTTATAGTCTCTTTCTTCTCCAGGGCAACAGAATCGGCTGCAAATGATACGGCGGCACAAAGTAAAATGATGGTTGTGGTAATAAGTATACGCATGTGATGTCTCTTTGTTAAATAGTTAGATTTATCTAAAGGGGAGCTTCATTTCGGAGAACTGGTTACGCACACTCAGAATACCCGCACACATGGCACACCGAACAGCCCCCTTTATGCTCGACAATCCCCCCGCACTCCTGCCTGACCTTCTCAGCGTTGATATCGTAGCCGCAGGCAACCATGTGGTCCTGATGGCCTTTTCTTCTGCGAAAATCTTTATACCCCAAGTTCCCTTGCAAGATCCATTTCCTTACGCAGGACAGTATTAATAAGTGTGCCCATGTCAACCTTGCGCTTTCTGGCCCGTTCTAAATAGAAAGTCTCCAAAACGCTATCGAGATAGACAGGAATTTTCAGGTTCTCTGGCTTGCAATAAAATTTGCCTTGATCGGCCTTTGAAAAATCATATTCATTTTTCATTTGGGTCTCCTTGAAAAATATGCTTCCCGTTCTTTTTTTGTTGCCTTACGTGCTGATATAATCCGCACCCGCGAATCATTATCATCATAACCTTGTCTGGTTGTATGTACAACTACCACAACTTTCATGACCGGTATTTCACCAATCACGACCCATCTGTCTTCATCGTCTGAATGGTCTTCATCAATAGCCAGCCTGTCCCCTTATAGTTCCTCTGACACTGATGTCACGACCTTAGCTTTGAACCATCGCACGAGGAAGAGTGAACAGGAAACACGCCCCTTTGCCGCTCCCCTCCGACTCGACCCAAATCCTTCCTCCGCTTTTTTCCACTACTCGCTGAACCATGGACAAACCCAGACCTGCGCCGGGACTCTTGGGGTCAAGTTTCTCGAAGATTCCGAATATTTTCTTATGATATTGGGAATCTATTCCGATGCCGTTGTCCTTCACGAAAAAGACCGTTTCACCGTCCAGCTGCCGCACGCCAATTTCAATCGAGGTGATACAGTCGGCACGGCTGTACTTGACAGCATTCTCGATCAGGTTCTGCCAGATCTGGCACAGGCGCGGGCGGTCTCCGAACAGTATCAGGTCCGTGTCAGGCAGACGGATATCGACCTTTCGTTCGTTTATGACTCCGGCCAGGGTGTCCAGTACTTCAGACACCACTTCCATGATCGCTACCCTGGCCGGTGGCGATTCAATATGGTCGATGCGGGACAGTTCCAGCAGTTCGTCCAGCAGCAGCTTCATCTTGTCGGCTGCGCCGTGGATGAACTGCAGGTCCTGGGAGACCCGTTCCTGGTTTCCCAGGGCTACGTCGCTTTCAAGGAATCCCAGGAAGTTCTTCACCGTCACCAGCGGGCTGCGCAAGTCATGGGATACGGTGTAGAGGTACTGTTCCATATCGGCATTCTTCTTTTGCAGTATATCCTCAGTCCGCTTGCGCACCTCTATCTCGCGTTTCAAACCCCACATCGCCCAAGCCATGGCGAGCACAAACGCCAGACAGAGCATTTCCAGCAACAGCAGGCTCCATTCCATCACTCCCAGCCCGTATCCCATAAAACGCAACCGCACTCCACTCTCCGGCGGGGTGAGGAAAACCCGGTGCATCATCCGTACATCCACGGTGCCGGTTTCGGGCAGTTCCCACAGAACCTTTCCCGAGGCATCCTCCAGGGCGACCGGATAGCTTTTCGACATCTGGGTGGGGATCAGATGCCGTAAGGTCCTTTCACAGGAATAGACGCCCCCGAACAACCCCAAAAAGACGTCGTCATGGAAAACAGGCACCCATATCTCAAAGGAGGGGTTGCCCTGGATAGCCTCGAACGGACGGGTATAGACCGGTTGACGGCTTTCTCTGGCCAGTTGCGATACGCGTTTCGGCTCCGCCAGGTTGAGCCGCAGTCCCACTATCTGACTGTTTGGGGCGAGGGGTGCCACGTCGCGGATAAGATATGCCGCATCCACCCATGTAATGTTGATCATCTCCGGGTGGTCCGCCACGTAACGCGAGGCGCGTTCCTGAAACGACGCAGCGTCAATAGCTCCGTCGCCGCGCTCCTTTGCCAGCATGAGCAGGTAATCCTGGTTCCCTTTCAGACGCAGTCGGATGCTTTCGCCTACCGATTCAGCATCGTTGGCAATTTCGTTCCGTTTTATCTTGTATGCGTTTCCCTCGATCAACCAGAGAACTGCCATGAAAAAGAAAATGAAGGCCCATAATATCAGTGCCGGACCAAACCACCTCATGCCTGATCTGGCCTGTCCCTGATGGGATATTTTTGTTTGTGAATGTTCAGGAGAGGCCATTCTGTTCCCTCGATCATAACGGTTGAGTACTGAAGGTGTTGCACTGTTTGATTTCGCCGGTTGTCAATCCAATATTGAACCAGTGAACACGCTGTTCGGAAGTGCCGTGGGTAAAGGCATCAGGGACGACTGTGCCTTGAGATCTTCTCTGAAGTCGGTCGTCGCCGATTGCGCTCGCAGCGTTTAGAGCCTCCTCAACATCGCCTGACTCCAGTATGTGGCGAGCCTTGTCCGCGTGGTTTGCCCAAACACCGGCAAAGCAATCGGCCTGAAGTTCCAGTCGCACCGAAAGACGGTTTCCATCCTTCTTGCTTGCTCGGGAACGAGCGTCCTGAACCTTTTTCGAGATCCCCAGCAGATTCTGTACATGGTGACCCACCTCATGTGCAATCACATAGGCCTGGGCAAAATCTCCGGGAGCCCGAAAGCGATTCTTCAACTCCTGGTAGAAAGCAAGATCAATATATACCTTCTGGTCTCCGGGACAATAAAAGGGGCCGGCTGCAGCATCGGCCATACCACAGGCCGATTGCACGGCGCCCGTGAACAAAACCAGCTTGGGCTCCCGGTAGGTTTTCCCGGCCTTCTTGAACAGGTCGCGCCAGGTATCTTCGGTATCGGCAAGCACAACGGAAACAAATTCCGCCAGCTTGTTTTCCGCGGCCGGCCGGGTAGCGGGGCTCGTGACGGCAGGACGGTTGGTTCCCGACGAAGCCATATCCAGTATAACTGACGGGTCAACACCAAAATACATGGAAACTAGCACGAGGATAACCGTGCCGATACCTCCACCTACCACACCGCGGGAAACCGAACTGCCTCGGCGGTCTTCAACATTATCACTCTGACGTCCATCGCCCCATCGCATAGTTATCTCCTTAACGGCCTTGCGCTCGTCCTGCGCGGCTTCATTTTAACTCCCACGCTTCCCACCCCTGTTTCCGACCCGCCGGAACGCTGAAAACCCAAAACTTGCCTGTGCCTATTTATCCGTGAAGATTTTTTTGATATCCCGTCCCATCTGCTTGAACGCGTCACCGGTTTTTCTGCCGGCATCCCGAAACCAATCACCCACCGGCCGGCCTGTTTTTTTTGCCTCATTCCCGGTCTCTTTCCCCAACTCCTTGAACCCTTGACCTATCTCTTTACCACCCTCCTTGAAGGCGTGACCGGTTTCTTTACCTGCCTTCTTGAAAGCCTCTCCTACTTCTTTCCCTTTTTCCTTAAGTGAGCTGTCAGCAGAAACCGGGGTGACGAGAAAAAGTGCCATGACTACGCTCAGCAGTATTTTTCGCATAATGACCTCCCATACATATCTTTGGATAAAAAAGGAAACGGGCTGGTTTTTAATGTTATGTGTCAATAAAGCAGCCCGTACCTTATGTTACCATACCAAGAAGCTTCCTGCCCTGCCCGGTCAACTTCCACCACGGAAGCGCATCTCCACTTTCAAGAAAGTGCTTTACTGATATCAGGGTATAGAGAACACAAGGATCATGACGAGGCCCCATAATGCCCGACAGCTCGTTGTAGATCGCAAGCGGGTCTCGCCCGGTAAGTTGATACGGGTACTTAATCCCGATTGCCCGAAGATCGGCCGCTATTGATTTCCCGATATTTGGAAGATCTTCAAGCTTGAGAGACTGGTCTTGTTTGGTGTGCATAGAGTTACCTTCGTGGGCATGATGTTGTGATTCACAGCACTTTCACGTATGCACCGTGAATCCGCAGGGAACGGCGTTGACGGTCGCGGGTAGAAAGCAGAGGGTGAAAACGGTCTGTTAACGGGTGCTCCCGGCTGTTTTCAATAAAGCAGCCTGTTTGTAATACGGCAGATAGCTGTCAGTTAAGGTGATCACCGCCGCGATTAGCTTTGTCTTCGGCGTATTCCTTGATTACAAAGCAGATGACAATATCAATGATAAATGCTGCGCCAAGCGTCAGTTCAAGCTTGAGGAATACGTCCGGTCTCCATGGTGTGAACCATAACTGGACAACGCCAATCAATACCGCAGCCACAAATAAGGCTGATCCGATGGTAATTCCTGTTTTCATGGCTGCACCACAATCGGTTTCACGACAACCGCCGTCCCATAGCACAGGACTTCGGTGACGCCCCCCATTATTTCGGTCGCGTCATATCTCATGGCAATTATGGCATTTGCGCCATGTTTTTCCGCCTGAACGCACATAATCTGGAAGGCATCTTTTCGGGTCTGCTCACACAGGTTTGTATAGATAGTAATGTTGCCGCCGAGGATTGTCTGCAGACCGCCTAAAAAAGATCCTACTATCGACCGTGACCTGACAACAATACCGCGCACCACACCGATGTTGCGGACGACGTCATGTCCCGGCAGTTCAAGTGCCGTGGTAACCATCTGTACGTTCATAAATTGCCTCCATGTTTAAATGTTGTAAGAACAATTATTTTAGTAACACCAGCAAGATTCCGCTCAGACTGATGATTGCCCCACAGGTTTCGAGAAAGTAAAACAACAATTCGGGAAGCCCGAATCTAACTTGAAGAAGTATACCCAGAATCATTACTAAAACGCCGATGCGAGGTATCCAAAAGCGACGGGAGGCTGATGTGTTTATCCACGAAACGATATTACTTGGATCTTTCATGCGTATGTACCTCTTGTCCTCTTAGCCTCTCCCTAATTCTGAGTCATAAAGACACAGATAAGTGCTGCCATACTAACGGCTGCCAACCCCAGGTAAAGCCATACAAAGGATTTGGCTATTTCCTTGTGAACATTTATTACGTTTTCTGAGGATGGATTTTCATTGGGAACTTCGACAGACAGAATTTGACGTGCTTCTTCGGCATATGATAAGGGGACATTGACCTTAACACCACCCAGCGCATTTGAGTAAAGAAGGTTCGCGCCGATTGTAAACTCATCGGCGACATATACAGGGATACCGAATGCCTCTAACTCACTCCTGGCCATCCCCGCTTCAAATGGCGATCCGTAGACTGCAACAGTAACCATCTCTTCAGTCATTTCTTTACCTCCACCCAACGGTTCAAGGGGATCGTTATTGTGTCAGGTCTGCTGTTGCCGCTTTCCGACTATTTTATACCAAGTAACTCCACTTCAAATGTCAGTGAAGCGTATCGCGGGATAGATCCTGGGACACCTGCATCACCATATGCAATATCCGAAGGGCAATAAAGTTCTGCCTTTTCGCCAACCTTCATCATCTGAATCCCCTCTGTCCAGCATTTAATGACGTTGGTAAGTT
>JAENWA010000086.1 GCA_016650295.1 Desulfuromonadales bacterium | reverse complement strand
GTGGCCGACACCCGTCTCTCGACCCTTATCGCCTGTGAGGGGGTCTCGATTTCCACCATCGAACACCTGATGGCGGCCTTCTATTTTTCCGGCATCACCAACTGTCTGGTATATATTGACGGCCCGGAGGTCCCCATCATGAACGGCTCGGCCTGGGAATTCTACCAGTGCATGTGGAAAGCGGGAGTCTACGAATTTCAGGAAAACTGTGTCTACCTGAAGGCGCTGCGTCAGGTAGAGGTCACGCACAACGATGCCTGGGTGCGCATCAAGCCGCTCAATACCCTGGATATCACCATGACCATCGAGTTTCGTCAACCGGTCGGCAAACAGAAAAAACGGGTCTCGGATGTGGAGAACGCCTTCTCGATCATCAATTCACGCACCTTTACCCTGCTGGAGGAGATCGAGGCCATCAAGAAGGCCGGACTTGCCAAGGGTGGATCACTGGACAACGCCGTTGTGATCGGCATGGATGAGATTGTCAACCCGCAGGGTTTGCGCTATCGCAATGAACTCGTCAACCACAAGATCCTTGACCTGATCGGCGATCTCTACACCAGCGGCTACCGCATCCTGGGCAAGGTTGAAGCCAACAAGACCGGCCATTACATGAACAATCTGCTGCTGAAGGAACTCTTCTCCGACCCCGCAAATTACTCAATTTATTAATTATTCAGGTATATAGGCTGAAGGCTGAAGGCTGAAGACTGAAGAAAAAACACTCCTTCAACCTTCAACCTTCAACCTTCAACCTATTTCCCCAGGAAAACCTCTCCCGTATCGGTAAACATCCGCACCGGCAGTTCAAAAACACGCCTGAACACATTCAGGACACCCTTGCCGATTGTCTTGGCCGGAATGGCGGTCACCCTGGGATCAGCCCACTTACCCTTGGCCTCGAAAAACACCGTTAAAAAATCCTTGCCCTTGCCTGTCAGCAGCCAGCCGACCACCGGAATGCGGTTAACGACCTTGTCCACCGACTGAAGCGGCTGGACCCCGATGGTGAAATCCAGGTCCTCCCTGACCATGTCGGCCTTGCCGAGCACCGAGATATTGATGGCATTGCTGTTGATGAACAGGTCCTGCGTAGAAATCACGCCGTCGCTGATGGCAAAACTTCCCGTGATATCTTTGTAGGGCATGCCGTCCGCCACCATGTCCGGCAGTTGGAACTTGAGCAGCTGTGAGACGTTGAGTATCGAAAACATCTTGGAGAGTACATTGAACTTGCGCAGAGTTCCGTTTTCCAGCTTCAGCTTGATATTACCAAGTGCGGTCTTTTTAATGTCAAGCATGGAATCACCCCGGGCGGTCACATCACCCTGGACGTTCAATGCACCGGTCACTTCGCGGGTGATATCCAGCGCAGGCAAGAAATGGTCGGCATCAACGCGTTCAAGTTTGAAGTTGAGATCGTAACGATTGCTCTGTTCCCCGCCGGGAGCAACCCGGCCCTTGGCAATCAGCCGGCCACCGAACAGGCCTGCTTCGAGGCTCTGCAGATACACGATTCCCGACTCCTGATTTACGACGGCATTCAGCCGCGAAAAGGGGAGACGGCCGTATTTGCCGGCCTCGACCGCCAGCTTCAGCTTCAGGTCGGTTTTCTTGACAGACTGGCTGATAGCGGCACCCGAACCAACGCCCCCGCTCTGACCTGCGGCGGTCGTTTGTACGAATGGCGCCGTAAGCAACAGCAGGTCATCCACATCGAGACGGGACGATGTCACCGTAACATCTGCCTTCGGGTCACGGCCTCCCGAATAGATACCGCTGATATTGAAATTGGAGCTGTTCAGCTGCCCGGCTACATCCTTTATCTCATATCTGTCGTTATGCACGAGTATGGTTCCGCTCAGACGGCGTATGGCCAGATCTGATTTCAACGGGGCGCGGTTGATATCGCGCAGGTAGAGCTGCGGAGATGTAAGCGAGATCTGGGCCTCATGGTTTTTCAGGCTCGTCACCTTCCCCTTGACTGTGAGCAGCGAATCACCATAGCGGGCCAGAAGGCTGGACGTTTCCAGGCTGTTACCCTTGAAGGCGATGCTGCCGTTTATGCCGCTGACGGGTTTGGACTTGTCATCAGGCTGAACAGAGAATGCATTGAGCGCAATAGTGCCGATGTAATTCATTGCGGAAAAATCTTCCGGATCACCGCTGCCGGCAATATGGGCCTTGACCCTGCCGCGCGGATGATACTTCTGCCAGTCGGAAAGGATCGGAAGCGCGTCACTCATGGTGAACTGGTTGGTCTGCAGCTCGAATTTCAGATCCGGCTGATCGCCGTACTTCAGCAGCGCCGTTGCTGACATCATTAGGGGCGACAGGCTATAGGCCAGGCTGGTCAGCCTGATTTCGTCGGAACTGATAACGGAGGAAAAATCCAGATGATTGCTCATCCCTGACGGTTTGCGGATGGCTCCCGGAAAGGAGTAGATCGCCGTTTTCAGGTCCCAGCCGCCATTCAGGCGATAGGCAGAATAATGGCCGCTTCCGTTGAGAACGAGTGTCGAGGCGCCGCCGAACTCCAGCTTGCTGGCGCCGGCGATCCGGGCCAGCCAGGCCACTTCCGGGGAGTGTGGAGTGACTTCCATACGGACGGGGTAATCGGACGTTTTATCGGTGTTGTATTCGGTGATAGAGCCGTTAAGTTTCAGCGGTGATTCACCAAAAAGGGCGGTCATACCGATCAGGTTGAAATTTTTATCCTTGAGTTCGATGGTGCCCTTGATGTTGGAGAAAACCGGGGCCTTGGGGCCGTAGCTGAGAACCGCCTTTTCGACCGGTCCGCGTATCAGCAGTGTTTTGTAATTTTCGCCCGTTTCCATGTGGGTAATCTGGCTGACACGGCCATCCAGCACACCGGTATCGAGCTTGAAAATACCTGATTTAATCTTGTGTTCGATGTAATCCGACGTACCGGCCGGTATGATGCCGTAAGGCACATACCCCCTGATATCTTCATAACGGAAGGTGGCGGGTGTACTTGCCCTGGCAATGATGCGCGGATCCTTGCCGGCATAGTCATGCATCCGGAAACTGCCTTTGATGCGAAATCCATCCGTTGTCAGCTCTACAGCCGGAATATCAATCATGGAGGCGGTCAGGCGCAGGTCATAGTTCAACTGAAGAGAACGGGGAGCCACGGTGTAGTGGAAGACCTTTGGCCAGACCAGTGCTGCGCCGCTCGCACGCAGCCTGCCCTTGGCGACGAATTCCGTAAGTCGCCCCTTAAAGCTGGAAGCAATATCCAGCCTGCCACCTGTGCTGGCGAACGGAATAACATGCTGGTAATACGGCCAGAAACGACCGACCTCAGCCTGCTTGATATCCAGGCTGCCGTTCAGTTCGGTCTCTGTCAGCGGACGTGCCGCCTCAGGAAGTTTTACCGTACCATTCACCGAAAGCGTTGCCGCAGGTCCCGATACAGCTGGTATTTCGCAGGAAAGTTTGACAGTTCCCTTGCTCCCGCGTGCCAGATGCTCAAGATTCAGGGAAATGTTGCGGATAGCTGCTTGAAATCCATCTTTCTGAACCTTCATGTCCCGCCACAGCACGGTGCTGTGTCTAAGCTGCACTTTATGAAAATGAACCGGCACCGCTTCGCCGGACGGTTTAAGCAGGTCATCTATGTTCAACCGGCCCTGGCTGTCACGGACAAGCTGAATTTCCGCACCCTCAGCGATTACATCCTTCAGAACAACCTGCTTTTCCAGCAGCGGCACCAGCGCCAGTCGAACGGTTATGCGTTCGGCCTTGAGAAAATCGCTGCTGCCGTCCGGTTCCTTGACAACGACGGCTTTGAAGTCGAAGGACGGTCCGAAGTGCCAGGCAAATGTGCCGCTGCTGAAGTTGACTTTACGGTTGAGAGCCTGCTGCAGAGTGGCGAGTATTTCATCACGATAGGCATTGATGTCCAGAAGGCGCGGCAGGAAAACTGCAACACCGATGATAAGAGTTCCGAAGATAAGCAGCAGGATTCCGGAGAACTTGATGTAGGTTCGTTTTTGCATCAAAGGTGTGAGTGCCTTGCATAATGTGGAATATCATGAGGATAGACCGTTACACAGGCCGCGTCAACAGCATTTGCCTTCAACCTGATTTTGCAGAATCGTCAGGCAACAGCCTGACAATGCGAACCGTGAGAATGGAGGTCGGCGTCACCTCTTCACAGATAAGGCGGCAGCCATGCCAGACGACCGATTCACCGCTCAACGGAAACCGCCCCAACTCATGCAGGATCAGGCCGGCCACGGTTTCGTAGGGGACATCATCCACCATCTTGACACTGACGGCATCGGCAAGCTCAAATATAGAGAGCAGTCCATCCACCATCTGGCTGCCATCCGCCAGTCGCTGAAAATGGACAGCCTCGCCGGCGTCATGCTCATCCCTGATTTCTCCCACCAGTTCCTCTATCAAATCCTCGGTCGTCACCAGACCGCTCAACCCTCCGTACTCATCAACGACAAAGGCCATCTGATTGCGGGAGCGCTGCATTTGCTTGAGCAAACTGCTGACTTTCTTGCCTTCCGGTACGAACACGGGCGGCAGCATGATGGAAGACAGATCAAAGGATTCTCCCACTACCAATTGCCCGAGTAGATCCTTGCCATGTACAACACCTACAATATCCTCGATGGTCTGCCGGTAGACCGGATAGCGTGAATACATGTTTTCCAGCACAATCGAAATTACTTCATCACGCGGTGATGACAGTTCAAGACCGACCATTCGTGTCCGGGGCATCATAACCTCGCGTACCTCGGAATCGGAAAATTCAAACACCCGGTGCAGCAAGTGCTGTTCGTCCGGTTCCAGGGTACCGCTCTTCTGGGAAACATCGATGATCTGGCGCAGTTCATCCACGGTGTAGACCGACGCATGTGTCCCTGAAGGACGCAGTCCGCACAACCGCACCGTGCGGTTGCCGGCCCAGTCCAGCAGGCGTATCGGCCAGTGGAACAGTTTGTGAAAAAGGCGCAGCGGCAGGGCGATTGCAAGGGCAACTCGTTCGGCCCGCTCCAGGGCCAGTGTTTTGGGAGCCAGTTCACCAAGAACTATGTGAAGGACAGTGATAGTTGTGAAAGCGGCCGTAAAGGAGATGGAATGCCGGACCGCATCGGACACCAGACCGCGTAGCGGCGCTTCCATCAGTCTGGCAAGAGCCGGTTCTCCGATCCAGCCCAGTGCCAGAGATGCCATGGTAATGCCGAGCTGGGTGGCGGAGATGTAGGAATTCAGGTGATTGAGCAGATCCAGCAGGATCACGGCTCGACGGTTGCCGATCGCAGCCAGCGCCACGACGCGGGAGCGGCGCACCGCCACGAGAGAAAACTCCGAGGCAACGAAAAAACCGTTGGCAACAACCAACAGAATGACGGTAATGATATAAGTGCCGGAAAATGACATACCGGTATATTCCTTTATGGTTTGGTTATTGTCAATCCCGAATAGTGTTCAAACGGCTTGGCAAAACCAAAAGAAAAAGCCTGCCGGAATGTTCCGGCAGGCTCTGATATTCATTCTTGCGTCATCAACAGCGGTTTATGCAGCCGTAACCGTTACCTTGAGGTTGGCAGTTACTTCGGGGTGAATCTTCACCGCAACATTGTACTCACCAACATTCTTGATCGGTTCCGCCAGCAGAATAGTCTTGCGGTCGATATCGAAGCCCTTGGCCTTGATGAAGGCCGCGATCTCCATATTGGTAACCGAACCGAACAGCTTGCCTTCTTCTCCGGCCTTGTGCAGCAGCTCGACTGACAATTCACCCAGTTTGGCAGCCAGGCTTCTGGCAGTTTCCAGAACCTTGTCCTTTTTGTACGCCATCTGGCGCTTGACGTGATCAAGGGCCTTGGCATTCCTTTCGGTCGCTTCAACAGCCAGCCCCTTGGGGAGCAGGTAGTTACGGGCGTAGCCGGGGGCTACCTTTACGACATCACCGATGTGGCCGAGGCTGTCGATGTTTTCCTTCAGAATTACTTGCATACTTCTCTCCTTTCAAGCCTGTTTTACAGGTTTTCCTGTTTTCTGGGGGTGCGAAAATCACCCCACAGGTCAAATATTCCAATTGCAGCAACCAACGCCGCCAGATAGGGCTGCAGCAGCAGCATGACATACAGCCCTGCCCGCAGTACTCCCGCTATACTCTGGCGGGCTATGACGGTTGAAAGCACCGCCAGCCCCTGCAGAAAATACAAAACAACAATTATCACAAGTGCATTCAGGGCCACAGTCGTGATGAGCCCATCAGGCATCAGCAGTGCAGAACCGGCGGCGATAAGTCCCCAAACCAGCAGATCAGGATTCCGGTACTCCCTGAATTCGCTGATATTCAAATGATAGCCCATCCCGGCGGCAAAACGTCTCAAGAGCCACAGGTTGCAACCCGCCATGCCGATCAGCGTAATGATGATCAAGGCCGGGTACATCCTGATAACCAGGTCGGCGGCCGTGGACATGGTCTGCTTCAAGACTGCCAGTTCTTCACCCTGGACACCGCTTTTCTCATAAATGGCAACCGCTTGGGCGACACTTTTCTGAATCTCCGCCACGGCCATCTGATGAACGTTCTGACCGCCTGCCATACTGAAAATAACCACTGCGACAGATAATAAAGCGGCTATGGCAGCTGTCGTCCAGGCAATCGAACGGACCGCACTGAAGCCCCGCAGCAGAAGTTCCGGCAGCAACAGGGCGATCAGGCCGCATTGCACCAGATAAAACGCGCCGGCGCTCAGACCGAAATACGCGGTCATGGCGGCAGTTGCCCCCAGTATGATGATAACCGCAGATCCGCGACCGTGTCGTAAACGAACATAGGCGGCGGGGAAAGGCGCCAGCAGCCCGGAAAAGATGCCGGCCGGCGGGATTACCAGATATGCCGCGAACAGAATAAACGAGCCGGCCATGCCGATCAGCACCGCTGAAATGCGGGAACCGAGGACATGTCCGGCCTTATCGCTCAGATTCATCAAGCGGGAGATCAGGGCAGCGCGTGGTTGGCAGCAACCGGCAGCAGCGCGATGTTCCGGGCGCGTTTGATGGCCTCGGTGATTTCACGCTGATGCTTGGCGCAGTTTCCCGAGATACGGCGCGGGACAATCTTGCCGCGCTCCGAAATGAAATAACGGAGTGTGCGTGGTTCTTTGTAATCGATGGTCAGATTCTTCTCGGCGCAGAAGCGGCATACCTTCCGACGCTGGAAAGGGCGCTTCTTGCGCGGGCCGCCTGGGCCCGAAGGGCGCTGGCCAGGTCCGGAAGCAGGGCGCTGATAGGTGCTGGTTGGTCTTTCGTCACTCATGGTATTATATCCTCCAGGAAATTATTCAGTTGCCGTTTCGACGGGGGCCTCTTCCACTTCAGCAGCTTCGTCCAGTTCGGACTCAGTCGCAGGTGCCTTTTTCTCGGGCACGACCTTCTCGGGCTCATCGGTTATGTTGATGCTCTGATAGCGCAGGACCTTCTCGTCCAGCCTGAGACGGCGCTCCAGTTCGGCGATCAGCGCAGCGTCACCGTCATAGCGGACATAATAATAACGTCCACGTGCACATTTCCTGATGGAGTAGGCCAGTTTCCTGATACCCCAGTCGTCCAACCGGGACAGTTCGCCCTTGTAGGACGTAACAACGTCCTGAATCTTGCCGGTGACGATTTTGATGTCGTCTTCGCCAAGATCGGGCTGGAGGATGATAATTGTTTCGTACTTCCTCATAATGATGCCTCCTCACGGATTACGAGCCCCGGTCCTACCCGGAGCAAGGAGATACGGCCAGTGGCCGTTTTGAAAGAACGAGTTTTGTACTATACTTTTCCGGAGAGTGCAATCATTTTGTTACAAACCACGCAGCCGGAACTTTTTTACCAGCTCCACCGGATGGTAGGAGAGCTTGGCATTACGCAGGCCCGGCTCGCCTAGATCCTGCTCCCGGTTGACATAACGGCAATCGCTGAAGAGCAGACGGCAGAACTCGCGGTTGACCAGCTGCGACAAGCCTTCCATAAAATGATCCGCTTTTTCAAAGTGACAGACAACCGTATCATGGTTAAGCCGTTCTCCCACGGCAAATGCCCTCACCTCGTTCCCCACCGTCACCACAATCCCTTCCAGCCCCAGTTCCTCCGCCTGTGACAGGGCCTCGACCGTGGCATCCATCTCCAGTCCGAATGACCGGTTGCCCTCAACCTCCGCAACGCGGGCCCATTCATCCAGTAATTGCAGACATCCGCACAGATACCGTGCCGAAAACGTATGGACTTCATGGTTATGTCGTGCAGTAAAATAATTGATCCGGTTTTTCTTCTTGTGGAAGCGGTTGCCCGGCAGAGTTGCCATCTCTTCGCGCAGATACAGGTAGTCAAAGGAATCGCGATCCTCGACCGCCGCGCACTCCACGTTTGTCAGGAATCGTGCGGCAAAATCCTCTTCGACACCGTAGATTTCCAGACCGCTCTCCAGCAGCAGAGCGCATGCGGCGGAAACGTCGCCCCCCAGCGGCGGCAGGCAATAGCGACCTCCGTCATAGCCCCGCCCCTGCAACACGATTGCATCCTTGATCCGGGAAAGCCGATACTCGTGTGCCGTGCGAAACAGGTACAGACCGGCAAAGGACAGCTCGGAGACACGCGGCTGAAGTTGTTCGAACAGGCCGTCAAACAGTGGTTTGTCAGCCATATCAAGCGGTCGCGAAGCGGGCCAGACAGGAATTTCCATTGAGTTCTCCACGTTTTGTTGTACTATTTCGGCGACATCATCGTACCTGCCCTGATTAACAGGATAAGTGCGTTAACGAAGTTATTTTCTGCCAGAACTATGCAGAAAACAACTTCTAACTTACTAGCCCCGATGAATCGGGATAAGTGCGTTAACGAAATTATTCTCTGCAAAAAACTGCAGAAAATAATTTCTAACTTACTAAAAATCATCCAATGGAGGAAACAGCAATGGCCATCGCCATGAAAATCGCCGGTCACATTTCCAGATCATCCTGGATCCGCAAGATGTTCGAGGAGGGGGAACGTCTGCGCCAGGAGTACGGAGCCGATAAAATCTATGATTTTACCCTTGGGAATCCAGATGTGGAGCCGCCCGAAGCTTTCCAGCGGGAACTTCTGGAGCTCGCGATGAATCCGTTGCCCGGCATGCACCGCTACATGAACAATGCCGGTTATACGGAAACCCGTGCCGCCGTGGCCGCTAAACTCTCGAAGGACTCCGGGCTGGACGTAACCGCCGGGCATATCATCATGACCTGCGGAGCCGGCGGGGCGCTCAACGTGGTTCTCAAGACCATCCTCAACCCAGGTGAGGAGGTCATCATCCTGGCCCCCTTCTTTGTCGAGTACAAATTCTATATCGACAATCACGGCGGCGTGCCGGTGGAGGTCTGGACAAACCACGAAACATTCCAGCTGGATATCGATGCCATTGCAAAGGCAATCAATTCCAGGACGCGGGCCATCCTGATCTGTTCGCCCAACAACCCGACCGGCGTGATCTATCCTGAAGAAAGCCTGCGGCAGCTTGGGGATGTCCTTAAGAAGATCCACAAGGACAACGGCCACCTGATCTATGCCATCTCCGATGAACCATACGCCCGGATCGCCTTTGACGGCAAACACGTTCCCAACATCTTCCCGCTGGTGGAAAGTTCGATCATCGTCACCTCCCACAGCAAGGACCTGGCCCTGCCGGGTGAGCGCATCGGCTATCTGGCCGCCAACCCGCGCATGGATACCGCCATGCAGTTCATGGAAGGGGCCGTTTTCAGCAACCGCGTACTCGGCTTTGTCAACGCCCCGGCCCTCATGCAGCGGCTGGTGGCGAAACTTCAGGACGAATCCGTGGATATCAACGAATACCAGGCCAAGCGCGACCTGCTGGTGACTGAACTGACCGGCATGGGCTTCAGCATGGTCAGGCCGGATGGCGCCTTTTACCTGTTCCCCAAATCACCTCTGGCCGATGATGTGGAATTCGTCAAACTGGCCCAGAAGCACCACATCCTGCTGGTGCCGGGGGCCGGTTTCGGCGCACCCGGATTTTTCAGGATCGCCTACTGTGTGGACAAGGGAATGATCGAACAAAGTCTGCCGGCCTGGAGGAATCTGGCCAAAGAGGCGGGACTGAAGGGGTAATTTATTTTTCTACTCCTGTTTGTCTTTTTCGATTACTTTCTCTTCCAGGAACTCGATAAAATCGATGGAACGGTTGACAAACCTCAGGTTGAAACGGCTTTCGTAAAGCAGCAGGGCAGAGGCAATAAACAGAAACAGGCCGCCCGAAAGAGCGATCAGGGTCGGGATCCAGGCGCTCTCGACGCTGCCGTAGGCCACATTGACGGCAATCGCCAGGCTGGAGGCTATGAAGAGGGCGGTGGCGGTATAGAGGCAGACCATGGACTTCTGAATCAGGGTTGCGCGCCTCTTCTGCAGGACAACCTGCCCTTTCAGGTGTTTCAGTCGTTCCCTGGGGTAGGAGATCCGGCCTTCGACCAGCGCCTCCACCTCCCCTTTCATGACATTGACCCGATCGAAGATCCGCCCCAGGCGGGCCGAGGTGGAGAAAATCAGCGTTCCGCAGGCCGATATCAGCACCGCCGGAGTGATCATCGACGTCAGTATTCTCGAACTGGCCAAAGCCTCCAGCAATTCCCTTTCGTGCAGAGCCATCAGACTAATCCCTGTACCGCTTTAGAATGTCACCATAGGCATCGATGCGTCGGTCACGCAGAAACGGCCAGATGCGCCGGACCGTTTCGCTGCGCTTCAGGTCCAGGTCTGCCAGCAGGATCTCTTCCGTGTCCCGGGTCGCCTCCGCCAGGATCTCTCCCTGAGGGCCGGCGACAAAGCTGCTGCCCCAGAACTGAATCCCTTTTTCCGGTGTCGGCGACGCAGCCTCGAAACCGACCCGGTTGGCCGCCAGAACCGGCACTCCGTTGGCCACGGCATGCCCGCGCTGGCTGATGACCCAGGCCTCCCGTTGACGCCCCTTTTCCTCATTCGTATCAGCCGGGTCCCAGCCGATGGCGGTCGGATAAATCAGCAGATCAGCCCCGGCCAGGGCCATCAGGCGGGCCGCCTCGGGATACCACTGATCCCAGCAGACCAGGACACCCAGACTGCCGACCGACGTCCGGATCGGCGTGAAACCGAGATCGCCCGGCGTGAAATAGAACTTTTCGTAGAAACCGGGGTCATCCGGAATGTGCATCTTGCGGTAGGTGCCGGCAATCGAGCCATCCTTCTCGAACACCACCGCAGTGTTGTGGTACAGACCCGGCGCACGCCGTTCGAACAGCGATGACACCAGCACCACACCCGCTTCACGGGCCACCCTTCCCAGAAACTCCGTCGAGGGGCCCGGTATCGGCTCGGCCAGGTCAAAGAGAGCCGGGTCCTCAACCTGGCAGAAGTAGGGACCGCAGTGCAATTCCTGCAGCACGACCAGGGTCGCCCCGGAAGCGGCGGCGCGGCCGATCATTTCAGCGGTTTTGTTCAGGTTTCCCTGCCGGTCGGCGCTGCAACTCTGTTGGATAAGCGCGGTTTTGAGAATTGTCATGGCAAGACCCCTGCCGGGAGCTGCATGGTGACACAATGCAGCGACCCGTGCTGTTCGAGCAGCGGCAGGCAATTGATACTGATTACCTCCCGGCCGGGAAAGGCCTGTTCGATACAGTCCAGAGCTTTCTGGTCGTTTTCCTGGTCTCCGTAGGTCGGCGCCAGCACCGCTCCGTTGATGACGAGAAAATTGGCATAGGTGGCCGGCAGCCGGTGGGCCTGGTCATCAAAACGGGCCTTGGGCCAGGGCAGTGCAATCAGGCGATAGGACCCGCCGTCCGGGGCCTTGAACGCCTTCAGTTCCGCCTCCATCAGCCTCAACTCTTGATAATGCTCATCCAGCGGGTTGTCGCAGGACTGATAGACAATGGTGTTGTCCGGGCAGATACGGGCCAGGGTGTCGATATGCGAGTCGGTATCATCACCCGCCAGCCAGCCGTGGTTGAGCCAGAGCACCCGCCGGGTGCCCAGCAGGGAAGCCATGGCCTGTTCGATCTCGCTCTTGTCCAGCTGGGGATTGCGATTGGGCGACAGCAGACACGCTGTGGTGGTCAGAATCGTTCCGAGACCATCACTTTCAATGCTGCCCCCCTCCATGATCAGACCGATCTTTTTGAGGTTGGGGGACAGAGCACCCTGCTCCTTGAGGCGAGCGGTGATCAGGTTGTCATGGTTGGCGGCAAACTTGAGGCCCCAGCCGTTGAAAACGAAATCCAGCAGTACCGGCTGGTTGTTATACATCACGGTAATCGGTCCAAAGTCCCGCGCCCAGGTATCGTTGATCGGCATCTCGCAGAGCGTGACCCTTGACAGGTCAACCCCGGCTAAAGTCAGAAAACCGCCGGCGCCATCAACATCGGCAGCCGCCAGCAGCACCCGCTCGAAGCGAGTGATCTGTCGAATGATTTCAACAAAAACCGGACGGACGTCGTCAAGCATATAGGCCCAGTCGGTTCCACTGTGCGGCCAGGCCAGCAGAACGCCGTCCTGCGCCTCCCATTCGGCCGGAAGTCTCGGATTCACGATATATCTCCTCTTTACAGACATGATCAGTATCGATTGCAACGCGAAACAGTATAGATGCAGAACATGGGCTGCGCAAGCCCCCTGTCGGGTGTCGCGGAGATGAAGCAGTTTTGCCTTGATTTATACTCCCGCTTGCATTAGAAAACAATCTCCCATCTATGAACAGACATCCGCACAATGGAGACACCGTGAACAGCATCACTCTCAAGGCTCCGGCCAAGGTCAATTACCTGCTGGACGTCATCCGCCGCCGCTCGGATGGCTACCATGACCTGCGCATGGTTATGCAGCGGGTCAACCTGTGCGATGAAATCACTCTTGCTCTGACAGATACGCCGGGCATCTCTGTCAGCTGCGGTAAGAAAGACGTTCCCGACGGGCCGGAAAATATCGCCTGGAAGGCCGCCCGCGTCCTGCTTGACCTGGCTGACAGCACCCAGGGGATAAAGATCTCCATCACCAAGAACATCCCGGTTGCGGCGGGTCTGGGAGGCGGCAGCAGTGACGCCGCTTCCGTGCTGATGGGGATGAATCAACTGCTGGAACTGGGGTTGACCAATCAGCGGCTGATGGAAATCGGCGTGACTCTGGGCGCCGATGTACCCTTCTTCATTTTCAAAAAGACCGCGCTGGCTGAAGGAATCGGCGAAGCACTGACCGTAATGCCTGAAATGCCCAAGGCCTGGGTGCTGCTGGTGAACCCCGGCGTACATGTTTCTACCGCCTGGGTCTATAAAAATTTGACATTGACAAACAGGAGTGAGCTGGCTAAACTGCCCACCTTTTATGGCTCTGTTGAGGAAATCTGTTCGATCTTTGCAAACGACCTCGAATCAGTAACCATCCCGGCTTTTCCGGTCATCGCAGACATAAAGAACAGCATGCTGCGGCACGGGGCGCTGGGCGCCATGATGTCCGGCAGCGGACCGACGGTTTTCGGGATGTATCAGGACAAGGAAACCGCCGAACTGGCCCGGACAGCCATTATCAAAGATACCGGATGGTTTGCCGCAGTAGCCGAGACTTTGTAAGACACACAACTTGACGTAACAGTTTTTTTGTTTGCTTCACAACATTGATGGGGCGTCGCCAAGCGGTAAGGCACTGGATTTTGATTCCAGCATTCCCAGGTTCGATCCCTGGCGCCCCAGCCATAAAAACAAAAGGTTACGGTGAATTCCGTAGCCTTTTCCTGTTTAAGTTTCAGCCGTGGTTAATTGTAACCTGCCACAAAGGTTAAACGATATTTAAAACTTGACCAACCGGTAGCAACAGAGTAAATTTTACTTACATTTCCCACCGAAAGAGCAAACTCCGGGTGACCGGAAGACGCAAAGCAACCAGCCTGTTTCAGGCAGCGGGGCTGCCGAAGTGGGGCAATCATCCAGAAGGATCCCGGACGCCCATTGTCACTTTGACGGTGGGCTTTTTTTGTTCAGGCCCGTTTTGAGTACTACATGGGATTAATACGTCTGCCATTTTTATCCATCACAGGAGGCCCACCATGCACAAATCCGTAACCACCTTCATTCTCATCGCCCTTATATCCCTGCCGGCAACGGCCTTCGCCGAGATGGCCCTTGTCCCCCAGTCGGGGCAGGTCCTCTGCTATGACGCGGCCGGGGTCGATATCCCCTGCGCCGGCACCGGGCAGGACGGCGACCAGCAGATGGGTGTTCCCGGGCCGAACCCCCGTTTCACCGACAACGGCAACGGCACGGTGACCGACAACCTGACCGGGCTTATCTGGCTGAAGAATGCCAGCTGTCTTGGCCAGCGACAATGGACAGCGGCGCTCAGTTCTGCCAACACGCTCGCCAACGGCGCCTGCGGCCTGACCGACGGATCTATTGCCAGCGACTGGCGGCTTCCCAACAAGGAGGAACTGGAGAGCCTGATCAACCGGCAACAGAGCAATCCGGCCGCCTGGCTCAATACAGTCGGTTTTTCAGGTGTCAATACCAGTACTACAGGCAGTTATTATGAAGGTTATTGGACCTCCAGTAGTTCCTCTACTGACTATGCTTGGTACGTCAGTTTTGGGATAGGTAAAACGAATTACCCTTATTATAAAGGTTACAACATTTATGCATGGCCGGTGCGTGGCGGGCAGTAGGAGAATCTCTGTTGCAATGGCATCTTCAACACTAACTATTCGTTATGAAGTGGGGCTTCCATGCACACAAGAATAATTTTATGGCTGCTGGCGTTTCTCTGCTCCTATCCGCTCACGGTTCAGGCCGCTCCGATCCAGCTCCCCCGCACCGGCCAGACGGCCAGTTATGGGGCGGGGGACGACGGTGCCATCCAGAAGGGTCTGGCGTGGCCGGTCCCGCGCTTCAGC
>JAENWA010000085.1 GCA_016650295.1 Desulfuromonadales bacterium | reverse complement strand
TGAGTTGGCCGTTGATGGCGCTCCCTCCGTAGGCGTTGATCGTGCCGGAGTTGGCAAGCGGCGCGCTGATACTGCTGCTGCTCAGGTTGATGGTGCCGCTGCTGGTCAGAAGGCCGCTGCCGGCGATGGTGCTGCTGGTCAGGTTGACGATTGCACCGGTATTGATCGTGGCGGAGTTGGTAACTGTCACTACACGACTGCTGGCGGTAAAGGTCGGTGTGCCGCTGCCGCCAAGGGTCAGGCTGTTAATTGTGGGGCTGGCATCCAGAGTGATCGTGTAGCTGCCGGCGACACTGACAATGACATCATCAGATGCCGTGGGAACGACATTGGGGCTCCATTTGCTGGTGTCACTCCAGTTGCCGCTGACAGCGCCTGTCCAGCTTATACTGGCAGCATGTCCCGACTGCAGGGTAATCTGCAGCAATACAGCCAGCGCAATAAAGGTTATCGTCAACAATCTGGATATGTGGGTACGGTTTTTCATAAGCTTCATTTCCTCAGGAGCACAAATAGCTCGGCAAATCAAAATAATTGTCGTCACACCCTCTTGGCATAGGTCGATATCGCCTTGGCGACCTGGGCAAACTCTTCCTGTGAATCGAGTACGCTGAATAGTGAAGAGGTATCGTGGACCAGGTTGACCGATCCTTTGATCGCCTTGGCAAAATCCTCTTCCGGAGTAGCAGATATCCTGCCATGCCCCGGATACAACTCTTTAATACGCAGTGTACTCAACTGACGCAATGTCAAGGCATAGTCGCTGATGCTGCCGGAAGGGAATATACCCCCCAGCACACCATTGGTGAAGATTGTATCGCCGGTAAACAGCACCTGCTGACCCGCTTCATAGAGACAGATCGAGCCGGAACTGTGTCCGGGGGTATGCAGTACCTGTAGCACGGCCCCCCCCAAGTCTATAAATGTCCCGTGATGCAAATGAAAATCGATGTGATATTCTTCGACATTGAGGTGAAAAGCCTTGCTCATCAGGACAAACTCGTCCTGCAGAGCGATTTTATTGGCAGCCAGGGAATGTGCTGCAATTATTGTACGTGGCGAAAAAATCGGCACGCAGCCGATATGATCGAGGTGTTCGTGAGTCAGAACAACGATATGTATATCCTCTTTTAATAGCCCAACGCTGGCAAGCTGACCTTCGAGTATTTCGCTTTCCCAAGGGAGACCGGTGTCAATCAGGAGATTCTTTTTGGCCCCCCTGATCAGATAGGACATGCATTGGCCGCGAAACTGAAAGATATTCTCCTTCAATTGCACGACTCCGTTCCCTTTTGCTGCTGACGAAGGCATGCCCGGAGACTGCGGCGCAACAGGTTGATGTTTCTCCGGGATTCCGGGGATTCCCTGTGATCGAAGGCGATGGCTCATCGCCTTGAGGATGATTAACGCAAAAGCCGGCTGCTGTCCGACAAGATAGACAAACAGGGCATGGTCAATTTCAAGCAGATGGGTGTTGTCTTCTGCCGCACTTACCGATGCCGAACGTGGCAGATTATCGACCAGAGCCATCTCACCGAAAATTTCACCTTTCCCGAGAGATTTGAGAAATTTCTGCGTTCCATTGTCCGACTTGGCGATATTCACCTGGCCGGCATTTATGACATACATCTGGGAGCCGGAGTCTCCTTCATGGAAGATGACTTCGTCCTTCTGGTATACTTTTAAAAATTTATCCGGGAAATTCAGTTCATCCATAATACCAACTCCAAAATATAATAATCCAGCATTCCTGCCAGCATATACACAGAGCGATCCGGTGCGACTCACACCAGCCAACACACCATTCTATTCAAAGTTAATTAAAAACTACGTTGTTTTTTAGTGTGTTATAAAAATAATACTCAATGATCAACTATGTCAACATTTAATAAGATAAAATAATGATTCATTAAATACAATCTTGTTTTATTACAAATTATGTGTAATTTTATAATACATATGAACCTGCCCAGACTTCATAAAACATGCATCACGCTGTTGATTCTTTGCGGCCACTTTCTGACTATGCCTTGCACATGCCGGTCTGCACCTTCTCAGGAGTTCGTCCTGCAGGAGATTACAGCTTCCTCTATAGTAGTAGACAATAACCGGATCATACCTGCCGGGGTCCTGACTGACATGACGTCCCCCTATCTGAACCAACGTATCAGTTACATTGATCTTGAAGTGCTCAGAAACAAACTGACACAATGGCTGATCGATAAGGGCTACATCAATTCTGGCGTTGTAATCCCTGATCAGGATGTGAACGGCGGCACAATCCATCTGGCAGTGGTTGAGGGGGCGCTTTCTTCGGTGAAGGTTGAAGGAAACCGGTATTTCTCCAAAAATTACTTCATCGACAGAATCACCCGCACTTCAGGAATTCCGTTTAGAATCGGCGATCTCCAGGATGCGTTCCAGCTTTTGTACCAGGACCAGCGCATTACCGCCATCAATGCCGAACTTGCGGGTGGCCTTGCGCCTGGTGAAAGCAACCTTACTATCCGGGTATCAGAAGCATCCCCCTGGCAATTGATGCTGAGCGCTACCAATGACAACTCTCCCAACATCGGCTCATACCACGGCAGCGTTCTGGCCGCACACCATAACCTCACCGGCAACGGAGACACTCTTGAAGGCAGTTTCGGAGGTTCGGAAGGAGGTTATGACTATGGGGCGCGCTACTCCCGGCCGCTCACCGCTGCAGACACCACGCTGGACATCTACTTCAGAAGAAGTGACGCCACCGTTATAGATCCATTGTTCAAGCCATTGGACATCAGAAGTAACTCCGCTACCTATGGCGGCAGGATCAGCCATCCGTTGGTAAAAAACCTTCGCCGGGAAGTGCGCCCATCTTTGACCGGCGAATACCGTGAAAGCACAAACTTTCTACTGGGAGAAGGCTTCTCGTTCTCAAACCATGAGAAGGACGGGCGGAACAGTTTCTCTGTTGTGCGGCCAGGCCTGGAATGGATCGAACGATGGAATGGCGGTGTCTTTGTTGGTTCAACGCAATTGAGCAGCGGTGTGACTGACGAAGGTTTTACCACCTGGCTGGGTCGCGTACTTTTGATGCAGCGCACGGAAGTTCTCGGCAGCCGAATTAATCTGCGGGGTGAAGCCCAATTGGCAGATACTGATCTGCCGGGTATGGAAAAGTATGCCTTGGGGGGGATGAACAGTGTGCGGGGATACCGCAAAAATGTCCTGGTCAAGGACAATGGTGTAAATGGTTCGCTGGAGTGGTGGTTCCCTCTGGTTCGCGACAATCTTACCGGCAGCGAATATTTTTCAGTGATACCATTTATTGACTACGGAAGAGGCTGGGACAGCAACCATGAAGCGAGTAAGGGAATTGATCTCGCGAGTATCGGGTTGGGTCTGCACGGAGCCTGGAAAGGTCTTTCAGTTGACTTTTTCTACGGATATGGTTTGCTGAAAAAAGACATCGCCACCGGCAAAGATCCGCAGGAACAGGGGATTCATTTTGCGGTTACCTGGAATGTCCTGTGAGATATAACAATCATCATCTCGACTCACAGCTCAGGAGATGAACTATATGAAAACAAAACGCTTGCTTATTTCACTTACCATATGTTCCTTGCTCATTGCCACATCTGCCTCAGCTGCGGTAGTCGCAGACGGGACTCTCGGGACAAGCGTTTCTACTGCAGGGAGTACCTATACCATTGGTGCGGGCACTCTGCGGGGCAGCAATCTTTTTCA
Source organism: Desulfuromonadales bacterium (assembly GCA_016650295.1). Taxonomy (GTDB): domain Bacteria; phylum Desulfobacterota; class Desulfuromonadia; order Geobacterales; family Pseudopelobacteraceae; genus CAIPTY01. The sequence continues at coordinate 26,875 of JAENWA010000085.1, read as the reverse complement.
AAGCTTGTCTCAATTCAATCTCACCGCACGTGAAATTGCACTATTCAGCGGATCTGCCGGAATATCCAATATCATAGCCCGCATAACCGGCGGCTCCTCCAGCATTGATGGCATTATCAGATCGCAAAGTAATGCCAACCTCTATCTGCTTAACCCTGCCGGCATCATGTTCGGATCCAATGCGTCCCTGGATGTGAAAGGTTCGTTTCATGCATCGACGGCCGACTATCTGCAATTCGGACAGGATCGTTTTTATTCCGACCCTCAGTTGCCGGTACCTGTGTCGATCACTGCACCTGACCCCACCGCCTTCGGTTTCCTGAGACCAAATCCCGCTGCGATCACCGTAACTGGTTCGCTCTTGACGGTACCGCAGGGCAAGAGCATCTCAATAGTTGCCGGCGATATCAACATATCTGACGCGAATCTCTGGGCCTATGGCGGTACCATCAATCTGGTTTCGGTCGCTTCGCCGGGCGAAGTGGCCTATAACGGCGTCAGTATGACTCCCCAGGGGTTCAGTTCACTCGGCAGTATTTCCGTCACCGAAAATCGCGATTTTTCCCTACAGCCGGTCTACTCCGGCACGGGAACATTCATGGATGGGTTGGGCATGGCCAATCTGGATGCCAGCGGACCTGGTGGGGGAAAAATAATCATTCGAAGCGGTTCGTTCTACATGAGCGGCGCCAGCATGTACAATGACACCTACGGCAGCACTGCTCCGGGGATTATCGATATTTCCGTCAGCGGCGATGTGTCTTTAGTTCGTACAAATATTACCGCCAATTCCTACGCAGGTTCAATTCCTAGCGCTTCAATTGCTATTACCGGAACCAACCTTCTTTTTACTGACAATACAGTTATTATTAGCGATTCATTCAGCTCGGCCAACGGCTCTGACATAAGTCTCACTGCCTTAAACAAAATAACTCTACAGGACCCCGGCACCACTGTGAGCGTAAATGCCAATGGCGGCGGCAGAGCAGGCAACCTGAAGATCGAAGCGCCAATCGTCCTTATTGGCAGCGGAGCGACGGTGTCGTCATCCGCTCCGGCTACAAAGGTGGGACCTGTTAACTACGGAGCTGGAACACTCACGATCAATGCCGGTCAATCCCTGACCCTTCTGGGGGGCATAACAACAGATACTGCCGCTGGTTCTCCAGGGCGTATTACAATCCGGACACAGAACCTCACCATTTCCGGTGACGGACTTATCTCAACCTCTTTACAAACTGGCGCAGATCCAGTATTTGGTCGTTCAGGGGATATCGATATCGCAGCCGGTAATATCACCATGAGCGGAAACGGTCTGATCCAGAGCCGGGTCTTCTACTCCAACAACGCCAGCGGCGGCAATATCAGGATCAATGCAGCCAATCTCACGCTGCTGGACCAAGCCTCCATCAGCAGCAGCATCGACAGTAACGCCGGAACAGGTGGAAGTATAGACATCCGGGCAACAGGAAATATAGTAGTCTCCTCGAATCCGCAGCAGACCCAGGCCAATGTCAATGAACTGGTGGGAAGAAGCATCGCCAGCAACGCGACCTTCGGGGACGGTGGACACATGCGCCTGGAGGCTGCTAACATCACCGTCAACAATGGCGCCACGCTGAGCACGATCGCCCAAAAGGGGACCGGAACAGGGGGTGACATTACCTTGATCGCCCACGACACCCTGACGGTTGAAGGCTCGGGGACAGGAGCAGCAAGCAGCGTCCAGACCGATATCCTCAATGCGGGGCACGCCGGCTCCACTACTGTCAGTGCTTCGCAGGTTGTCCTCCGCGACAACGGACTCATCAGTTCCGCTGCGCTTCCCGGCAGTACCGGGGCCGCCGGGAATATCTCCATCTCCGCACAGGACTCTATCTCTCTCAACTCGAGCGCTATTTCTACGCAATCGGCACTGTCGGAAGGCGGGAACATTACCATAAGCGTGCCCGGCGTGATGAAGGTGACACGAAGCGACATCACTTCATCGGTAACCGGAGGCAATGGAAATGGGGGAAATGTGACGATCGACGCTGGTTACATGACCCTGAATAACGGTCTCATCAGGGCGCAGGCTGAATTTGGGAACGGCGGAAATCTGTTGATCACTGTGGACAAGATGTTCATCAAATCTTTTGACGGCCTGTTGAGCGCTTCTTCGCGCTTCGGACAACAGGGTACTGTGGTGGTGAATGCACCCAATACGGATGTGGCCGGGGCTCTGGCACTACCTGTGTTCGATATACTCAATATGAATGCATTCATTCCCAAGCGCTGCATGGCAGCAGATGAGTTGAATGCCAGCACCTTCAGACTGCTCGGCAGCGACGGACTGCCGGCATCACCCGAAAACAGCTTCCCGATATTCTAGACAAACTAGAGCCAGTTGCCGATCAGCAGGAACGGCGACCAGAAGTAGGGATGGTCGTAGCGCTTCTTTATTTCCAACTGGGCTTGCCGCAGTGCCTCGGCCCGGTTGATGTCAGCACCTTCCTTAATAATACGGTAAAAAGCTATAAACAGCTCCGACGTTGATTTGTCATCAATATCCCACAGCGACGCTACAGCGGTTCTAGCCCCCGATTTAACCGCCAGACCGGCCAATCCCAATGAAGCCCTGTCATCCCCTGCGGCAGTTTTACAGGCACTCAAGGAGAGCAATTCCACCGGAGTTTTTCTGATGATGCTGTTACGGATGAACCTGTCCAGGTGGTCCAGTGTCATTTTGCCATCCCAGGTCAGAATGTAATTGTTTCGGGAGTTGCCGGTAAATTCACCATGGGAGGCGATATGGATCAGGGGATATGGCATCAGATCAAGCTGTTCCTTGACCTTCTCAACCTGAAAATCACTGTTGAGCAATGAAGCGCCAGGGTATGACTGCCTGATCCCCTTGACCTCCTCAAGGACATTGGTGAGGGGAGCATAGCCCTGGACACTTTCGGAAAGTCCTGCCATCAGCATTCCAGCAGGTCTGGACGTTGCCTTGCTTGGAGCAGCAGCGAAACCGAGCCCCTGAATGGTCGCTACTGCATAGTTATCGATGATGCTCTGGGTGCCGTCGTGCAGGACGGTAAGAGGGACATTGCGCAGGGGACCATCCGGAACAAAAACAATTGTGGTGACACCCTGGCGTTTCAGTTCCGCCTCCATGGGGCGAAGCAGCCAATCATAGAGTTTGCGTGCCGATGTGACCCAGGCCGGGAAACGGTTCTCGATAGTCAACCTGAGCAGCCGCACCTCCCTGCTGACGGTAACGGATGATTCCGGGGATCTGAAGCGCTTGATGCCGTCCGGCAGGGAGACCAGCAACTCGAGTCTGTTCGGAAACATGACGGTATAGATCAGGGCTGTCTTCGGCGGAACAGTTGAGATAACTGCACGTCCCGACCTTTCCGCGCCCAGACAGGCATCCTCGAAATAGTCCCGCAACTCCTCGGTTCTGAGTGTTTCCACCGTATTGCGAGCCTCAAGCAGAAAGCGTTGTTCTTCATCCTTGTCTTTGCTTTGCTCGGATGCATCAATCAAAAGCTCGGCCAAGTCAAGATAGATCGGCTTGGTCGTTTCCTGAAAACTTCCGTCCGCAATGCCGCAGTCAGAAGAAAGTCCCTTCTTGAACATAGTGAGGCTTTGCGTAGCAGCCCGGAACATGTCGAGCGCACGGGCGGACTGCTTCTGCTGTTTCAGTATTCTACCGGCCTGATGCTGCCAGATAAACATGAGATCATTCAGCCTGAATTGCTGGGCCTGGTGCAGAGCCATCAGGGTTTTAGCCAGGGCCTCGTCCAAACGCCCATCGTTTTCAAGCAGTTCACCCCACTTGCCAAAACTCTGAGACAGAGCCCGATGATCCGAGGTCCGGCGGGACATGTCTACGGCACGCTCGAAGGACTCTTCGGCAACGGCTTTATTTTGAGCGCGGACTTCCGGGACAGCCGATGTCAGCCTGGAAAGGCCTGTAGCAACCGAAATGATGCCATGAATTGCGTCGTTCGTGTCTCCTGATTTTTGGTAACCGACCAGGGCATCCCGGTATGCTGACGCCGCTTGGACAACATCTCCGGATTGACGGGCAATCTGTGCCCGCTGAAACTGTGCGTAAGCCTGCAGAGTTACATCGCCCGTTGCACGTGCCGCAGCTTCAGCCTCTTGGCATAATTTGACGGCATCCGGGTTTCTCTTCTGACGATAGCGGACATGAGCTTTCAGAAGCAGTGCCCAGAATTGTTCCTTAGGCGTTTTGTCCGCGATCTTGTTTGTTTTGTCGAGTGCCTGTTCCGCCTCATCAAGTCGGCCTCCCAGTATGGCAGACTGGGCAAGGAGATTCAGAAGCGGGGCCAATTCAGTGTGCTTATCGGCTGGAACGTTTGCAATACGTTCCTTGAGCAGGCGGGAGGCATTCTGAGGCATACCAAGCTTGAGATAGCCTTGGGCCTGCAGAATGATAATATCAGAGTAGCCCGGTTCCAACTCTCGAACCGGGCTGGAGCCGGTAACCGAATTGCCGAGCCGCACGGCATCGGCTGCCGCACCGCGTTCGATCAGTGTCCGCATGTGTGCTGCGGTGTCGAGTAGCGTCGAGCGGGTGCCATCACCAACCATTTCCTGAGCATTGCATACTGCACATGCACCGCCGACTATCAGAAATATGGTTAGCGAAAGGCGGATTATGGTCCGGCTCCGATGTCTCACGGGAGTTCCTTGAGTCCTTCCGAGTCGGGAAAGCGTTTGCGCAGCTTGTCGCTTTCGAGGCGGGTCAGTTCGTTTAGTCCTTTGCCATCAAGATAGTAGATGTAGGCAATCATAGCCGCAACATCTTCACTGCTTTCCCTGTTAAATTCTGAAATTTTCCCCAGAGCTTCGTTCCGCTCAGCTTCAGTCGGAATGGAAAACACACCACTGGCCATATCAAAGTTAGCTCCCCCGTCAATCATCCACATGTAGCGGCTTCCCGGTTTTAAAACTTCCGCAGGAATTTTGAAGGAGGTTTCAGTTGTTTCAGACGTCAATACAGTGCGTTCATCAGCCAACACTGTTATGGTGACCTGAGTGAGACCATCGCAGTTATTTTCCCAGCGGAGTAAGGGCGTGAGGTCAAGTACGGCGGTATTTAGGGGGGAAAGCGCCTTCAAGCAGCTCCTCGTGTTCCCTGCCCCGCGCATGACGATGCCGCCCATGCGCCCATCACTGGATTTAGGGAGTGAAAATCCTTTCTTGATCACCACAGTGCCCTTGATCGCGCGCACCTGTTCCTCTTCAACAATTGCCTCACTGTTATCGCCAAGCTCGTAGGCCTGCCGATTTTTGAGTGAAACGACAACGACTTTACCGCCAGCCTCTGTTTTTATCTTGTTTCCCTTGCGTACTGTCTCCAGCAGGCTCTTTTCATTGCTCAGCGCACGGGAACCGCCTTCAGTGATAATACTGGCTTTGCCTTTAACCTCGAAAATCTTCCAGATGTTGTCCGCAGCGAAGGCGGACACGGACAACATGAGCACCGACAGTAACGTCACGATCCGAATAAACATAGTGTACTCTCCTTGGATAAAAGTATTTCTGCAATCTTTTAAACTATACATAAATTCTACTTAAATATTTAGAGCAAATATTTCAACGCCCCCTTCGATACCTTTTACCTCGGCACGACCGAGAGGGTCGAAAGTGAAATGCCCACCGGCAACGGCCTGTACAGCATCGCTCACCAGGATCTCCCGGGCATATTGTTTTGTCAGGGATTCTATGCGTGAGGCGGTATTGACCGGGGGGCCAATTACCGTGAAATCCATCTTACGGCGGGAACCGATATTCCCCAGGATGACACTGCCATTATGCAGACCGATACCGATGGCAAGTCTGTTTTCACCGATCATGGAGGTGAGATCTCCGGACTGGTTCATCTGCTCGGTTGCCTGGCAGATTTCCCGTGAGGCCTGCAGTGCATCATCGACATAGTTGGCGCCTACGGCAAAAAAGGCCAGCATCCCGTCCCCGATGAACTTGTTGACAAATCCGTGGTTATCTTGAACGATCTCACTTACTCGACCAAAAAATACGTTGAGCATCGATACCAGCGATTCTGAGGATATCCGTTCGGACAATGCGGTGAATCCCCGTATGTCGAGAAACATAATACACACATCACGACGTTCCCCTCTCATCAGATTCGCGGGATCCTGGGTGACAAGCTGATCAATGACCTGAGGTTCCACATAGTAGCTGAACGTTTGATAGAGTTGGCGCTTACTCCGCTCTTCGACCATAAACCGGTAGAGGTAGCTCGTGGAAAAAACAACCAGTGGCGACAAAACATGGGGAAAAAGTGGAATTGCATAATTTTTGGAAAATGCCAGAACATTAACCGCAAAGTAACCTGCCATAATACCGATGATCCAGCAGAAAGACAGGAGTGGCAGCCTGAAACGCGTGAGCGGGAAAGCTGCAAAACACAATATCGTCATTATCCCGAGGCGTGCTGCCATTCCCGGTGTGGCTATAGCAGTATTGGTCAGAAGGGTTTCAAGTCCGGCGGCATGAATCAAAGATCCCGGGCGCATGCCAAGTGGTGTTTCGTGGACATCCTCATTCTTGCTCTCCATCCCGAGAACAATCAGCTTGTCTTTCAGCTTCGACATCTCAAAAGATCCGCTAACAATCTCTTCAAAAGAATAGACCGGAATCTTGTCTAGCAGACTGAAGTTAATCCTGAACTGATCCTGGACGGCGGTCGTTGATCCGGAGGCACGGAACATCTGGGCTACAAATCCATCCTGCTCCTTTTCTATACTACGCGCCTCCATGCGCAGAACACCGTCATGATCAGCCTCGACACGCAATGAAGCTGGGGTAACGTTTTCCATAAACGCCATCAGATCATAATAAAACGGCACCAGAGAACCTGATACCCCCTGAATAATTGCTGTATCGCGAGAAGCCCTCATCAGGCGGGAAACCAGGGCATCATCAAGTTGTCTGCCAATATCATCCAATGTTGCGGTCTTGGGTAAATCGCCCTCCATCCCTTTGAAACTGTCGGCCAGTTTCTGCTCGAGCGAATGGAAAGGAATCATATCAATTCCGATAGCCTTGGCCTTGGCCTGCGCAGCAATTTCCAGAAAACGTCCTAGATCAGGGTACCAGAAGATAAAAGGCTTTTTCTTGAGTGCGGCCTGTTCCTCTATGCCGACCATGACGACCCTGCCTGAAGGGCGAGCGTGACCGATATCAAAATGCCGGCACAATTGAACTCTGATGTCATAGGCATTGAGTTCCAAATGCTCCCACAACGGCTCGCTGGCTGAAATCGCGAGGATGCAGCCTATCGGAATAATAAGTAAAATATATTTTTTTGTCGCAAAAAACAAAATAATTAATACCCCTCAGAAAAATTGTTTGATGTGAAATTGTTTTCCAAGTTTCACATTCGTTATAATCGATTTTATTACTCTTACCTGGTATAAATAAAACAACGTTAATGCCTTGTCAATGTTTATAGACTTACACCGCAACTTTCGCAGATTTTACTACACGCTATTGCACGTTATTCAACTCATTTTGTGAATCAGCATTGAAGATAGACCCGGCACTATCGTCCTTCATGGACAGCTAAAGCTGAACAAGTAGAACCATTGTTATAACACCGTATATTAAATGAATCGGCGGGCAATCCTTCGGTGTTGCAATGGGTCAAAACAGAAAGCCGATTCTGATGTTTCTACGCATCGGAGAACACCTTGGGGTTGAGCTCCCCGCTGGAACTCGGATCCTTGATTTCGGGTGCGGGATCGGGCATGGGGTTGAGCAACTTGTGTCGCTTGGCTTTGATGCATATGGAATCGATGTCCTTGAGCTCTGGGGAAAGGACAGAGAGACTTATTGGAAAGAGGCTCCACTTCCGAAAGCCGACATTATTCAGCGTCTGCACTGGAATATTTTACTAATGGTCTAACCATTCACACTTTGTCAGTATATACACTCAGCGATACATTCAAGGAGCACTCAATGGAAGACACGGCACTCAACGCAAAGATCATCAATCGGGGCAAAGCGTTTTTTACCACCGTAGCCGGTGAAAAACCGTCACTGTTCAACAAAGGCGCCTGGATGGGCAAGGTTATGGACTGGAGCATGCAGAACGAGCAGTTCAAGATCCAGATGTTCCGCTTCGTGGATGTCTTTCCCTCTCTGACTACCGGCAAACTGCTCACCGATCACATCCGGGAGTATTTTGGGGAAGAGAAGGACATGCCTCCCGTACTCCAGACCGGGGCCAGGATGGCCGGCATGCTCGGTTCCCTGGGCGGCGCGGTGCTCAACAAGGTCATTTCGGCCAACATCCAGGAGATGGCTCGCCAGTTCATTGTCGGCGAGAACACCAAAGAGGCGGTCAAAAATATCGAGAGGCTTCGCAAAGATGGCTTTGCCGCTGTGGTGGATGTGTTGGGCGAGGCGACACTCACCTCGGAAGAGGCCGAGGAGTATGTCGGCACCTACCTGGAGGTGCTGGAAAGCCTGAAGAAGGAGCAGCAGAGCTGGAAGGGGCTGCCCGGTGCCTGCGGAGAGCCGGATCTGGACTGGGGGCACGCCCCGCGGATCAATATCGCCGTCAAGCCGACCGCACTCTTTGCCCTGGCCAATCCGCAGGATTTCGAAGGTTCGGTGGCGGCCATGCTGAAGCAGCTGCGACGCATCGCGGCCAAGGTCGTCGAGGTGGGCGGTTTCCTCTGTATCGACATGGAAACCTACCGCCACAAGGATATCATCATCGAGCTGTACAAACGCCTGAGGCTGGAATACCGCGATTACCCACACATCGGCATCGTTCTGCAGGCCTACCTGAAGGACACGGACAAGGACTTGGGCGACCTGTTGGCCTGGGCCAGGGAGCAGAACACACAGATCTCGATACGATTGGTAAAAGGCGCCTACTGGGATTACGAGGGGGTCAAGGCCAAGCAGAACGGCTGGGAGGTCCCGGTCTGGACGATCAAGGCCGAGAGCGATGCCGCCTTTGAACGCCAGGCGCGGGTGATCCTCGAGAACCACCGGATCTGCCACTTCGCCTGTGCCTCCCACAATATCCGCTCCATAGCGGCGGTCATGGAGACCGCTGCCGAGCTGAACGTCCCGGAATCGCGCTACGAGTTCCAGGTGCTGTACGGCATGGCCGAACCGGTCTGCAAGGGCATCCTCAAGGTTGCCGGCCGCATCCGGTTGTACTGTCCCTATGGCGACATGGTTCCCGGCATGGGCTACCTGGTGCGCCGCCTGCTGGAGAACACCGCCAACGAATCCTTCCTGCGGCAGAGTTTTGCCGAAGATGCCCAGATCGAACGCCTGCTGGAGGACCCAACCGTCACCGCCGAGCGGGAACGCACCGAGCGGTCCAAAAAGCCGCGAAAGATAAAGACCGGCCCCGGCGGACTGACGCGTTTCGACAACGCGGCGATGGTGGATTTCACGCGGGCCGACCAGCGGGCCGCCTTCCCCGCTGCGATAGCCAGCGTCCGCACGCAGCTGGGCAGAACATACCCACTCTACATCGATGGCCGCGAGATCACCACGGCTGACACCTGCAACACCGTCAACCCCGCCAATCCGGCCGAGGTGCTGGGCCGGATCTGCCAGGCGGGAACGGGTGAAGTCACCCTGGCCATCGCCGCCGCCAAAAAGGCCTTTCCGGCCTGGCGCGACACCAGTCCCCGCGACCGCGCCCAGTATCTGCTGAAAGGTACCGAAGCGGTCCGCAAGCGCATCTTCGAACTGTCCGCCTGGCAGGTGCTGGAGATTGGCAAACAATGGGACCAGGCTTACGCCGACGTCACCGAGGCCATCGACTTCCTCGAGTATTATGCCCGCGAGATGATCCGCTACGGCGAACCCCGGCGGATCGGCCACGCGCCGGGCGAGATCAACCAGTATTTCTATGAGCCCAAGGGGGTTGCTGCGATTATCTCCCCCTGGAACTTCCCCCTGGCCATCAGCCTGGGGATGGCGTCGGCTGCAATTGTCGCCGGAAATCCGGTTGTCTTCAAACCCTCCAACATCACCGGCATTATCGGCTGGCACCTGGTGGAGATCTTTCGCGAGGCCGGTCTGCCGGCCGGTGTCTTTAACTATGTGCCCGGCCAGGGCTCGGTCATCGGCGATTTCATGGTCGATCACCCGGATGTATCCCTGATCGCGTTCACCGGTTCGGTGGAGGTCGGCCTGCGCATCATCGAGCGGGCCGCCAAGGTGCATCCCGGTCAGGCCAATGTCAAAAAAATCATCTCCGAGATGGGCGGCAAAAACGCCATCATCATCGATGACGATGCCGACCTGGACGAGGCGGTGCCGCATGTGCTCTACTCGGCCTTCGCCTTCCAGGGGCAGAAATGCTCGGCCTGTTCGCGCGTGATCGTGCTGGATGCGGTCTACGACAGATTTGTCGATCGCCTGGTCAAGGCGGCCAAGGTCTATCAGATAGGACCGTCAGAGGACCCGAAATACTCTATGGGAGCCGTATCGGATGCCGGGGCGCAGAAGAACATCCAGGAATATATCGAGGTCGGAAAACGGGAGGGCAGGCTGCTCTACTCCAGCCCGGTCCCGGAAGGGGACGGCTACTGGGTGCCGTTGACGATCATCGGTGGCATTACCCCCGAGCACCGCATCGCCCAGGAGGAGATCTTCGGACCGGTGCTGGCGGTCATGCGCGCCAGGGATTTTGATCAGGCCATCGCCTGGGCCAACTCCACCCGATTTGCCCTGACCGGCGGCATCTTCAGCCGCAGCCCCGAGCACCTCGCCCGTGCTCGACGTGAATTCCGGGTGGGCAACCTGTATATCAACCGCAACAATACCGGGGCCCTGGTGTGTCGCCAACCCTTTGGCGGCTCATGCATGTCCGGCGTCGGCACCAAGGCCGGCGGTTCTGATTACCTTCTGCACTTCATGGACCCGCGGGTAGTTACGGAGAACACCATGCGGCGGGGATTCGCGCCGATCGAAGAGGATGACGACTGGATGGAATAGGCTGAATGGGCAACTAACACTGTGGATAGAGATTAATAGAACCTGAATGGAACCAATTTCCTGCTTTGTTGGTTAAAAATCTCCTCTCCCTGAGGGAGAGGGTTAGGGTGAGGGGGCAGCGGTAGTGTTTATGGCTCTGTTTTCCCCCACAACCGGCTGCAGGAAGAAGAACACCGAGGCGGTGCCGGCCTCCACCAGGCTCAATCCCTTGTTCCAGAGATAGAACGCCCCGGCTGTCGCGACCACCCCCAGGTACAGTACCGCTCCCCACAGGAGCGAGTTATCCAGCCCGCGTACCGGCAGAAAGCGCCATTCCACAACCATCAGCGGGGTCGTCATGATCGCGGCCCAGAAAACGGCACCGGTCGTAATGGCAAGCGGTGAGATGCTGGCTGCTGTGCCGTCACTGCTGTTCGCCCTCAGAACCCGCTCCCTGGCCGGCACAGTGAGCGTGGGGATGTTGTGCTATTGGGGATTGAAACAGGTAATGTGAACGTGAGTCGCAATTACCGGAGCGGGGAATCGAGAAGAACAAATATCAAAAACAGCAGAAGAAAAGAAATTTTCTTAAATTTGGGTGACCACTAAGACGATGAAGGCAGCTCGTTTTCTCAACATGCCCGATTGCTGCCACGAGCATCAGCAGTATGTTTTCAATCCTCCGAAGACGTACGGTTTTGTCTCAAGCTTTCTTGTTTTCCTTTTCGGCTTCGGTGATTGCAGGCTGATTTCGGTAAGTGCCGCCTCCGTCCGGCAATTTCCCAGTGCATTGGAGAAGCTCTTTGCACTTTGACAGAGGAGCGGAAGCAATTCATTTTCAAGCCGGAGGCCGGAAAGACGCATCTCCGGACCTGATATGCTCAGTGCGCCGATGACTGCGCCATGTGTGTCAAAAACCGGTGTTGCAATCTCCATTACCCCGGCATCGTGCTCCTGATCATCAATGGCGTACCCCTGTTGTGCCACCTTGTCCAGTTCGCTTTTCAGAAGGTCTGGGTCTGTAATTGTGCGGGCTGTGAGTTGTTTCAATTCAGAACCCGACACAAGCTCCATCTGTTTCTGCCGGTCCATATAGGCCAGATGGACCCTCCCCGCAGCAGTACAGTACAACGGTCTGCTGCTGCCGAGCCGTTGGGTCACCCGTACCGGCAGGTCCGATTCAACCCCGTCAATGTAACAGGTATACCCGTCTTTAATGACTGAAAAATAGCAGGTTTCATGGCACTGCTGTTTAAGTTCGCTCAAGTAGGGACGAGCATGGTACGCAAAATCAACCTGTCGTGTTGCGATCTGTCCCAGTGCCCTGGTCTTTATACCGAGCCGGTATTTACCGGTAGAATTGTTAACTTCGATGTAATTTCTGGCCTTCAATGTTGCAACCAGTCGAAATACATTGTTTTTCTGGAGGTTAAGCCGGCTGGTTAAATCGATCAAGCCAAGCTCCGCATCGCCTTCCTGAAACTGCTCCAGCAGATCCAGGGCTCGCGATACGGTCTGAATTATGTAGTTTTCTGCAAATTCTGTCATGATTCCCTTGTTCCCTCACACACGTCGATTATATTTATTTCCATCGAAAAAAGATCAATCATCAATTGACGACCCCGCAAGGGTGTTCCCTGGCCGGTCAGCAGCTTGCAGACCTCGGCCACCTCCAGACTGGCGACCAACGCCGGTGTGAAGGAGGGGTTTCCCAGTATTTCTTCAACACCCTTGCCCCCCTTCCAGGAGTGATAGATGTTCTGCAGTGTATCGTCACCCGGAAACTGGGTGGTGACATGTCCGAACCAACCGGCGATAGCGCCATGCACCAGGGGGATCTTCAGTTCATTGCAGACCTGCGCCAACTCCAGTCGAACCTGTATGGAATCCAGCGCATCAACTGCCACCCGGCAACCTCCCAGCAGGCCAGCCCCGTTTTCAGGCGAAAATGCCGCTTGAAACGGCACCAGGGTTACCGCGGGATTTATTGCGTTGATTCGTGTAACCGCCGCTTTCACCTTGGCCTGTCCCAGATTATCCGGACTGCTGAATAACTGCCGGTTCAAGTTGTGCTCTTCGAAGACATCCGGATCAATGACAACAATCCTGCCCACCCCCAGACGGGCCAGTTCTTCCACCACATAGCCGCCCAGACCGCCGCAGCCGATCACGGCCACGCTGCTGCGGAACAGGGTCAGCTGGTCCGTGACGGACAGAGCCTTGCGATTGCGCTGATAGCGGGACGGCAGGATACCCCGATCCAGGGCCACCTCTTCCACATGGGCCAGAGTCACACCGAACTGTTCGGCCCCCTCGACCTGGCGATTCCAGGGAAGCAGCTGACCTTCGGCATGATCACGTACGAAAATCGGCAGGGTATCCATATCACCCGCCGCCCAGAAGCGGAAAGAGTGCCAGCGTATCCCCTTCAGCCAGTATACGATCCAGTTTGACATGCCGGCTGTTGATCAGCATGATCCCCAGCTCGGTGCGCGGCAGTTTCAATCTGTCGGCCACGTCCGCCACGGTGGTTCCGGCCGGAAAATCGACGGATTCTATTTCAAAACGCCCGGTGCGGAAAGAAGCGAACAGTTTTACGGTTACGTTCATGGTCTCACTCATTGTCCCTGATAAACAGGATAAGTGTGTTTACGAAGATATTTTCTGCCAGAAACGCTCAGAAAATATCTTCTAACTCACTAAATAGAACGGTTAGAAGTACCTGACCGGTGTTTGTTGAAGTACCCACCGGTTTACAGGAGAGACTTTTCAGAAGAAGTTCAAGCTCTCCCTGCTCCAGAATCAGACCGCGCGCCAGGATCAGGGGGCCAAGCTCCGCCAGCATCAGATTGAAGAGTTTAAGGCGTACCATCCCGCTCTCACCTGAAGCTGCTCCGCTGCCAGCTACGTGGCTGATCCCCTGGCGTAGCGCGGCGTAAAACCCTCCGCGCCGCACGGTGGCGCCCACCAGGCCCGGCATGGCGGCCGACAGGGTTACCCGTGAACGATCCCGTACGATGGTTCGATCCAGGTCATCAACGGGACGGTTGTCGAGAAATATGGTGGTAATCCGCTCGGTCACGTAGTCGCCAGGAATAGCTAACTGGTCACTGAGCAGGCTTCGGAGTGTGCAGCCGACCATAGCCGGAACCGTTACACCTTTTTGCAGGAGTGGGAAGAAGCTGCTCAGCTGGTCAGAGTCCAGGTGCAATGCAACGGCTTCCAATCCGGGGACGACGTCTGATTGGTCAAGTATCGTGTGCTGCATGGCCGTCTCCAGCGGAGGACGAAGCAGCTTCTGCTTCTCCCCTACCGTACAGATTACCAGTTAAATACTTCGTCCAGCTCTTCATCCTTCATCATAAAGGTCTGGTTGTGAGGCGCGATCGGCTCGTTGTAGAAGAAGCGCGGCAGCCGGTCGTGATGCTTGGTGAAGCCGGCCCGGGTATTGAAATCCCGCTCGGCGGACAACACCTTCTTGCCCAGCGCCACCACGTCGTCGCCGGTCATGGTGATGCCGTGGAAGGAGCCGAGCATATCCAGCAACGCCTGGAAGGTCTCCGGCTGATCCATGATGGCAAAGGCGATGAACAGGCACATTCCGGTGGAATCGATGGCAGCCGTGGCGATCTGAAGGTTGCGCGACAGTTCGATCTGACCTTCGGTCTTGAGCGGATCCACGTCGCCGCCGACCTTCAGGATGTTGGTGGCGATGGCGTAACCGGCGGTGTGGTCGGCACCCTGGGTGCTAGTGGCGTAAGTCACGCCGATACCCTGGATGGCGCGAGGATCGTAGGCCGACAGGGCCTGGTCCTTGACAACCGGTACGCGCTCCACGCCGAAGACCTTGCCGGTGATGGCGGCGCCGCTGCCGAGCACGCGGCCCAGCGGGGTCCCTTTCTGGATCTCTTCCACCAGCCGGATGGCCCCTTCCTTGTCTCCGAACTCGATGATGCCGGCATCCATGGCGATACCGATGGTGACCCCAATCTCGATGGTGTCCACGCCGATGTTGTCGTCCAGGAAGTCGAGGTGGGCGACAGTGTCCAGATCGTCGATGCCGCAGTGGCCGCCGTGGGCCCAGACCGTCTCGTACTCCGGCTGTTTGGTCAGGTAGTGGCCATCCTTGTCGTTGTAGACCCCCGAACACTGGATGACACAACCGCGGTGGCAGCCGTGGGTAGCCGTCCCGCCGCGCTCGATTTCCAGCGCTGCCTGGGTCTCGCCGCTCAGATTGTTGGAGCCGGCGAACTGCCCGCCTTTGAAGTTGTAGCTGGGATAACCCCCGGCTTCATTCAATACATTGGTCAGGATGTTGGTGCCGTAGGCCGGCAGCCCTTCGCCGGTGACCGGGTGTTTGCGCAGCCCTTCGACGAACTTGCGGTTGGCATCGCGGTACTTTTCCGGCTCTTTGGGCGGACGCATCTTCATACCGGCGTCGTCGATAATGATCGCCTTGACCCGTTTGGCGCCCATGACGGCTCCCACACCACCGCGGCCGCAGTGACGAGTCGGGCGCAGTTCCGGATCGGTGCAGGCGATGGAGGCTGCCAACAGCTTGCGCTCGCCAGCCGAACCGATGGTCATGTAAGCCACCTTGTCGCCGTACTCACCGCGCAGCTTTTCCACCAGCGGGTAGTTGTCCATCAGCTTGAGGCTGTTGTCCACGATGACCTGGATACCGTCCTTGTTGATCAGGATCTTGTAGAGATCGTCACCTTCCGGTTTTCCTTCCAGAACGACTGCGGCATAGCCGAGGCGTGCAAGCACCTGTGCGGCCTGGCCGCCGGCGTTGGATTCCTTGATGGTGCCGGTCAGCGGACTCTTGCAGCCGACCGACAGCCGGCCGGTCATGGAACCGGTGGTGCCGCTCAGCATACCGGGGGAGATGACAAGCTTGTTCTCGGCGCCCAGCGCATGGGCAAGAGGATGGACCTCGGCAGCGACCATCAGAGATGTCATCGCCCTGCCGCCCAGCCCGGCATACTCGCCCAGGTCGCCAACTGTTACCTTCGGGCCGCCTGCGGCCCCCATGTCAATCCGTGCGATCTTGTCCATACGTGTTCCCCTTTCCCTTTGTCCTGTGACTGGCACAGGTGAAATTCTCCTTTTCAAAGGAAGGCTGCGCCGTTTCCCGCACAACCCAATGGCCTGCTGCCGTGGGAGGATTCCTGCAGGCAGTGAGGCTCGGAGTAAAATGTGTGTACTTAAGCAGACTGCTCCATCTGCCGGAGCAGAACGACCCGGTAACTGCTGAAACATTTACGAATCAGACAACCCCAGAAGACCCCGGCTCCGTAGGCGATCTGCTCCAGGAAATAGACCCCGCAGAAACGGATGAACGACAACGGCGGTTTTCTGACGGCATGATCGACACCGGCGGCGCACAGCATGACCGCAACCGGCAGGGCCCGGGCCCAGAAGCCGGGAGCCATCAGGGCGATAACGATCAGCGGCACGCTATAGTAGCGGACCAAGTGGTAGCTGAGGTAGTAGGCCAAACTGCCGAGAGCCCGCAAACGCCCGCCGAAAAGTGACGGCAGTCCGATGGGGAGTCGGCGGCGGATAAAACGGAACCTGACGATCACAGCGTCGGCCACCAGCAGTCCGGCCGCCAGCAGCAACATCCATGTCCCTGCAAAAGGAGCAGCCAGACAGAGCATCAGTACGATTGCCAGAACAGGCGGGATGACCATCTGCTTCCTGCGCCGGGGATGAAGCAGTTGCAGCATACCCTCGGAGGTACCGTAATCGAAACGTCGTGACATGAAGGAACGGATCGAACTGCGATGCTCGTGCAGTACATTACCCGACGGGAGGTATGAGATGGTCCAGCCTTTGTCGCGCAAACGCCAGGTCAGGTCCACATCCTCACCCACATGCATCTCGTCCTTGAAACCGCCGGCGCTCCGGAAGACGTTGCGCCGAACCAGCAGGTTGCAGCTTGGCAGATAGAAGGTGTCGTTGCCGCCGCTGCCCGTGCGCTCATGGGAGCCGAGCGAAAGGCTGGACATGATTGATTCATAACGGTCAACGACCGATTCGGTACACATGCCGTCCACCTGCCCCCCCACCGCTGCCATGGCCGGGTTGTTAAAGGCAGGGATCAGTTCGTTCAGCCACTCTTGCGAAGCGCTGCAGTCGGAATCGATAAAGGCCAGTATCTCTCCGTTGGCCATGGATGCACCTACGTTGCGGGCAGCAGCGGGACCTCTGCCGACGCCGCCCGAAGACACCAGCAGAGTCCGGAACTGTCGCGCCACCAGCGGAGAGTCGTCAATGCTGCCGTCGTCCACGACGATGACCTGGAGTTTTTCCTGGGGATAGTTGAGGTTGGAGAGGGAGGTCAGGCAGCGTTGCAATTCTCCTGCGCGATCCTTGACCGGGATGACAATGCTGATATTCGGCAGCGTGGCGGGTTGTTGTGCCGTGCCGGGAAGCCGCTCCACGAAACCTTTGGATGCCAGCTGCTCCATGACAGGGGCTTCGGCCTCGAATGGTTCGATGGTTGCCCCGCCTGCCCCGCGCCAGACCAGATTCGCCAGGGAGCGGTTGAGGCGCAGTACGCAGAGAGGAGTTTTGGAAATGAGGAATAAGCCTCCTTCCCGTTCGATCAGTTCAACGTTTTGCGCCAGGCGGTAGTTCATGTTAGTGGCCTCGTTACTGCTCTTGCATTGGACCAGTCTGACAAGTCGGGCTGCATCCCATAGTTCCCATCACGCCCTCTCCACCAACAGCCCTTCTTCGCTGAAGATTCGCAAGATTCCCGCTGCCGTATCATCGAGCGAAAGTGTATTCAGTTTCCCCTCGCGAGCCTTAATGCCGCCGGAAAGCAGCGAAAGTATCCGCTCGAAGGCCGGCAATTTCGGATCGGGTGTCACCACACGAACCGGGTCGGGGCGCGGGACTCCATAATCAGCCACGGCAAGATAGGCACCGGCGGCGCCGATCTCCCAGAAGGGGAGCCCCAGTTGTGCCAGATCCCAGGTCTCGATCGGAACATTCAACGACTGTGTGACCGCCTCGATGGATGGATAGCGCGGATCACGCACCTCCTCGAAGAGGACCGTGCAGGGAAACGGGGCGCTCACTGTCTGACGCGCACCGCGGTCCGACTTGCGCTCCGCCTCGACCCACTCATTTTTGGGAGTGAACGAGACGGCGGCCGAGATGCAGGGCATGCCGACTGCGGCAGCTGCCAGGGCCGGCACCGGCTCATCACCCCGATCCGCCATCCGGCTGCCGGTACAGACCAGGTCCGGTACGAGTATCTTCGTGATGCGGGCCAGGACCCTGGCATCAGCCACGGCGTCGCTACCTTCCAGCCCATGATCCCAGAAACGTATGCCGCGGTCCGCGCCCATGGAAAAGGCCAGGCGGATGGTGTCGTCCAGCCGCTCAGGTCCGATGGCAAGCACGGTAACCCGCGCTCCCAGGTTGTCCTTGAGCAGCAGAGCCTCTTCCAGGGCCGCCAGGTCAGCCGGGTTCGGTACACGGCGCAGGCCACGGTCGCTGATGGCAGCCCCGCGTGTCGTGACGCGGGCCGGAGGACGGGGATCACTGGTTTCCCGCAGGAGGACGAGGATATCGAGTTTATTGTTGTGCATGATAACTCCAGATAAAAATTCTGAATTATGACTGTTGAAGTATGAATTATGAAATTGACTTCATACTTCATAATTCATACTTCAAACTTGCCGTTACGTCATCCGGTACGCCACACCGAACCCTCCCCGGGGATAGCGCCAGCGGGTAAAGGCGTTGCGATGGCAGACGACATAGCAGGTACCGCACTCCAGGCAGCCGTCATGTACGAAGGTCATCTTCTGCTCCTCTTCCGACCAGGTATAGCAGCGGGCCGGGCAGGAGTTGGCGCAACCGCGGTTGTCGCAGCTGACGCATACTGTGGCATCGAGAACGATGTGAGGTTCCCGGTCGATAGTGAAACTGGTGTTGTCGAATATTTCATCTATGTTCATAGTGATCTCCAGGCGCTGAAGCCGTCCGCCAGCAGCTTTCCAAGACCGACCTTTTCTTTGGCCGATTTCAGGAACAGCTTGGTTACGTTCTCCTTGGGGGCCCCTTCGATGCGGTAGATGTTCTCCATAAAACTGCACATCAGCTCCGGGTACTCCTGATAGATGCGATTGTTATGGAGCATGTGCGGCGCCTTGCGAAATTGCTTGAGGTCCTTGATGACAAAACTTTCTTCCAGGGATTTTTTATAGACGGCAAGTCCCTGACGACTGAAATCATTGGCCTGGTGGGCGGCGATCACCGCTTCCCCAGCCACGATCCCCGAGTGGGAGGCCAGATTGATGCCTTCCAGGTTTAAGCCGGTTGCGTTGCAAAGCGCGGCTGCGTCACCGGCCACGACGATGCCGTCACCGACCAGTTCCGGGATCATATCGTAACCGCCCTCGGGTATCAGATGCGCAGAATATTCCTGCAGTTTACCGCCGCGAATCATCTTTGCCACCTGGGGTTGCTCCATAAAGGCGTTCAGCAGGTCATAGGGGGTTTTGCCGCTGGTGCGCAGGCTGGCCAGATGAAAGACCAGGCCAAGCGAAAGCGAGTCGTAGTTGGTATAGAAACAACCGCCGCCGCGCACGCCTTCGGTGCAGCCGACGAACTCATTGGCAAAACCCTGATCGCGAACCAGACCAAAGCGCTCGTCGATCACCTCCCTGGGCATATCAATCAGCGCCTTGACACCTACAGCCATCTGGGCCGGGTCGAAGGTCGGCTTGCGGAGTCCCGCCTTTTGTGCCGTGAACGACAGGACACCGTCCGCGGCAACAAGCACCGGGGCGCTGAGTTGTCCGCTGCGGCCCAGGATTGTGACTCCGGTTATCCGGCCATCCTTGCGCACCACTTCATCGACCGTGGAGCGGGTGATCAGGGTGGCGCCGGCTGCAACGGCCTCCTCGGCCAACCAGCGGTCGAAGCGGGGACGGAAGACCGTGTAGCCGTTGTAAGGCGGACGATCAAAGCTGCCCGCCTCAATGGTGGTGCTGAAGCTGGAGTCGCCGGTCATGAAGGTAACACCCTTCTTGACGATGTGACGCTCCAGCGGCGCGCGCTCCCAGAAATCGGGGAAGATCTTTTCCAGGGAGGGCATCCTGTGCAGAAGCCCGCCGAACATGTTCTTTTCACCCGGGAAGGTGCCCCGTTCAACCAAGGCCACATCCAGTCCGGCACGGGCCATGGTCAGGGCGGCCGAAGAGCCGGCCGGACCGGCTCCGATAACGATTGCCTGATAGGTTTTACTCATGGCGTACCCCCGATCCTTGTTTTAACCTGGTCCAGGAGGCGCGGCAGCAACTCCTTGAGGTCGGCCACGAATCCTTCATCGCAATTGGGAAAGATGGGGGCCTTGGAGTCTATGTTAACCGCCACGATCCGGCGGGAATCCTTGATGCCACCCACATGATGCATGGAGCCGGAGATCCCCAGGGCCACATACAGCCCAGGTGTTACCGTACGGCCGGTTTGGCCGACCATCCGTTCGAAACTGGTCCATCCCAGGTCGTAAACCGGTCGAGTGACACCGAAGGAGACGTTCAGAAGTTTGCACAATTCCTTGAGCTGTTCGAAGGTGGCCGGGTCGCAGCCCTTGCCGGCGCTGAAAATCACCTCCGCCTCGGTCAGGTCAACGGTCTGCGGGTCGGCCGGGATCCGGCCGGTAATCGCTGCCGCCGCGCCGGAGATGGGAGCGGTGGTACGCCAGCTTGCAACGGCGGGCGCACTGGGGCGGACCGTCGGCATGAGCACCTGGCTCAGCGCTCGCAGCGGAATCGTGGCCACCAGGGGGCGTGAGCAGTCCCACAGCCTGGTTTCTGCTACCCGGACCCCAAGTGCCTTGCGGGAGAGCCGCACTCCATCGGCATTCTGCCGGACGGTAACCAGCTCCGTCATGATGGCGGCATCCAGTTCATGGGCAACGACCGGCGCCAGGCTTGTACCCAGGTCATTGTGGGGCAGGACGATAACACTGGCCAGTTCATCCTGCGCCAGCTTGGCCAGGCTTTTTCCGAGCAGCGCCGGTGTATCGAGCAGTGTTTCTCCGCCTGCCATGCAGGTAATCGTTGGAGTACCGTAAGCGCCGAAGGCCGCCAGTTGCACGCTATCGGGAGTAACGGCAACAACCGCACCCCAGGGAGAGTCGAGGGTTCCGGCCAGGCGTGCCCCGTAGGAGAGCAGTCCTCGACCGGTCTCATCCAGTTCACCGTCGGGCAGATCGACAAAAACGAGGATTTTGCCGTTGATGCCCATCAGATCTCCCTCCCGATCTTATGACCTTCCCAGATGGCCATATCGACCTTGCGGGGGGCAACGCTGTCGCCGATACGGTACAGTTCGGGCACCTTGCCCTTGAGGGATGTGTAGAGCGAGTCATCGGACTTCTGTCCCATGGCCAGCACGATCGAATCGAACGGCCCCCACTCATCCCAGACATTGTTGTAGACATTGAAGCCTTTGATGTTCTTGGCGCCGGTTTCGCCGCCGACTTCCATCACGGCGATATCAGGGGTGAAGCTGACCCCCTTCTTGAGCAGACGCTGGCGGGACAGATACAGGTCCTGGGTCGGTCCCAGTTCAGCGCCAACAAAGAGGCTGGAGGTGATGATATGTACCGTCTTGCCCTGATCGGCCAGGAACTCGGCGGTGGAGGTGGCCCGGTGGTGGCCGTCGTAATCGATCAGGCAGACCTTTTCCCCGACCTGGGCCTGACCGTTCAGCACCTGCCAGACATTATAGACCGAGGGGCCATCTGCGCCGCCAACCGGATATTGCTTGGGCTGGCTGCCGGTGGCAATGATGACCACGTCCGGTTTCTCCGCCAGAACCTGCTCGGTGGTCACTTCGACCCCCAGTTTTACCTGTGCTCCGGCTTTAGTGACCTGCTCCTTCTCGTTGCGGATGATAACGCCGAATTCGTCCCGTCCTGAGCCTTTCATGGCGGTCAGAATCTGGCCGCCCAGTGCCTCGTTGCGATCGAAGAGGGTGACATTGTGGCCCCTGCGGCCGGCCATCTTGGCCGCCCACATCCCGCCAGGCCCGCCGCCGACTACGAAGACCTTCTTCTTGACGGCCGCCTTTTCCAGGGTCCCTTCGCCCCACTCTTTTTCCAGGCCGACAGCCGGGTTCTGGATGCAGCCAAGCAGTTTGTTGACGCCCATGCGGCCGATGCAGCCCTGGTTGTCGGCCACGCAGTAGCGGATGTCGTCCATGCGCCCTTCAAAGGCCTTTTTGGGCAGAAAGGGGTCGCAGATCAGCCCGCGGCACATGCCGATCATATCGGCCTGGCCCGCGGCCAGTACCTTCTCGGCCATGACCGGGTCATTGATGCGGCCGGTGCAGAAGACCGGCAGCTTGAGTTTCTCGCGCATCCCGGCCGCCAGGGGGATGGTATAACCCAGCGGGGTATGCATCGATCCTTCCACAAGATACAGGTTGTAGAAGGTGGCGATGGAGAGATCCATGAAATCGATCAGCCCGGATGCCTCGAAGATGGCACCGATCTCCTGAACCTGTCCCAGGTCGAGTCCGCCGGGAATCATCTCGTCGGCGCACATGCGGATACCGAGGGTGAAATCGTTGCCGACCGCCTTCCTGACCGCACTGATGAACTTGAGCGGGGCCCGCATGCGGTTCTCTAGAGAGCCGCCGAACTCGTCGCTGCGATGATTGGTCAAGGGAGACAGGAACTGACGCGCTAGGCTGGAGTGGCCAAACTGGATCTCGATTCCGTCGAAGCCGCCTTCACGGACATGGATGGCGCTGCGGTGGAAATAGCGGGCGACCTCCTCGATATCTTCCGGCTCCATCTCCTTGGGGGTCTCACGAAAGAGGATATCCGGGACCGGACTGGGGGCCCAGACCGGCAGACGCGAGATCATGCCGTCGCACTGCTGGCCGTTGTGGTTGACCTGGGCAAAGATCTTGGTGTCATACTGGTGGACGTAGTCGGTGATCTTTTTGAAGCCCGGCAGAACCTCGGCATGGTAGACGTCGATCAGCTTTTCGTAGGCCCGGTCGGTCGGATGAACGCTCATCTCCTCGGTAATGATCAGGCCGGCGCCGCCCTTGGCACGCTCCCCCCAGTAGTACATGTGCCGCTCGCTGGGCAGGCAGTCTACCGCGAAGTTGGTCAGGTGCGGCTGAAAGGAGATGCGGTTTTTTACCTCGACCGTACCTATCTTGAGGGGTGAGAACAGATTCGGAAACATCATGGGGTCGCTCCTAAAGTTTATCAATTCTGTAGGGGCGTATTGCATACGCCCTTGTGGCAATTGTTGCAGTGTTGGCAGTTGCACCAAGGCGCAAGCATTGCGCCCCTACATGATTCTCTTCGATTTATGCCGCTTCTAACACCCGGTTATCTGCGATAGATGTCACGCAGCGCTCAAGGCACTCGGGATCACCGCCGTTGATATCGTTTTTCAGATGCCAGGCCACGGCCGGGCAGCCGCCGTGACACTGATCGAAACGGGTGCACTCCTCGCAGGAATGGATACGCAGATTACGGAAGGATGCGTAGATCTCCGACGTGTCCCAGATTTCCTGGAAGCTGCTGGTGCGAAGGTCGCCGGCCTCGAAACGGTCACTCTGCAGAAAGGCACAGGGATACATGTGGCCGGTAGGACTGACACAGCAGGTCAATTTGGCCGCGCCGCACAGGTTGAGTCCCAGACCCTGGCGTTCCTGGGTCGTCAGCGAAAAGAAGCTGTCGCCGGTGCGCACGTCGCCGCTTTTGGCCAGCCAGTCGGAAAAGGCGATCAGCTGTGTCGGGGTCGGACGAAGGGATTCCCAGTTGTCTGCTCCGCGTCCGGACGGACGGAAGCGGCTGACCCTGAGCGACACGCCCAATGAGCGGGCCAAGTCGTGCATGGCCGGGATCTCGTCGGCATTATGGGTTGTCAGGACCGTATTGATACTGGCCGGTATCTTGGTGGCAGCCAGTAGCTTGACCGCCTCGATGGCCGCGTCGAAGACACCGGCGCCGCGGACGGCATCGCAGGTTTCCCGTTTGGCTCCGTCCAGGCTGACCTGAATGGCCACCAGCCGGTTGGATGCCAGCCGCGCTACCCGTTCAGGGGTGAGCAGGGTGCCGTTGGTCGAGATGCAGGTCATGATGCCCCTGGCATGGCAGGCCGCCAGGATCTCTTCGAAATCGGGACGGATAAAGGGCTCGCCGCCGCCGAAATTGACCTGAAAGACGCCCGCAACATGCAGCTGCTCCACCAAATCGAGGGCTTCGGCCGTGGAGAGTTCGTTGCAGGCCTTTTCTCCGGATGATGAGAGACAATGAGTGCAACGGAGGTTACAGGCCAGCGTGACCTCCCAGGTCAGATTTACCGGGGAGCGCATCCCCATTTCGACATATTTATTGCTCATGGAGAAATCCTTTTTCCAGGAGTTGTGTTACGAATTTTTGTAAGGCCTGCTTCTGGGAATCCGATGTCCCGGCCGGGAATTCATCCCGAGCGCGGACTTTCCCGAAGAAGTCGGCGGGAAGAAGGGTGCCAGATGCAGCGAAGAGGAGGCGCGGTCCCCTGCAATCGTAAAACAGGAGACCGAACCCCTCTTGCCGCGCGCGGCAGGACGGATGCAGCTTAATGCCTGCCGCAGTCATCTTAGTACACCCCGCAGATGCCGTCGATTGCGAGTTCCTCAACCTGGATTTCCTCAAGGATACGCGGTTCTTCGCTGCATGTTACTTCTGCCTGATTTTCTACTTCCATGGTATTCTCCTTTCATTCTGTGTCGCACCGTTTCCCGATGCGCTGTGATATGTCTTCCTTATTGCAACGGCAGTGCCAATAAATAAAACGCTGATTTACACAATAATTTCAACCGTTTCACAACTGACATCTCCATCTGCGTCCCCGGAAGTGTGGAGAAACAGGACACAACGCGAACTGCGGATAAATCCCCGCAGTCGGCTTTGTGTAGCAAATGGCAACAATGGGTATATTATCTACAGTGCTTTAAACCTCTGTTTTGTAATTATACCGCAATATCCGGATATGGGAACGAAGCCTGCATGTTTTTTTTACATTTGATAGCAGAACATCTCCCATATGGAAGGCATCCCCATGTTCGATAAAAATTCCTGCTGCACACATTGCGGAACGAGGTACCCGGGCAAGGAAACGTGGCCGATCGCCTGTCGTTCCTGCGGTAACACGAATTATCTGAATCCCATACCGGTGGTAGTAATCCTTGTGCCTGTGGGTAACGGCCTGGTTGTGGCCAGAAGAAATATTGAACCCCGAAAAGGTACACTGGTGCTGCCCGGTGGATATCTGGATATCGGTGAGACCTGGCAGGAGGGGGCCCAACGGGAACTGTACGAGGAGACCGGCATACGGGTATCTAC
The DNA here is from genome assembly GCA_016650295.1 of Desulfuromonadales bacterium. Taxonomy (GTDB): domain Bacteria; phylum Desulfobacterota; class Desulfuromonadia; order Geobacterales; family Pseudopelobacteraceae; genus CAIPTY01. Next base: position 1,497 of record JAENWA010000085.1, on the reverse strand, counting down.
CGGCGAGATCAGCCTCTACGACGTGCAGAACGGCCTGGACAACACCCTGGTCGTCAGCGGCCTGTCGGCGAAACAGCCACGAAGCTGCCTGAAACCGTTCTCGTCATCAGAGACACAGGAGATCGCCCTGATCGAGGAACCGATCGAGCTCGGCTTCCCGCTGCACAACCTGCTGATACGAAGATTCTTTGCCGAGACAGGCAAGACGCCTGCAACACAGGATAACTACTGATATAATCCGGTTAAAATAGTGGCAAGCTGCTTTTCATCAATACTGCCTTTCGATGAACAGGCTGTGATGATATCCATTTTTTGGATCTTTTTTGTCGGGTTAGTGATGGTTGACGCATCAATGCCTTCGGAAGGTAGGCCTGGCTCAGAAAAGGAGGCCCCCCGACAGAGATATCCGAGTTCCATCGACATTCCTTCAAGCTGCTGCAAGACTGCCGGATCATCGTCGGATTGGTGTGTAAACTTGCTTGGGTTAATACCTTTAAGAATCATTTTTGTTTTGATGATTTTTTCCAGCATCGGGTGTCCCCACCACACACTAAAGAGATGGGTCGCGCTGAGATTTCTTTTCAGTTTAATTGTTATAATAATTATCCATGATATAACAGCAAGATAGTGATGTGAAGCTACCAAGGCTGAGAGTGAATTGCACTATGTCACCGGATGTTCCACAGTTACGGTGCCGCACCTGCGGAGGTAAAACATTTATGGCACAGAGCGTCAGCGAAGAAATCATTGCGGACTCGGAACGTAAGCAGGAAAGCAACGAACACCTGCACGCCGCGGAAACGCTCCTTGAATCGGAAAACAGATTCAGAAACCTGTCGGAGGATGCGCTCGTCGGCATTTATATCATCCAGGATTCCTTCTTCAGGTACGTCAACCCCAAAATGGCCGAGATCTTTGGTTACGCGGTTGAAGAGATTGTAGACAAGTTATCCCCACGCCTTCTCGTCCTCGACGAGGATTGGCCGACGGTACGGGACAACCTGCAAAAGAGGCTGAGCGATGAGCAGCGCTCCATCCATTATGAATTCCGGGGGGTGAGGAAGGATAAAGAGATTGTGATCATTGAGGTTTTCGGCAGTCGAACCATGATCCTCGGAAAGCCGGCCGTAATCGGGACATTACTGGACATCACCGAGCGCAAGTCAGGCGAACTGGAGATCCTCAGACTGAACGCGGAACTGGGGCAGAAGATCGCTGAACTCATAGAAACCCAGGAAGAACTGATCCGCAAGGAAAAGCTCGCCATTCTCGGCCAGCTCTCCGGGAGCATCGGTCATGAGCTGAGAACCCCTCTGGGGATCATGAGCAATGCCATCTATTTCCTCAAGATGCAGCTGACGGATGCGGACGAAACCACCAGGGAATATCTGGATATCATCAAACACGAAATTGACGTCTCACTGAGGATCATCACTGACCTGCTGGGTTTCACACGGACCAGCACCCCTTGCAAACAGCCTCTCCCTGCCGCACAAC
>JAENWA010000084.1 GCA_016650295.1 Desulfuromonadales bacterium | reverse complement strand
ATCGGATTTGCCCAGAACAAGAGCCAAATCACCCAGTGTGTATTCATGTTGTGCCCGCAGTTTCTCAATCGCTTCTGCTTCTTCAATGGCAGTCAAATTCTCCCGCAAAAGATTCTCAACAATAGAAATTTCCGCTGGGTCGCCATCAGTAAATACAGCCGGAATAGTCAGACAACCGGCAAGTATTGAAGCCTGAAAACGCCGCTCACCGGAAACAAGCAACAATGAGCCATCTGTTCCCTGCCGCACCAGAACCGGCTGTAATACACCATGTTTTTCAATCGAGGACTTCAAATCCGCCAGCGCCTGTCCATCAAAGTATTTGCGCGGTTGCTCCGAATCCGGTTGTAGTTCGGCAATGTTCAGGTCATACAGCTTCCCTTTTTCATAGGTGACTTGTGTCGATTCCGCCATGGGTGCCTCCCTTGTGGGTGAAAGTGTGAAATATGTTGTCTGAATAGCGTGATATCCGGACAGTCTTCGAATTTCCCGACTCCATTAGATTTCTATGGTCATGCAATCACTACTACCTTGTAACATCTGTATTTTCGTAGGCCGGATCAAGCTTAGCGGATCCGGCAACTCTGTTGGCAATGGCAACAAGCCGGTTCCACTTCGTTTGAACCGGCCTACGAGATATACGAAATATGTAACGTTACAATGTACTACGAGTTCCGATCAAAAACAAAAAAGCCGCCCAACCGGCATACTACCCGGTTCAGCGGCCTTTTATAATTGTTCTATTTCCCCAAATCCCATCTCAACCCCACATCCATAACATTAGAATCAACCTCACATTACCCCACCCTCACCCACCTGTCAAAGAGTCAATTCCAACCCAGAAGGGTCAAGTCTTGAACTATCAGTTTTTTTGAAAACATTCAAAAACAAAAAAAACCGCCCAACCGGCATACTACCCGGTACCGGTGGCAAAGTTGGGGTGGATCATAATCGTCATGCTCATCGCCTGCGGGTTCGGAGCGCTGGTTATACTGTCGGCGTTATTGCCGTGGTGTGTGCGTATCCGGAACTAACCGCCGGTGTCACTCTTCAGTCGCTCTTCCGGCAACCATCCGGTAGACCTCGCCATGTGCCCGTTGGCCAATACCGATGATCAGCACCACCAGAATGTCGTTTTCAATACGATACACAATCCGGTAGCGCGTGCCGTTAAAGTAGAGCTTGTAATAACCGCGCAGGTCGCTACCTGGCCTGTTGTGCAGCTCTTCGCCAAGGAACGGGTTTTCCTCAAGCTTTGCCAGCTTCTTGCGAGCAAGCTTGCGAAGCGAGCCGTCAAGAGCGACAAAGTCCCGCTCCGCGTCTTCTGTTAGCTCAACTCTCCAGGCCATATTTTTCATCCAGTTCGGCCAGTGATATACGTTTGCCGGAAACATTCTCTTCCCGAAGTGTTATTTCGTGATGAAGAATCAGATAATCAAGTTCAACTTCCAGGTCGAGCAGTTTTTCGTACTCTTCTATGGGGAGGAGTACCGCTTCGATGGTGTTGTTTTTGGTGAGAAAGTATTTGGACGCCAGACGTCCCCGCAACTTGGTCAACAGACCAGCCAAGTGCCGTGTCGCCTCGCTGACCGAAACCATTTCGGTTTTACGGTTAATGGTAAGAGTTGCCATGACTTGATAACCTCCGATGAAATGATTTATCGTAAAATATATCGTAATATTTTACAACAAATTTATCGAGAGAAAAGGGAGTTATGAGAATCTTATTGTAGGTTACTATCAATTCAGCAAACCGGCTAGCGGATCCGGCAACTCTGTTGGCAATGGCAACAAGCCGGTTCCACTTCGTTTGAACCGGCCTACGAGATATACGCAATATGTAACGTTACAATGTACTACGAGTCCCGATCAAAACAAAAAAAGCCGCTCAACCGGCATACTACCCGGTTCAGCGGCTTTATAAACATATGCACTTCCCAAAATCCCATCTCAACCCCACATCCATAACATTTAAAATCGCCTCATACTACCCCACCCTCACCCACCTGTCAAAGAGTCAATTCCGATCATTCCGATCAACCAAGGGCCGGTACATCACCCTCCACACACCACGTCACCCCCAAATTTACAGATTGAGATGAACCCGCATCGAATCATTTATCTGGGATTGAAGGTTTGCATCCGAAACCTCGCCCAGGCAGATCATCAGGCGCTGTTTGGATATGGTCCGAATCTGATGGGCAAGTACAATTGAATCCGACTCCAGGCCGGCTATCCCCTTTTTCAGCAGAACCTCGTTGGGATAGACCTTGCGCCCCTTTTTGAGCGAGGTTAAAGGAAGGATGGTGACAACCGGCATGACGGAATTCGTCGTCTCGTCGCTGATGACCAGCACGGGACGCCTCCCCTGCTGTTCCGAACCAACCACCGGATTGAGGTCAGCCATGAACACGAACCATTTATAATTCATGATGCCGCATCCTGATCGGCATGCTCGAAGGCCTGCTGAATCTCCATAACATCCGCCATAAAAAGCGGGTCGTTCCCCGCCGAAAGCAGGGCGCTCCTGATCTTCTCCTGCCGCATGCGCGTGAGCTCTTCGCGGATGGACCGCTCCACAAAGGCGCTCAGTGATTTGAGATGGTTATTCTTCACGTACTCTCGCGCATCCTGCAAGACTCCATCATCAATTGCAAAGGTTGCTTTTACCGACATGGCTGCACTCCTGTATGGCATTTAGTACCAATAGTATGCCATACGTAATTATGGTGTCAATTGGAGACTCTCCCTCCGGCTTGCTCTGGATACACGATCTCTCAGTGGATTGCATTGTCGCTTGCAGCCAAGTACTCAGGCGTGAATGGCTTCCTTGTGCACATCCAGCGCCGCCTCTTTCAGCGCCTCCGAGAGGGTCGGGTGGGCATGACAGGTCAATGCGATATCCCTGGCTGTCCCGCCGAAACTCATCACAGTGACCGCTTCGGCAATCAGGTCCGAGGCCCGCGGGCCGACGATATGCACCCCCAGAACCCCGTCTGTTTCGGCATGGGCCAGGATCTTGACGAAGCCTTCGGTTTCATCCATGCAGCGCGCCCTTCCGAGGGCGGCAAAGTTGAACCTGCCCGTGTTGTACGGAATCCCGGCATCCTTGAGCTGTTCCTCGGTCTGACCGACAGCCGCGGACTCCGGCCAGGTGTAGCAGATCCCGGGGATGAAATCGTATTCAACCACGGAACGCAGCCCCGTCATGCGTTCCACGCAGACGATGCCCTCCTCCGAGGCCTTATGGGCCAGCATCGGCCCGGCAATCAGGTCGCCGACGGCATAGATGCCCGCTACCGTCGTCTGATAATCCTCATCAACCGTGATCCGACCCTTTTCATCGACGGCTACGCCAACACCCTCAAGATCCAGGCCGGCTGTTAACGGTCTACGACCAACCGCCACCAGTACGCGGTCGCAATCGACCTCTTCGCTGCCGCTGCCGTCATTGAACTGGACAATCGCCTTGGCCCCGATACGTCGCACCCCGGTGATGCGCGTCCCCAGCTTGAACTGGATGCCCTGCTTGCGCAACGAGCGATAGAGCGTATCAGCAGCCTGCTTATCCATGGTCGGTAGAATTCCGGGCAGCAGTTCCATGACCGTCACCCGTGCATCCAGGCGGCGCCAGACCGAACCCAGTTCCAGGCCGATATATCCGCCACCGGCCACGATCAAATGCTCCGGTACCGTTTCAAAAGAGAGCGCATCCCGGGCGCTGACCACCACCTGGCCGTCGAACGGGGCGCCGGAAAGTGCCACCGCTTCGCTTCCGGTCGCCAGCAACACACGTTTCCCGCGCAGCATGACGATTCCGGCGGCATCATCCTGAGCAGGCTGACTGCTGCTGCCTTCAATGAGACTTAACTGCCAGGCGGTCTTGACCGCCACCTCCTGCAGCCCTTGCGCATCAGGCCCTTTCAGCTGGGCACTGCCGGAAACCAGGGTTATTACGTTTTTCTTGAAAAGATAGGCAATGCCCTCCGTCAGCCGCTTCACCACGTCATCCTTGCGCCGAAGCAAAGCCGGCAGGTCAAGCCGGGGCGGTTCAACAACGATGCCATGCAGGGCAAATTTATCCCGGGCCACGGCAAATAATTCGCTGGAATCAAGCAACGCCTTGCTGGGGATGCAGCCCTCATTGAGGCAGACTCCCCCCAGAGTGGCCCGCTTTTCTATCACCACAACCTTCAGGCCCAGCTGGGCGGCGCGAATGGCTGCAACATACCCGCCCGGGCCGGCTCCGACAACAATCAGATCATAAAGTACATCTTCCGCCATGAGGTACCTCCGCTTTCAGTCCATATCCTGCCATACTTGGTTATAATCATAATCGGTTATTGAGACGTACGGAAAATAATATCAAACGTGCCCCCCTGGAGCTTCTCCAGTAACGGACGCGCGGCAGGCTGGCTCTGTGGTGCATAGGCATCAGTCAATGTCGGCATGGAAAACTTGAGAGCAAATGTCCCCTGGTCAAGAAAAACCCCTTTGCCTTCCAGGCGCAACGGGTTCTCGTTTTGATGTTTTCCTGATGTAATGACCGTCACCGGATCTTTGATAGAAGATATTGTCGGCTGACCGCGGTAGGCCAACAATTCCCGCAGCACCTCTTTGGCTCTGGCATTATCCTGCCTGGCAGCCTTACCGAACCATTCAAAGGCCTGAGACTTATCTACCGCGACCCCGTCACCGGAAAGCAACAACATACCGTATGCCAGTTGAGCTTCGGCAAAACCGTTTTCGGCTGACTTCCAGAACCAGGCCACCGCGGACTGCCGGTCAATCTGTGTTCCGATACCCTGGTAGTAAAACGTTCCCAGATAATACTGGGCGCGGGGGTCGTCCTGCTGCGCGGCAATCCGCATGAGCCTAAGTGCTTCCGCGGTATTTTTCGGAATCCCCTCCCCATACTGATACATGAGGGAAAGCATAAAGGCCGCCCGGGCATTTTTGGCAGCGGCGGCACGATACCAGCGCACCTCTTCGACTCCATCTTTCGGCACACCGTCACCAATAAGGTACATGAATGCCAGGGTGTACTGGGCATCGGCAACCTTTGACCTGGCCTTTTGTTTTACTGTGACCACGATGTTCTCTCGGTCCTTTTTTTCACCCCGGCTGCCTTTTTCGATAATCTTCAGCAGCACATGGGCTCGATAGTCGTCATCTGCGGAAGCAGCCAGAAGATACGACATGGCCTGTCCCATATCCCGGGGCAGGCCCTGACCATAATAGTAACGCTGCCCCAGAAGATACTGGGCCGCGGAATATCCCTCATCGGCAGAGATCCGGAGAAGCTCCAGGCCACGGGCTTCATTCCTGGCGACACCCTCTCCCCGCAGATACATGAGTGCGAGAAAATACGAACCTACCGGACCGCTCTGTACTCCTGTGCCGAATTCGCGAAACGCCGCGGCAAAATCGCCCTTGCGGTAAGCCAGACGCCCCTCCATGCTGTCTGCTGAAACGGTCAGAGGCATCAGCGCCAGCATCATCAGTACAATTACCAGCAGCAGACGAGGACTTGTCACATGCTTCACTATCCACCCTACCCTTCCAGCAGAAGTTCCTCGGGATCTTCAATATACTCCTTGATCTTCTTCAAAAAACCGACCGCCTCGCGACCGTCGATGATGCGATGATCGTACGACAGGGCCAGATACATCATCGGCCGGATAACGATCTGTCCATCCCGTACCACCGGACGGTCCTGAATTGCGTGCATCCCCAGCACACCGCTCTGGGGGACATTCAAAATCGGGGTGGAAAGCATGGAACCGTAAACACCGCCATTGCTGATACTGAAGGTGCCCCCTTCCAGATCGCTGATTGCCAGGCGATTGGTCTTGATTTTTTCCGTGAGCGCGGCAATGGACTGGTCGATCTCGTACATGCGCAGCTTGTCGGCGTCACGCAAAACCGGCACTACCAGCCCTTTTTCCGCGCCGATAGCGATGCCGATGTCGTAATAGTTGTGGTAGACCAGATCATCGCCGTCAATGCTGGCATTAACAGAGGGATACTCCTTGAGGGCCTCCACACAGGCCTTGACGAAGAACGGCATCAGCCCTAGGGGGGCGCCGTGGCGCTTCTGGAATTGATCGCGATGTTTCTCGCGCAATGCCTTGACCTGACTCAGATCAGCCTCATTGAAGGTCGTCAGCATGGCGGTCTGCTGGCGGGCGGCCAGCAGATGCTCGGCGATTTTTCTGCGAAGGGGGGACATGGGCTTGCGCTCTTCACGTCCGGAGTTATAACGCGGCGCATCCTCGGTGTGTACCGAAGCGGCCTGTTGAGTCGCAAATGCCGGAAAGGCGCCAGACGACCCGGCAACAGGAGGTGTGGACTCCGGGAGTGGAACAGAGACGACAACCGGCTGTGGCGCCGGCTGGACAGATTCGGGAACCGTATCTGGCTCCGGAGACTGACCGTCTTTATCATTGACACGGGCAGAAATATCGTCAGGAGTGATCCTGCCCCCCTTGCCGGTTCCCGTAACCGAATCCGGAGCAATCCCCTGTTGACGCATCTCACGACGCAGGGACGGTGATGAAACCGCACTTTTGAAGGATTCATCGCGAGGAGTCGTCGGCACGGAACCTGCCTGCCGGCTATCCAAAATCAGAGCCTCCGCAGTCTGTTCAGCAATCGACCCGATAACCGCGCCGATAGCCACCGTTGCCCCTTCCGTCACTTGAATCGAAAGGATACCGGCTGCGTCGGCATGTATATCCAGCGTGATCTTGTCGGTCTCTATCTCGCAGAGCGCTTCATCCTTGCTCACAAGTTCACCGTTTTTTTTGAACCATTTGGCAAGCAGCGCCTCGCGCACCGATTCACCAACCTCAGGTATCTTAATCTCCATTTTGTGCTCCGCAGATTATGTGGAATCCTTCTGACATTCAAGCGTGGAGGATATTTTAACGTATTTCAGCCAATTCTCCAGAAAAAACAAAGGGCGACCACAATGGCCGCCCTGATTGAATGAATAGTGCACGCACAGTTCTAGGCCTGCCCTTTCAGAAACTCCCTGCCGAAAGGTGACATCTGCCGCAAGCGGGCAATAATGGCGGGCATTTCGCGAATAACGGTGTCGATCTCGGTATCAGTCGTGAAACGCGAGAGTGAAAAGCGGATTGAGCCGTGGGCGCAGGTGAACGGCACACCCATGGCCCGCAGGACATGAGACGGTTCCAGTGACCCGGAGGTGCAGGCGCTGCCGGACGAGGCGCAGATGCCCAGCTCTGACAGCAGCAACAGGATGGCCTCCCCCTCGACGAATTCAAAAGCGATCGAGGTCGTATTGGGCAGCCGTTCGGCCCCGCCGCCGTTGATACGGGCATTGGGTATGGCGACCATCAGGGCGTCCTGCAGCCGGTCACGTTGAGCCTTGACGATCGTGTTCTCGGCTTCCATATGCTGTCCGGCCAGTTCACAGGCCTTGCCCAGAGCAATGATGGCAGCGGCGTTTTCCGTGCCGGCCCGGCGGCTCCGTTCCTGGTGACCGCCCACCAGAAAGGGGCGGAAGGGAGTGCCGCGCCGCAGATAGAGCACACCGATTCCCTTGGGGGCATGCAGCTTGTGACCGGAAAGAGAAAGCATGTCGATAGCGGAACCGTCCATATTGATCGGGATCTTGCCGATGGCCTGAACGGCATCGCTGTGAAAGAGAGCCCCCTTTGTCTTGGCAATGGCGGCGGCTTCTTCAACCGGGAAGATCACACCGGTTTCGTTGTTGGCCCACATGAAGGACACGATAGCCGTATCGTCGTCAATGGCCTTGCGGTATTCCTCCATATCAAGCCGACCGGCCCCGTCCACACCGATTTCGGTAACCCGGTAACCCTTCTGGGTCAGGTTGCGACACTGGGTCAGGACCGCCGGGTGCTCGACGCGCGAGGTGATGACATGGCGACGCTCGGGAAACACCTCCAGTGCCGAACGGATGGCAGCATTATCACTCTCGGTGCCACAGGCGGTAAAGATGATCTCTTCCGGCGAAGCTCCCAAAAGAGCAGCCACCCGGTTACGGGCCTCGCTGACCTTGCCCTGCACCTGGCCGCCGAAGAAATGCATGGAGCTGGGGTTGCCGTACAGCTCACAGAAATAGGGACGCATCTCCTCGAAGACCGCCTCGTCAACCTTGGTCGTAGCATTGTTGTCCAGATAGATCTCTTTCATGCGGAAACCTCCTCGACCACAATGTCCTCGGCCACCAGGTCGCGCAGTTTGACCTCGACCATGCGGGCGGTATTGCCCGATGAGGCGCAACCGGCACAGGCCTTGCGGAAGGCCACCTGAACACGGGAACCGTCGATGTCGATCAGTTCCAGATCACCGCCATCGGCCCACAGAAGCGGCCGGACGTCACGTTCCAGAACTTCCTGGATCAGCTGCATCTTCTTCATGTTGGAGAGTTTCTCGGGGCGTGTTCTGGGTTGGACATCGGCATCACCCAGCACCTGGGCAATCAGCTCCTGAATCTTGGGGATACAGCCGCCGCAGGCTCCGCCGGCCTTGGTGAAGTGTGTCACCTGCTCGGCGGTGGTCAGCCGGTTGGTTTCAATTACCTTTTTGAGAAAGGTGTCGGTTATTCCGAAGCATTTACAGACAATGGTCCCTTCGTGGTCAGGATAGGCGTGGCCATGGTCATGTTCACTGTCGTGCTCCGGAATATCCATGCCCCGGTATTTGAAGATGGCAACCTCAAGGGCTTCCTGCCCCATGACCGAACAATGCATCTTTTCTTCCGGCAATCCCCCCAGGAAGTCTGCGATATCCTGGTTGCTGATGGCCAGGGCCTCATCCATGGTCTTGCCCTTGACCATCTCGGTCAGGGCCGATGAAGAAGCAATGGCGCTGGCACAGCCAAAGGTCTGGAACTTGGCGTCCAAGATCTTGTCCTTATTGTCATCCAGCTTGAGATACAGCTTGAGTGCGTCGCCGCAGGCCAGGCTGCCGACTTCGCCAACAGCATCGGCATCCGGTATGTCCCCTACATTACGGGGGTTAAGAAAGTGATCCTTAACGATTGGTGTGTAATCCCACATGGTTTCTATCCTCCGAATTCTTGTGTATTCCTGTCATCCTTCTTCTGATACTACCTGCAATCACCCGCAGCATCCTTGCCGCAGGTCAAAAAATCAACCCAGTATAAACCGCCGTCCGGCCTCCATAACCTCGGCCAGACGCCCATCATTGGAAGCCTCGCCGTAGAGACGTACAACCGGCTCGGTACCGGACTTGCGGAACAGCAGCCAACTGCCGTCGGACAGGAGCAGTTTGGTGCCGTCGATCCTGACTACATCGGTTACCTTTGCCCCGGCTATCTCCGTCGGAATCGCCCCGACCTTTGCGCTGTAGGCCGTTTCAAGTTCGGGTGAAAGTGTCAGGTTGTCCCGTTTCGTTACTATCCGCCCGACCTCACCATACAGCCTCTCAAGCAACTCCCGTACCGATTTGCCTTCACGGGCAACCATTTCGGCTACCAGGAAGCAGGCCAGGATGCCGTCTTTTTCCGGCACATGACCGCGAATAGTGAGTCCGGCGCTTTCTTCTCCACCAATAACCAGTTTATCCTGACTGATCAATTCGCCGATGTACTTGAAGCCGACCGGTGTCTCATAAACAGGCACACCATGTTTTTTTGCCACTGCATCGATCAGGTGCGATGTGGCAACACTGCGGGCCACTCCGCCCTCCATCCTGCGCACCCGGATCAGATAATCAAGAAGCAGGGCGATGATGTAGTTAGGCTCAATGTAGGAACCGTCGGCATCCAGAATGCCGAAACGGTCCGCATCGCCGTCAGTCGCAATCCCCAGCTTGATGGAAGGATCGCCCTTTACCAGTGCGATGAAGTCGGGAATATGTTTTTCAGCCGGTTCAGGCGGATGTCCTCCGAAATAAGGGTCCGGCTTGTCGTTGATGATGGTGAAGGCGACACCATGTTTACGCAGCGGCTCATCGAGATAGCCGCGGCCGGTTCCATAGAGCGTGTCAACCCCCAGCTTGCCGATGCTTTTTATTGCATCAAAATCGATCTTGGTTTCCAGGTCGGCCAGATAAGCGGGACGGGGATCAATACGCTCTACCAGTCCGTTCCGTAACGCGACATCCAGCTGGACCTCCTTGTAACAAACCTCGCCCAGCATTTCATTGGCGCGTTGTTCAATATCCCGGGTAGTTTCCGGCAGGGCCGGCCCGCCCCAAGAGGGAGAAAACTTGACTCCGTTGTACTCGGGCGGATTATGGCTGGCAGTAAAGTTAACCGCACCGGCTGCTCCCCGGCGCAGGATCTCGAAGGAGATCACCGGCGTAGGTGTATCCCGGTTACACAGGTAGGACTTGATACCGGAACCGGCAAAAACGCGGGCAGCTTCCTGGGCAAACCGTTGCCCCATGAAACGGGTATCGCAGCCGATGATTATACCCTTATGCTGTTCACCTCCCGCGGTCAGATTATCCGCGATAGCCTGAATCACCACTTTGACATTATCAAAGGTAAAATCCTCGCACAGGATACCCCGCCAACCGGATGTTCCGAAGGCAATACGCGTCATTGAAAACCCCCTGAGTATAATAGGACAGCTTTTGTCGCATTACAATAGTACAGCAATGCCCGTCCGTCAAGTCAAAGAGCCGTTTCTGTAAAGGATTTTTCCTGTTGACTTTTTAAACCCATACTTGCTAAGGTTATATTTCATCACAGAAAATTTCAGGAGGAAGAAGCATGCAGTGTCAGACAGTACTTCCAGGTACCGAGTGTACCTTTTGGGGCAAGCAAGGTTGTATATTCACGGATGGCTCCTGCCAGACGGTGGTGGAAAATTGTGAGGGCTGTGAACGAATCGTTACCGGCACAATCGGTCAGGTGTGCAGCGCTTATCCGGCTCCAGTCAAGAAGTGGAGCAACGGAATCTGTAATTTTGCCAGCCACGTTAAACTTGACATCAAGGTTGATGACGTGAAGGTCAACCCCCTCAAGGCCTCCAAAAAGGCTTCCGGCGGCAGCAAAAAGAAATAACGGGATACGTGCTGAAATATTTTTACCGGAAGGGGGATCTTGGATCCCCCTTTTTTTATTTTTGGAGGTATCCATGTCGTTTGATGCCCTGACCTGCCCCTCGTGTGGAGCAGACGTAAAAAAATACCGTAATCCTTTTCCTACTGTCGATATAATTATCGAGATACAGGGCGGCATCGTGCTGATTGAGCGGAAGAATCCTCCCTATGGCTGGGCCTTGCCGGGCGGCTTTGTGGATTACGGCGAGAGTCTGGAAACTGCGGCTGCGCGCGAAGCGCTGGAGGAGACTTCACTTGAGGTACACAACCTGAGACTATTAGGGTGCTATTCCGACCCCGGTCGCGATAGCCGCATGCACACCATTTCATCCGTCTATATGGCTGAAGGTTGTGGAGAACCCGTGGCAGCAGATGATGCGGCACATGTGGCGGTGTTTCCACTTTCAAACCTGCCGGAAACACTCTGTTTCGATCATGCCAGGATTCTGAATGATTATGCAGCAAGGAAACAGACCCCGCCTGACAAGGAAAGATCTGCTTTGTCGGCTTGATAATTTCGTTATATGCGCCTGTTCACGATATCCGGCAAAAAACAGAGTTCCGGTTCATTCTGCAGTAACCCGAGTTCGGCACAGTAGCGATAAAAGAGAGCCAAGCCCTCCAGATGCTTCCTGCCAAGGTCGAATGAGAGATTATCGGTCCAGTATGCAATCAGCCGCTCTTTGCCCATCCACTTCGCTTCCGGAGATTCCTGCGCTATTGATTCAAATTCCGTGCAGGCCTGCTCCTTCGCTGTAATAAGGTTGCGAGTCAGGCAGGCCACCTCTGCATATCGCTCTTCAGCAACCTGCCGGGCGCACAACCACAGTGCGAACACAAACGGCAACCCGGTCCAGTCATGCCAAAGTTCACCCAGATCATAGACAAGCAGATCATGCTCCTGCATGGAAGCGCGCAGGGCTGAGTCACCAATCAACAGCATGGCCGGAGCTTCCTGAAGTGCCTTGTCCAGCGCCTGGGTTGAAACGCGAAATTGGCAGGAACAGACAAATCGCTTTTTAACAAGTATCCGGAGCAGATTTACTGACGTTGCCGACTCGGAACTCAGCAGGATCGTCTGCCCGTCAAGCTCCTCTATCGGAATGCGGCTGAATAGCAGGACGCTTGCGACCGCACCGATACTGCTGATAGAAAGATCGGGAAGAATCAGGTATCGCCCGGAATGGTGCGCGTATTCAATGGAGGAGGACGGACAGACATCAATTTTGCCTGCCGAAAGCATGGCATTGAGATGAGACGGAACACCGCCGATAAATTGATACTCAGTGATGGGAGAATGCTGCTGAAGCCCGTGGAAAATGGGAGTACAGTTAGCGTACGCTATCCGGCCGATTCGCAGCATCAGCGCGTATTTTTGTAAAGTCTGTCCATATCATCTTCAACAACATGGATACCTTCACGTTCCAGAATTTCACCGTTTACCTGCCAAAGCTGAGTGATGGCATTGTTATAGGCTACCAGCGCAGCTATCTGATTATTCTTGGCCGCTGCCAGGTCATTCTCCACGTCAAGCACATCCTTGGTCGTTGCAAGGCCGACTTCATTTTTCCTGATAAACGCCTTGAGACGCTCTTCTGCATAGATTCGGCCACGGTCTGCCACTTCAATCTGTTTATAGCCAACGGTAATACCACGAATGGCAGCTTTAACATCGTTTACGGCACTTGCTTCCAGGCTTTTGATCTGCAAGGCTGTCTGTTCCGTTTTGAGGCGGCTCTTGCGGTAGTCATTTTCAGCTGCCCGGTTGCCGAAAGGATATGAGAAATTCAACCCAATCGTCCAGTAGGGTGTATCGAGCGCTCCAATTTTTTCCATGTCACGGGGGTAGGTTTTTTCCAGGGCCGAAACTCCGGCTGTTGCCATCAGCCTGAGGTCCGGTTTGATGTTATTGCCATAGACACGGGTCTGCAGTTCATTGATTTCGAGATTGCGTTTCAACTCCTTAATGTCCGGACGCGATAAGGCGCGCGTGAGCATTTCTTCCTCTGATACCTGATACAAATCTCGTGTTGGAAGATCCACGACAACAATATCGCCACGCCCCTCCAGCTGCAGAAGCAGACGCAAGACATCCAGTTGGTCATTGACCGCTTTTTCGGCATCAATGACATCTTTTTCACGTGAGAACGACCCGAATTCAGCGTTAAGAATTTCCATCGCCGGCAACACGCCTGCGTTAACACGGGATTTGGTTTCACCAAGTATCTTGCGTGCCAGTTCCAGCGAAACCTTTCTGACTTCCAGTTGTTCCCGCAGGCTGTAGAGTTTGAAATATTCGTTTCTGACCTGCGCCACGGTATTTATCAGACGTGAGTTCAAATGTTCAATTGAAGCGTACTTTGAGAGCCGGGAGATGGAGATATTAACTTCAGTAGCTTCACGACCGGAATTTTTGAGAAGAGGCTGACTGAGAGTGGCTCCAAGTTGCGACTGCCAGAAGTGCTGATTCGATAAAACAACTGAATTGGTATTGGTATAATTATTTTGAAAGACTATAGCCCCGGTTGCTCCTGTCCAAAAAAGTTGGGACAATGAAGCATTGATGTCAAAAATTTGCCCATTTGTACTGCCGGAAGAGCTTAGTGTTGGCGAGGTTGAATCACCATAGGTTGTGTCGAACGATAATAACGGGTCATAAATTGACTTGTTTCGATGAATCGCCGCCTCAAACTGGGCTGGATTGTAATATTCCGCCCGCACATCCAGATTTTTTTCCGCAGCCATCTTGATGGCTTCACTCAGGCGGAGCTTCAGTTCGACATCCGCTGCGACGACAACCGAAGGAAACCATACAGCTACTAATGATATCAGGGCAATCCGTCTCACGTCATATTCCTTTCAAAAAAAACAAGGCGAGATTAATAATCTCGCCCATTATATCACACAGTACCACTATATTCTAATCCCTGTTTTCTACATAGTCAGCGTAGTCGTCAGCCGACATAAGACCTTTCAACTCATCATTATCAGCCAATGACACCTCAACCAGCCAACCTCCGTCATAGGGATCATCATTCAGTAAAGCAGGGTTGTCAAGCGCTTCCTGATTAACTGATAGTACGGTTCCACTAAATGGTGCATAAATATCAGCCACTGTCTTTCTTGCCTCTACGGAGCCAATCGAATCATCCTGCTCTATCTCGTCCCCTTCATCAGGCAACTCGACTCCGGAAACAGATCCCAGATCTTCCTGGGCAAAATCAGTGATCCCGATTACAGCAGTGCCGCCCTCAACCCTCACCCAAACATGTTCCTTGGAATACTTAAGCTCTTCGGGAAAGTCCATTATTGTTACTCCAGTACTATCCTTTCAAGGAAGGACGTATCGATATTGCCTTCAATGAAATCTTTGTTTGCCATGATTCGTTTGTGGAAAAAGATCGTGGTTTTGATTCCCTCGATAATATATTCGTCCAGCGCCCTGGCCATGCGCTTGATGGCCTCCTCACGCGTGTCGGCGTGCACTATCAATTTGCCGATCAGTGAATCATAATGGGGTACCACCGAATACTGATCATATACGAAGGAATCAACACGAACACCCAGCCCTCCCGGCGGATGATAAGACGTAATTTTGCCCGGGCAGGGGGTGAATTTGAAAGGATCCTCGGCATTGATCCTGCACTCGATGGCATGTCCCCTGATCTGAATGTCCTCCTGCCTGTAACGTAGCGGAAGGCCGGCTGCGGAACGAATCTGCTCACGGACGATGTCTATACCGGTCACCATTTCAGTCACCGGGTGTTCGACCTGAACTCGGGTATTCATCTCCATAAAGTAGAAGTTATTGTTCTTGTCCACCAGGAATTCAATCGTACCGACACTGTTGTATCCGACCGCGGCAGCCGCCCGGACAGCGGCTTCGCCCATGGTCTTGCGAATATCGGGCGTGACAACCGTCGAAGGGGCCTCTTCGATGAGCTTCTGATGGCGGCGCTGGATGGAACAGTCCCGCTCGCCCAGATGAATGACATTACCATGCTTGTCGGCCAGAATCTGGATCTCTACATGACGAGGCTGCTCGCAATATTTTTCAATATATACTTCCGGATTACCGAAACCTGCCTGGGCTTCGGCACGGGCCGTCGCAAAGGCATTAGGGAGAGTCGCCTGGGAGTGAACAATCTTCATACCGCGTCCACCGCCGCCGGCAGTAGCCTTGATGATGACCGGGAAGCCGATTTCCTTGGCAACCTTGACAGCTTCCTCAACCGAATGCACACCTTCCTTGGTACCCGGCAAGATCGGAACGCCCTGCTTGATGACCGCCTGGCGGGCACTGATCTTGTCGCCCATGATGCGCATACTCTCTGCGGAAGGTCCGATAAAGATAATGCCGCATTTCTCGCAGACCTCGGCAAAGTTTGCATTTTCGGACAGGAAGCCGTATCCGGGATGAATTGCCTCGGCATCAGTCAATTCAGCAGCACTGATAATGGCATTGATGTTCAAATAACTCTGGGCACTGGGGGCCGGCCCGATGCAAACACTCTCATCGGCCAGTTTGACATGCAGTGACTGGCTGTCGGCCTGGGAATAGACCGCAACCGTCTTTATGCCCATCTCTTTGCAGGCGCGGATGATACGGATGGCAATTTCGCCACGGTTGGCGATGAGGACTTTATTGAACATACTAAACCCTTTCAACAACAAAGAGCGGATCGCCAAACTCGACAGCCTGGGCGTTATCCTTGCAGATCTTGACGACCTTGCAACGGAACTCGCACTCGATCTCATTCATCAGCTTCATGGCTTCCACGATACAAAGCACCTGCCCCTTCTCGACAACCTGTCCAACCTCAACATAAGGGGCGGCATCCGGAGCCGGAGCACGATAGAATGACCCTACTATCGGAGAATTTATGGTTTCACCGCTTTCCACTGCTGCAGCTGCAGCTGCAACCGGCGTACCGGGGGCCGCGGCAACCGGAGCGGCTGCCGGCTGAAGTGCAGAAAACATCTGTGGCGCCGGGGCAGCAACATTAATGTATTCGGTCTTGGGACCGCGACGAATAACAATCTTCTCTTCCGAGTTATCCAGTTCAAATTCGGTAATATCGGTTTCCGTGATCATTTTTATCAACAGTTTCAGATCTTTGATGTCCATTTTCGTTTCTCCTTTTTATTGCAAATAAATGTCGATGATGCTGTACCAGACTTTATGCAGGCTAGGAGTCTGTCGGACTTAGGAAATCGTAGCGAAAATTCGCCTGGGCGAGGACAGATTTTGCCGATTTTGCAGGACAATAGTCGTTCTATTGACCAAGAAAGCGGTGAAATATGGACCGTTCAGGCGAATTTGCAGTAGATTTCTCATAAGTCCGACAGGCTCCTAAAGCTGTATCAATTCTTTGGGTGCTCGCGTGAGAAGCCTGCAGCCGTCGCTTGCGACAACAACCGTATCCTCAATTCTGACACCACCGAAACCGGGTACGTAGATACCGGGTTCAATGGTGAAGACCATGCCTTTTTCAATTATTGTTTCACTGCGCGGTGATATGACGGGCTTCTCATGAATTTCAAGTCCCACACCGTGTCCCAGACCATGACCAAAATAGTCTCCGTAGCCATGTTCCCGGATGAAATCTCTGGCTATTGCGTCAATATCCCGGCAACACATCCCGGGCCTGACAGCAGCAACGGCTCTGTCATGCGCCTGCCTGACAATTTCATGTATTTCACAACTGCGGGCATCCGGGCGACCTACCGCAACTGTCACCGTTTCATCCGAATGGTACCCATCCTTGAGGGCGCCAAAATCTATCGTAACCAGTTCGCCTGAGCGCAGCAACTTGTCGGAAGCCCGTCCGTGAGGCATGGCGCCACGCACACCCGAGGCCACGATAAAATCAAAAGCCCGTGCATCAGCGCCGCGACGACGCATCTCGATCTCCAGCTCCAGCGCCAGGTCAGTCTCCCTGATTCCGGGCTTGATATACGCTAGAACTGACTGCAATGAATCTGATGCAAGGGCAGCCACACGGGCCAAGAGTTCAATTTCGCCCTGGTCCTTGCAGGAGCGAACCGCATCAAGGGTAGTTCCGATACCGACCAGCTCACTGCCGGGCAGACGCTCCGACAGCTGCCTGAAATCAGAGACCGGCATGCGAGTGGCCTCAAAACCAAAGCGCCTGATACCCTTTTCAATAATTAGACCGCAGATGGCCTCGTATTTGGCCGCAAACTCCCTGACCTCGGCGTTACCAACCTCTTCTGCAGCTTGCGTGGTATAGCGCGAGTCGCACAAAAACCAGGCTTCATCGCGCGTCAGCATCAAAGCCCCGTCTGACCCGCTGAATCCGCAGAAATAGCGGATATTCTCCAGGCTCGTGAACAGGATGGCGTCCAGGGTGTTGTCTTCAAAGAACGGCTTCAGACGTGAGCGCCTGTTTTTTAGCATAAATGAAACCAACTCTACAAACAGTTTTTCAATTCAGCCGGGTAAAGCGGCATTTAATCTCATCAGGAACGGGTAAACTCACTATTGAATATTTTCAAGATGGCTAAAAAGCGCTCGCAATCCAAGCAGATAACTGTCGAGGCCAAAACCACATATCTGACCGACGGCTAATGGGGCAACCATACTGATGTGACGGAATTCCTCACGCCGATGGATGTTGGAAAGATGTACCTCTACAAACGGCAATCCAACAGCGGCAAGAGCATCACGAATGGCAATGCTGGTGTGGGTATAAGCGGCAGGATTAATAAGGATGCCGTTACAATCAGCCGGTGCGGTCTGTATGGCGTCAATCAGCCCCCCCTCTGCGTTTGACTGGAAAAATGCCACACTACAGCCGAGTTCAGCTGCCAGATGCCGAATGGAACGGTTAATCTCTTCCAGCGTCAGCGAGCCATACACATCCGGTTCGCGTGTGCCGAGCAGATTAAGATTGGGACCATGCAGTACGAGAACATGCATACCTAGGACAATTCCTCTGCCAGCTCGTACGATTTGAGGCGCAGCAGATAACGGCCTTTGCCAAAATTGCCGTCACGCTTTATGATCAGAACCACAAACAGTTCGTCATTCAGCACCCGAATTGCAACGCAGGTCTGGTTGGTGGTAATGGAAACCTCTTCCATATTACCGGCCTTGATAACCTCGACCGAGGACTTGATTTCTTTGAGTACTGTTGCATATTCCACGGACAACAGCTGCATGTCGAATTCAGTCTGCTCAACACACACTTCATCGATAGGGATGCCGTCATACGCCATGATCATTGCAGCCAGCCCGCCATCAACATTTTCAACGATGCTTCTGAGCGTATCCCTTAGCGACATGCCTTGATCCTCCTGATATTTTCTAACCAGCCGTCCAGGGTTCCCAGCACAGTATCAGCCTCTTTGTGTACAGGAGAAAAATCCGGAGAAGCCGGCGACACCAACGTATTTTCAAATGCAGCTGATGTGAACGGTTCCGGTTCAGCGAGGTGAACTGCTTCAGGCACCGGCGCAACAACAAACGAGGATTCCATCGGCGGTGCGGCTTCCTCAGCGGCAGCCGGCGCAAAGGGAACCGGTTCAGCTGCAAAATCCGGAACCACAGGCTGTTCCGGCACACTTTCCGGGACAGCTACCTGCTGTTCCAGCTGGGCTATCTTGGCGTGAAGCCGTGTATTGCCCGGCTCATCCGCCAGAATTGTCCGGTAGATATCGAGCGCCTTGGCAATAAAGCCCTGCTGCTCATAGAGTTCTGCAAGAGTCAGGGTCGAGAGCGGATCGGGACGACCGGGTTCGATCAATTTTGTCGCAACCGGAGCAGCCGGTTCAGGCTCTTCTTCAGAAGGTTCCTCATCATAGATGATATCGGATTCATCCAACTCAAGGATTTCATCATCCTGATCCGGCACTTCAATAGAGCCGGTCCGTGTCACCGCAGCGCTACGGGCAGCCTCGGACATACTGATCTTCTGAAGGGTTTCCAGTTGAGCCCTGAACTGTACGTCATCGGGCCTGAAGTCAAGCAGAGCAGTATACGTTCTGACCGCGGAGGTTGTGTCACCAGACTCAACGTACAGAGTGGCCAGCAGTGTTTGTGCTTCCATATCCTCAGGCGTGGTTGCCGTCACCTTTTCCAGAATGACGCGGCATTCATCCCGCTGATCACCGGCATTGCAGGCCATGGCCAGCGCCCTTTGCCCGGCCAGATACCCGGGATGCCGCGCAACACCGGTACGAGCCGTGTGCAGTGCGTCAGCCACCAGCCCGACCTTGAGATAAATGTCCGACAATCGGGCAAAGCAGAAGGAATCAGGGTCGCTCGCCAGGCGATCGTTAAGCGACTTGATTTCCGCCCAAAATGAAGCGTCCTTCTTTTCCATGTCTAGACCTCCAGCCCGCTTAGGGTAAACAGTTGTTCAGGTAAAAGCTGTTCAACGGCATGATTACCGATCCCCTGGTTACAAATAAAACTGATGGTGCCGTTTCTGCTTTTCTTGTCCGTAACAATCGCTTCCAGCAGTCTGGGGCGATCAAACTCCGGCGGCCGCGTCCGCAGGCCGAAACCGGTAATCAGAGCCGTAACCCGCTGAATATCAGCTTCACTGCAATGTCCCAGTCGAGTTGAAATCCGTGCTGCCAGCACCATACCGATAGCCACCGCTTCCCCATGCACCAGTTCACGATAACCTGCCAGCGTCTCAAAGGCATGCCCAAGGGTGTGGCCGTAGTTCAGAATGGCACGCAGTCCGGACTCTTTCTCGTCAAGCTCCACTACCTGCGCCTTGATTTCGCAGCAGCGGTGAATTATCTGTTCCAGACAGCCTGGCTCCTTGGAGTTTATCTCGCCGGAGTGCTGTTCGAGATATTCGAAGAACGGCAGGTCAATGGCTACTCCGTATTTTACAACTTCGGCCAGTCCGGCACGGTATTCCCGGTCAGGCAGCGTCGCCAGGGTGTTCACATCGATCAATACCTGTCGCGGCTGGTAAAATGCCCCGATCAGGTTTTTGCCGCGGGGATGGTCAATGGCGGTCTTGCCGCCCACGCTGCTGTCCACCTGGGCTAACAGCGTCGTCGGAACCTGGACAAATGGAATGCCGCGCAGATAGGTCGCGGCGGCAAAGCCTGCCAGATCCCCCACAACACCGCCTCCGAGCGCCACAACAAACGATTTTCTGTCCAGCCCGGCCTCAATCAGGGCATCGTAAACCCCTGAAAGGGTTGCAGCATTCTTGTATTCCTCGCCATCAGGAATTTCAATCAGGGTGACAGCACAGCCCGCCTCGGCCAGTGAACGGCACACGATCTCGCCATAGAGCGCATTGACCGTCGGATTGGTGATAATCGCCGCGCGAGAGCCCAGTCCGGCGGCTGTGCAACGTTGTCCGACAGAAGACAGCAATCCACTGCCGATCAGTATCTCGTAGCTGTTTTCAGCAAGGTGTACGGTCAGGGCGCTCAAGCGCGTAATTCCTCCAAAAACCTTAGAATTTCTGCCGCCACATCTTCCACGGATTTCCCATCCGTGTCAATTCTAATATCAGCATCCGCATAAAATTGTTTACGATCATCCATCAGCAATTTCACACTGTTTGCCGCATCACTTCCCGCAAACAGAGGACGATCGGTAGCTCCATGGAGCCTCTTCATTACCTGAGGCAGAGACACACCCAGATTGACGACAATTCCGAGCGTGCGCATTCGGCTGCGATTCCTGTCCGCAATGACAACCCCACCGCCGGTTGCAATTACCGCCGGGAGCCGGTTAATTACCAGTTCCAGACACTCGCTTTCCATGTCGCGGAAGGCCTGCTCGCCGTCACGGGCAAAGATGTCATTAATAGACCGGCCGGCAGCAGCAACGATTTCCGCATCAAGATCAGTAAAAGGACAGCCGAGCCGCCGAGCCAGGACACGTCCGACGCTGCTCTTGCCGCTGCCCATGAATCCGGTCAGGATCAGGGGGCGTTCAAGCATGGCGCACCTGTTGACAGTAACCGGAATAATTGCGGTGGATCTCGACCAGAGAATCCCCGCCAAACTTCTCCAGGAATGCCGATGCGATCTCGATGGCCACAACCGCTTCGGCAACCACCAGTGCCGCCGGCACGGCGCAGGTATCGGAACGCTCCACCGTCGCCTCGAACGGTTCGTGAGTCTTCATATCCACCGAGCGCAGCGGCTTGTAAAGGGTCGGGATCGGCTTCATGGCGGCGCGCAGCAGGATCGGCTCACCATTGGACATACCGCCTTCGATTCCGCCGGCATTATTGCTGGTTCGGGAATAGGCTGAGGCAGACCCGTTTTCCTGGTACGCCGCATTCGGGAAAATCTCATCATGCACCTGTGAACCGGGGCGCTCGGCCACTCCGAATCCCAGCCCCACCTCGACCCCCTTGATGGCCTGGATGCTCATCAAAGCCATTGCCAGACGGGCATCCAGTTTGCGATCCCAGTGCGTATAACTCCCGAGACCCGGCGGACAGCCGATTACCTGTACCTCAATCAGGCCGCCCAGGGTATCCCCGGAGGCCTTGGCGGCATCTATGGCCCTCTTCATCGGTTCATCAACCAAACGGTCGCAACAGAACAGTTCTGATTCAGCGGCGCTCTGCCAGAGTTCTTCGTATGGCAGAGCGGGAGGAGGCGCCAGGACCCCGCCGATCCCGGTCACAAATCCTCCGACACGAATACCGAATTCGCCCAGCAGCTGTTTCGCCACTGCGCCGACCGCCACGCGCACCGCCGTTTCACGGGCGCTGGAGCGTTCAAGAACATTGCGGACATCGTCGTGATCATATTTCAAGGCGCCGGTCAGGTCGGCATGTCCCGGTCGCGGCCGGGTTACGGCACTGGATTCATCGCGGAATTCCGGCAGCGGCGACATCTTTTCGCTCCAGTTTTCCCAGTCGCGATTACGCACCACCAGCGTCAGCGGAGAGCCGAGCGTTGCGCCCCAGCGAACCCCGGACAGTATTTCCACGGTATCTGTCTCGATCTTCATCCGGCCGCCGCGGCCGTAGCCCTGCTGCCGGCGGGCCAGATCACGATTGATTTCGGCGGCGCACATCGGAAAACCGGCCGGCAGTCCTTCTATAATAGCAGTCAGTTGCGGCCCGTGGGACTCACCCGCGGTAAGATAGCGAAGCACATTCACAAAAACAGCCCTCCATAACGATCCAAATGGCTGTTAAATTAGCATTGAAAAGGGCGGCGGGCAAGGCAAAAACCACCGAACGACGGCCGAATCATGAAGGATTGTTATTGGTTCAGCGTTGTCGAGGCTACCAGCCGGTCGCCGCCGTACAACTGCAACTGCACCGGCCGGACTGCGCCGCCCCCTGGTTTCAGGCAGATCAGAAAGGTAATCTCGCGATGTTCGTTGGGTGCAACCGGGATATCGTGAACAGGACCCAGCAGACGGACATCACCCGGCTGATCGGTCACGGCGCGGATTGAATAGCTCAGCGATACGTCCGTTTTGAGGTAATGCGGGAAAACGTCATAGGTTGATCTTCCTTTTATACAGCCCGATTGTCCCTCGAAACGCCGCTCAAACCGGCAACAGCAGAACCTGGCGCACTTCCGACGCGACTCTGCTCTGATTTTTTAACAGATTGTACCTGCTTTCGTTACGATTATAAAAATATACGGCACAAAAGCAGAAAACAATTCTGTATACGCACTCAAAACATCCCGTCATATATGGCAGTAATGTCAAACATGACGGATTCCGATAACGGTCTTCCCTTACCTTTCCTTCCCAATGCACGATCTCAGTTAATTTTCTCATACAATCAAGCAGTTACAATTGCTGCACCGGCAGAGCTTCTCTGGCACATTAGTTGCGAGGTACGTTTTCATCAGAACATCCGCGTAAGCGTAATGTCTGCGAAATTGGCTGTCGTTATGCTCATGTTGGAATGCTCTGAATACAATAAAGGAGAATACCATGAAATCCGGCACGAAGGATCAGGCAGAAGGTACGTTTCACGAAGTGAAGGGTACGATAAAGGAGATCGCCGGGAAGCTGAGCGATAATCCGAAGCTGGAAGGTGAAGGCACCGGTGAAAGGATAGCCGGTAAAGTTCAGGAAAAGATCGGCCAGATCAAGCAGGTTTTTGAGAAATAGTGAGAGCAACGTATTCATTCACCGGCGTGTCCCTGTAACCATGGCAATGGTTGCAGGGCATACCACAACAGGTCTCCGAACGGAGTCAGCGAAAACAATAAGAAAAGGAGGATTTACCATGCAAGCAAAAACAGCAGTAAGAATACTCATATCCGTTATTGCCATGAGTTCCATGAGCATGATTTTCGGATGTGCCGGTTACGAGGTAAATACGAGACGCGGCAGTATCCCTGGGTATTATATCCGCACTGAGATGCAGGAAGCGGATCGTGCCATAGAAGCAGCGCGTCAGGCCGGAAAAGACAAAACCTGCCCGGTTGAATTCAAAGCCGCCGAGGCTGCCAAAGACAACGCCTATGATGTATTCAGGGCATGCCGCACCGAGGAAGGCGCCGCATTGGCAAAACAGGCCACAGCCAAAGCCAATGCTCTTTGCCCTCCGCAGCCGGCCGTACTACGAGAGGCCCCTCCGGCAGAAGTATTGGCTCAGGAAGCGCCGCTTGAAGCGATCGCGGCCGCAGAACCGACCTCTGACAGGATGAAATACTGCATTTCCCTGAACATTGAGTTCGATATCGATAAGGCCGAAGTACGGCCCCAGTATCATGACGAGGTGGCCAAGGTCGGCGACTTCATGAAGAAGTTTCCGACGACTACCGCTGTCATCGAAGGCTATGCTGACGAGGTAGGCGGCGTTGATTACAACATGAAGCTCTCCCAGCGGCGCGCCGAGAGCGTGGTGAATTACCTGACGGCAAAATTCGGTATTGACTCATCCCGCCTCACCGCTAAAGGGTACGGGAAATCAAAACCGATCGCCGACAACGCAACCGATGCCGGGAAACAGAAAAACCGGCACATCGAAGCGATCATCGACTGCGCACTCGATGTCAAGGATCTCGTTTTGCCACCCGACAGACTTTGCCTGAGCCTGAATGTGGAGTTCGCTTCCGACAGCGCAGAAATTCAGTCGCGCTATAATGATGAAGTCAACAAGGTCGGCGAGTACATGAAGAAGTACCCGACAACAACCGCAGTTATCGAGGGACACACCGACAATATCGGCGGTTCCGAACTCAACATGAAGCTCTCCCAGCGGCGTGCGGAAAGCGTAGTGAACCACCTGGTGAAAAATTTCGGGATCGAACAGTCCCGCCTCACCGCCAAGGGGTACGGCGCCAATCGGCGTATCGCCTATAACAACACGTCAGAGGGAAGACAGAAAAACCGCAGAATCAATGCAATCATTGATTGTGTAATCAACAAGTAACAAGAAGTGTTTCACACGGAAAAAGGCGCACCCCGGTGCGCCTTTTTTTATTGCCAGGGTACCTGAAAATGGGGTTTGTTTCTGATTGTGGGCGGGTTAATCAACAAAGATGAAATCTACAGCATTGGTGAGTGCGGCTTTGAGATGGTCAAGCTGTGCAAGAGGAGCGCCCAGGTTGCGTTCAGTCACCGTAAGCAGGTCAAGCAGGCTGGCGGAATACTGTTCTCCGGTGTAGGAAAACTTGAGTGTGGTGATTGAAATATCGGCGACAACACCGCTCTTTCGTACAAGAGCGACAATGCGTGTACCTGCTTGTATCTGGTCGTTTTGTATGTCCAACAGATACGGATAATTGACAGCAAGTTCCTGCAGGTGATTTTTGTAGAGGCTCAAGCGGGACATATCAGGGCTCCGGTGTGCGCAGCACGCCATAGAGCCGTTCAGCGGCAGTGCCTCCTTCGGATTCCAGCAGTCGGCAACGATCAGCAAGTGCCGCCTGATTCTCAATTGACCACTCTTCGCGCGTTTTTACCCGGCGCATCTCCCTGATCAATGTATCTACCGCCTTACTCAGATTCATGCCATTACGTTTGATGAATTCGGCATTGTCATTATCGATGGATATGTTGAAGTTACGCTTGGTTGGTGATGGTGCCATATCTACCCCCAAAGTGGTCAATGTAGATGTATGATATGACAAGTCATACAGCCAGTCAAGCGCATAGTAATGCGTGTATATATGTGCGTAGTATTACGTATGCCACTTGCAGGGGACGAGCTTACGCCTCGTATTCGACCAAATACTAACTTTTCAAGACTTGCCCCCCATTGCCCATGCTATCAGTTCTCTCCTGCAGCCAGACGCCTAGCTACTTGATACTTGGCAACGCTAAAGTTGGGTTTGGGCCGGAAACGGAAGTCTTGACGGGTTTTGCCGCCTCTATCATGGGCATCAGTGTGGGAGCCATCGTTTTCAGGATTCTGACCGGCAGAGAACTGGTAAAGGCATAGCCTGCGGCCGCCGGCCCGGGCACGTAAGTTGTGATGGTGCCGAAAAAACGATCCCCGATAAAGAAAACGAAGACCGCAGCACGGTTCAAGACGCGGGACTCTACGAGCTGCCCGTGGCGTCCAAAGACGTCGTGTCGGTTGTCACCTGTCCCTGTCTTGCCCCCCACGGTGACGGGGGTTCCGTCACTTCGGACAAAAGCGCCCCGAATCTGTTCCGCAGTTCCTTTTTCAGCCACGTCGATCAACGCGTTACGTGCAACAGATGCAATTTCAGGCGCTAACACTCTCTCCCCTTCAGAGTCCTTCCGCTTTAACAGGGTCTCATAGGGGGTTCCGGAAGCGAAATGAAGCTCGTCGATCCGGACAACGGGATAACGGACGCCGCCGTTCAGGATGATTCCCACTAGTTCCGCCAGAGACGACGGTCGATCGGCCGAACTTCCTATGGCGGTGGCATAGGACGGGACGAGGGAATCGAACGAGTAGCCATGCTTTTTCCACACGCGATGAATTTCCAAGAACGCCTCCACCTCGAGAAGAGTCCGGATTCGAATATCCTGGGCGTTTTTTCGCTGGGTCCTGAAAAGCCATCGATAGATTTCCTGGCATTCGTTTGCGCTTGCCCCAATCACCTCGGAACGTCCGGCGCCGGGGTGTGATTGCAGATAAGCGACCAGCCATAACTCTAAAGGATGAAGACGTGCGATATAACCCTGGTCTTGAAGGCTCCATTTCCCGGGACCGTGGGCTTCGTACAGCTCTACGATCCCGTTCTCCGACAGGGAGAGAGACGGTATCCGCTGCTTCAAGAATGTGGAGAATTCTGCAATCCCCGCTGCCGGTTCAACATAGCGAAAGGCCGCAGCCAGGCTCTTTGGAGTCAGTCGCACGCTCTGCAGCAGAAGCTCCAGCTGCTCTTCAGGCTTCTTTCCCCGATACTTGTCATAGAAGCGGCTGAGAAACACCCGGCCCTCCTTATCGGCGAAGCGGGCCAAGTATGCCTGTCGTGCCGGGTCTTTCACATCCCCAAGGACCCTGGCCGTCGAGCTTGGTACGCGATACATGTAATAATGGACGATGTCGCGCATGAGTCTTATGAAAACGAGATTGACCGATTTCCGGAAACCCTCACGGACTGACAGGATTCTCGAATCGTCTGATTCGGTGAAGTTATGGAATCTATGTTGTCCTCCACCTGTAAAAAAAGTTTCTCCCGGGCTCGCGGAGTAGCGACGATCCATGGCCGCTTCCAGCATTGCGGCAAGAGAAGGATCTTTTCCAGCCGACAGGTAATCCAGGGCCCACCGGGTCAGCGAATCGCTTCGGTCGGCATCAACCAGCCGCAGTTTTTCTTGCGGCAATCCGGCATAACGCTCATGCAACCCGGCGATGATCTCCAGATAGGTAACCAGCGTGCGGAGCTTTGCGGTTGAACCCAGTTCAATCTTCATCCCTTCGTTGATATCAAACGGCTGGTCAAGGTTGTCGGTCTGGATGCGCAACAGATTGGCGTTGCCGACATGCTCGTAAAGCGTGAAGCTGTACGAGACTTGGCTCGGGTCTCCGCTTTCCAGGAGGTGAGTCCCGCGGAGTCCGACCGTCTCCAGATATTTCGGATCCTTCAGATCGAGCAGGAGCCTGCTCACCACGTCCTGGGTCTTGCCATTCAAGGTGCTCTTCACGGACAGGTCCAGACGGTCCAGTTCATATAAACGCGGAACGCCTAAAACTGCGCTTAGCTGGCGGCGAACAGTGTTGGCCGCCTTGCGCTCCACAAAAGAAACTGCGGGCAACTCCGGCGACCTATCACGGAAGCCCAGCCTGATGCCAAGCGCGACATTACGTAACTCGGGAGTGATGATTCCGGCCGTTCCGAGTATGCGCAGGTAACTGTTTGTTATCGACTCAAGGGCATCGCGGTTGGTCACCAGGTAGAACGTAGGACGACGTTGTGCGATCAAGAGGCTTAGGACCTGCTTGTAGGCCCTGGCCCTTTCCCCGTCGTTCGATCCGTATCCGTCACCAAGGAGCCTGTTGACTACATGGAAATCGGTCTCGTATTCGGCCCACAAACCGTCACCGATTCCATTGACCTCACCATGCCCGGCAATAGCGGCCAGAGGGACGGAGTTGAGGTAATCGACAACCAGTTGGTGGCGAACCACTGTGGTATCTGGTCCGTTAAGATAGGCCCTCAGAGACGCGGAAGTCATCTGCCTCAACTTTTCATGGGCGGTAGCGGTCCTGCCATCGGGGGAATGACGGAATTTTTCAAGCTGTGTGGCCAGGGTGCTCCCTCCCGCAAAACGATGGCTTGAGACAAACATGTTGATAACCCTGTCGATCACTGCCTTGGCAAGCCGGTCCCATTCCACTGCCGGATTACGATCAGGGTTGCGGGCATCCAGCAGTTCCCTGTTTTCGATGAAGAGCAGGGTATTGACGATCAGGGGAGGTATGGATGTGAAGTTTTTGTATACCCGTTCCGGATACTGCGTTTTGAACAGATATTGGCTGTTGCAATCAAAAATGGTGAGCCCCGCTTGGCTCTTCTCCCTGTAACTCGGGAAAAGCCCCCGTCCGATGATATCGGTTAGTTGGGGGGAAAGACGGGCCTGCGCTTCGATCCGGTAACCCTGAGCAAGCAGGTTTTGAAAAAAGGACGGCAATCGGGTGTAACCCAAACGCTTGTCATAAGGGCCGTCTTTGGGAAATCTAAGAGATGGATTCTGTCCGGGT
>JAENWA010000083.1 GCA_016650295.1 Desulfuromonadales bacterium | reverse complement strand
TCGTGTTTGCGACAACCGA
Source organism: Desulfuromonadales bacterium (assembly GCA_016650295.1). Lineage (GTDB taxonomy): Bacteria > Desulfobacterota > Desulfuromonadia > Geobacterales > Pseudopelobacteraceae > CAIPTY01. Next base: position 14,828 of record JAENWA010000083.1, on the reverse strand, counting down.
CGCTATATAGGCATACGTACCGCCAGCGCCCGTCTTGCGCTCAACCTGGAAGTACTGCTCGTCAGAGGAATTGTCGGTCCAGTTCAGGACCAGCCCGATTGTTCCCGCCGCTGTTACCGTCAGGCCCGACGGAGCGGAGGCCGGATTCTGCATGCCGCTCGCTTCGTTGGAGTAAGCGGTATAAGATGCCCCAGTATTCGCCCGCACCCGGTAGTAATAGGTTGTGCCGGTCTGTGTACCAAGGTCGTTGAACGTGGTTGTGTTTGCAGTCACTGACGCTATTATGGCATACGTACCGCCTGCGCCCGTCTTTCGCTCAACCTGGAAGTTCTGCTCGTCAGAAGTGTTGTCGGTCCAGTTCAGAACCAGGCCGATTGTACCCGATGAAGTTACCGTCAACCCACTAGGCGCCGTAACCGCAGGATCAAAGTTATACAATTGAGTCTTAGTTGCTTCCGCATTTCCCGCAATATCAGTAGAAAAGAATTTAAGATTAGTAGTTCCTGCTATAGTTATCGGCATTGAATAAACAGCAGACGAAGTCGTGGGTGCAGATCCATCCACGGTATAATACGTCCTGCCGCATCCGGTCCCGTTTGCGTCGCTGCACGACAAAGCCACGGTAAAACTTACCATATGCGGACCGCTGCCCGGTGTCGCGGTCGTAACCGGCGGCATACTATCCAGCTGAATTGCGGCACCCACTGTATCCGACCAGTTACCGGCAGTATCCTTGAACCTGGCAAAGACTGTTTTTACCCCATCCCCGCTTGCCATAGTCCATATTCTTATTGGGGAAAAAGTCTCCGCAGCCGACCAGGAGTTGTTGTTGTTCCTGAACTGCATCTGCGAACATCCAGCGTTGTCGCTACAGGTGAGTGCAAGTATTGCGTTGATACCGTTTGTGGCGGCAGCACTGTTGTTAATCGATATCGTCCCCGTGGGCGGCAACGAGTCAATGGTGTAGGATTGTGTCTTTACCGCTTCGGCATTCCCTGCCTTGTCCGTGGCAAAGTACTTGAGCGACGAGGAGACAGTAAGGGCAACAGGCGCGGAGTAGATCGCGGATGCCGTTGTGGGACTAGAGCCATCGGTGGTGTAATAGATCTTGTCGCATCCGGAGCCTGCGCCATCATTGCAGGTCAAGGCGATGGAAATGGAAGTGTAGACGCCGCCGGCGGGTGATGCCGTAGTTGTTGGCGCTGTGGAATCGAGTTGTATGGTATCGGGCGCAGCCGTATACCAGGTTCCCGTGCTGTCCTGAACCTTTGCATACACGGTTTTTGTGCCGTCGCCGCCTGACAGCGTCCAGGCTTTTGTCACCGCAAAAGGTGTTGATCCCGACCACGTCAGATTGTCATTGCTGAACTGAACCTGCGTGCAAGTAATGTTTTCCAGGCACCAGAGGGAGAGAGTTGCGGCTGAACTCGTCGTATACGTTACGCCATTGTTGATTCTGACCGTGCTTTTCGGTGCGGTGGTATCGGTAAAAGTGTAGGAACTCCCGCCCAGTGCAGATACATTCCCAAAGGGCGTAGTAATATCGTAATAGGTACCATTGCCTTTGGATATGCCCGAGTAGTAATCCCAACCGTTTGTGGTTGTAAAGTAGTTGTAGTCGAAGCGGATAGTGCCGTTCCTGAAAAGCACGACCTCGAAATTGTTCGGCAGGGAGTAATCCTCATCGGTAAAGGTTTCCGTCTGCCACTCGATTACCACGCGCTCGTCGGGATTGGTCTTGTGCTGGATGAATACGCCGCCGTAGTAGGAAGAGGAAAGGTCATTGTTCCAAGCGGCAATAACCGGGCCGCGACTGGCCGCATTTGAATTAACTTTGGTATCGCTAAGGTTGAAGGAGTAAGCGGAATCGGTCGCAGTAAACCAGATGTTGCCGTTGGTATCGACGGTGATCCTGTCGTAGGTTTGGCCGTAAAAACTGAATGGCCAGGGGAGGGTGTAGGTAACACTCGACTCGTCGCCGTAGGTGAAGTTGTAATCAGTAGTCGTCTCTTTGGTGATGTTGGCGTCAGTACCGTCCCACAACAAGCCATTATTCTCCTTGGTAAGCTGATGTATGCCGTCAGTCGCAGCCGCAACGCCGGTCCACGGCACAAGCACGGTCCCCAAAAGGAGAAGAATGGTCACCACAATCCCGGTCTTTTTCATTACGCCACTCCTTAAAGATCATTACAGGGAATCAAGTTCAGAATAATTTCAGTCCTTGCCAAGCTGTAAAGGCACAGGGCTGCGCATGCAAAAAAAGTCCGCAGTTCCCCGCTTTTTTTGCAACGATGTTGTCTTGTGTGTTACGTCGACATCAGCGAACCTGCAGCGGCAGTATTTTTTGTATCTGGGCCGCCTGTCCGTAGGTTTGCACGCATGGTCCTTGTGCCTGGGCGCAATAGAGGGAGATTACCAGATGATACGAGTTGGATGCCTCGTTCGGGACGGTGAATGTGATCAACCAGGCATGTTTTTCATCGTCAAAAACGCCGTTGACGCTTGCATACGGGTTGCTTTGCTTCTCTGAAACAATCATTGCCTGCACATGGAAGCCGGACTTTGGATCAATAGTAAGCAGTTCAGGGGATTTCCCTGCCACGTGAATGGCAATCTGTTCCCCAGGCCCGTATATTTCCCGATAGCCATCCGTGTTTGATATTTCAAAATTAACCGGAATTTTCGGCTCAGTAGTGTCCGGAATGTCTGAGGTAGCCAAGGCGGGGATGTGAAGAGTAAACGCAAGCAACAGGGCAAATAGTAACTTTTTCATGGATTATTCCTTTCCGGTTTGAATGAGACTGGCATTATTGTTGAAATGTTTAAAAACTACAGACAGAGATATTTTTGTAAGAATGGGTACTTGACCCCTTAGACATCCTCTTCCCGTAGAGAATCCGACGGGCTTTTCACCCTCAGAAGAGCCTTTTTTCACGCACCAGTGCCTGTACCCGACAGTTAATTCTTATTTTTTGTTTTAAACATTTCCTTGTTATGTAATATTATGCCAACAAAACTGATTACTATACCTATTAGCATTAATATCTTACTGAAATTATTAATTAATTTTACATCAGTATTAATAAAAAGGGCTATCGCAACAAGCAATACGCCGATTAAGGCTATTTTAAAGCCCTTCCAAGTAAATTTTTCTTGCATGTCATTGTCCTCAAATGGATTGATTTTATGACTATTTTGATGGGCACGAACACAAAAGTGTAAATGTATAACAAACATCGACTCCGGCATTAGCGCCAAAACCACCTCCTGCTTTAGCCTTTGGAATCGGCCCTGAACCACCAGTTGATTTCAATCCTATTACTGCTTGTCCCCCTGTAGATGCCCCCCATCCAGCGTCAAGACCTCCGCCAACACTCCATCCTTCTACATTGCTAGTGCTACCCTGTGTACCCCCAACAGACCCATAAGCTCCACCACCTGCATAGATACCAGGGCCTATTCTTCCGCAAATGGTTATAACACCACATTTTTGCCCATCTGTGCCAATTATGCCACCAACTGAACCATTTAATCCCAATATAAACGCTTGTATCCCCCCTTGTAGTCCTGAACCTATATTAAAATTAATTTCTTTCCCAAATAGCTTAAATAGACCATAGGGGTCAATCGAGTTGACAGGATTATTATTGACATACCCATATAGGTCTACATCACCTCCGTTGAAGCCGATGGGGTCCTTATTGATGAACCTTCCATCCATCGGGTCATAGTACCGTGCACGGTAATAGTAGAGCCCAGTCTCCTTATCCCACTCTCTTCCCGTATACGTATAACTATTACTGAAAGTATTGTTTACCGCTTTCAGCATTCCAAATGAATCATATGCATAACTCTGCACCACACTTTTACTCTGGTTGGTTATCGCCGTAACACTCCCCAACCCGTCAGCATGATAAAAATAATAACTCACGCCCCGCTCCAGCGCCAGATGTTCATCCACACCCGATCCTTGTGTGTAGAAGGTCTTGACCGGCGCGCCGGCACCATCGACAAGGACCTCCAGCGCGATGCCGTCGCCATCGTACACATAGGTATATGTGCTGGTTTTCGTAGTGCCATTACTGGTGGATACGAGCTTTTTCTCGATCCGCCTGCCCAGCGGATCATACTTGAATGTAACCGTCCGCTTTTCGGTAGTTCCCTTGCTCTGCTCCATCTTCACCAGACGATTCTCGTAATCCCAGAAGAGCGCCCACCCCTTGTCCGCGACATTCGGAACAGTTCTGGTGAGCTGGTTCCCGTAATTATCATAATCATGCCCGTACAGCTTGCCCATGGTCATCCGGTTGGCGGCATCGTACTGGTAACCAGCGTCTTTAGGGCCAGGGCCGGTCAAACGATTTCCCACCGGGTCATAGGTGAAAGCTTCCGTCCGGTTGCTTGCCGTGGTCTGGCGCAGGCGGTAGACGCTGTCATAATCATAGGTTTCATTGACAGTGCCGGTTTTGGTCTTGCGGTTGCCCGCCTGGTCATGAGTGTAGCCGTAGGTGAGAAAGTTGCTTGTGCCGTTGCTGTAGGTCAGCGAAGTAAGCCTATTCAGGTCGTCATAACCGTTACCGGCGCTCGTGCCGTTCGGATAGGTAAGACCGTTGCGGCGGCCGAAATTGTCATAGCCATAGGTGAAGGTGCCGGCTGCGCTGGTGATGGTTTTAATCCGGTTGAGGTTGAGTGGGTCGTACACATAGGTGATCTGCCGCTGATCGGCAGTGCCAGGGAATATTGTCTCCAGTTTCTTTTGCCCGATGCCATCGTACTGATCGTAATTGATGACCTTTCCGTTGCTGTCGGTAACACTTTTCAGCCAGCCGTTGTTGTAGTAGGTATACGTGTAGCCGATGTTTGCGTTGCTGGCGGTTTCCATGCGCCCTTTCGGGTCGTAGGTGTAGCTTTCCTCGCTGCCGTCGGCATAGTGTTTCTTGGTCAGATGGCCCAGCTTGTCGTAATAGTAGCTGATCAGAACCTTTCCGGGCGGGGTGGTGGCGTCGATCTTTTCTCTGAGAAGATCGTTGTCATAATACGTGTAACGGATTTTCTTCTGCAGCGGATCGGTTTCCAGCAGCAGACGACCGCGCTGGTCATACTCATAACTGGTCACCTGCTTATTGGCATCGATGACGGCGGTCAGCTTGTCGCCGCCACCGCTGCTGCATGACGTGCATCCTGTACCGCCGGAACTGCCGTAGACATATTCGGTTACGTGCTGCTGGGCATCGGTTACCTTGGTGACATGGCCCTTGCTGTCATTCAGGATAGTGGTTTCTTTTCCTTCCTGGTCTTTCTGGTAGTTGCGGTTGCTGTTGTTGTCGTAATTGTATTCCGTCACGTTGTCGGGCAAACCGGTGGCGTAGCGGGTGACTTTTTTCAGGCGGTTCATGGAGTCGAATATCTGGACAGTGCGAAGCTCCTTGCTGTCAGTGCCGATTGTTTTTATCTCCAGGGAATTGCCGTTTTTATCGTAGCTGGTGAACCGTGTTTTAACGCCGTCCGGGCCGGATATTTCGTACAAGAGCCCGACAACAGCCGTTGCCTGATTTGCAGGTGTATTGGAGTAATAACTGTACGTGGTTACCTGATTATTTGCGTCGGTTGCGTCGTATATACTGCCATTAAGGTAATAGCGGGTTTTTGTTACATGACTGTCCGGGTCCGTAACCCTGGTCACCTTGTAGCCGTTTTCAAGCGTATACTGATACGTGGTCGAGGTCGCCGTGCCGCCGCGATAATCGGTAACGCTGGCCACTTGGTCATTGTTGGCATAATCGTACGTGGTGGAGATGGCGGTTATTATCGGTGGGGTACGTGTGGCCAGGCTCGCGATGTTCACGGTCGCCGGATCAATGGCGGGAACATAGCTGGAGATATCGACCGGATCGGTCTGGGTAAGCAGATTGCCATGGCTGTCGTAGGTGTAAAAAGTAGTCAATCTGGTGTTGACATCAGCGGTAACTGTCTTGGCTCTTTCGGTACGGTCTGCGTTGTAGTAATAGTTGGTGGTGCTGCCGAAGGGATCGGTTTCGCTGGTCACGTTACCGCTTACTGAGTCATAGGTATAGCTCCACTGCCCACCGTCATCCTGGGTGAAGCTCGAATTTCTGACCGTGGTAATGTCGGTGGCGTGTCCCACGCTTTTGGTTCCGGCCGAATCGGTGCCGGTCAATACCCGATGATTTGCGTCATAGGTGTACGTGGTTACCATGCCCGTAGGCTCGGTTTTGGTCCACATGAAACCCTTGGAATCGTAATACGTATATTGCCATTTGCTGCTATCCGGCCTGGTGACGGTTTTCATAAGATCGCCATCGTAGGCGAACCGATAGATATTTCCAGCCGGATCGGTAATGGTTGTGAGCCGGCTGTTTTCATACCCCAACAAGGATGTGCGTCCTGTTGCTTCAGTGACGGAATTAAGGTTGCCGCTACTGCTATCATACCAAAAAGCAAGGTTATTTCCGTATACATCAGTCATGGCAGTCATCTGGCCGCTGTTGTTGAATGTTTTCGAGCCGCCATTCTTGTAGGAGAGAGTGAATGTGGTGCTGGTATTCACCAACGTTGAATAATCACCGGTTTCGGCTACATATACGCCATTTACCAGATTGAAATAGCTGCGAGTGTTGCCTTCCCTGATAACTATCGAACCGTTTGTATTCTGCACGAGAGCGATATCGTAGTTGTGACTCCATTTGCGACCTAGCGGGCCAATGCGGGGATCAAGACTGTTATATGAGAAGGAAAAAGCGGTAGAAAAGTTGCCGCCCTGTGTGGCAAAGAGTTGCTCGCTCATGGAGAGCGCGCCGGTGGACAAATTAACATTTGATTTGAAATTCTTGTTTATTTTGCATGTTTTTGGCGGAGGGAGAACGGTTATTTCTACTGTCTTCGAATCACCGCCACCACACTCGCCCGATACGTTGAGCGTTGCAGTGTATGTCTTTGGTTCAGTAATACTGTCATCCATATCGGTACCGGTCCAGATTGCCGAACCGGCACCGACATCCTTAAAGGTAAAAGTTTTGCTGTCAATCGTAATTGTTGCATCCTGAATACATCCTGTTGCACTCCAGGAAATGGTGGTGGGCTGCCCGGCTGCAATTTGGGACGGGCTGGCGCTGAAGCCGTCAATTTTGTTTGGACTGGTGTTGGCAGGGCATTGAAGTTCAGAAGTGTTTTTTGTACACAATTGATCGCAAACAACACCATTACGTGATGGTGGCGGTGCCCATGCAGGATACGTGCACCATGAATCTCGACTGCCTTGACTGTTAAGTACAGGGGAACTGCAGTAACATTCATAGATATCGCACGTTGCCCCATGAGAGCCACAGTTGCTGGAACATTCATCGCTTACAGTTACCCAAGACTTGCATGTACTTGCTGATGCAAGGTCTAACCAGCCGCCAACCTGGATTAACATTAGCAACACGAATAAAACAAAGAAAATACTGATTCTCCGCAAGCAAGCAAATTTTCTGACCATTTGTACACTCCGTGACATAGTTGCAAAACGTTATATTCAAGAAAATTATTGCTTGATGTTTCAATCAAACACACAACAAAAGACAGAGCCAAGTTCTACCATAAAGTTACAGTTCATTAACAGTCTTATCGTTCCGTCTTCTTAAATATCATTACATTGAATATGATACAAAGTGCCTTTAGGGTGTCTCCTCGAATTGGTCGCTCCTTCTCACGCCAAACCAAAGTGGTTTCGCTTCTATACCAAAAAGTGCGCCAATCCGCACAACTGCTTGTAAATCGGTATGTTGTGTAATTTTGTTGTCGGAGAAGTCAGATTTGAAGAAATTCAAGGAGGAAAAAGTGTAAAGTTTTTTACACTTTTCGGAGAACAGCAATGTTACATTAATAATATCAACTAGTTATAAATGAGTAAAGTTTTTTACACATTGAAAAATATCGTCAATAAATAGCCATTATATTCTTTAATTTCAGCGTGTTACAAATAGTGTAAAATTCTTTACACATGCTCGAAAACCAAGAATATCGACCTCTGTTTTTTTACATGTCCCTTAGACGCTCAACAAGGCAAAAAAGCGCAAAATACAAAAAAAAGCATCGTCCCGGACAAAGGAACGATGCTTTTTAATGAAACCAATTGCCGTTTTCCGCTTATTATTACACCTTCACAACCGGCATCGCTTTCAGATGCCAGATATCATCGTTATAATCACGGATGGTCCGGTCGGTTGAGAACTTTCCGCTGCAGGCGCTGTTCATGATGCTCATACGGGTCCAGCGTTCGCGATCCTGATAGGCCTCGGCCACCTGCTGCTGGGCGTCCACAAAGCTGCGGAAATCCGCGGCCGTCATCCAGGGGTCGTGGGGACTGGTAATCGTATTGAGGACCGGATCGAAGAGTCCCGTCTCGAACAGGTTAAAGTGACCGCTCCTCAGGAGGCTCATCACCCGCTGCAGATCGTTATCTCGACTGATGATGCCGTGCGGGTCGTAATTGCCGCGCAACTCCTCCACCTCATCCGTGGTCAGCCCGAACATGAAGAAGTTGTGCTCGCCGACCTCCTCGCGAATCTCTATATTGGCGCCGTCCAGCGTGCCGATGGTTATGGCGCCGTTCATCATGAACTTCATGTTGCCGGTGCCGGAGGCCTCCTTGCCGGCGGTGGAGAGCTGTTCCGACAGGTCGGTGCCGGGACAGATCACCTCCATGGCCGTCACGCTGTAGTTGGGCAGAAAGGCGACCTTGAGGCTGTCGCCGACCAGCGGATCGGCATTAATCACCTGGGCCACGTTATTGATCAGCTTGATGATCAACTTGGCCATGGCATAGCCCGGCGCAGCCTTGCCGCCGATCAGCACGCAGCGGTTGGTCCACCCTTCCGTATCGCCACGCTTGATCCGGTCATAGAGATGGATCACATGCAGCAGGTTCAATAGTTGGCGTTTATATTCATGAATCCGCTTGACCTGCACATCGAACAGGCCGTCCGGATTGAAGCTGACGCCGCATTTGGCCTGGACTAGGGCCGACAGACGTTCTTTGTTGGCCTGCTTGACCCCATGCCAGCGGCCGCGGAACCCGGCATCATCCACGAAGCGTGCAATACCGTTGATCTGCTGCAGATCGGCCACCCATCCGTCACCGATCTTTTCTGAGATCAGGCCACTCAGTCCCGGATTGCAACGGGCTATCCAGCGGCGCGGCGTAACCCCGTTGGTTTTGTTGTTGAATTTGGCCGGCCAGAGTTGATGGAAGTCACTGAACAGGCCTTGAGTCAGCAGTTGGGAATGAAGGGCAGCCACGCCGTTGACCGAGAAGCTGCCCACAATAGCCAGGTATGCCATACGAATCTGGGGTGCCGGCCCCTCTTCGATGATCGACATGCGCCGCATACATTCATTGTCACCCGGCCAGCGCCGGGAGACCTCGGCCATGAAGCGGGCATTGATCTCCAGGATAATCTCCAGAATTCTCGGCAGCATCTGCCCGAAGAGCGGCAACGGCCATTTTTCAAGCGCCTCGGGCAGCAGGGTGTGGTTGGTATAGGCCATGGTCCGGACGGTGATATCCCAGGCTTCGTCCCAGCCCAGGCCTTGCTGATCCATCAGGATTCGCATCAGCTCCGGCACGGCACAACTGGGATGAGTATCGTTGAGCTGGAAACAGTTACTGACGGCAAATTCGCTCATATCACCCTTACGGACGACCACCCAGCGATCGACTACGTCCTGCAGGCTGGCCGAGGCCAGGAAGTACTGCTGGCGCAGACGCAGTGCCTTGCCGTTTTCACTGGCATCGTTGGGGTAGAGCACCATGGTGATGTTTTCGGCTTCATTTTTGGTGGCTACCGATTCGGCATAACCGCCGGCATTGAACTCGTCCAGGTCAAAGGCATCGGTGGCGGATGCGCGCCAGAGCCGCAGGGTATTGACGGTGCCGTTGCGATAGCCGGGAATCGGAATATCATAAGGGACCGCCAGTACGTCATGGCTGTCCACCCAGCGCACCCTCAACTGGCCCGAGTCCGTACGATAGTGTTCACTACGTCCGCCGAAGCTGACACGCTGGGTATATTCCGGGCGTTCCTGCTCCCAGGGATTACCGTCCCGCAGCCAGTGATCAGGCTCTTCAATCTGGCGGCCGTTCACGATGCGCTGGCGGAACATGCCGTATTCGTAGCGCAGGCCATAGCCCATGACCGGCAGCTGCAACGTGGCACAGCTGTCCAGAAAACAGGCCGCCAGCCGTCCGAGACCGCCGTTGCCGAGTCCGGCATCAAGCTCGGAATCAGCCAGATCTTCCAGTTTGATACCCAGATCCATCAGCGACTGTGTCGAAGCATCGCTGATGCCGAGATTCAACATGGCATTACCGAGCGTGCGCCCCATCAAAAACTCCAGTGACAGGTAGTAACCGCGTTTGCAGTCGGACTCCAGATAGGTGTAGCGGGTCTTTTTCCAGCGATCCATCAGCCGGTCGCGCACTGTCAGGGCCAGGGCCTTGTAATAGTAGTGCACCGAACTGCAATACTTGTTCTGGCCAAGATTATAGGTGAAATAATGCCTGAAATCGTGAGTCAGGCTTGGAACGTCAAGAGGCAGCGGCGGCAGTTCGGTGAGGCCGGGAGAGTGAATGGCTTTGCTCTTCTTTCTTTGCATCATATTGCATTCCTAACGTGGGCACACCTGAAGGCTATACCATTTTATTTTGGTCAAGATACTTGTTCCAAGTCGCAATCAAGTTTACATCAAACAAACCTCCGAGGTTTTGTGGCAATAGGTATCATCTTGATTGCACATGAGAATTACACGTTTTTATGAACGATGTTCCAAGGTGCTAACGTAAAAAGAAGTTGATGGCCTTGAAGACAACCTGGAAGAAATCCGGATCAGACGCCCGTAAGGCCTCACCGTAGCTGTCAAAAGGAGTTGGTTCGCTGCCGTATCCGTTCGACCGCTCACGGCGCTCCCGCTCCTGCTTCAGTTCCTCTTTTTTGACCTGCTCCCGGCGTTCCTGTTCAAGAAGTTTCCCTCCCAGCTTCATCCATTCGAACAACCGCCTCAGTTCACCCCCGTCGAGCCAGACCCCGTGCTCCTTGCAACGATCGACGATGACGCCGCTTTTGATTCCAAAATTGATCCGGTTCATCAACTTGGAACAGACCGGACACTTGATGTAGGAGACAGCATACTGGTCAGGCGACCGGTTTGCGTTTATAGCGTCCAGTCCGCTTCTGTCGATGGCAAATACATTGGAAACCGTAGCCTCCAGGAGCGCTTCCAGTTCTCCCGGATCAAAGAACAGCCCCAGGCATTCGTCACATCTTTCGATGAGAAATCGTCCGTTCATTTTCAGATCAATGCACTTCAGGGCTTTATTGCAGCGGGGGCAGATTCGGGGAGTGTCGCTTTCATGGGTGGTGTAGTAGTGGATGCCCTTGAGATCCACGTCAGTACGATTGCCGCAATACGCGCAGAGCAGGGAACCGGGCGGTAGCGGGCCGTTGCAGTTGGAACATCTGGCCATGAAATAATTCCTTCGAGATTGTTACGAAATTGTAAATCCCCCCCTTTTTGAAAGGGGGGGATAGAGGGATTTGCCGTCAGGCGCGGTAACCTGACAACGTGGAATTACGTTACCTTATTTATTGGACTTCTGTTCAGCTGACGCCGCCTTACGGAGAAGGTGATGGGCAGTATAGATGAAGTTGTCCTGATAGTCATGAATGCCGTCGCCGTTAAGATCGTACCTGGGCGGTTTCGCACCGGTATCTTTGAGGAACGCCGTAAAATCCTTCGGAATGACTGCAGCGTCACGTAAAGCGGGCACTATCGTAAGCGGGAATTCCATCACCGAGGCGCTGGTAAGAATGGTCACAAACGCCTTTGTCGCACCCGCCTGGGGCAACGCTTCAAGAGACCAGGACCGGGGACCGTCGCCATTTTTGAGGCTGATCATCTTTGCTCCGTTAAGTGAAAAACTGGGAGCGTTAGTCTCGGATGATTGCGATGTAAAAAGAATCTTTACCGTGGTTTTACCATCACTTACAGCAATCGGCGGTTCCTGGCGTATTCTTGGTGCAATGTTTTGTGTAAAAAGCGCTGTCATAGCCGCCGGAGTTTTATCACCCGTGTATGTACGGAAGCGGTCGAGAATACTGCTGTAGGCGGTCTGTTTAACCTCTACCGGCTTTTCCGGTGCACTGCGCATTTCAGGGGCCGGTTCGCGTTTCTGAAGTGTATTTGTTTCGTCCGCTACGGGTGTCGTCACCTTGGCAGACGTGCCGGAGCTATCTTCGGGTTTGCTCTCGGGGATTGGTTGCGAGTCGGCAGGCATGGCAATTGTTCCGATAGAGACAGGTGGTGGTGTAGATGTTGTTGCTGGTGGTGGTGTTGGTGTTGGTGTTGGAGTAGGTGTTGGAGTAGGTGTTGGTGTTGGAGTAGGTGTTGGAGTAGGTGTTGGTGTAGGTGTTGGTGTGCTGAACGGGACGCCAGGATCTTTGATCACCCCCGATGCAGCTGTTGATGAACCATTATCTGTAGCAATGTTGGCACCGACGCCGTCAATCACAGAGGCCAAAGCCAACGCAATAGTGCCGTTGTTACGTGAAGCAAACGAGATGGTAGCGATCGAACCGCTGCCGGAAAATGTATTGGTATTGATAATGGCTATTCTTATTGATCCGGGAGTAGTCGTCGTGTTGGGCATGAACAACGCGTTGCCGATCAAGGCACCCTTTGTAACGGTTGGCGACGTCATGGAGGAATAATTGATTACCAGATTGATCCCCCCCACACCGGTCAAGTCGGTACCCTGGACATCGTACGTACCGGCTCCTGTCGGGACGATGGTTATTGAAGCGGCCAGAACGTTCGAAACAATGAAAATTTGTGTAACAAGTACAACAATAGCAGCTAGATAGTATTTTTTCATGATGTCTCCTTTGAAGAATTATATATATTAAAGATACTGTAGTAGCAGATACGTGTCAATGTATTGATAATGCCTGGTCGTGCAACTCCTTCGCCACGCGGCATTCCTCCGTCAGCTTTCATCCTGACGAGTTGTTGACTAGTTACAGTAATTTCCTTATACCAGAAGTATGAACACGACCAATATTTCCGGACATCCGCCCATGAACAGCGCCATTGCCTGCATCAAAAAACTTTTCCCCACAGAAATACACGGGCGGATCTTTCTGGTCGGCGGCGCGGTGCGCGATATCCTGCTGAAGCAGGAAACACGCGATATTGACCTGGCGGCAGCGCTGACGCCGGATGAATTCATTACACTGGGGTTTCGCCTGGTGGAAGGCAGGAGTACTTCGGCAATCTGGTTCAGGCATGCCGCGGAGGCCGGCATTATCGAGGTAACACCGCTCCCGGATACTTCAGAACTGGCAGTTGATCTCGGGCGGCGTGACTTTTCCATCAATGCCATGGCCATGACCCTGACGGGTGAGGTCGTGGACCCGCTGGATGGCAGGTCCGACCTGGATCATGGCCTGCTGCGGGCCTGCGGCGGCCGGACCTTTGTGGATGACCCCCTGCGCATCTTCCGCGCCTTCCGCTTTCTGGCCGACGGCTGGACAATGAACGCCGATACCGAAGGACTGATCCGCGAGCAGGACTGGAATGCCGCATTGGCTGCCATACCTGTTGAGCGTTTCAGCCGCGAGCTGCTCAAGGCTATGGGCATGCGGGAACCGGAGCGTTTCTATCAAGCCATGCTGGAGTTCGGAGTCGGCCGGAGCTGGCTGCCGGAGCTCTTCCGTATGCCCGCCATCCCGGCCGGTCCCCTTGAACATCACCCCGAAGGTGATTTGTGTACTCACTCCATTCAGGTTCTGCAACGGGTGGCCGCCGTGACGAGCGACCCGCTGACCCGCTTCTGCGCCTTTTTTCACGATATCGGCAAGCTTTCCACCTCCCCTGTCCTCTATCCGCGACACCATGGCCACGATCAGGCCGGTTTCGCCATGGCAATCGATTTCTGCCGGAGGCTGCGGCTGCCGGCGCAGTACGGCACGGCGCTGGCCTGGGTCAGCAGTCTGCACGGGACATTCAATCTGTGGGATCAGTTGCGTGATTCAACCAGGATCAAGCTAGCGGAACAGGCCGGCAAGGCGGGCATCGCCGAAATATTGCCGCTGGTGGCCGCAGCCGACAAGCCCGGCGGCAGTCGTCCGGAAGAGTGGCGGACGGCACTTGCTACCGTCGGCCTGTCAGCCGGTGACCTGGGCATCGATTTGCAGATGTTGGGAGAGATGCAGCCGTCAAAACGGGGTGAGTACATCATGCAGCAAAGGATTGAGCATTTCAGGTCTACTCGGACATCTTCCATCTGAAGATCCAGACCGCAGCGGCAAAGACCACCAGAGCAGTAACGGTGACCTGCAGCAGATAGGCATACGGGATGCTGCCGGCAACCAGCGCCTGGCGGGCGCCCTCGAACAGGGCCGTGGTCGGCAGGGCCCGCACCCAGCTGATAACCGCGGCCGGATATGACGAGAGCGGGAAGAACAGCCCGGACATGAAGATCAGCGGCATGACGAAGACCGCCTCCACCTTGCCGATGGTTTCGGGCTTGTCCATGACCGTGCCGCAGATCACCCCGGCGCAGGAAAACAGGGCCGACCCCGGTACCAGAAACAGCAGATACGCCGCCAGGTGCTCCAGCGGAAAGCGGAAGGGTGTGATGGTGAAGATCACCAGGCCGACCACCAGTCCCTTGATCAGCCCGTGGGTGAAGCCGGACATGATCTTGGCCAGGACGATCTCGGAAACGCTGATCGGCGTCACCCGGTAGGACTCGATGGTGAACTGGACCC
>JAENWA010000082.1 GCA_016650295.1 Desulfuromonadales bacterium | reverse complement strand
CTCCCCGCCTTCTACTCTAATTAAATGGGAGGTAAATGTCTCAGCTATATTGGCACAGAGGGGGCAGCCTGCGGGTGAAGGATGTGAAGGTTCAGCCGTAAGAATTCGTTTCGATACTATGTATTGAAAACTGGTAATCTATGACATATTCTGTCATACTGTTGTGCTGCATTCACCCCCATGCCCTCACTCTCCCTCGAACAGCGCCTGGAAATCCTGGCCGACAGCGCCACTGCTGCGGGAGCATCGTCTGTACCAGGCCGACTGACTGATGCGCTTTTACGGATTTGCGGTCCATGAGCTGCTGGATGAGACCCGCCCCAACCTGGAAACCGTCCGGTCAGGCTGGATCAGCTGGAACTTTTTGTTACGATGCCGGATGCTTCGGCGATTACGGGGGAATTGTGACGGGCTCGTGTTTGGAATTATTACCTTACGATTTGATCAAGCAACTTGTAGTCATAACCGGATAGTGATAGCATAATGATATCACAGGAGGTGCCACATGCCGCAACTATTGATTCGAAACCTGGACGAAGAAACAATACAGAACCTTAAAGACAGGGCAAAACGCCATAATCGTTCGCTTCAGGGCGAGGTTAAGCTGATCCTTGAGGGATGTGCCGCCCGTCCCGACGAGTCGCCCCTAGCGATTGCCGAACGCTGGCAGGGCTATTTTGCCGGGTGCAACTTCAGTGACAGCACCGAAATGGTGCGTCAGGACCGTGAACGATGAACGTGCTTGTGGTAGATGCCAGCATCGCGGTCAAGTGGTTTCTTCCTGAACAGTATTCCATCAATGCCCTGCGGCTGCTGGATATCGGATACGAATTGCAGGCGCCGGATTTGATTATTGCCGAATGCGGGAACGTCCTCTGGAAAAAATGGCTGCGCCATGAGCTTGAACCTGAGCTTATTCCGGTCATGCTGAGTGATCTTTGCCGAATGAATCTTCGCATTGTGCCAGCATTTTCACTTATTTACGAAGCTGCCAGGATTGCCGTTACCTGGTGCCGGAGCTTTTATGACAGCATCTATCTGGCGCTGGCTGTTACCGTAAATGGTCGTATGGTTACCGCCGATGAAAAGCTCTGCAATGCCCTCAAGGATACGTCGATGGCAGAGCGGGTGATTATGATTGGGGATCTGGCGTGATCTGCCGCTACGATGGCAGTTTTGAAGGTTCCCTCTGCGCCGTGGGACGGGAGTTCCGGGGAAAGTATATACAACTGGGAGTTCTGGGGAAAGTATATACAACTAAGGGACGAGGCATTTGGCAATTGTATATAATTTCCCCAGATCTCCTCAAAGGATAACGGTGAAATCAGTAATGATAGCGACAGGCGATTACTACGATCTCTGTTTCTTCCGCCTGGTAGACAAGCCGATGTTCTCGGTCAATCCGGCGCGACCAGCAACCGGCAAGCTGAAAACGGAGGGGTTCCGGTTTCCCAGTACCCTCAAAAGGTGTTCGCCGAATTTCTTCTAGAAGCGCCAAGATCCGTTCGGCTTGGCGTTTATCGGTTTTTAGCCAATAACGCAGATCGTCGAGAGCAGTCGGTGTGAACGTGACGTTCATAACCCAAGAGCATCCATGGGGGTTCGTTTGCCGGAGCGGGCCTCGTTAAGCGATTGCAGTAGACGTGAAGCATTAGCAGGACTGGAAAGCAAATATTCGCTTTCCATAATGGACTCATAGTCTTCCAGACTTACGAGAACCACGCTCTCACCCTTGCGACGCGTGATCAGAATCGGTTCGTGGTTACTGCAAGCCTCGTCCATGAAGTTTTTAAGACCATGACGCGCTTCGCTGTATGAAACTGCCTGCATAGCGACCTCCTAAATGACAAGATGTTGTACAATAGCATGTGAGTATCATTCGTGCAAGGGTAACAAACCGAATTTCCATCATGCGGCTCGACCGTATCGCCCGAAAAAGCTGGGCTTACATAGCCTGGCCGAGGTCGTTGGCTTATAACTACTGGGGTAAGGCCTCTGCAAAGTAATTCCTATTCGCCGTATTACATCAAAAGATGAACCTGCTGAAGAAGTTGCGGTGGGATGAAGCGGACTCCGGTTCAGGGTTGCCAAATGATCGGCAAAAATATCGGCAAATTTGGCCGTTTTAATTCTGATTTGTTTAGTAAAGTTAGACAGTTATCTGTAGTAATACTCAGTAAAAATATCGACAATATTTTACTCCAGGTCATTCACCGCAGACACTGGAATACCCCGGTACACCACAGGCATGACCCGCACGGGACGTTTCTGATGTGGCAGTCCTGCTGGAAATCTTCGGTCTGCACATAGTCGCAGGGGGCCAGGCCGCAGCTGGCGCAGGACGGATAATCGTAGGCCAGCACGTCCGTGCGAAACGCGCTGTATTCCGAATTATTCCAGATTTGCAGTATATCCTGATCGGCCAGGTTGCCGAATACCTTGGGTTTTACGGTCTGATTCCAGCCGCTGGCAAAGCATTCATAGCGATGCCACAGAAAGTAACAGGGCGAGATATCGCCGTTCCACGATACAAAGGCGCTTCCTTCCTCGACAAAGCTGCATTTCCGCTGTTCCTTGAGCGCTACCTCCGGCAGATGCAGCTCCAGTCCCGTCCTGCCGGCAACTTCCGTTGCCGCTGCAAATATTTCAGACACCTCATCCAGCCGTTGCTGCTCGAATTTAAAGAGCTTTTTCAAGTCAAGCGTGATTCCCTGTTGCTCTGCCTCAGCCTTCATCGCTTCAACCAGATCAACAACGGCCTGGTTTTTTGGCGAGCGATTGAATTTTCGCCAGCGCACTTCATAATAGCGCTGAATATCGATGCCGGCCTGGACGGCCTTTCGGCGCCATGAATTATACAGCGCCAGTGCCTGATCGGAGATGTTGCAGAAGACCGCTTCATGGGCGTGCAGTTCGTCGTAGGGGAGCACATGGGTAACTATGGCAAAGCTGACCCCGCGGCTGGCAGCCCATTCGAGAGTCGCCGGAAGTACCGAGATATTGCTCCGCATCGCCACGAACTCGATGCCGACCTTTACCTCGGGCCGGTTGCAGAGCCGCTTGGCATTACTCAGGGCGGACAGGGCCATGTCGATTCCCTCCACATCGCCACCCTCGCGCAGGGTGCTGAACTGCTCGGGGGAAATCGCATCAATCGAGATGCAGACCTTGCCCAGTCCGGCATCAACCAGGGACACGGCCCGAAGGTGTGTCATCAGGTGACCGTTGGACTGGAAGCCGATCCAGCCGGATGCCGGCATCAGCTTTTTGGCCCTGTGGATGAACGATTCAAGATGCGGGTTCAGCAGAGGCTCACCGATCCCGTTGAGAATCAGTGCTTCAAGATGTGGAAATGCAGGCTCAAGACGAGTAAACAGCTCCGGTGAAAAATCACCTTCGCAGATATCGCTGCCCCGGTTTTGTTTGACACACATAAAACAGTTCAGGTTGCAGCGGGTGGTCGTTTCGACAAATAACTTGCTGGGAGCGGCACGTAATGCGGCCGTGGATGTATCTGCCTCGCCGGCCCTGTTGTGAAGATGAGTTGTTATCACAAGTAATTCACCTGAATCCAGCCGGTTATTGCCTGCATTGTATCATCTGATCATCTGCAACGCCATTCGCATGACATCTGAATAGCGTTTTATATTCAGATATCTCATGATCTCGTCAATGCGTTCTTTCTCCTCGTCGGAGATCCGCACGGTGACGACTGATGACGTCGCTGACTTGTTTAATTTCACCGTTTGCTTTGATGATACTTTCTTGCAATCTTTTCTGGCGGTGGCCATTTCAGAACTCCATCGGCATTGGTGTTGCCCTGTTTGGTAGTAACACCCTGCGTATCCACCGGGGGTGACGCAGAGCTTTCATGATAAAAGCAAATGCCGCGCCAGATTGATAACATGCTGTTTTATATAAAAATAGTATTGCCGGAGTGGAGACCGGCCGGGGGACGGAACATAGACGTGGGGGGAATTTCCCCGAGAGCAACAGGCTGTGTGGAGATTGTCGGCACAGAGGAGCCTGTCGGTCTTAGGGACAACTATTGACCTTCAAATTCGACAAAAGTTGTCCTCGCCCAGCCGAATTTTCGCTACGATTTCCTAAGTCCGAAAGGCTCCAGGGAGCACCGGCAATCTCCAAGGAATCCTATCAGAGTCCCAATGACTCAGGTTTTTTGCCGGCATCAGGGAAGAAGAGCGCTGCGCCGAACTTGTCAACCCCGAAGCGGCCGATGACCTCCTGGGTTTTCTTTGATACCATGAAATCGGCAAAGGCCTTGCCCCCCTGGGCATTGACCTTGGGCCATTTGGACGCATTGAGTTCGATGACGTGATAGATATTGAGCAGCTTGCTGTCGCCCTCCACCAGGATTTCAAGCCCGAGGCCTTTTTTCAGGGACAGGTAGGTGGCGCGGTCGGTGATGGTGTAGCCCTTCTTCTCGGCGGCCACGTTCAGGGTCTGCCCCATACCCAGGCCGGTCTGCTGATACCACTTCTGCCCCTCCGGATTGACGCCTGCCCCCTTCCAAAGCCCTTTCTCCTTGGCGTGGGTGCCGGAATTGTCGCCGCGGGAGAGGAAGAGAGCACCGGATTGGGCGATACGCTTCATGGCCTCGGCGGCCGGGGCGCTCTTGACCTTGGCCGGGTCAGTGGCCGGGCCGACAACGATGAAGTCATTGTGCATCACCAGACGGCGGGTAACTCCGAAACCGTCGCTCATGAATTTCTTCTCGGCATCGGGCGAGTGTACCAGCAGTACATCGGCCTCCCCCTTCTCTCCCATCTTCATGGCCTGGCCGGAACCGACCGAAATGGTCTTGACCTGAAAGCCGCTCTCTTTCTCGAACAGCGGCACCAGCACGTCCAGCAGGCCCGAATCCTGGGTGCTGGTGGTGGTGGCCAGGATGACAGTTTTCGAGGCGGCTGCCGCCGGGTTGGAACAGACAAGCAGGGTCAGGGTTGCGATAAAGAGGGTGCATCCGCTTATCAATCGTTTCATACAGGTCTCCTTTGTTGTCGTTGCGTCTATGGAATTTCGGCAAACTTCTCGGTTTTATGGATGGTTGACATCTTCTTCAGACGACTGATGCCGTGCTTGCAGGCCTCAAAGGCATCCTCGCTGTTGGGGGAGCTGGCGGCCACCAGGGAGATGATCTCGCCGACAGCAAGGCAGCCGGTGCGCCGGATCAGCAGGCAGTCCTCCAGTTTCCAGCGGCCTTTGAGTTCCTGGGCAATACCTTCCAGATCCTGAAGGGAGTCCCCTTGTGACCTGTACTCGATGCAGGCGGTCGCATTGCCTGAACCGGCCTGTTTTTTGACTACCGCATAATGAAAGACCACTGAGCCGGAGAAGCTTGAACAGACGGAATCGTAGACCGATGCCGGATCGATAGGGGTTTCAACAAGTTTGACCATGGTGTACCTCTCTTTCTGGAGTATGAAAACAGAAAAGCCCCTTCTCACGATGAAAAAGGGGCGCGGACTGACCACCGGCAGTGGCGCGTCATGCACGAGTTCCCCTTTTCTCCCTAATAGACAGGATAGTTCGTACGAAGATATTTTTTGCCAGAACAAAGCAAAAAAACTTCTAACTCACTAAAAGAGGGCGGCGCTGTTTCCGGCGACACCCGCAGGTCGTGCGCCATGAGGATTTTTCCCTGTTAGGCGCAGCGACTCGGAGACTGGCAAAATATGACGGCACTATAACGATATCGGTTTATTCTGGCAAGCTTGAAGATATATTTGATATGGTCACAAATCGCCTCAAACCCTAACATTGCTGCGGAACCTTGCAAGGAACTCACTGCTGTCCAGGGGGGCGGTAGTGATGACTCATTTTCGATGCCTGGTCGATCTCCTCGGGGGAGAGCAGGACGGTTGTCTTGATTTTTGAGGCCCCGCTGGCGCTTATGGCAAGAGAGAAGGCCGCAGCGCTCGCATTGTCCGGCAAATCCATGATAACGATCAGATCAAAATCGCCAAAGGCATAGTAAAAGGATTCCAGGGCTCCGCCTACCCCTGTCACATGCTGTTTAACCGCCTCCATTGAGCAGTAGGACATGGTTAGCGGCAGGTGCATCTCCTCCGACGGGTTCAATTCTTTTGTCAACTTCTCAACCACGTCATGCCTTTTGGTACCTCCGTCCTTAATGAGTCCCTTTGCGCCTTCGATCGTGTAGGAAATTTGGGCGAGATACTTTGCCATGATAACTTCTCCTTGGTAGTGTGTTGTGCTTCTGCTCTTATTATGCGATCGCCTCAGCCATTACCTCGGCAATATCCTTTACCCGGACCACATCCGCTACACCCAGGTCCTTCAATCCATCCTCCATCATGGTCATGCAGTAGGGGCAGCTGACGCAGAGCGTATCCGGCAGCGGCTGCTTCATGGCCTCCTTGACCCGTTCAAGATTGATTCTGGTTCCTGACTGTTCTTCCATCCACATCCTGCCGCCACCCGCACCGCAGCAGAACCCGTTTTCCTGATTGCGTTCGAATTCGCTCGGTGATTGTCCGGTCGCAGCCTTCAGCACGGCTCGCGGCGCCTTATAGGTGTCATTGTGACGACCCAGGTAGCAGGAGTCATGGAAGATGATGTTGCCCTGTCTGGACTGTTTGGTCAATTTCAGCTGGTTGCTTTCAACCAGCTGCTCAATCAGCTGGGAATGGTGCAGCACCTCTATTTCCAGTCCGTACTGTCTGTAATCATTTTTGAGAGTGTTGAAACAGTGCGGACACTGGGTTACAACCTTGGTGATCTTCTTTTCCTTGAATAGTGCGACGTTTTCCCTGGCCATCTTGTCAAAGACGAATTCATTGCCGAGGCGGCGTAAGCTGTCGCCGCAACACAGCTCTTCCTTGCCCAGCATGCCCCAGGAGACCCCGGCCGCATCCAGGATAGTCGCCAACGCTACGCTAACGTGCTTGTTGCGGCTGTCAAAGGCCCCGGCACAGCCGACGAAGAACAGGTATTCGCTCTCTCCCGGTTTGAAGGTGCGGTCACCCAGCTGGCCGCTCCACTTGGTCCGCTCCGAAGGTGCGATCCCCCAAGGGTTGCTGCGCTGCTCCATGTTCTCGAACAGGTTGAGCAGTTCCTCCGGAAATTGAGCCTTTTCCTGTACCAGATGCCGGCGCAGCTTTACGATCTTGGGCATCTGTTCGATCAGCACCGGGCAGACCGAGGTGCAGGCGCCGCAGGTGGTACAGGACCAGATCGCCTCTTCGCAGACGGTCCCTTCCCTGGCATCACCGATCAGCGGCAATATTCCGGTTCCCCCGTCTTTAAGGGCCGGACCGTTTTTGAGCAGATTGACCTTGATATCGTGAACGATCTTGCGCGGGTTGAGCGGCTTGCCGGTGTTGTGGGCCGGACAGAGATCCTGGCAGCGGCCGCACTCGGTGCAGGTCAGGGAGTCGAACAGATCCTTCCAGCTGTACTGCTCGACACTGCTGACGCCATAACGCTCCCCCTTTTCAAAGGTCTCACGCGGCTGGGTATTGGGCTGTGCGAGGTTTTTGAAATAGCAGTTGGGAATGGCGGTCAGGATATGCATATGCTTGCTGCGGGGCAGAAAATTCATGAACAGCAGCAGCACCAGCGCGTGCAGCCACCACGAAACGCCGGCCACGCCTTCAAGTGCCGATGAGGGAAGCCCTTTCAGCAGAGCGGCGATTGCAGATGAAACCGGCCGCCATGAACCATCCAGTCCCAGAGCAATATTGGCGGCGTTCAGCAGAAAGAAGGCGCTCATCAAGGCGGCGATCATCGCCAGGATCAACAGGGCCTCGCCGCTGGCGGGCCGGGTGTAGTCGTTTCCCAGATACTCAGGGGGAAAGAACAGGCGGCGGGCCAATGCGACCAGCACACATCCCAGGGCAACAACCGAGACGATGTCGAAGAGCAGTTCCAGTCCATGGCCAAGCGCTGCCGGCAGAAAGGCAGCCAGCCTGAAACCGGGAATCAACCCCTCCAGCAGGAACTCGCCATTGGCGACCAGGAGTAGCATGAAGGCCCAGAACAGCAGAAAGTGATTGAATCCATAGGCACGGGCCAGCACCCGCTTCTGGGCAAAGGCATAGCTGAACATCCCCAACAGGCGGCCGGCCGGATTATCGAAACGATTCTCCGGAGCGCCGATGGAAACCAGCTGCAAGCGCTGATAACAACTGAACAGAAAAGATAGGGCGGAAACCGCGAATATGGCTGTGAATATGGCTTGATGGAGCGTCATGAAGTGTTTACCTCGTAACAATAATTTTGATTCCAGGACCTTGGGATATTATTTTTCGTATCATTGTAGGTCGTGTTAGGCGGTGTCTTGCCGTAACGCGACAAAGGCTGTTGGGTTACGCGATGAGACTGCTAACCCAACCTACGAAAAAATAAATGCTCCAATGTACTATGCTGCTGCTCTTTCCGGTTCATAACTGCCGCTTTGCCCTCTGAGTTCACGAATCTTGCTGATGAGCGCCGGGACGACCTGGAACAGGTCACCGACTACCCCGTAGGTGGCGACCTGGAAGATAGGCGCCTCCGGATCGCGGTTTATGGCGATGACGGTGTCCGAATCCTGCATACCGACCATGTGCTGGATGGCGCCCGAGATGCCACAGGCAATATAGATCTTCGGCCTGACGGTCTTGCCGGTCTGGCCGACCTGACGGCTGTGGGAGATCCATCCTGCATCAACCGCGCTGCGAGATGCGCCCACCACCCCGCCCAGTTCGTCGGCCAGTTCCTGCAGCAGGGTAAAGTTGTCCTTGCTCATCAGGCCGCGTCCGCCGGAAACGATGATCTCGGCCGCGGCGACATCGACCTGGTCCTTGCCGTCCCGGTCGTTGATGACTTCCAGAACCTTGACCAGCACATCCTGTTCCAGCGGGGCGAATGCTTCGCGGATGATTTCACCTTTTCTGCCCGGCTGGATTTCGGGCAGGTGCATGACGTGGGGCCGCACGGTTGCCATCTGCGGGCGGTATTTGTCGCACATGATGGTGGCCATGATGTTGCCGCCAAAAGCGGGGCGGGTCTGCATCAGGTTGCGTTTGTCGTCAATCCCCAATCCGGTGCAGTCGGCGGTCAGACCGGTCTTGACCACCGTCGCCACGGCCCCGGCCAGGTCGCGACCTTGGGCGGTGGCGCCCATCAGGATCACCTCCGGGCGGTGTTTCCGGATCAGATGGCAGATGGCCTCCGTGTAGGACTGGGTACGATAGTGTGTGTAGACCTGAGCATCCAGAAGAATCGCCTTGTCAGCACCATGCTCAAAGGCCTCGCTGCACAGGTGCCCGACGTTATGGCCGATGATGACCGCAGTGAGCTGGACTCCCAGGGTTTTGGCCAGATCGGCCCCGGTCCCCAGAAGTTCCCATGAGACCTTGGCCGTGACGCCGTCGTACTGTTCTATGACAACCCAGACGCCGCGGTAACTGGCCAGCATCTTCTGAAGTTGTTGTCCCTCTTCGTCAAGTTCCTCTACAACTGCGCCAAGCGTGTCCTTGGCCAACTCAGCCAGGATCTGCCGTTCTTCAGCGGTGAAGAACATCTCCAGGGCAGCGGCCGGGCAGATCTTGACGCATTTGAGGCAGCCGATGCATTTGGCGGTTTCTATGATCGGTTCACCCGAGTCGGTCATCTCGATGCAGTTGACCGGACAGGAGCTCTGGCATCGGGCGCCGCAGGCGATGCATTTGCCTTCGATCAGGCTGGCGACGCCGCGCGGTTTTTTCGGTTTTGGTTTTGTTTCGCTCATGGGTGGAGAGACCTTTTCATTAGATTATTTGGGTTAATTCTACTTTGTCAGATTGCCACCTTTACGGCAAATCCCCCTAACCCCCCTTCAAAAAGGGGGGGACTTTAAAGCTTCCTCCTTTGTAAAGGGGGATTGAGGGGGATTTGCTTTTGAATGTGACAAAGTAGAATTAAATTGTCAGCAAATCCTTGCTGAGCAGTTTGTCGATCAACAGTGATGCCGTCCCGATCGGGTCGTTGATTCCATTGCCGATGATTTCTCCCTGATCCCGCTCCGGAGAAAAGATCTTGCTGACCCAGGTTGGTGACCCTTTGAGACCGACCGTTTCGGCGTCAAGTTTAAGAACCGAGTTGTCCCAGACCTTGATTTCCATATCCTGCGACTCAATACGCATCGGAACAATCGGGTAACGGGGACGATTGAGCTCCCTGACGACCGTGATCATGACCGGCAGCGGGGCTTCGACGATCTCGTGACGTCCTTCCAGCTTGCGGCGGACCTTGATCGTCTTGCGCAGGAAGTCGATGGACTCGATCCGGTCTACCAAGGTCAGCTGGCTGAAGCCCAGGCGGGAGGCGATGCCGGGGCCGACCTGGGCGGTGTCGCCGTCGATAGTCTGCTTGCCGCAGAAAACGATGCCGACCTTTTCCTGCTTATCGAGTCGTTCGATGGCAGCCGAGAGAACCTTGCTGGTGGCCAGGGTGTCGGCGCCGCCAAAGCAGCGGTCAGACAGCAGGATGGCCTCGTCAACGCCCAGGGCACAGGCCTTGCGCAAGGTGGCTACGGTGTTGGGCGGTCCCATGGAGAGCGCAACCGTACGCACATTGTAACGGTCCTTGAGTCTCAGGCTCTCTTCGAGGGCATGCGAGTCGTAGGGGTTGATGATAAACGGTATGCCATCCCTGATCAGGGTGTTGGTTACCGGATCGATCTTGACCTGGGTGGTGTCAGGTACCTGTTTGATGCATGAGATGACAAGCATGAAAGCTGCTCCGTATTTTAGTAAGATAGTGGTGATGATGCCGGGGGATTGCTCCCCCGGCTATGAAAGGAGCACACATGGCAGTATGTGCTCGTCCAACACCGTAAACTCCAAAATTTCTTCAACGGCTGAAGGTGCCGCCAATAAACGAGGTGTAGTGATGCATTGCTTCCCGCATGAGCATGGAAACACTCTTGTGGGTATCACGTATCATTTCGTTCAATAATGCCTTCTCTTCATTGGTAACCCGTATGGAGAGGACGTTGTATTTCGGGTTTTCCTTGTATTTTCCCATTGTGCTGGTCTCCGGAAACTAAATAGGTTGTTAGGCTATAGACTGAAGGCTGAAGACTGAAGACTGTTAGGAAAACCTGTTTTACCTTCAGCCTTCTACCTTCAGCCTTCAGCCATTTACCTTCAGCCTTTTACCTTCAGCCTGCTCTTACGCTTTATAAATTCTCAACAGGGCCTGGGCCATCTCGGCCGGGCTGTCTGCCACGCTGATGCCGCACTCTCTGAGAATCGCTACCTTTTCGGTGGCTGTGCCCTTGCCGCCGGAGATGATGGCGCCGGCATGCCCCATGCGCTTGCCGGGAGGGGCGGTGATGCCGGCGATGTAGGCTGCTACCGGTTTGGTCATGTGTTCCTTGACAAAGTATGCTCCCTCTTCTTCGGAGGTGCCGCCGATCTCGCCGATCATGATGACCGCTTCGGTCTCCGAGTCGGCCTCGAACATGCGCAGCATGTCCAGGTGATTGGTGCCGTTGACCGGGTCGCCGCCGATGCCGACGCAGGTGGACTGGCCCAGACCCAGGCAGGTCAGCTGCCAGACCGCTTCGTAGGTCAGGGTGCCGGAGCGCGATATT
>JAENWA010000081.1 GCA_016650295.1 Desulfuromonadales bacterium | reverse complement strand
TGCGAAAATGATCAGCGAATGCAACAATTGTAAATCTGGTTTTTCATCACCAGACTTTATACATTGCCCAGCTTGTGGCACAACAATTGACGCGCCCGAAAAAGCTCCTCATGTCGATATTACACAAAAATAGTTTTTCTCGCGTTACCAAGCTCCAGCTTGGTAACGCACCGGCCCGGTAAGCTCCCGCTTACCGAAACGCCAAACTGGAGCTTGACATGCCACTGAATTACGCAGCTGGAGCTGCGTAACGAGGAATCCTAACCCATGACCGATAACGACGACACTCGCCCCTCCCCCGAGGCGATGCTCAGGCTGGCCCAGGCCGAGGAGGTCGCTGCCGAGCTGGGCAAGCTGAAGGTCTTTCTCGGGTATGCGGCCGGGGTCGGCAAAACCTACGCCATGCTGGAGGCTGCCCGGCAGAGAAAGAAGGACGGCCGTGACGTGGTTATCGGCTATGTAGAGTCCCACGGCCGTGCCGAGACCGACGTCCTGCTGGATGGGCTGGAGGTTTTGCCGCGCAAGACGGTTCACTACGCCGGGGTGACGTTGCCGGAGATGGATATCGATGCCATCCTGGCCCGCAGGCCGCAGGTCGTGCTGGTGGACGAACTGGCTCACAGCAACGCCCCCGGTTCACGACATGAGAAGCGTTGGCTGGATGTGGAAGAGATCCTGGAGGCCGGGATCGATGTCTATACCACGGTCAACATCCAGCATTTCGCGAGCCTGAACGACGTGGTGTCCCAGATCACCGGCATCATCGTGCGGGAGACCGTGCCGGACCGCCTGCTGGACCTGGCCTTCGAGATCAAACTGATCGACATCCCCCCTGAAGACCTGCTGCAACGCCTGCATGAAGGAAAAATCTACATCGCCGATCAGGCCGCCAAGGCGATCGAGAAATTTTTCCGCCCCGGCAACCTGATGGCCTTGCGGGAGCTCTCCCTGCGTCGCACCGCCGCCCGGGTGGACGACCAGATGCGGGCTTACATGGAGACCCAGTCCATCGCTGGGCCGTGGGCGACGGCTGAACGGTTGCTGGTCTGCGTCAGCGGCTCCCCCTACAGCGAAAAGCTGATCCGCGCCACCTGCCGTCTGGCTGAAGAGCTGAAGGGGCAATGGTTTACGATCTACATCGAAACACCGACAGACAGCAGTCATGTTCGGGAGAACCGGGAGCATATCTGGCGCGACCTGCGTCTGGCTGAGAGTCTGGGAGGCCATGTTGCGTCCGTGACTGCCACCGACATAACCGATGCGGTTATGGAATACGCCACACGGCACAACATCACCAAGATTGTGATGGGCAAACCAAACAGGCGCCGCTGGCGCAAAATCCTGCAAACACCGATCGTGGACCGCATCATCCGCAGAAGCGGAGCCATAGATGTCGTCATCGTCAGTTTCGAACCGGATAAGTCCGCTGGGGCCGCTACCGTGCCGAGACGCCACAATTCTTTTGAATTGCGCGCATACATGGCCAGCATTGTTCTTGTTCTAGCCGCCACACTGTTGTGCGAACTGCTGCGCCCCTTCCTGGCGCCGACCAACATGGTCATGTTCTACCTGCTGGCAGTGGTTGTCGCCTCGCTGCGACTCAGCCGCAAACCGGCCATCGCCACCGCCTTGTTCGGCGTGCTGGCCTTCGACTTTTTCTTTGTCCCCCCGCGCATGACCTTTGTCGTGGCCGACACCCAGTATCTGATGACCTTTCTGGGACTGTTTGTGGTCGGGATCGTAATCAGCACCCTGGTGGCCCGATCTCGTGAACGGGCCGAGGTGATGCGGGCCCGTGAGGTGCACACCGCCAGCCTCTACTACCTGAGCCGTGACCTGGCCGCTTCCGTTGACACCGACGCTGTGCTGAAGGCGGTGGTCAGTAACGTTGAGGAGGCCTTGAGCGCCAAGGTGGTGATCCTTCTGCCGGATGGCGAACGGCTCGACATCCAGGCCACCAGCGAGGGACTGCTGCTGGACATCAAGGAGCAGGCCGTGGCCGACTGGGCCTTCCGTAACAGCCACCCGGCCGGGCGCGCCACAGATACGCTCGTATCCGCCGATCTGATCTATCTTCCCCTGCAAACCCCGTCCAGTGTGCTGGGGGTCATGGGGGTCAAACTGGTGAGTGAGCATGCCTATCACGCACAGGAAAACCGCAGGCTGCTGGACGCCTTCGCTACCCAGGCCGCCATGGCCATGGAACGGATCCATTTCTCGCGCCAGGCGGAGCAGGCCCAGATACTGCAGGCGCGGGAAAACCTGGAACGGGCGTTGCTCAACTCCATATCCCACGACCTGCGTTCCCCCCTCTCCACCGTCACCGGAGTCCTCACCAGCCTGAAGGATGAGGGGGCGCATCTCGGCGACAGCGCGCGCCGGGAACTTCTGGAAACCGCCTGCAGCGAGGCCGAGCGTCTCAATCGTTTCGTCGGCAATCTGCTGGATATGACCCGCATCGAGGCGGGCGCGGTCAGGCTTAACTCTGAGCCGTGCGATGTGCAGGACCTGATCGGATGCGCCCTGGCCGCCCTCGAAACGCGTCTGGGGAACAGGGAGGTATCGTTCAAAATGCTGCCGGTTATGCCGCTGGTGCCGATGGACCTGGTGCTGATGACTCAGGTGCTGGTCAATCTGCTGGAAAACAGTCTTAAGTATTCGCCGTCCGGAAGTTTGATCGAGGTAGTTGCTTCAACCGAGGCGGCCTGGCTGCAGCTGGAGGTGGCCGACCGGGGCCCCGGCGTGCCGGAACATGACCTGAAACGGGTCTTCGACAAGTTCTATCGCATTCCGGTTCCGGAAGGGGCCGGCGGCACCGGCCTGGGGCTGTCGATCTGCAAGGGAATTGTCGAAGCACATGGTGGAAGGATCAGCGCCGAAAACCGGACTGGCGGCGGTCTCAGTATCGTGATACGGTTGCCGCTGGAGAACAGTGTAGAGATTCATTGATGTAGAGACGCATTGCAATGCGTATCTACGAGGTAACCTATTGTATGAATACTGAAAACCTCCCCCGCATCCTGGTTATCGATGACGAACTGGCGATCAGGCGCTTTCTGCATACAGTTCTGTCCAGCGAGGAGTTTTCCCTGCATGAGGCTGAAAACGGCCACGCCGGCCTGGCGGCTGCCGCAGCGTTTCGGCCGGATGTCATCCTGCTCGACCTGGGACTGCCGGATCTGGACGGCATCGAGGTGATCAAGCGGATTCGCGAATGGTCCCAGGTGCCGATTATCGTCCTGTCGGTGCGCGACCGCGAGAATGACAAGATTGATGCGCTGGATGCCGGGGCCGACGACTACCTCACCAAGCCGTTCGGCGTCGGTGAGCTGCTGGCCCGCATCCGGGCCGCACTGCGTCGATCGCTGCAGGAGATCCCCGAACCGGTCTTCACCAGCAACGATCTGCAGGTGGATCTGGGCAGCCGACGGGTGACGGTCAATGACGCGGACATTGCGCTGACACCCACCGAATACGACATCCTGCGCCTGCTGGTCACCCATGCCGGCAAGGTCATGACCCACACCCAGATCCTGAAACAGATCTGGGGTATCGCCTACCTGGAGCAGCCCCATGTACTGCGGGTCAACGTCAGCAACCTGCGGCGCAAGATCGAGGCCGACCCGTCCAGACCTCGCCACATCATCACCGAACCTGGTGTCGGCTACCGGCTGAAACAGGAATAAGGATTGCGTCCGCTGCCACCGCCATTAAAAGCAGGCTTGAATCTGTATACAATTTGCGCTAGTATGCCGAACCACTTCACAAAAACCTTAATTCGGGGGAAATCATCATATGAGCGATAATCCAGTCTGTTACACCTTTGACGCGGCCGTGGAAATGGCCATCCAGATGGAGAACGAGGGCTTTCGCAACTATCTGGCAGCGATCCGGCAGGTAACCAACAAGGGCGCCCGCGAGATCCTGCGGGAAAATGCGCTGGATGAACTGAACCATAAACTTCAGCTGGAAAAGGCGCTCTTGGACGGTCGCATGGATGGCGGAGATGCCCTCGACCAACCGGTACCGACCATGCATCTGGACTACGTCTTCAAGAAGCAGGAGTTGGGACCAAACTCCGGCGTGCGCGAGGCAATTCTGTATGCCATGCACCTGGAAAAAGGCGCCGTTGACTTCTACGGCACAGTGGCAAAAGGCTGCGAAGGCGCACCCATGGGGGCTCTGTTCAAGCAGCTGCTCAAAGAGGAAACAAAGCATCTGCAGGCGCTGGAAGATCTTTACGAAGAACACTTTATGACCGAGAACTGATTAACAGCGCTCCAATCCAGCACCCTCAACGGCAGGTTCGCACACGCGATCCTGCCGTTTCTTTTTACCCTGCCACCTGTATTTCACACTCTACATTTACAAACTCCATGCTATAATCAGACAAAAGAAGTCTTATTAAAATTACCCGTCAATACGCTTTCATACATGAGGTAACAACCATGAACAGCTTGACACGCATTTTGATAGCCATATCCCTAATTCTGTTTCCTCTTGTAGCGATATCAACAGCAGCCACCGAAAAGGCCACCTTTGCCGGCGGCTGTTTCTGGTGCATGGAGGCTCCCTTCGACAAGCTTCCGGGCGTGGTGTCCGTTACCCCCGGCTATTCGGGCGGGCAGCTGAAGAATCCCACTTATGAACAGGTTTCCGCCGGTGGCACGGGTCATGCCGAATCGGTGCAGATAGTTTTTGATCCTTCGAAAACCAGCTACAGCAAGCTGCTCGATATATACTGGCACAACATCGACCCGACGGTCACGGATCGCCAGTTCTGCGATACCGGCAGCCAGTACCGCAGTGCCATCTTTTATTACGGTGAAGAACAACGTCGCACCGCCTTGCAGTCAAAAGCAGCTCTCGAAAGGAACAAACCATTCAAGGGTCCGGTCGTGACCGAGATTACTGCGGCGAGTGAATTCTATCCGGCTGAGGAATACCATCAGCATTATTACAAAAAGAATCCGATCCGCTACAATTATTACCGGACCAGTTGCGGACGTGACCGGCGGCTGAAGGAATTATGGGGTGCCTCGACAGGGCACTGAGCGGGAATTGAAGAAGGAGAACTATCATGATCAACCGGCGAATTTTCCTGATCACCTGTTTTTTCGGACTGATCGCGGCCTGCAACCGCAAGGGTGCCATTCCGGTCGCTACCGCAACACCGGCCGCGGTAAAATCACAGATCCGGCTCTATTCTGCTGAAAAGAAGGGATACATCATGAGCGACAAGGTCTTCAAAAGCGAGACGGAGTGGCGCAAGCTTCTGACTCCCGAGCAGTACAATGTTGCCAGGGAGCAGGGAACCGAACAGGCCTTTACCGGCGAAACCTGGAACAATCATGAGCATGGCATCTACCAGTGCGTCTGCTGCGGCAATGACCTGTACCGATCGGAAGAGAAATACGAATCCGGCACCGGCTGGCCCAGCTTCTGGCAGCCGATCGCGCCCGAGAACGTCACCACCCGCGAGGACAACAGCTTCTTTTCCCGGCGGACCGAGGTGACCTGCAGCCGCTGCGCTGCCCATCTGGGGCACGTCTTCAATGACGGGCCCAAGCCGACCGGGCTGCGCTACTGCATGAATTCGGCCGCCATGAAGTTTGTCAAGACGCCATGACAGGGCCGCTCGCCATGCTGCCCGACACCCCTGAAAACCGGGAATTGACAGCCAACGTCCACCCGGACGGATGGACTAACCCTGCCCCCGCCGGGCGCTACAATCTGGTGGTGGTCGGGGCCGGCACCGCCGGCCTGATCTGCGCCGCCGGGGCGGCCGGGCTGGGAGCGAAAGTGGCCCTGATCGAACGCCATCTGATGGGTGGCGACTGCCTGAATGTCGGCTGCGTCCCCTCCAAGGGCATCATCCGGGCGTCGCGGGCCGTTTTCGAGGCCCGCAACGCCGGAACATTCGGCGTACAAGGCTGCCAGGATCTGGGCTTCGACTTCAGCAAGGCCATGGAGCGCATGCGCCGCCTGCGGACCGGCATCAGCCATCACGACTCGGCCAGGCGCTTTCGCGACGAACTGGGGGTGGATGTCTTTTTCGGCCAGGCACGCTTCAGCGGGCGGGACCGGATCGAGGTAGCCGGCAGTACGCTGTTTTTCAAGAAAGCCGCCCTCTGCAGCGGTGCCCGGGCCGCCGCCCCCCCCATACCCGGCCTGGCTGAGTGCGGCTATCTGACCAATGAAACCGTCTTCTCGCTGACGGAGATGCCCCGCCGCATGGCGGTCATCGGCGCCGGCCCGATCGGCTGCGAACTGGCCCAGACCTTTGCCCGTTTCGGCTGCCGGGTGACTCTGATCCAGCGGGCAGCGCAGATCCTGGGGCGCGAGGACCGGGACGCCGCCGCTTGCTTGCAGGCCGCCTTAGTGCGTGAAGGGATTGCTCTCCACGTGAATACAGCACTTTCCTCCGTCGAACTGCGCGGTGCCGAACGGATTATCCATCTGGAGCAGGACGGCCGGCAGCACGAAGTGTGCGTGGACGCCATCCTGGTCTGCGTGGGACGCGCCCCGAACACCGAAGGGCTGGGACTGGAAGCGGCCGGTATCGACTACGACCGTGACGGTGTCACTGCCAGCGAGACCCTGCAGACCTCCAACCCCCATGTCTATGCCGCCGGTGACATCTGCTTCCCCTACAAGTTCACCCACACCGCCGACGCCCTGGCCAGGATACTGCTGGCCAATGCCCTTTTCATGGGACGTCAGCGGACATCGGCCCTGACAATCCCCTGGTGCACCTATACCGACCCGGAAATCGCCCATGTGGGGATGTACGAGCGGGACGCCGGGGAGAAGGGACTGGAAGTGACCACCCTGACCGTGCCGCTAAGCGAGGTTGACCGGGCCGTTCTGGATGGCGAGACAGAGGGCTTCGCCCGGGTCCACCTGCTGAAGGGTACCGACCAGATCCTGGGCGCCACGATTGTAGCCCGGCACGCCGGCGAGATGATCAACGAGTTTTCACTGGCCATTACCAATGGTCTGGGACTGGGGGCCATCGCCCGCACCATCCACCCCTACCCAACCCAGGCCGAGGTTATCAAAAAGCTGGCCGATATGCACAACCGAACCCGCCTGACACCCTTTGTCAAACGGCTGCTGGCCGTGTGGCTGAAGTGGCAGCGGGGGTAACGGGTAGTTATTCAGCATTTTGCGCAAGGGGGAAAACCTCTGAGGTTTTGAAAACCTCAGAGGTTTAGTTGATCTTTTATCAAGGAGGATACCGCCATGAAAGATACTCTGACAGCAGGATTGGAACACACCTTCAGCTTTACGGTCACCAGAGAGAAGACCGTGCCCTTCGTCTACCCGGAATCGGACCTGTTCCGCGAGATGCCGGAGGTCTTTGCCACGGCCTTTATGGTCGGCTTCATGGAGTGGGCCTGCATGGAGGCCCTGCGCCCCTATTTGGAAGAGGGGGAGCGCACCTTGGGCACCATGATCAACGTCACCCACCAGGCCGCCACGCCGCCCGGAATGCAGGTCACGGCCCGTGTGAAATGCATCGAGGCGGACGGCAAACGCACCCTGTGGGAAGTCGAGGTATCGGACGAGGTTGAAGTCATCGGCAAAGGGACTCACGAACGCTTTGTGGTCAGCCACGACAAATTCAGCGCCCGTGTGGCGGCCAAGGGACAGCAGAAATCATGAACCTGAAAAAGCTGGTCATACTCGGGCTGCTCCTTTTGGTCGTAGGGCTTTTCTTCACGCTCGACCTGAAGCAGTACCTGACCCTGACGGCGCTCAAGGCCAACCGCCAGGCGCTGCAGGCCTTCTACACCAGTCACACGCTGGCCACGGTAGCCGGTTTCATGGCGCTTTACATCGTCCAGACCGCCCTATCGCTGCCCGGCGCGGCGATCCTCTCCCTGGCGGCCGGGGCCATCTTCGGCTCAATCATGGGCACGGTCTACGCCAACATCGCCGCCACCATCGGCGCCACCCTGGCCTTCCTGATGACCCGTTACCTGCTGCGCGATGCGGTGTTGAACAGGTTCGGCAGCAGACTGGAAGGCATGAACCGCGAGCTTGAACAGCGCGGTTTCAACTACCTGCTCTTCCTGCGGCTGGTGCCGGTCTTCCCCTTCTTCCTGATCAACCTGGCCGCCGGACTGACCCGGCTGCCGCTACGCACCTTCTTCCTGGCCACCATGATCGGCATCATTCCGGGCGGCTTCGTCTACGTCAACGCCGGGGCCAGCCTGGCCAGCATCGACTCGATCTCCGGCATCGCCTCGCCGCGCGTGCTGGGGTCGTTTGCCCTGCTGGGGCTGTTTGCGCTGGTGCCGGTGGTGTATTCCAGGTTCAGGAAAGGGTAAGTAAGCTCATCTTCCGTTCCGGGATGTATGTATTGGTATAAAAAAGCCTCCGGGGGATTTATACCCCCGGAGGCTTTTTATTTCGCGGTCAGTCCCGGATTTTGCAATCACGGAGCAGTGATACGGTAGATATCGCCGCTGCCATAGTCGGCCAGGTACAGCTCTCCCGCTTCGTCCTCTCCAAAGGTCGAGATCAGGAAGGGGGTATCATTTAACAGCCGGTTTTCCCAGGTGCTGCCGCTCCGGCGCAGACCCCAGATACGACCGCTGCAGAAATCGCCGTACAGATAGACTCCGCGCAATGACGGGTTACTGCCCCGATAGACGTAACCGCCGGTCACAGAGCAATCACCGCTGCCGTGCCGGTACTCCGCTACCGGCAGGGTCAGGCCGGCGCTGCTGCAGGACGGGTTGGCAAAGCAGCTGCTCCCTTCCATGACGTTCCAGCCGTAATTTGCCCCGACCCCGCTTCCCGCCGGTTGAAAATTAACCTCTTCCACCAGGTTCTGTCCCACATCCGCCAGATAGAGATCGCCGGTCAACCGGTCGAAGGAAAAACGCCAGGGATTGCGCAGGCCATAGGCCAGGATCTCGTTAGCGAAGGGGTTACCGGCGGGGATGGCATAGGGCGCGGCAGTTCCGAGAACATCGATGCGCAGCAGCTTGCCCAGCAGCGTGGTCAGGCTCTGTCCATTCCCCAAGGGATCTCCGCCGCTGCCGCCGTCACCGGTGCCGATGTAGAGCAGACTGTCGGGACCAAAAGCCAGCTGGCCTCCGTTGTGATTGGTAAAGGGTTGCACAATGGTCAGAAGTTCCTGCCGGGAGTTGGGGTTGGCGATATCGGCACTGGCGCCGAGCCCGAATCGGGCGACCACCGTATTACCCACGGCGGTCCTGTTTGTATAGTTGACGTAGAAAGTTCCGCGGGCAGCAAAACCGGGTGGGAAGGCCAACCCCAGCAAACCCTGTTCGCCGCCCGTGGGGGTGACCAGGCTGGTGATGTTCAGGAAAGCGGCGGGAGCAACCACTCCATTGCGCATGATTTTTACGGTACCGCCTTGTTCGACCACAAAGAGACGGTTGCTTCCGTCTCCGGCGTTGGTAATGGCCACCGGCTGGCTGAAGCCGCCGGCCACGCGGGTCAGGCTGATACTGGCGGGCAAGGGTGCCGGAGTAGCGGCGGGAGCGCCTCCGCCTCCGCCGCAGGCGGCGAGAGACAGGGCACTGATTGCGGCGAACAGCGCGGATGCGATGAACGTTTTCAGTCCTTCGGAATAATGTTTCATAAGGTCACCTCACTGGCATGGCGCCTTGTCGTCATGCATATGCTATAAGTGTGACGTATTCTGTGTATTTGTCAATCAGGATGGCAGCTCTCGTTCAAGCTCCCGGATACCATCCTGATTCGATTCGTAACGGTTTATTTCTTTGCCATCTCTGCGAAAAAGGACTGGGCGCCCTGCTGGATTTCCTGCGGCGTCAGGTCCCTGGTATGGGTGGCGAGGGTCCAGCTGTAACCGAAGGGGTCTTGCAGGTTACCGGTGCGGTCCCCCCAGAACATTTCCTGGACAGGCATCAGGACTTTGGCGCCTGCTTCAACAGCTTTCCCGAAGGCTGCCTCCACATTTTCGAGATAAATGTAAAAGCTGACGGGGGAGCCGCCGGCGGTTTCCGCGCTTTTACAGGGTTGATCAGGGCATTCCTCGCCCATCATAATGCGTGAAGTGCCGATCAGGAGTTCAGCGTGCATCACACCTTTTCCGTCAGGCCCCGGCATTGCTAACAGCTCCTGTGCGCCAAAGGCCCGTTTGTAGAATTCTATGGCCTTACGGGCATCCTTGAACACCAACATCGGTGTAACACTGTGATATCCTTCCGGGATTGCTTTAATCATGGTACTCCTCCTTGTCTGTGGGAGACTATCCGGCCCCCTTGTTTATGTTGAAACGTGATTTTTAATGCGGGCGGACGGCCCCGATATTTTAAATTATAGAATTAAAGTGGCGGGAAGCAAGGGGCAGGAATGAATAAACTGTCGAGAGATCCAACTAAATCAGGCCGCATACCAGAGCACTGCGAAATAATGGCACGTTGTCCCCGCCATTACAAACAAATGCCAGATGAAGTGTCCATATTTGATGCGTGATTCGGCCGCGAAAAAAACCACACCTGTCGTGTATGCCGCGCCTCCTGCGAGCAGCCATAGTAATCCGGATACCGGTACGCGGGAAGTTAACGGATTGATTGCAATCAGAATGGTCCACCCCATGAGCAGATACAGGCCCGTGGAGACGACGGGATGGAATAACCTGTTGAACATCTTCAGCACCACACCGACAACGGCAAGACCCCAGACCAGTCCAAAGACAGTCCAACCTCACGCGCCGCGAAGCACACCAAGCGTAAACGGCGTGCTTACCCGACGGCTGTACCGGTCAGTTCCAGCGACCTGGCTCAGGCCGGCAACTGCATGTCCAATAGACCCACCACAGAAGAACAAATTGAAGGGGCAGCCTCGCCCACAAAAGCCAGGTTGAAACATGAGGATTTATGGTCCTCAAGCTGTTGAGCAGCATCGTACTTGGGTACCTTGGAAAGTGGCATATTTTGATAGGCAGGGGGAAGTTCATTTTGTCATCCGCATATAGACCCCAGCTCCAATGGGTCCTGAGGTATCGAAGGGAGAATGGGCAATAACGGGAGATTGGTTCTACTCAGCAATTCAAATGACTTACTTCGCGCACAATGAATGGCGAAGCCTGCCCAGGGATTTCAGCGACTTCTCTTCACAGTTTCCTGGCTGGGCGGCCAGTTCCATGCCGATGCGGTTATTGTACCGATCCATGACCTTGTCGCAGCACCTGTTGCCTTTTGCAGCGTTCCCGAATCCGAACATGACCGAGCTGTCTTCCTCATGGGCATCCAGGAGCCCTTTTGCGAACGTGCTGCCAAAACGCTCAGTCAGTATGCATGCCAGATAGGCATGTCGGGCTGCATCTCCCATGCCGCTCTGGAGTGACGCGTGGTCCCATAATCCGGCCTTTACCTTGTCCTGTTCCCATTGCCGAACGTGGTGCTTGACCGAAAGTGCGCGAAAACAGTCAAAGGGGTGAAAGAAGCAGAAGCCTTCCTCTGCCCAATCATGCACAGACGCTGTTTCAGTCAGCTCTTCAATGCTTTCCGGGCGGCCGTTACGGCAGACCTCTTTCAGACAATCATCAGGCGCGTTCTGGGGTGGTACCCCATCGGGTTCTGTTGCACAGACCGTGCTGCCGTCGACTGCCGGTTGGCCGGATGTGAGTTTCGGGAGTGTTGTGGAACAGCCTGCCAGGCACAGCATAGCTATCAGCAGAAGACACTTCAGGATTGCATGCGGCGCAATGTCAGTGAAGAGATTGTTGTTCATGGTTCAGTATGCCTCTGGACCTCTTCTGCCAGCAGCGCGGCCAGAGAGCGAATATGCCGGTCATCAGTTCCGCAGCATCCTCCCAGTATCTTCAAGCCAAGTTCCTTGCCCAGTCTGGCCACGGATCGGCCGAAGGCCTGCGGCTCTTCCTCCACCAGGCTGGTGCTGTCGTTCAGTTCTTCCGGGCTGAGCTCGGCGGTATTGGCCAGCAGCCCGATTATCCGCTGCCGGACCAGTGGTGAAGAATTGGTTTCATGCATCAGCGCCGCCCTGGCAAAAGAGACATGGGTGCAGTTGATCAGGTAGGCCACCGGGCGGGGCGTCACGGCGTCGTCGATAGCAACAATGGCATCTTTAAGGGGTGTACCGTCCAGCAGTGTTCCTTGGGGGCGTACCACGAAACTGACCATGTAGGGTGTGCCGGTGGCAGCCAGTGCCAACGCAAGGCCGGTTGCCTCGCTGAGGGCCGGAAGGGTGGCGGCCAGCAGGAAATCGACCCCCGCGTCAGCCAGTCTGGCGGCCTGCCAGGTGTGGAACTCCTCCGCCTCGGCAACCGCCAGCGCCTCGCCGGGGTTGTAGGCATCCCCGCGGCAACTCATCAGGCCGCAGATGATAACCTTCTCCGCGTATTCTCCGTAGCTCTGCCGCAGTTCGTCAAGAAATCTGACATTATCGCCGTTCACGTTGATTCCGGCATACCCGGCCGCATCGATCCGTTCCCGGCTGGC
Source organism: Desulfuromonadales bacterium (assembly GCA_016650295.1). Taxonomy (GTDB): domain Bacteria; phylum Desulfobacterota; class Desulfuromonadia; order Geobacterales; family Pseudopelobacteraceae; genus CAIPTY01. Next base: position 6,184 of record JAENWA010000081.1, on the reverse strand, counting down.
CCGCCAGGTCGGGGTGGACATGAGCAGCGGCAGACCAAACCGGCGCCCGATGTCCAGGTACTGTCGACAGATCGCCTCCAGGGCCGCCCGTTTGGCCTTGTCATAGATAAAGGCCGAATTGACCAGGTACGGGTCGAGTTCCAGAACTTCGTTGCGTCGCAGGCGCTCTATGACCGCCCCCTCGCCGAGGATACAGGCTGAATTCGCAAGAAAATCCGTAAAAAATTTATGGTTCATGCTTCGCCCTTGTTCAGCGTTCTCTGTCGGTACGCCTGTTTTCGTTCCCGGTTCCAAGATCCCGGCGCATGAGCTGAAATTTTCGTACCTCGTCGAGGTTAATTATTAATTGCACACGGTTCAGAGTTGCAGGTTACTTTGTGATTTGATACCGTCAAATAGTACATGAACACATACAGCCACGCAATGGAGATACCATGGAAGAAATTAAGCGTTTTTTCAGTACGGAAGACAAGTTTGCCCGTCACTCCGGCATCGAACTGCTTGAAGTGGAACCGGGCCGGTCACGGGTCAGCATGGAGATCAAGCCGTTCCATTTCAACGGAGCGCGAACAGTTCATGGCGGCGCCCTGTTTACACTGGCGGACTTTGCGTTTGCGGCAGCCTCGAATTCTCACGGTATACTGGCGATGGGGATAAATACCAGCATGTCATTTGTCAAGGCCGCCACAAAGGGCACGCTCTACGCAGAGGCCCGGGAGTTGTCAAGAAACCCCAAGCTGGCATCCTATTCGGTCATGGTTACCGATGACGACAACGATGTGGTTGCCATATTCCAGGGTATGGCATATCGGAAGAACGAAGCTCTTATCCCTGCTAACCTCTGAATGATACAAAAGGCACACATGCATACCATTGACCCCACAGCACTAAACTGTGCCCTCGCACCGTTTGTCGTTTTTGCGTTAATCATCGTTGGCTTCATATATTTCAAGAACCGAAAACCTTAAAGGATCGTGTTCCCGATTGACACATTCAGGGCATATATAGTATATTTTGCGACCTTTTATGCAGCATTAATCCTGTTTTAGCGACAATAAAATCAATACATTATCAAGGACCTGTGACCATGCGAAGCGATATGATTAAAAAAGGGCTTGAGCGGACACCGCATCGCGCCCTGCTGAAGGGGACCGGCGTGCCCCAGAGCCAGATGGACAAACCGTTTATCGGTGTAGCCACCAGTTTTACCGACCTGATCCCCGGTCATGTGGGGATGCGCGACCTGGAGCGTTTCATCGAGAAGGGAGTTCATTCCGGCGGCGGATATGCCTTTTTCTTCGGCATTCCCGGCGTGTGTGACGGCATGGCCATGGGACACAAGGGCATGCACTACTCCCTGCCGACCCGCGAGCTGATCGCCGACATGGTCGAGTCGGTGGCCGAGGCGCACCGCCTGGATGGCCTGGTGCTGCTGACCAACTGCGACAAGATCACCCCCGGTATGCTGATGGCGGCTGCACGGCTCAATATCCCCTGCATCGTGGTCACAGCCGGCCCGATGATGAGCGGTCGCGGGCAGTCCGGGCGCAAGTTCTCCTTTGTCACCGATACCTTCGAAGCCATGGCGCGCTACAAGGCCGGCGTGATCAGCGACAAGGAGCTGCAAGTCTGTGAAGACAACGCCTGCCCCGGCATGGGTTCCTGCCAGGGACTTTTTACCGCCAATACCATGGCGATCCTGACCGAGACCATGGGTATGAGCCTGCCGCGCTGCGGGACCGCCCTGGCGGTATCGGCTCTCAAACGTCGCATCGCTTTTGCCTCGGGCGAGAAGATCGTCGAACTGGTGCACAACGACATCAAGCCGCGCGATATCATGACCCGCGAGGCATTCGAGAATGCCATCCGGGTCGATCTGGCCCTGGGAGGTTCATCCAATACCGTGCTGCATCTGCTGGCTATTGCCCGTGAAGCCGGTGTGGAGCTGCCGCTGGAGACCTTTGATGTCCTGGGCAAGGATACTCCGCAGCTGGCCTCCATGAACCCGGCCGGCGAGCACTTCATGGAAGACCTGGATATTGCCGGCGGCGTAAGCGGCGTGTTCAAGCAGCTGGGAGACAAGATCAAGGATACGCAGACCCTGTTCGGCCTGACGACCCATCAACTGGCCGAAAGCATTCAGAATGTAGACGAGGAGGTCATCCGCCCGCTTGGGAACCCGGTGAAGAAGGAGGGCGGAATTGCTGTCCTTTACGGAAACATCGCTCCCAAAGGGGCTGTCGTCAAGCAGTCGGGTGTGTCGGCCGCCATGATGCAGTTCGAGGGGACGGCGCGCTGCTTCGATGCCGAGGAACTGGCCATGGCCGCTATCATGGAGGGAAAGATTACCTCCGGTGACGTGGTTGTTATCCGCTATGAGGGGCCCAAAGGCGGTCCCGGCATGCGCGAGATGCTGGCTCCCACGGCAGCCATCATGGGCATGGGGCTGGGGGATTCGGTGGCGCTGATTACCGACGGCCGTTTTTCTGGCGGTACCCGCGGTCCCTGCATCGGTCACATCTCTCCCGAGGCGGCTGAAGGCGGGCCGATAGCACTGGTGCAGGAGGGTGACCGTATCCGGCTCGATATCCCGGCACGCCGTCTGGAACTGCTGGTGGATGAAGCGACACTGGCTGAACGTCGGGCACAATGGCTGGCACCCGAGCCGAAGATCAAGACCGGTTGGCTGGCACGTTATGCCAAGGCGGTTACGTCCGCACATACCGGAGCGGTAACCACAGCAGACTAAATAAAACGAATTCAAACGATACGAGGTAACACCATGAAAATGAACGGCGCACGTATAATGCTGGAATGCCTTAAGAAAGAGGGGGTCGATACCATTTTCGGCTATCCCGGCGGCACGGTCATCAATATTTATGACGAACTCTTCAGCTTCAAGGAGATTCGTCACATCCTGCCGCGCCATGAACAGGCCGGCACCCATGCAGCTGATGGATATGCCCGCGCTACCGGCAGGGTAGGGGTCTGTCTGGCCACGTCCGGACCGGGAGCAACAAATACGGTAACCGGTATTGCAACCGCCTACATGGACTCGATCCCGATGGTGATCATCACCGGACAGGTGCCGACCCCCCTGATCGGCAACGACGCCTTCCAGGAGGTAGACATCATCGGCATTACCCGTCCCTGCACCAAGCACAGTTTTCTGGTCAGAGATGTCAAGGACCTGGCTCTGATCATGAAGAAGGCCTTCTATATCGCCCGCACCGGACGTCCCGGTCCGGTACTGGTTGACCTTCCCAAGGATGTGCAGATCGCCCAGACCGAGTTTGTCTATCCGGAAACCGTGGAGATTCGCAGCTACAAGCCAACGATGGGGGGGCATCCCCGCCAGGTGGAAAAGGCTATGGACATGATACTGGATTCACGCCGACCGGTCATGTATGTCGGGGGCGGGGCGGTATTGGGTAACGCCGCCGAAGAGTTGACGGCCCTCTGCCGGGAGCTGTTGATTCCGGTTACGACCACCCTGATGGGGCTGGGCTCCTTTCCCGAAAATGATCCCAATTCACTGGGGATGCTGGGGATGCACGGCTCCTATTGTGCCAATATGGCCATGACCACCTCGGATCTGATCATCGCCATCGGGGCTCGTTTTGATGACCGGGTAACCGGCAAACTGACAACCTTTGCACCGCATGCCAAGATAATCCATGTTGATGTGGATCCGACATCAATTAAAAAGAATGTACGCGTTGACCTGCCGATCGTTGGCGATGTCCGGGATGTCCTGATCAAGATGATCAAGCAGGCAGACAAGCTTAAGGACAAGGTAACTGCGTTCAAGACGGCGCTTGCCCCCTGGCATGACGACATTGCAGGCTGGAAGGAAAAGCATCCTATCGGCTACAAAAACAGCACCACGATCATCAAGCCCCAGTTTGTCATTCAGAAATTGCGTGAACTGTCCGACGTGGACGCCATCATCTCCACCGATGTAGGACAACATCAGATGTGGACGGCCCAGTTCTTCCAATTCAACAAACCTCGTACCCTGCTGACATCCGGCGGACTCGGCACCATGGGGTTCGGCCTTCCGGCTGCCATGGGCGCTCAGGTGGCATTTCCCGGTCGCCAGGTGATCACTATCTGCGGTGATGGCGGTGTTCAGATGAACATCCAGGAGATGGCCACCCTGGTTCAGAACAAGCTGCCGGTTAAGATAGTCATTCTGAACAACAACTTCCTCGGTATGGTACGCCAGTGGCAAGAGCTGTTCTTCGACAAGCGTTATTCCAGTACCTGCATGGAGCTGCCGATTGATTTCGTCAAACTGGCGGATGCCTACGGAGCCAAAGGTTTCAGTACCTCCAAGCCGTCAGACGTAGAAAAAATTATTAAACAGGGCTTCAAGGAAAACGGTCCGGTGATCATGGAGTTCAAGATTGCCCGCGAGGAAAAGGTGCTGCCAATGGTCCCGGCCGGTGCGGCGCTCAATGAAATGGTGTTGAACGCGTAATAGATTTTTCAAGAAATTCTGGAGGTTTCTTCCATGCAACATACAATTTCGGTACTGGTAGAAAATGAATTCGGCGTGTTGTCCCGTGTCGCCTCACTCTTTTCCGGTCGCGGTTTCAATATTGATTCAGTGACGGTAGCTCCCACCAACGAAGACGGCATGTCCCGCATGACCATTGTCACCCGCGGTGATGAGCAGATCCTGGAGCAGATCACCAAACAGCTCAACAAGCTGATCGATGTGATCAAGGTGATCGATTTCACCGACGGAAGCGGTATTGAGCGCGAGATGGCCCTGATCAAGGTTACAGCCGAGGATGAGAACCGGGCCGAGGTGCTGCGCGTCGTGGATATCTTCCGGGCCAAGATCATTGATGTAACGCCCAAGTCATACACCATCGAAGCCACCGGTAATCCGGTCAAGATCGATGCCATTCTCGATCTTCTGCGCCCGTTGGGCTTGAAAGAGCTTGTCCGTACCGGCGCGGTCGCTATCGGTCGAGGCGCCAAGGGGTGGAAGGGGTAGGATAACGATGGTTGCCCGTTCACGATCAACCGCCCGGAAACGGGCGGTTTTTTTTATGTGACGGGTCCGGCTGATGAATCCTGACAGCGGACGAAACAGCTAATTGCGTTGACAGTCGCGGTTGAATGTAGTATTTCTGTCGTTCATTTTGCGTATAAGTTCGACCGGTTTGCCGGATATTTATGTATGGAGGACGTGACAGGTATGAAGGTTTATTACGATAAGGATTGTGATCTTGCACTGATCAAGGCGAAAAAAGTTACCATAGTCGGTTACGGCTCCCAGGGCCATGCTCACGCCTGCAACCTCAAGGATTCCGGGGTTGATGTAACGGTGGCACTGCGTGAAGGTTCGGCCTCTGCGATCAAGGCGAAAAATTCCGGTCTGAAGGTGGCAACTGTTGCCGAAGCTGTTGCCTCGGCTGATCTGGTGATGATCCTGACGCCTGACGAATTCCAGTCGATCCTCTACCGTGACGAGATCGCTCCGAAACTCAAACAAGGTGCGGCCCTTGCCTTTGCCCACGGTTTTGCCATCCATTATAACCAGGTCGTGCCGCGCGCCGACCTCGACGTGATCATGATCGCCCCCAAGGCGCCCGGTCACACGGTCCGCTCAGAGTTTGTGAAAGGTGGCGGGATTCCTGACCTGGTTGCGGTTTTCCAGAATGCGTCGGGCAAGGCCCGTGAATTGGCTCTCTCCTACGCCAGCGCTATCGGCGGCGGCCGTACCGGCATCATCGAGACCACCTTCAAGGACGAGACCGAGACCGACTTGTTCGGTGAGCAGGCCGTGCTCTGCGGCGGTGCGGTGGAGTTGGTGAAGGCCGGTTTCGAGACCCTGGTGGAAGCCGGCTATGCCCCCGAGATGGCCTATTTCGAGTGCCTGCACGAAGTGAAGCTGATCGTCGATCTGATCTATGAAGGCGGCATCGCCAACATGAACTACTCGATCAGCAACACCGCCGAATATGGCGAGTATGTCACCGGCCCGCGCATCATCACCCCCGAGACCAAGGCCGAGATGAAGCGCGTGCTGGAAGACATCCAGTCGGGCCGTTTCGTCCAGCGCTTCATCCTCGACAACCAGGCCGGCAACCCGGAGATGAAGGCCGCCCGCAAACGCCAGGCCGAACACCCGATCGAAAAGACCGGCGCGAACTTGCGCGCGATGATG
>JAENWA010000080.1 GCA_016650295.1 Desulfuromonadales bacterium | reverse complement strand
GACGGGGTGATGGGATAGATGGCGATGACTTCGTTGGTGGCGTGCGCCACGTGAGCGGCGGCGGTGTTGCCGTCGATGGTTACCATTCTTCGGGACATGCTGTGGGGTCTCCTGTGTGTATTTAGGTCGATAGGCTGAAGGCTGAAGACTGTTAGGAAAAACCTCGTATGGAACCTTATTCAGCGCTTTTCCTTCAGCCTTCAGTCTTCAGTCTTAAATTTCATAATTCATCCTTCATCCTTCATCCTTCATCCTTCTTACTTCTACCCGCCCCCGGCCGGATCTGTCGCCAATAACCGAGGTGTAGTGATGCATCGCCTCCCGCATGAGCATGGAAATACTCTTGTGGGTATTACGTGTCATTTCGTTCAATAATGCCTTCTCCTCGTTGCTTACTCGCAGGGAGAGGACGTTATACTTCGGACATTCCTTATATTTTGCCATTGCTTCTGTCTCCGGAAACTTAATAGGTTGATAGACTGAAGGCTGAAGGCTTTTAGGAAAACCTGAACTACCTTCAGCCTTCTACCTTCAGCCTGCTCTTACGGCTTATAAATCCTCAGCAGCGCCTGAGCCATCGCGGCCGGGCTGTCCGCTACGCTGATGCCGCATTCCCGCAGGACCGACACCTTTTCCGTGGCAGAGCCCATGCCGCCGGAGATGGTCGTACAGGCATGACCCTTAAAACTGACCGGGGGGAGCAGCACCCCCCGGTCAGGAAAGGAGCACACATGGCAGTATGTGCTCTTCCAACACCTGCAAATTGATTACGGAATCATCCATTGCAGGTAATAGGCCTGCAGATACACAATCACCCCGACGATAACCGTCAGGAAGATCGAATGTTTCAGGGTAAAGCGGAACAGGGTGCCCTCTTCGCCCACCATACCGCAGGCGGCGGTTGCTACGGCCAGTGATTGGGGAGAGATCATCTTGCCCATGACGCCGCCGCTGGTATTGGCTGCGCCGGTCAGGATCGGATTGAGACCGAGCTGTTCGGCGGTGGCCTTCTGCAGGCCGCCGAAAAGGACGTTACTGGAGGTATCGGAACCGGTCAGAAAGACGCCCAGCCAGCCCAGGAACGGGGCGATGAACGGGAACCAGTGGCCGGTCTTGGTGAAGATCAGGCCGAGGCAGTTAGTCATGCCGGATGTGTTCATAACGTAGGCCAGGCCGAGCACCGAAGCCACGGTCAGGGCCGGGAAACGCATGTCATAGAGGGTCTTGCCGGCAATCTTGAAGGTATCGCCCATACCGACGCCGCACAGCAGCGCGGAGAAGAAGGCGGCGATCAGGATGGCGGTTCCGGCGGCGGACATGAAGTTGAAATTATACTTGGCAGCCAGCTTGATCGGAAGCTGGTCGGCCACCGCTTTTTCCAGCGGTTTGAACTGATCCTTCATGGCTGGGTTGATCTTGACCAGTTCTCCGCATAGTTTCTTGGTTTCGGTCATCTTCTTGGAGACCAGGTCGCAGGACTTGAGACGCTCATCGGTCAGGATCGCGCCCTTGCCGGCCAGCCCGGTTTCAACCGGCATAAAGGCCTCTTCCATTCCCTTCAGCTCTTTCAGCTTCCCGGCCAGCACGACCTGCTTCGGATCGGTTGGTGAGAGCACAGCCAGCTGCTTATCGATCTCCTCGTTGACCTTGGTAATCTTCTTGAGTCCGTCTTCCGGCTTGGAGACCTTCTTGACGATCATATTGTCCAGACCTGCCACCGTAATAACCACCTTGCTCTTGTCCAGTTCGGCCTTGATGGAGGGGATGCCCCACAGCAGAACCATGACGGTCAGGGCCAGATAGGGGGACCAGGCGCGGAAAACCTCGCCGACGGTGTAATGATGCTGTTCGACACCGGTGCTGGCAGTTTCGTGATCAAATACATAGGTTTCTTTCGGTGTCCAGACCTGCAGCAGTGCCACCAGGGCAGCCATGGCCGCCAGCGAGGAAATGATGTCAGGCAGATAGGGACCCAGGTAGCTGGCGGTGGCCCACTGGCAGACGGCAAAGGTCACGCCGCAAACGATGATGGCAGGCAGAACTTCTATTGTCTTTTTCCAGCCGACCATGATCAGGATTACATAGAATGGTATAATTACCGATATGAACGGGAGCTGACGGCCAACCATGGTGGAAAGCTTCATCATGCCGTCATCACCGTAACCCATGACCCCGGCCAATGCCACCACCGGGATACCGATGGCGCCGAAGGCCACCGGCGCGGTGTTGGCGATCAGACAGACCCCGGCGGCATAGAGCGGTCGGAAGCCGAGTCCCACCAGGGTGGCGCCGGCAATGGCAACCGGTGTCCCGAATCCGGCGGCGCCCTCGATAAAGGCGCCGAAGCAGAAGGCGATCAGCAGCGCCTGGATGCGGCGGTCGGCGGTCACGCCGGCCAGCGAGGCCCGGATGACCTCGAACTGGCCGCCCTTGACGGTGATGTTGTACAGAAACAATGTTGTAATGACGATGTAGAACACCGGAAAGAGGCCGAAGGCCGCGCCCTGGGCGAATGCCAGTCCGGCCAGCTTGGCCGGCATCCCCCAGACGAGGATGGCGATGGCGATGGCCGAGGCGACTGCCAGGGGACCGGCCTTGTGGGCCTTCATCTTGAGAACGGCCAGACAGATGAAGATGATGACCAGAGGAATGGCAGCCACCAGGGCCGACATACCGAGACTACCTGCTACGGGGGTGTAGGTTTGAATCCAGGGCATGACTTTTCTCCTTTCAATAGAGGGGTGATATGAACTTCTGTAAACACTGCACGCTGTATCCGTCTGTTCGGCGGCCCGGCGTCCCGGTATCTCGCCGAGCTAATATAATCCAGTTCTACAAACTTGTAATACCATTTATCCTATTTCTGTTTTCGCTGTCAACATATTTTTTATTGCTGTCATAAATACCTGTTGACAAGGGATATTTAAATGATTTAGCCTAAGTTGTAATCTGGTTTTACAAATTATCTATTCCAGATTTGCAGGTGAACCGTCAGGGATATTCAGCAGATATTGTCCACATTGGAATAAAACAAGTTATCCATCACGACGAGGGGGTATGTAATGTACGAACAGTTTAAAGCCAGGGCCGAAGGGGTCAGTGCCGAAGTTTTCCGTTTCAACACCCGGATGGAGACGGTTGAGTTTATTTCCGGCTTTCTCAGGAGGGAGGGGATAAGCGATGTCCCCGGTTCCTACGCCCTGTGGGCCGAAAGCCCCTTTCTGGACGGAATCGACCGGCAGGCGCTTGATAAAATCGGCGGGCTGAAATTTGAAGTCACCCGCGACCTGGCCGCTGTTGCCAGATTCGGCATCAGCCAGATGAACTGGGCCATGGCGGATACCGGCACGCTGGTACAGGATTCCAGCGCCGTCGAACAGAGGCTGGTGTCGTCCTTGACCGAGATCCATATCGCCCTGATTTCGACCGGCTCGATCCTGCCCGATATGCCCACCCTTTTGACCAGGCTCCACCCGGATCAGAGCGCCTACATCGCCATGATCACCGGTGCGAGCCGGACGGCCGACATCGAGCGGGTGCTGACCATCGGGGTACATGGACCGTCACGGCTGGTAATTGTCTTTTGCGACGAACTGGAAGGAGCGAACTGATGGAAACTGAATTCAAGGAGTCAATCAATAAGGCGGTCAACAACGCCAACCTGACCGGGGCGCTGGGCAAGTTTTCCGAGGCCTACAAGGTCAACCGGGCCAAGGCCTACGAGGGGATCGATTTCGAGGAGCTGCGCGGCCGGATCGCCGAGCTGAAGTCCTATGCCGCCGGGCACCTGGAGCAACTCTCGGAGGAATTTGCCAAGAACGCCGAGGCCCGCGGCGCCAAGGTCTACAGGACCAGCGAACCGGCCCAGGTCAGGGAGTACATCCTGAAGGTTGCCCGCGAGAACGGTGTCAAAACCGTCGTCAAATCCAAGTCCATGGCCACGGAGGAGATCCACCTCAACCAGTACCTGGAAGAGGCCGGCATCAAAGTCGGGGAGACCGACCTGGGGGAATGGATCATCCAGCTGGCCGGCCAGACCCCGTCGCACATGGTCATGCCGGCCATTCACATGACCAAGGAGGAAGTCTCCGACCTGTTCAGCAAGGAGGTCAACGAGCGCTTGTCATCGGACATCCCCCGGCTGGTCAAGGTGGCCCGTGAGCAGCTGCGCCCCGCGTTTCTGGAGGCCGACATGGGCATCTCCGGCGGCAACATCGCCGTGGCTGAGACCGGCAGCATCGTGCTGATGACCAACGAGGGCAATGCCCGGCTGGTTACCTCGCTCCCCAAGATCCATATCGCCCTGGTCGGCATAGAAAAACTGGTCGCGAAGTACAGCGATGTGGCCACGATCCTGAAGGCCCTGCCCCGCAGCGCCACGGCCCAGCTGCTGACCAGCTACGTCTCGATCATCAGCGGCCCGTCCCCCAATACGGACGGCTCCCTGAAGGACCTGCACATCATCCTGATGGACAACCGCCGCTCGGAGATGGCGGCCGACCCCAAGTTCAAGCAGGCCTTGCAGTGCATCCGCTGCGCCTCCTGTCTGAACGTCTGCCCGGTCTTCCGCCTGGTAGGGGGTCATGTCTTCGGCAAGATCTATACCGGCGGCATCGGCACGATCCTGACCGCCTGGTTTGATGAACTGAAGAAGTCCGACGAGATTCAGGGGCTCTGCATCCAGTGCGGCGCCTGCAAGGATGTCTGCCCCGCCAAGATCGACATCCCGGAACTGATCATGGAGATCCGGCGCAGACTGGTCAAGGACCAGGGTCTGCCGATGATCCAGAAGGCGATCTACGCCGTGGTCAACAACCGCAAGCTGTTCCACGGCATGCTACGGGCCGCCTCGCTGGCCGGCAAACCCTTCACCTCCGGCGGGTTCGTCCGCCACCTGCCGCTGTTCCTGGCCGACCTGACCGATGGCCGCAGCCTGCCGGCCATCGCGGCCGAGCCCTTCCGCGATCGTTTCAAGAAGATCAAACAACCGAAATGCCGGGAAAAAGCGGCCTTCTATGCCGGCTGCCTGATCGACTTCGCCTATCCGGAGATGGGTGAATCCCTGGTAAAGATCCTCAACAAGGCCGGTATCGAGGTCATCTTCCCGGAAGATCAGACCTGCTGCGGCGCACCGGCCCGCTACAACGGCGCCTACGAGGTGGCCGCCGGCAATGCCGTGGACAACATCAAGGCCCTGCTGGCCGAAGATGTGCGGTATGTAGTCTCGGCCTGTCCGACCTGCACCGTGGCCCTGGATCACGAGTTTATCAGCACCTTTGAGAGTCTGGGACAGACGGAATGGATTCCGCAAGCCAAAGAACTGGCCGCCAAGACCATCGATTTCTCGACCCTGGTCAAAAAACTGGTGGATGAAGGGCGCTTGACACTGAAAGAGGGGCAGCAACTGGGCACGATCACCTACCACGACTCCTGCCACCTGAAGCGGACCCTGAAGGTATCCGAACAGCCGCGGGAACTGCTAGGCAAGGCCGGTTATCAGATCAAGGAGATGTTCGAGTGCGATACCTGCTGCGGCATGGGCGGTTCCTACTCAATGAAGCTGCCGGAGATCTCCGGGCCGATCCTTCAGCGCAAGCTGAGGAACATTCGGGAGACCGGCGCGGCGACCGTCGCCATGGACTGTCCCGGCTGCGTCATGCAGATCCGGGGCGGCTTCGACCAGTCCGGCGGGGATGTGAAGGTCAGGCATACGGTGGAGTTGCTGGCGGAGCAGTTGAAGGATTAAAACCTGCGAAAGTATATGCTGAGAGAGAAGGGCTGGGTTTGAGAATCCGGCCCTTCTTTATGTGGTACGGTTTACCGGGGCATAGTCACCGCTTTTGCGCATTCTGATCTAGTCACAATATATTTTACCACTTTTTATGTTGTAACATTTAATGTTGACGGAACGTTTTTTTGTTGTTACGTTAAATTTTTGATCATTGAGTTCGATACTGCGAAAAGAGAAAAGTCCCTGTTGGAGCGTGGTCTTGATTTTGCTGATTCCGACAAGGTATTTGACGGACTTCACTTTATCGCTCGCGATGATCGTTCTGATTACGGCGAGGAGCGTTTTTTTACAGTTGGGATATTGGATAGCCGGATGGTTGTGATTGTCTGGACTCCGAGAAACGACGCTCGCCGAATTATATCTATGAGGTACGCCAATGACCGCGAAATCAGCCGTTACAAAAAACACCTTGCTTGATCCGGACGATGCTCCGGAACTGACCGACACTTGGTTTGAAAAAGCTGACCTTATGCAAGGCACCAAACTTGTCCGCCGGGGTCGTCCGGCTGGCCAGACCAAGGCTTCGCAAACCATCCGTTTTGATTTGGACGTCCTCGCAGCCTTTAAAGCAACGGGCAAAGGGTGGCAGACCCGCATGAACGAGGCACTACGGGAGTGGATTAAGGAACATCCGATGAAGCATGCTTGATGATGTCCATTAGTCAAATGCACTCGAACATACAGTTCTACATCTCTTTAGGTCGTCTGCTAAACATTGCGGCAGACGACTTTCATCCCAATTAAGAATCCTCTCGCTGGCCAACGGCTCGGCAGTTGACCCGTCCGGGCAGCTTAATCGCCCGGTCGGTGTCCAACTGTCTTGTTGGAATCGTCTTTTTTTCGGTTGATTATGCCTCTAGTTTCTTCAATAGCAACATAACAAGCAGCGTTATATGTTAGTTTAGATACAACAAAATCAATAAGTTTATCTATTATCAGCTAATTATAACAGTCTTGTAGTTCTATTTGTCATCT
>JAENWA010000079.1 GCA_016650295.1 Desulfuromonadales bacterium | reverse complement strand
GATACGGTTGTGCAGCGGCGAGTCGCAGCGGGGGCAATGCGGCTCATCATCCTTCTTGTCAACAGGCGATACCAGTCCGCAGGTATGGCATGACAGGAGCCCGAGCTCCTCTGCAACGGGCCCGACCCGTCTCCTTACCGCTATTCCCGCTCTTCCCGCTCTTCCCATGCGGCCTCCCTGTCAACCGGTTCCGGATTGAGATGCACCCAGATATCACGCGGGTTGAATGACGCGGCCATGACGGCAAACAGCAGCGTCAACGCCCCGAATGACCAGAGAGCAACCCCCGGAATGATGGTGGAGGAATCCTTCAGCTTGACCAGCGAAACCAGAATGCCCAGCATGAAGACCTCTACCATGCCCCAGGGCTTGATGACGTGCATGATCCGCATGATTCCGGCGATGCCGGGAGGCACGCTCCGCAAGGAAAGCGGGAGCAGAAGGTAGATCATGGTAGCGAGCTCGATGGCGGGAATCAGCAGGGTCGTGATAAATACCAGGACCGAGACCATGTGCATGTCCTGGTTCCAGAGAGCGTGTATGGCGCCATACAGATTGGTCGCATTGCGGGTGCCCTGGATTTCGATACCCAGGATCGGAAAGACATTGGCGATGATAAAGAAGATGACGGCAGCCAGGGTGATTGCCAGCGTTCGCTGGATACTGCGGGGCGTATTGCGATACAGCGATGCCCCGCAACAGCAGCACACCGCCACCCCGCCGGAAAGCAGGGGGATCTCCTCCAGGAGCAGATCACATTCGTGGCAGGCAATCAGTTGTGCCGTCGCTTCTTTCACCAAGCCTCCCAAGTTGCTAAAAAACAAGCTTTCAGTTTCGACTGCGGTGGTCGATTCCTGTGAAATAAGTATCATTCGACGTCTGTTTGTCAAGTGAAAGTATGTGTTTAGATTTGATCTTCCGCCTGTCCCTTCTCCATAAGGACCCATGGGCCTAAAGGAGAAGGTGGCCGAAGGCCGGATGAGGGGGCAGCAGTGCCATTTATATCAATTCTGCCCCATCACCCTAGCCCTCTCCTTTAGGCCCTGTGGGTCCTCATGGAGAGGGGATTGTTTAGCCGCCATAGCGGAAAATTGGTTCTATTCAGCTTATCTGAAGATTCAAACGAATCGGATAAGATTATTATCTACAGTACCTGTAAAAATTATTCTTGACATCCGCGTGCTGTTTCTTTATCTATAGTAACTATAGATATGATATCCAAGAAAACAATATACGCCTTCAAGGCGCTGATTCATCTGGCCGGCACTCCCAGCGGGCAACCGGTATTGATTGCCGATCTGGCCAGAGATGAAAATATACCCAAGAAATTTCTTGAGTTTATTCTTCTGTCATTGCGCAAGGGCGGATTGCTGCAAAGCAGGGTCGGCAAGGGTGGCGGCTATACCCTGGCGCTTCCGGCCAACAAGATTACCATCGGTTCGATCGTGCGGATACTGGAAGGAGATATTGCGCCGGTACAGTGTCTTAGCACAACAAACTATGCCCGTTGTGAAGAGTGCCGGGACGAGGCCACCTGCGGAATCCGGCTGACCATGACCGATGTGAACGTGGCTCTTGCCACGGTGCTGGATGGCCTGACCCTGGCGGACATGGTTGAACGAAGTGAAGCTGCTCGAAATACATTGCAGAATGTGGTAGACTACAGCATATAATTTTTTTGGTATTTTAGTCTATTAATTCTATAGACATAACAAGCGGCACCGAAAGGAGAGAATTTATGAGCAAGGTTTATGCAGATAACTCCCAGTCCATCGGCAACACCCCGCTGATCAAACTCAACCATGTCGTTGGAGACTCCAAGGCGACCATCCTGGTTAAAGTTGAGGGGCGTAACCCGGCCTATTCGGTCAAGTGCCGCATCGGCGCCAATATGATCTGGGATGCGGAAAAGCGCGGCATCCTCAAACCGGGTGTCGAGATCATTGAACCGACCTCCGGCAATACCGGCATCGCCCTGGCTTATGTGGCCGCCGCCCGCGGCTACAAGCTGACCCTGACCATGCCGGAGACCATGAGCATTGAGCGCCGCCGGGTACTAGCCGCTCTGGGCGCCAACCTGATCCTGACCCCCGGCTCCGAAGGGATGAAAGGGGCTATCAACCGGGCCGAAGAGATCGCTGCCTCCGATCCGCAGAAATGGTTCCTGCCCCAGCAGTTCAAAAACCCGGCCAATCCGGAGATTCACGAAAAGACCACCGGTCCCGAGATCTGGAATGACACCGACGGCGGCATCGACGTCCTGGTGGCGGGGGTGGGCACCGGCGGCACCATCACCGGCATCTCGCGCTACATCAAGAACACCAAGGGCAAGAACATCATCGCCGTAGCGGTCGAGCCGAAAGAAAGCCCGGTCATCAGCCAGAAACTGGCCGGCCAGGAGATCAAACCCGCACCGCACAAGATCCAGGGTATCGGCGCCGGTTTTATCCCCGACACGCTCGACCTCTCGGTCGTGGACCGGGTCGAGCAGGTCACCAGCGACGAGGCCATCGAGTTTGCCAAACGCCTGGCCAAGGAAGAAGGTCTGCTGGTAGGCATCTCCTGCGGCGCCGCAGTGGCAGCCGCAGTCAGACTTGCCCAGTTGGATGAATTTGCGGGTAAGACGATTGTGGTCATACTGCCGGATGGTGCCGAGCGCTATCTTTCGACGGCACTGTTCGAGGGGATCTGATGCCGCAGCCAGATCCCTGGAACAGGGATCTGGAACGGTTGATACGTGAGGCGCTCAAATCAATCCGTTTCGGAGCAGTTACCCTGGTTGTGCAGGATGGTCGGGTCATACAGGTGGACAAGAGTGAGAAGATCCGCCTGAACAGGGACGGACATATCGACGGAAGCGGCATTTAAACTTTCCGTATAGAAGATAAAACCGAGCTGACCGGAAACACCGGAGGCCGGAGCAGATACCCGACAGGGATCGCTCCGGCCTTTTTTTATCGTCAGCAAAAAGGATCACCATGAAGGAACATATCCTGTTCTACGGCAAGGGCGGAGTCGGCACATCAACGCTGATCTCCAATGTCAGCGCGGCACTGACTGAAGCGGGTTTCCGGATCATGCAAGTCGGCTGCGGCCCCGTGTCTGATTCCTGCAGTACACTCCATGGTGGCTTGCCCGTGCCGTCGATCAGCGACCTGCTGCGCGGGGATGGACGTATATCCCCGGATAATGCCGTGCAGCGCGGATTCAAAGGCATCGCAACAGTGGAATTCGGTGCACCTGATAATCAACCCGGTCTTTCCACGTCTGAAGGGCTGCGGCGGATCTTTGACGCGATTGAACAGGAACGGATCTTTGAGAGTGTACCGGCGGATTATGTTCTCCATGACATCTCGGGTGAAAGCAGCTTTGCAGCCTACTATGAGATACTGAACGGACTGGGAGCCACACGGATATTCATCGTTACCAGCGCAGATTACATGTCGCTGTCCGCAGCCAACAGCATATTTGAATCATTGGAGCGCTTCGGGGATGCACGGACTCCGATTCCCTTCGGCGGCCTGATCCCCAATGGCGTCAGCAGCTCGTTCGAGGATTCGTTCTTTGCCGATTTTGCCCATAACACCTCCACGCGTGTCCTGGGGCGGGTGCCCCGTTCGCTGATGGTGCGGCAGTGTGAACTGTACGGAAAGACGGTCATCGAGGCCTCCCCGCTCTCCAACCAGTCCTACTTTTACCGGAGGCTGGCCAACCAGATCGTGGATGTTGCCCAGTCAACAGTTGCCGGCAGACAGCCCAGCGCCATGTCGCCTGAAAGAATCCGGGAATGGGCTCATGAGTGGGCCGACCGGCTGTATGCGCTGGAAAACGGCCTGGTATCCGATGGGGCCGCAATCTGAGTGATCTATCGTGAGGTTGCAAAATCATATACCCCCCAGTTTTCTCACCCTTTACATCCAATAATAATTTAGCTAGAATAAACCATAATAATTACTGAACTGGAGGTCAGACATATGCAGCCGGTTAGTATGTTTCAGGCTAAAACAACCCTGTCAAAGCTGGTTGAAGCGGTAGAAAGCGGCCGGGAAAAAGAGGTCGTCATCTCCCGTCATGGAACGTCCGTTGCCAAGCTTGTCAGTATCGCCCGTCAACCGGCACAACAGCGGATAGGAGTCGCCAAAGGACTCTTTGTCGTGCCGGACAGCATTGACGAGTCCAACGAGTTGATTGTCCGGATGTTCGCAGGGGATGCGGTATGAGGCTGCTGCTTGATACCCATATTGCCTTGTGGGCTATTACCGACAGCCCCGCGCTTTCGGCAGAGGCGCGTCGATATATCCTTGCTCCAAAAAACGAGGTATATGTCAGCGCCGCTTCGATCTGGGAGATATCCATCAAACACAGTCTGGGACGGGGAAACATGCCTGTTTCGGGGAGTGAGGCCGCCGGGTTTTTTGCCCAGGCCGGTTACCTGACGCTAGACATCAGCACAGATCATGCAGCGTTTGTCGAGAAACTCCCTGCCCTCCACGCTGATCCTTTTGATCGTATGCTGGTGGCCCAGGCGTTGTACGAACCGATGCACCTGCTTACCCATGACAAGATAATTGCTGCCTACAGCGATACGGTAATCCTGGTTTGAGAGAAAATTGACAAGCTGCGTTGGAAAGGGTCAAGTCGTTACGGTTCGGGGGCGATGGAGCATTATCGGCAGGTGAGGCTGAAACAGCGTAAAATCTTCATCCGTGGTGAATATGGGGATTTTGTGGCGCACAGATATGGCGCAGATCAAAAAGTCTGTATTTGACCCTTGAATCCCCTTTCCACGACAGAGATTGAAGAAAACAGCTGCTGACTCGTAATCGCTGCTTGTTACTTCAAGGTCGGGGAAAGCCCGAAGGTGATTACGCAGTTTCCGGAACTGTACCTGGTTTTTGATTCCGGAGAGGAGTTCCTGACGTACCGGGCCGATCATCTGGCTACGCACCTCTCTGATCAGCTCGATTAATTCAGTTACCACCGGGCTGTCAGCAGGTTGGTTGCGTCGTAGCGCCATGGACCATACGGATGTGTCAACAAGGACTTTCACTTATTTATTACGCTGTACTTTATAGTCATAGTCGGAATCATACTCTATCGAGTTAAACAGGTTAATGATTTCGGCTTGTTTACGGCGCTGAACGTACTCGGTAAGCGCTTCATTAACAACACCCTTTTTGGTCGCATGTTTGCCGACAATGCGGGCTTCTTCGAGCAGTTTGTCGTCAATAGCCAGATTTGTTGCCATGAGACACCTCCATTTACACAAATGTTTACACATCATGCTGTGTAATGTCAATCTGAAGCAAAAAGATTTGACTAAAAGAGCTTGTCAGCGTACGATTTGACGTACGATATGGAGGTGGGTCAACATGACAACGCTCACAGCAACGGAAGCAAGAAAAACCCTGTATAACCTTGTAGATGATGTTGCATTATCACATGATCCGATTCAGATTGTCGGCAAACGGAACTCGGCGGTTCTCATTTCTGAAGATGATTGGCGCGCCATTCAGGAATCCTTGTATCTCACCTCAATACCCGGCATGCGGGAATCCATCCGGAAAGGTCTTACAACCCCGCTGGAAGAGTGCAGCGAGGAGCCTGGCTGGTGAGCTGGCACCTTGTTTTTACCAAACAGGCACAAAAAGACGCAAAAAAGATCGCGCACTCCGGGCTGAAACCGCAGGCCGAGCGCCTTCTGGAGCTTCTGAAAGAAAATCCCTTCAAAAATCCCCCGCCATACGAGAAGCTTGTGGGTGATCTGTCAGGCGCATATTCCCGACGGATCAATATTCAGCATCGGCTGGTTTATCAGGTTCTGGAAGATATAAAGACCGTTAAAGTTCTCCGGATGTGGACGCACTATGAGTAGCAGAACATAACAGCCCATCTGGCCGCTGGGGTTTCCCCCACTCAACCCTCATCTCTCATCCCTCAACCTTCAACCTTCAACCTTTGTCTCTCATCTCTCATCATTCATTCATGTCATCTCCTTTGACAGCCTATCTAAACAGGAATATAGTCCGACTTGATGAAAATTCTTAAACAGATTCCACTCCCCGATGCTCCGCTTTTTGGTTGAAGCATATCAGGATCAGAAAGCGGAATGTTGGCCGGAAAACCGGTCAACGTGTGAAATGGAATGGAATTCGAAATTTAGTTTCTTTCAAATTCAGTTGGATACGTGATTGTAAGTGCGGTGATGGATTTTTATTTGAAGCATTGGTGGGTGGATGACCGGAATTCAGGTCAAATACGAGTTATACCACCAAGAAAAGGAGGCAATAAATGACTAACAATAACGAAGAGGCTGCACCTAAAAAAACCTCTCCCAAAAAAGACAAGCCGGCAGCAGAAACGGAGAAGAAATTTGAACTGAGTGAGTTGATCGACGTAATGTTTTCATCTTTAAGTTCTGACCCTCCGGCTGGCTCCGAGAAGCGAAGAAACGAATTAATCAGTGAATATCTAAAACAACAGTTCATAAATAACCCCATAGCAAGTTCATATAACATACTGATACTTCATGATGAAAATAGGATGGTCAAGAGTGATGCTGACAATATTTATTCTGCTGCCGGAACATTCACCGACAATCTACCGCTTCTTCTTGTGTTGTATTCGTCAGGAGGACTCATTGCATCTGCCTATCTTATTGGAAAATTATGTCGCCAATACTGTAATGGCAAATTTGTTGTAGTTGTCCCCCGCCAAGCCAAGTCTGCTGCAACGCTTCTTTGTTGTGCGGCAGATGAAATACACATGGGCAGTCTTAGTGAACTTGGTCCAATAGACCCGCAAATAGACAACCTGCCAGCACTCGGATTGAAAGCATCTGTTGAACACATAGCCGATCTCATCAAAACCCATCCACACGCCTCTGATATGTTCGCAAAATATTTAAATATGTCATTGCAATTAATACATCTTGGTTATTATGAACGTGTAGCAGAGTCAGCATCACAATATGCTGAACGACTACTGAATTTACACGAATCGAATTTAATTCAAAAGCCCTCTCAAATTGCCAGAGATCTTGTTTATTCGTACAAAGACCATGGATTCGTAATAGACAAATCAGACGCAACCGAGATATTTGGACAAAATGTTATAAAAACTGATTCCGAAGAATATCAACTTGGAAACAGTATTTATGCTGCGCTTAAATATATAGCAAGGATAGCTGACATCATGGGCCACAACTTTTACTTTATTGGCTCTTGTGATTCTCAACCAAACTTCGCGAAACGCTCTTAATTTCTGTTATTTTGACTGGCGCATGTTTAAAAGTGTCACAAAACAGTTGTTTAGCAACAATGCTGTCTGGTGCTTCCAACCTGTGTAAGGACTTACAGACATTACCGTCAAGATTGTATTGATAACTAATCTCATAGGTGTACATAGATTAACCCCCAAACAGAGAGGAAAGGTATAACTAACGGCAGCACCTGTCTCCGCTTCGCTACGCAGGTGTGCCTTACCACGTTGGTCGACGAGACAACTTATTAGCTCCTAAAGGTAAATGATGCGTTCACCATATCGAAAGCACGAGAGGCAAAGCTTCTTCAAATACATGCCTGAATCTACGGCAAAAGTCGTGCTAGCAAATCGAACGCTGAGATGGAGCTCTCCAAATATATTCAATGACCCATTTGATGTGCCACGTGAAATAGCTTTTGGTCTAAATCCAGGGGATTTTGTTGAGGCCAACTCTAGGAGAATTGCCGATCTCATCAATAATCCACCTGAAGATACGTCACGGCTACCGGACAAGCTCTGCAGGATTGTTGAGGCAGCAAAGCGAGGTCTACCTGCCGACGTTAAATCTGAAATGCTGCAGGCCCTTCAGGAAATGTCTGTTTCTCACCGCCCGCCTGAAGACAGCATGGAAGGACTGAGAGAAACATGGCGTAAGTTAATCCCTGATTATAGAATACTTTGCCTAACGGAAAGTCCAAGTCACATTGCGATGTGGTACCACTATGCATGTAAGTATCAGGGCGCTGTACTTGAGTTTCGTTGTATCGACGAACTTGATAGCCCATGGCTAGGTGCACAGCCCGTCACTTATATGGTTGAGAAGCCTGACCTGTATACCGCTGATGGTTGGGCGAAACTAATGATGATGAAGACCACAGCGGATACGGTTTCCGAGATGATGAATATCGCCGCCTACACCAAAGCCGCAGATTGGTCATACGAAAAGGAGTGGAGAGTATCTTCATTCAAGCGAGAATCAGACAGCGGACACTACACGGACTACACGTTCAACCGGAAAGAACTAGCCGCTATCTATCTTGGCCCGCTGATCTCAGAACCAGACGCAGAGGAATTGGTTCGATTGTCTCGGAACTATCCATCCGTTTCAGTCTTAAGGGTCTCAATCGGGTTTGATCGTGATCTCCATTTCAATCCCGTCTCGGGCTAACAATTTGCTGCAGGCGCGACGGCCCTGACTGGCCGCGGTTTGAGCTCAAACTACGTTGGCAAATAACATCAATGAACATCATACTTCTTAAAGGGTCTACATGAGAGTAATAATTATTCTTCTGATTTTTTCATCCGTTTTTGTAAACGGATGCGCGGAAAATTCATCTGTTTTGCGCGCAAAAGATAGCAAGTCGTTTTTTGACGATGCAGTCTTCAAGGGAGAAACCACTGTACTGGACGAAGATACAACAGGAAGTGAACAATATAGAGTGTACCAACAGGCAGCTACAGGTTTCATTTCCGTTGAAACTTGTCGTGAAGAGGTCGTACAGAAAGCTTTTAGGTACTGTGAAAACATGGGCAAGTCATTGAAAAAACTTCAAGAAAGGACATCTGTTCCGCCTCACATTTTAGGAAATTTTCCAAGAGCGGAGTTGCTGTTCGTCTGTTTAGCAAAATCCAACACAGCCAGTTTTGAAGACCAAACCTATATTCAGCTCACAAACCTGAAAAAACTGCTGGACAATGGAACCATTACCCAAGACGAATTTGAACAGGCGAAGGCTAAGATTTTGAAGAAATAGGGCCATCACCTACTCTATTAAGATGAGGTTTAGCCAACCAAGCGCAACACCGGTGAACCAGGTGTGCTCTCAGCGTTGGACATTTGGATATCACTCCCGAATCCATCTTAGACCCGAAGCTAGGAGAAATAACAATGAACACAGGATTCACAAGGCTTAGTATTTTATTCACGTTGCTACAAGTTTTTTTGGTTGGTTGTGTAAGTCTTAGCCCTGGCGCAAGACAGATCTACATGACAAACAACACTCAAGAGGTCTCGGCGTGTACCCGTGTCGGTCACGTTTCAGCGGATTCAATGGCCTGCGTAGATCCCTCGTCATGCATGTACGCTGCCATGGGTGAAGGACGGAATAAAGCTGCGGAACTGGGTGCCACACATCTTGTCACGACTTTTAGTGGAATCAGCCTAACTCATGGACTGTACGAGGGGGATGCATACAAATGTGCAAACAACCAAGTGGGCGTGCAACGTATGGAAATAGTGGCTCCAAATACCACGGCAGCCGGTTGCACTAGGGACATTGAGTGTAAAGGGGAGCGTATATGCGAAGGCGGCCGATGTGTTCCTCCTGGGGGAGTCCCGACTCCTAAGTGAATTCTCCGGTCCTCAGAGATATTTACATCCGGAATTCCGGGGACATCCATAGCAATTTATAGAATGATTCCAGATTATCCTCATTATTCACTTGCGAAACTTTAAATTACAAGATTGATTATTTAAACTTTCAGGCGTAACTTTAAATTACTAAAATCGTAATTAAAGGTTTCAGCATGCGAAAAACAGATCTTAGCCCGGAACGCCGGAAATTACTCGTCCCCGTAGCAGGTCATTCGGGAGCATGTGCGCTCATCCCGCCGCATACGCCTCGTGTTGACCAACTCACCGGCTTGCAAGGTATCCACAATGAAGTAAGCCGGGCTCATAAATCACTGGCTAACCTTCAAACCCTGACGGAAGGGCTTCCCAATCCGAACCTTGTCACGCGGACGGCTGACCGACGCGAAGCCGTGCGGAGCAGCCAGATAGAGGGAACCAGTTCCGGGATAAACGAGCTGTTGACCTACGAGGCCACGGGCAGCGATGAGGGGTTGCCGCCGGATGTCCGTGTTACGCTCAACTACGTTACATCGCTTGAGTATGGACTGCAACTGGTCAGAGAACATGGAATTACCTCGTTCACACGTGATCTTGTCAAGGAACTCCATGGCCGCCTCATGTCAGGCGTTGATTACATGTGGACACCGGGTGAATTCAGAGACAAGCAAAACTGGATTGGCGGCCTCAAAATTGATCGGGCGCGTTTTGTCCCTCCGCCGGCTGAAAATGTGCCTGACTGCATGGATGATCTGATCTCGATGCTGCGGTATCTGCCCGCCGAGGAAGACCAGATCGAAATAGCGATTGTGGTCCGCATGGCTGTTATTCAAGCACAATTTGAGACGATTCATCCGTTTTTTGACGGCAATGGAAGGGTAGGGCGTATCCTCCTGCCTCTGATGCTGGCTGCGGAAGGGTATCCGCCGGTGTATCTGGCAGGCTATCTGAAAGATAATCAGCGGGAATATTACGACGCTTTGGCAGGGGTGCAGCTCCAGGGGAAATGGGCAGAGTGGATCAGGTTTTTTGCAATTGGCGTCGATGCTGCCGTCCAGGAGTCTATCAGCACGGCGCTGGGGCTGGAAGCGATCCTCCGGAAGTGGAAAGAAATTGTGGCGGGACTTGGTCTGCGCCGACAATCGGTTTTGTACAAGTTTCCCGAACTTATGCTCGGAACACCTGTTTTGACAGCGCACAAGGCCAAAGATGTCCTTGGTATCTCCTTCCCGTCGGCCAGCGCGGCTTTGGCTCTGTTAGAAGAAAAGGGGATTGTGGTCCAGTTGGAAAAGCAGCAAAGGTACAGAACCTTTTATGCCAGGGACGTGATTGAATTGCTGAACAGGCCGGCAGGCACAGCCGGATCACAATGAAGAGGGAAGAAATTAGGGTCGCGTCTACAGATTCCAAAAATGAAATCTGTAGACGCCCCCCAAAATTCACGGCAAACGAAATTGCCAACCAGGGGTTGCACCGGCCAAAACCGCCAGTAAACACCTGAACCGTTATGTGATTGAAGAAAAAGAAGACAGAGAAAGTCGAACCTGACAAATAACTTTTCAAGAGGAACGTATGGCAAAAACTACACGAATCAACTACAAGGCGGCTGATGGCAATGATTGGACCGCCACTATTCAGCATATTGACATCACAAGAGTTTTCGGTAACCGCTTGAAAACATCTGACCCTAAATGGTTTATTGCTCTGGCCACCGGTGGCCAGCGACAGGAAGTGGACAAGATAACCTACATATCCAAAGACGGCTCTGTCTGGTCGGGAAGAGTGCGTGCGCATACCGAAAGGTCAAAGAATTTTGCCAATTACGATTTTCTTCTTTGGCCGGAAGAAGAGCACCGGGTCGGGCAGCATGTCTCCGATTCGATGGTCTTCCAAACGTGGGACGGAACGTATCAGGAGATAGTGCGCGTTTATGAGCAGGGGGAAGAGGTTTTTCTGGATGTGGAGCCATATTGCGGGTAATCGCGTGATCGCCGTTGATATCTTTTCCGGCATCGATTCCGTTGTCCCGACCTCGACCATGGATATGATCATGAAATCGATACAGATCCATGTACAGCAAGATGTCCCTGATTCCAATCAGCCAGGCCGACGTTGTTATCAAACCGATCGTCGGGTTTCTCGGATCAGCGGATTTCGGCCAGCGCAACGAGGCCATTATGGAAGGGGAGAAAGCGGCCCTGGCGGCCATGCCCCACATCAATGCGCTGCTTGCAAAACTCAGGCAGGAAGGGCGCTTGCAGTAACATTAACCGCTCCACAACCTGAAAGGAGACTTAATTTATGAAGGTTATCGGTATCAACGGCAGCCCGAGAAAGAGCTGGAATACGGAAACCCTGCTGACCAAGGCGCTTGAAGGCGCTGCTGCACAGGGGGCTGAAACCGAACTGGTGTACCTGTACGATCTTGACTTCAAGGGGTGCATCAGCTGTTTCGCCTGCAAACTCATCGATGGGCCGCATAACGGAATATGTGCAGTGCATGATGACCTGAGTCCGCTTTTGAAAAAGATTGAGGAGGAAGCCGATGTGATTATCCTGGGATCACCGGTATATTTCGGATCGATGACCGGCGAGGCGCGGTCATTCATCGAACGGCTCCTGTTTGCCCCGCTTGTGTATTCTCATCCGCCCCGGTCGGTTTTCCCCCGGAAGATCAGGACAGGTCTGATCCATACCATGAACGTGACCGAGGAGATGAGCATCGCACGCGGCTACGGGGCGATGTTCAAATCCACCGAGGCTTCCTTCCGGATGATCTTCGGTGAAGCTGAGACATTCTGCTGTTACGATACCTATCAGTTCCCGGACTATTCCAAGGTCGTCATGGAGTATATGGATCCGGCCAAAAAGGCGGCACGACGTGAGGAAGTGTTTCCGGATGACTGCTGGAAAGCGTATGAGTTCGGTTGCCGGCTCGCTTCAGAGGCGTAATTACGGCCGTTCGTATGCGCTGGCGCTGGTTTTCTACCTTTTCTATTCCTATCGTTGAGCAGGTTTGACCGAAATTACTTGGGTGAAATAACACTCTGCGAGGAGATCTATGTACCCTGAATCGGATGATTTGAATGATTACCTGGCTTCGGATACGGTCGTTGACTGGAAGACGCCGGAGGTCCGGCAGAAGGCCCTGGAGCTGACACAGTCGATAACCGGTGAGGTTGACAAGGCCCGCTGCCTGTATGAGTGGGTGAGGGATGCCATTCCCCATACCCATGATGCCGGTCTCGACATAGTGACCTGCACGGCCAGCGAGGTGCTTCGGCAGGGTACGGGGATCTGTTTCGCGAAAAGCCACCTCCTGGCCGCCCTGCTGCGGGCGGTTGATATCCCGGCCGGTTTCTGTTACCAGGTGTTACGGCTGGATCCTCCCGAGGATGATGAAACGGCCCTGCACGGGCTTAACGCGATCTATCTGGCAACCCTGGACCAATGGATCAGAGTGGATGCGCGGGGCAACACCGCAGGGATCAATGCCCGCTTCAGCACCGGTAAAGAGCAGCTGGCCTTTGCCATGGATCCTGAAGCGGATGAATTTATCTACGAAGCGATATTTGCGGCGCCGGTGAGCAGTGTGGTCAACAGGCTGAAGATGTATGATAACCTGACGGACCTGTGGCTGGATTTGCCGCAGGCTTTGTAGCATTATAATTAAAGCAAGAATGTCCAGCAAGCTGCCTTGATTTTTAACTTGTTATGGTGTATACGCGATTGCGCTTGATGTATATGTCATAACGAGTTCCGACGAAGGAGGGCAACAATGTCTATCGCAACACAGTGTAAATTTTTTGGGCACATCATCACGGTTGAAAAGGCACTGGCAGTCAGAAAGGCCGCACCGGCCAATAACAGAAGTTCGCTTGCCTTTGAGTGCATAAAATGCGGAAAAGCCGTTCGGCCGCACGTTGCCGGAGACAGATGCAAGGCGCATTTTGTGCATCTGCATCGCAACCCTGAATGCCAGTATATTGATCCACCCAGAGACTTTTAGGAGCCTGTCGGGCTTAGGAGAAATCTACTGCAAATCCGCCTGTGCGGTCCATATTTCACCGCTTTCTTGGTAAATAGAACAACTATTGACCTGCAAAATCGGCAAAATCTGTCCTCGCCCAGTCGAATTTTCGCTACGATTTCCTAAGTCAGACAGACTCCTAGCAACTGCGGAAAAGGGAAAGACATACACAGATGAAGCTGTCAGATCTGTATGTGTGGCTTAGTAGGCAACTGCATGAAATATCAAAGGTTATCAGTATAAAAAATGACCCGGCCGAAAAGACGGCGGGTCATTTTTCATGTCTGCTATAAGACGCAAAGATAACACAAGGTTATTCATGTTGAAGCCGGCAGATACGCGGCGATGTTTTTCAGGAATCAGTAGTAATTCGGCGAAGACCGCTGTCGTAAACAGATCGTGGAGGAAACCATGAGTTACATCCTCGCACTCGACCAGGGGACCACCAGTTCCCGCGCCCTGGTCTTTGACCGGGAGGGGAACATACGGGCTGTTGCCCAGCGGGAGTTCGGCCAGATTTTCCCTCAGCCCGGCTGGGTCGAACACGACGGACGGGAGATCTGGGCCACCCAGGCCGGGGTGGCGGCAGAGGCGCTCACCCGAGCGGGGATCACGCCCCGCCAGGTGGCGGCCATCGGCATCACCAACCAGCGGGAAACGACCCTGCTCTGGGACCGGCGGACCGGCGAGCCGCTCTACAATGCCATCGTCTGGCAGGATCGGCGCACGGCAGCGTTCTGCGACCGGCTGAATGCCGACGGCCTGGAGCCGCTCTTCCGGCGCAAGACCGGCCTGGTGCTGGACGCCTACTTCTCCGGCACCAAGCTGGCCTGGCTGCTGGAAAACATTCCCGGCGCCCGGGCCAGGGCCGAAAACGGAGAACTGGCCTTCGGCACCATCGATTCCTGGCTGGCCTGGAACCTTTCCGGAGGGCGACTGCACATAACTGACGCCAGCAACGCCTCCCGGACGCTGCTGTTCAACATCAACAGCCAGGAGTGGGATGCGGAGCTGCTGGAGATTCTCCGGATCCCCGCGCCGCTGCTGCCGCTGGTGGTGGATTCCAGCGCTGTCTACGGCGAGACGGCCGGAGACCTCCTGTCCGCAAACATCCCGATTGCCGGAATGGCCGGGGACCAGCAGGCGGCCCTGTTCGGCCAAGCCTGCGGCAGCGCCGGCATGGCGAAAAACACCTACGGCACCGGCTGCTTCATGTTGATGCACACCGGCGACCGTCCGGTGACCTCCCGCTGCAATCTCCTCACGACCGTGGCCTGGCGGATCAACGGCCGGACGGAATACGCACTGGAAGGGAGCGTTTTCAACGCCGGTGCCGCTGTGCAGTGGCTGCGGGACGGTCTCGGCATCATCCGCTTCTCGGGAGACGTGGAGGCGCTGGCCGCCTCCGTGCCGGACAACGGCGGCGTCTGCCTGGTCCCGGCCTTCACCGGGCTGGGCGCCCCGCACTGGGACCCGTACGCCCGCGGCACCATCACCGGCATAACCCGCGGCACCACCGCCGCCCACATCGCCCGGGCCACCCTGGAGAGCATCGCCTTCCAGTCGGCCGACCTGCTGGCTGCCATGGAGTCCGACTCCGGCATCCGGCTGACGGAGCTGCGCGTGGATGGCGGAGCCACGGCCAACGGGCTGCTGATGCAGTTCCAGGCCGACCTGCTGGGCGTTCCGGTGGTCCGCTCCCGGATCAGCGAGACCACGGCGCTGGGCGCGGCCTACCTCGCGGGGCTGGCCGTGGGATATTGGCGGGACCGGGAGGAGATCGCCAATCTCTGGCAGAAGGAGCGTGTCTTCACCCCGACCATGGAACTGTCGCAGGCCGCCGGGCTGCGGCGGCGGTGGGAACGTACGCTGGAAAGGGCCAAGGGGTGGGAGGAGGCGGCTTAGGAAATCAGTTGTCCACAACCAAAAGTAGGCGCCTCTAGGCGAAAGCACGAAAAACACGAACGAAATCAGTAAGACATGCAATAGGACGCATACCCTGCGATAACTGTTTTTTAGGTTCAATTGTCCGTTTCAACCGTTATGCCGAAGGCCCTGCCGCTGCCGTCTACCAGCAGGGTCAGCGTGAGTCCGTCTCCTGTATACCGGCCGGGGGTTCCGCTATCGGTCAGGCCTGCCTGAAGCAGGGTGCGCCCGGCATCCTTGGCCTGGGTGCCCGGATGAACGCCGAAAAGAGTGGTTTCGGGATTTCTGGTGGTTATTTTTCTGATCTTCCCATCGAACCCGTAGCCGATGGAAATCCCGAGCGCGTCAAAGCTCCGTTCGAACCCCTTCAGGCAAGGCTCATCAGTTCCCTTGACTCCTTTGATCTCCCGGTAGTCGGTGGCGGAGTATAGCTCAATGCCGAACACATCCTTCGCTCCCTGTATCCTGTTGATTCCGCCCTTTGAAGCCAGACATCCGGTCAGACATATCACAAGCAGCAACCCGATTATCCGTGCACCAGTCATGAGATCACCTCCAAAAAAAACGGGCCACCCTGTCTGGGCGACCCGTTTTGCAATTACGAAATATGAAGAGAGCAAAATTTCATCAGAAAGCTATTTTGTAAGGCTGTATCCGGATTCCACCCATCCGGTAATTCCGGCCGGATAGCGATAGACGTTCTTGAAGCCGTTATCGACCAGGATCTTGGCGCCGATGTGGCTTCTCCGACAGGCCACGAAGCCGCAATAGATGGCGATAGTCTGGTCTTTATCCGTGCCGGCTACCTTGACGAGGTTGTCTTTCTGGGCCTGGGTCAGATCTTTTTCAGACTTGGGCATGGCGCCATTTACAGCTGAAGGGAGTCGGCCGAACTGTGCGTCCTCTTCAGGCGGCAGGGCGCTGATCAGGGTTATCTTCCGCCCTTCGTCCAGCCATTTTTTCAACTCATCGGTGCTCACAATCTTGTAGCCGCCTTCATTCAGGTCTGACGAAAACTTGATGGCCGCCTTTTCGATCGGCAGTTCCAGCCCCTTAGGCGAGGTGCCGAGGGATGCGGCGCAGCCGGTGAGCAGGAACATCAGCAGGGCGGTCAGGGAAAGGGTGAGGAATGAACGCATGGTAGCCTCCTTGAGGTATGGTTGGTCAAAAACATCATGATTGGTGGGCACAGTTGGGATCGAACCAACGACCTGCCGATTAAGAGTCGGCTGCTCTACCAGCTAAGCTATGTGCCCGTGTAACGATAAAATGCTGCTAAAAATCCAGATGCTTTGTATAAGGTCCGGCACCGGATTAGTCAAATGCATAATAACGATACTCAGGTACGACCTGATCGTTTTATTGAATGATGGCGTGAAACGTATCAATAACAAACAAGATATCGTGCCGACTGCAGCGCAGCTGTGCCTCAACTCCTGAATTTGGAACGGTACTTCCTGGAAAAACAGAAACCTATTAAGTTTATAGATATTATTATTTAATTTATTGACACGTTTTGTTTGAATTGATATATCTATTCCACACGTAATTACATGGCTTTAGTGGAAAGAGAGCGCAATGGATAGACCACTTCATTTTGATTCTTTACTGATTCACGGGGGCAGCGAACCGGGACCGGCCGGGGCGACTTCCGTTCCGATCGTCCAGTCCAGTTCCTACGCCTACCAGAGAGCCGAGGATCTGGAGGATGTATTTCGCGGCCGGGCTGTGGGTCAGGTCTATACCCGCATCGGCAATCCGACCACCGAGGCGCTTGAAAAGAGACTGGCGCTGCTGGAGGGGGGCGGAACGGCCATTGCCACCGCATCCGGCATGGCCGCCATTACCACCGCCGTTATGACGATCGTGCGGTCCGGTGATGAAATCCTGGCTTCCTCGTCCCTGTTCGGTGGCACCTTTTCCCTGTTTCGCGATACGCTCTCCAACTACGGCATCACGACCCGCTTCGTTGATCCGCTGGATCTGGAAGCGGTTGCCGCCGGGGTAAACGAGCGCACTCGACTGCTGTTCGTGGAAACCATCGGCAATCCCAAGCTGGATGTGCCCGATATCCCGGCCCTGGCCGATATTGCCCATGCAGCCGGCATTCCGATCCTGGTGGATTCCACGGTGACAACCCCCTATCTTGCCGATGGCGCCCAACTCAAGGCCGACATCCTGACCTATTCCACCAGCAAGTATATCAACGGCACCGGAACGACTATCGGCGGCGTCATTATCGACCGGGGCGTATTCAACTGGAACAGTCCCCTGTTTCCCCATTTCGAGACCTTCCACAAGAAATACCGGGCCTTTGCTTTTACGGCCCGTGCCCGCAAGCTGGTGCACAAGGATGTGGGTGCCTGTGCGGCTCCCTTCAATTCGTTTCTCCTGACCGAGGGAGTTCAGACCCTGGCGCTGCGCATGGATCGTCACTGTTCCAATGCCCTGGCCCTGGCCCGTTTTCTGGCGGCCCACCCCAAGGTGGCCTGGGTCAGTTATCCCGGTCTGGAGGATTCGCCGCATCACGCGGTCGCCACAAAGCTGTACAACGGGCGCTACGGCGGCCTGCTGACCTTCGGCACCGGGGACAAGGCCTCGTCCTTTCAGGCTATCAACGGACTCAGGCTGGCCAAGAATCTGGCCAATATCGGTGACGCCAAGACCCTGGTCATTCACCCGGCCAGTACTATCTGTGCCGACTACAACATCGAGGAAAAATCGTTGATGGGGGTCACCGAGGATCTGATCCGGGTTTCAGCCGGCATCGAGGACAGCCGCGATATTATCGATGATTTCAAACAGGCTCTGGACGCACTCTGAAACGGGGGTAGTACATGTTGACGATTAAAGTGAATGGCAATGAAGAAAAACTGAATATCGGCTGCCGGACGTTTGTCTCGCTTGAAGAACTGCTGAAGATCCTGGCGGTCAAGGATTCCACGGTCGTTCTCAACGGAGAAACAGTCCGCAGTCAGAATTTTATACAAACTACCGTAAACACCGGCGCAGATATCACACTCACGTCGCTTTAGACATCTATCGAATAGCTGAGGAGATTAATATGACCATTACGATCAATGGCAAAGAAACAACTATACCCGAAAATCCCGCCCGGACCATCACGTCCCTGCTGGAAGAACTGGATGTCTCCCAACGTCTGTACGTTACGGTCGAGCTGAATGGCGACATACTGGATAGCGCCGCCTTTGTCACGACTCCGGTTAATGCGGGCGATGTCATAGAATTTCTCTATTTCATGGGCGGAGGAAATGCGCTTTTTGCGCAATCTCGGCGTTAATCTTCGGTGTTCCTCGTGCGACGTACTGTCTGGTACGTCTCCTCGTCGCACCTCGATCGCCTTGACCTTGCACAAAAATCACATTTCCTGAAGGAATTTATTATGTTGACCGAATCCCAGATCGAGCGCTATTCGCGCCATATCATCCTGAAAGAAGTCGGCGGCAAGGGGCAGCAGAAGCTGCTGAACGGCCGGGTTCTGATCATCGGCGCCGGAGGCCTGGGGGCGCCGATTGCCCTGTATCTGGCCGCTGCCGGGGTCGGCACCATCGGCATCGCCGATGCCGATGACGTGGATCTCTCCAATCTGCAGCGCCAGGTGATTCACTTCACGCCCGATGTGGGCAAGCCCAAGGTAGAGTCGGCCCGTGAAAAGATGCAGGCCATCAATCCGGACGTTACGGTCATCACCTACAAGGAGTGGATCAGCGCGTCCAATATCAACCGCATCATTGCTGATTACGACTTTGTCATCGACGGCACCGACAACTTTGCCGCCAAGTTCCTGATCAACGACGCCTGTGTCCTGGCCGGGAAGCCCTATTCCCACGGCGGCATCCTGGCCTTCGACGGGCAGACCATCACCGTCAGGCCAAAGGAATCGGCCTGCTATCGCTGTATCTTCCCGGAACCGCCCCCCAAGGATGCCATTCCGACCTGTTCCCAGGCCGGCGTGATCGGCGTGCTGCCGGGCGTACTCGGCACCATCCAGGCCACCGAAGCCATCAAGTTCCTGCTGGGCAAGGGGGAACTGCTGACCGACCGCCTGCTGACCTACAATGCCCTGCGGATGAAGTTTCGCGAGGTGCCGCTCAGGCGCAAGCTTACCTGTCCGGTGTGCGGTGACAATCCGACTATCACCGAGGTGAAAGACGAACTGGATGCCATGACGGTCTGTGACCTGGAGCGCCGCTGATATGCTCAGGATTCCACAGAATATTCATGATGACCTGATCGCCCATGCCAAAGAAGGTTTTCCGCTGGAAGTCTGCGGGATTCTCGGCGGGACCGGCGACACGGTCTCGGCCATCTACCGCATGACCAACACCGATGCCAGCAACGAGCATTTCATGATGGACCCCAAGGAGCAGTTCTCGGTTGTCAAGGATCTGCGCGCCAAGGGGGTTTCCATGCTGGCGATCTACCATTCCCATCCGGAATCACCGGCCCGCCCCTCCCAGGAGGATATCAGGCTGGCGCTGACGCCGGATGTTTCTCATGTGATCATCTCGCTGGCAGGTGCTGAACCAGAGATCAAATCCTGTAAAATCAGTGCCGGAATCGTACAGTTCGAACCGATAGAGATAATAGTATAGTAAATCTGTAGATATTATAAAATCAAATCTTGACAGCTGTTATTTTTATTGTTTATAGTACAAGCATACATACCGGGAGACAGCGATGTCCGATGCCAAGCAGACAAAAATAGATTTGAGCAATCTCAAGGCCGGCGGTTTCATCAAGGAGCGCGGCAAGGATCTTTTTACCGTGCGTCTCAGGGTGCCGGGCGGTCGCATGTCAATTTCGAGACTGAAAAAGATAGCCGAGGTTGCCGACAGGTTCGGGGGCGAGTTTGTCCACCTGTCGGTCCGCCAGTCTATCGAGCTTATAAATATCAATTTCAGGGATTTTGATGCCGTCGTTGAAGAGCTGGGGGAGTCCTCCCAGAAGGTTGCCTCCTGCGGCGCCAGGGTACGGGTTCCGGTCGCCTGTGGCGGCTGTGAATATAATCCCAACGGACTGATCGACACTCAGAAGTCGGCCCTGGAGGTCGATGAAAAACTGTTCGGTACTCCCACCGGGCACCATAAATTCAAGGTCGCTTTTGCCGGCTGTCCCTTTGACTGCCCCAAATCGGCCACCAACGATATCGGTTTCCAGGGCGCCGTCTACCCTGAACTGGATATTTCGGCCTGCATCAGCTGCGGACTGTGCGCCAAGAACTGCGTTCCCAAGGCGATTGTAATGGGAGACGATAACAAGCCGGTCTTCAGCAATGATCCCTGCATCTGGTGCGGTGACTGTGTCAAGGTCTGCCCGACCGGGGCCTGGAGTGAAAAACGGCGCGGTTATACCGCCCGCATCGGCGGAAAGTGGGGCCGCAATCCCCTGGTGGGAACCCTGTTCGCCACCTTCCTTCCCGAAGGGCAGGTCGTACCGTTCATCAGCTCCGTACTGGAATGGTACAAGTCAAAAGCCGAAGGAAAAGGGCGCGTGAGGCTGGGTGATACGATCATTGCAGAAGGGCCGGATTCGCTGCTTGGTCATTTACGGCAGCAGTTTCCCGAAAGTATCGTCAACGCAACTATCCCGCCCCAGGTGATAGTTACACAGATCGGAATTTCCAAGTAAAAGGAGAATGCTCATGCAGGTAATCGATCTGCGCGGTGTGAGTTGTCCCACCAATTTCGTCAAGGTCAAGCTGGCGTTGGAGGAACTGGAAAACGGCGATCAGACCACGATCCTGCTGGACGACGGCGAAGCGGTCAAGAACGTGCCCCGCAGCCTCAAGGCCGAAGGGCATAAGCTGCTGGCGCTGAAGCAGGCTGAAGAAGGGCATTATGTCCTGGAATTGGAAAAGTTCGAGGAATAAATCAGTGGTGAGAGTTTTTTTGAGAAAAATAACTAGTATATCTATAGGTTATAGTAATATTTGCCGGGACCGAATAATTCAAAAGATTGACTCTTCGCTGAACAGATAGGCTGACATATGGATTCAAGCTGGTATACTTCATCCAATTCATCCGGTTCGGAAAAGCTGCCATGACCTTCATAATCGACCATCAGAGAATGCGTCACATTGCAAACACACCACCAAAGATCGCAGCAGAATTCGATCTGTGGAGGGATGGGCGTGCCTTCTTTGTGGGTGGGGCGCTTCCGATCCATGCGACGCTTGAAACCATGTTCGAGAGTTTTTGCGCGGAATCGACGGATATATTCGTAATTACACTCGGGGCCGCCGAAAGCATACGTCATGGGTTGGAAATGACGAAGCTGATCAAAAAGAATTTCAATATCAGGGTGATGGTCCGCTTGAACCATGCTATTCCTGATTGGCTCTTTCAGCAGATTTACGCATCCGGAGCCGATCTGATCGATATTACCGGTACCGCGCCAGCGGCCCCAGGGGATGATTCCACAGGTGAAGACGGGCAAAAATCTCAGTATCTGGCCGCAAGAGAGGCATTCCCCCGTTGGTCCGTGGCCTCGACGGTCACAATCGATGACGGCGACCGATCCCTCCTGATCCGCAAGATCGACGAGTTGCTGCACATCGGCATCGTTCCGCTGCCCAGGTTGATCGGGAATGGTACTGAAGAATCGGAGACGGAGATTTGCGACGTACTGCATCATGTGACAAAGTCCTGGCATAAACACGGGGTGCCGATCAAACCGTTTCTGGCTCTGATTGGTCTGGCCAGTCCGCTGGTTCCGGCGGTGAAGCCGGGGACGTTGCGCAGCATCATCGACCGGCTCCATGACCGCCGCAAACTGGCGGCCGCGGACCTGCTCAGACACTTAAGGGTCAGCAACCCCACCGACTCGCTGGATTCGGCCGGATTATAATGGACAGATACCAGCTCGACAAACCCCTGAAAATCGACAATCGCCCCTTGTGGCTGCTTGTTCTTGATCGAACAGTTCGCTACCAGGTGATGGCTGTCCTTTTTCTGGTGGTAGCGTTTCTTTTTCAGATCTCGCCACCCGAGGGCCTTTCAACGGCTGGTTATCAAGCACTGGTTATATTCGGCACAGCTATATTTCTTTGGGTTTCCGGCCTGCTGCCTATTGCGGTGACAGCACTGCTCTCCATGGTCAGTCTGCCGTTACTGGGGATCATGGACAAAAAGAGCACCTACGCCCTGTTTGGCAATGAGGCGGTCTTCTTCATTCTCGGGGCGTTCATCCTGGCGGCGGCCTTGACCGGGACCGGCCTCTCGGCACGGCTCGCACGGACCATGCTGGTCCGGTTCGGCAAGACTCCCACGCGGCTGGCCCTGACGGTTTTCCTGCTGTCGGCCCTGCTCTCCTTTGTCATGAGTGAACACGCGGTGGCGGCCATAATGTTCCCTGTTATTGCGGAAATCGCAATCGCGCTCAAGCTGGAGAAGGGCACAAGCAGCTATGGCCGGCTTCTCTTCATGAGTATCGCATGGGGGTGCATCATAGGCGGAATAGCCACCTTCCTGGGCGGCGCACGGGCACCCCTGGCCGTAGGGATGCTGCGTGAAAACACAGGACTGGGCTTCAGTTTCATGGAGTGGAGCATGGCCGCCTGCATGATCGTGTTTCCGCTCCTGGTAATAGGTTTCCTGCTTCTGCTCAGATTTTTTCCGGTCGATATCGCAAGTGTCGAGGAGGGTCACAGATACCTCAACCGCAAGCGGCTGGAGACCGGAAAGATGGGATATAACGAGATGATCACCGCTGCGGTGGTGGCTGTCACCGTCGGTTGCTGGGTACTGCTGGGCGAGAGGGTGGGGCTGGCCGCCATCGCCATCCTGGGTTCCGCCGCTCTGTTTACCTTTCGGGTTGTCACCTGGCAAACAATCGAGGAGTATGTTAACTGGGGAATCATTCTCATGTACGGCGGTTCCATTGCCCTGGCATCCGCCCTGGAGAAAACCGGGGCCGCAATCTGGCTGGTCAAGAAAGGAATGGGAGCCTTCAGCGCCTCACCGTTGGTCGTTATTGCGGTGATTTCTTTTGTTTCCATCGTGCTGACCGAATGTATCAGCCACGCCGCGGTGGTCGCCATCCTGATGCCGATAGGTATGGGCCTCTGCAAGACAACAGGGATAGACCCGCGGGTCATGACCCTCTCGATAGCGATCCCGGCCGGACTCGCCTATTGCCTCCCCATGGGTACACCGGCTACCGCCATCGCCTATTCATCCGGATTTCTCAAGAGCCGCGATATCATAGTCTCAGGCAGTGTTATCATGGTCATATCCTGGGGGCTGTTTCTGGTATCGGTGGTCTTCGTGTGGCCGCTATTGGGATTCAGGATTTAATTGTATGAAGATTCAGATTACTGATACAAACAGGTCAAATACTAGGAAGCGCAACTTTACAGGACTAAAACGATGACAAATATTCCAACAATCCAGCCAGACGCCACACCCGCCGAAATTCTGCGAACCGGCATCGAAGCAGCCAAAGGTCCTGTTTCCCTGGCCTGCTCTTTCTCCATGGAGGATGTGGCCATCATCGACATCGCCCATGAAGCGGGGATCACCATGGGTGTCTTTGCCCTGGACACCGGCCGGCTGAACGAGGAAACCTACGAGGTGGCTGATGCCCTGGTGGAACGCTACCGCATGAAGATCGACTGGTATTTCCCCCGCCATGATGATGTGGAGAGACTGGAACGGGCCGATGGCCTGTTTTCATTCCGTGAGTCCCTGGACAAGCGCCATGCCTGCTGTGCAATCCGCAAGGTCGAGCCGCTGGGCCGGGCTCTGCAGGGGCTGTCCGGATGGGTGACCGGAATGCGCCGTGAACAGAGTGTCACCAGAAGCGACCTCAGAGGGATCGAACTCGACCATTTGAATAACGGCATTATCAAGATCAATCCGCTTCTGGAATGGACTGAGCAGGATCTGATAGCATACACTGAAGAAAAGAGGCTGCCCGTCAACCGGCTTTACAGCCAGGGTTACCGCTCCATCGGCTGTGCTCCCTGCACCCGGACGGTCAAGCCGGGCGAGGATGCCAGGGCGGGACGCTGGTGGTGGGAGAATCCCGAGCACAAGGAATGCGGGCTGCATCGAAGATGATTGAAAGAACCCGACGTGAGTCATAAGCATGTTGTGATAGCCATGAGCGGCGGGGTCGATTCCTCGGTCAGCGCGGCCCTGCTGAAAGAGCAGGGCTATCAGGTCACCGGGGTGTCGCTGCAGCTCTACGACCCGGTTGAACGGGAAGCGGGCTGTAGGATCAAAACCTGCTGTTCGCTGGATGATGTCCTGGATGCCGGCCGGGTGGCCAAAAAACTGGGCATCCCCTTTGAAGTAATCGACATGCGGGCTGAATTCAGGGAACTGGTGGTTGACTACTTTATTGCCGAATATGCGGCCGGTCGCACCCCCAATCCCTGCATCCGCTGCAATGATCTGATCAAGTTCGACCTGTTGTTGCAGAAGGCCAAAGAAATGGGCGCCGACCTGCTGGCAACCGGCCATTATGCCCGCACAGAAGTGGATGACTCGGGCCGGAAATGGCTTCTGACCGGACTCGACCCTGCCAAGGACCAGTCCTACTTTCTCTTCACCCTGACGCAGGAACAGCTGCATCAGGTCGTTTTTCCGGTCGGCATGCTCGAAAAGTTGCATGTCAGAAGGCTGGCAGCCGATTTTAATCTCCCGGTGGCGCAGAAACACGAAAGCCAGGAGATCTGCTTTATTCCCGACAACGATTATGTGCGGTTTCTGGAGAACAACGGCCTTACCCGGAAACCGGGTGATATAGTGACCGGTGATGGAGCCGTTGTCGGTCGCCATGCCGGATTGCACCGCTATACGGTCGGTCAGCGCAAGGGGCTGGGAATTGCCTGGAAGCATCCGCTGCATGTGGTTAGCCTTGACACGGACCTCAATCGGGTTGTGGTGGGAGGGCGTGACGAGTTGTCCCATCACTCCCTGACGGCCGGAAGCGCTACCTGGAGCAGCCCGCCGGCAACCAGTGAATTCCGTGCCGCCTGCCGGATCCGTTACCGTCACCAGCCGGCGCCCTGCCGGGTGGTCATGCTCGCGGATAACCGCTTTGAAGTGCATTTTGACACGCCGCAGACCTCAGTGACGCCGGGCCAGGCCGCCGTGCTGTATGACGGAGAGCGGGTCCTGGGCGGCGGCTGGATCGAGTAGTACGGATAATATGCATTTACCGCAGAGGACGCAGAGTAACGCAGAGGAAAATCAAAAAGCTCAAAGTTAAAAAATATTTCATCGTTTGTGAATAATGGATGTTAGATGGTTCTCTGCGAATCTCTGCGTCCTCTGCGGTGAAATACTGTTTTTGGTTTATAAACTTGGTAGTTCCGTGGAGAAAAATTCATGAATAAAAACCTTACCCATTTACAGCAGCTGGAAGCTGAAAGCATCCACATCCTCCGGGAAGTGGTGTCCGAATTCAGCAACCCGGTGATGCTCTACTCCATCGGCAAGGATTCGGCGGTCATGCTGCACCTGGCCCGCAAGGCCTTTTACCCGGCCCCGCCCCCTTTCCCACTGCTGCACGTGGATACCACCTGGAAGTTCCGCGAGATGATCCAGTTTCGGGACCGGATGGCCGCCGAATGCGGCCTCGACCTGATCGTGCATGTCAACGAGGAGGGGGTTCGCCAGGGTGTTTCGCCCTTTACTCACGGAGCGCTGTATACCGACATCATGAAAACCGAAGGCCTGAAGCAGGCCCTGGACCGCTACAAGTTCGATGCCGCCTTCGGCGGCGCCCGGCGGGACGAGGAAAAGTCGCGCGCCAAGGAGCGCATCTTCTCCTTCCGCAGCGCCAATCACCGCTGGGACCCCAAGGACCAGCGGCCGGAGCTCTGGAAACTATACAATACGCGCATCAAGCCGGGCGAAAGCATCCGCGTCTTTCCCATCTCCAACTGGACCGAACTGGATGTCTGGCAATACATCCACCTGGAGCAGATACCGATTGTGCCGCTCTACTATGCCGCTGTACGCCCGGTGGTGGAACGGGACGGCATGCTGATCATGGTGGATGATGAGCGGCTGGAACTCAAGCCGGGTGAAACGGTGCAATACAAATCGGTCCGTTTCCGTACCCTGGGATGCTATCCACTGACCGCCGCCGTCGAATCAGAAGCGAACACGCTGCCCCAGATCATTCAGGAGATGCTGCTGACCCGCACCTCGGAGCGCCAGGGACGCATGATTGACCACGACTCGGCCGGCTCGATGGAGAAGAAGAAGCAGGAAGGATATTTTTAACGGCAGGCTGAAGACTGAAGGCTGAGGGCTGAAGGAAAACCTTTAGGCTTCTTCGCTTTTAACCTTCAGTCTTCAGCCTTCAGTCTATAACCGAGGTATTATAATGGCACATCAATCTGAGTTGATAGAGCAGGATATACTGGCATATTTGAAGAGCCATGAAGAAAAAACGCTGCTGCGCTTCATCACCTGCGGCAGCGTCGATGACGGCAAAAGCACCCTGATCGGACGGCTGCTGTGGGATTCCAAGATGGTCTTCGAGGACCAGTTGGTGTCGCTGGAAGCCGACAGCAAAAAGGTCGGTACCCAGGGGGGCGCCATCGACTATGCCCTGCTGATGGACGGACTGCAGGCGGAGCGGGAGCAGGGCATCACCATCGACGTGGCCTACCGCTACTTCTCCACCGAGCGCCGCAAGTTCATCGTTGCCGACACCCCCGGCCACGAGCAGTATACCCGTAACATGGTCACCGGCGCCTCTACCGCCCAGGTGGCGATCATCCTGGTGGATGCCCGCAAGGGGCTCCTGACCCAGACTCGCCGCCACAGCTTTCTGGTCTCCCTGGTCGGTATCCGGCATATCGTGCTGGCGGTCAACAAGATGGACCTGATCGACTTTGATGAGAAAAAGTTCGAAGCGATCCGGCAGGACTACGGGCAGTTTGCCGCATCTCTGGGTTTTGGCGATATCACCGCCATCCCGCTCTCGGCTCTGAACGGCGACAATATGATCGAGCCCAGCGCTAACACACCCTGGTACACCGGACAGACCCTGATGAACTATCTGGAGAGTGTTCAGATAGAGGGCGAAGACCGTGAAAAACCGTTCCGCATGCCGGTCCAGTGGGTGAACCGCCCCAATCTCGACTTCCGCGGTTTCTGCGGCGTCATCGCCGCCGGTACGATCCGTCCGGGAGACGAACTGCGGGTGGCTTCATCCGGACGCACCAGCCGGGTGGCCCGCATTGTCACCATGGATGGCGACCTGCCGGAGGCGACCGCCGGTCAGGCGATCACCCTGACGCTTGTGGACGAGATCGATGTCAGCCGGGGGGACATGCTGACCGTGCCCGATGCCCCTCCGATCCATGCCCGGCACCCGGAGGCGCACCTGGTCTGGATGCATGACGAGCCGTTGCAGCCGGGACAGATCTACCTGGTCAAAACCGCTACCGCCGTGACCCCCGGCCGGGTCACCGCCGTGCCGTATGCGGTGGACGTCAATACCCTGGAGCAGAAACAGGTGCCGACACTCGGGCTGAACGAAATCGGCGTTGTCCGCCTGGAGCTTGACCGCCCGATCGCATTCGACACCTACCAGCAGAACCGGGATACCGGCAGCTTTATCCTGATCGACCGCTTCAGCAACGCCACCGTGGCGGCCGGCATGGTGATCGCGGCCGCGCCGATGGAGCCGCAGAACGCACCGCTGACCGGATTCGGTCCGGACCTGACGGATGCGCAAGGCGGACTCCCCCGTCAAATCAGCCTGAGTGAAGCCTCCATCAGCGGTACCGGGGTGAGCGTGGTTGATCTGACCGGAGAATGGGGTTCAATCGAGTTTGATGTGTCAACCAGCTTCCTCGACTATCTCGGAAAGGGAAACCGGATTCTCTTCCGTCTGCGGGATCTGGCTCAATTGGCAGCGGTGGCGCAACTGGCCTACCAACAGACCCTGTCATTTGAATTCGACCGCACTGCATATGGGGTCAGTATCCTGCTCTTCAAACGGGGCATACGCTCCGCGAGCAGCGTGTCCGGTGACGACGGAATCGGAATATGAACGAGGCTGTCGATCCGCAGCTGGCAGTCAAGCTTGAGCATCTGGAACGGATTCTGACCGGTATGGAAAGCGCGGTGGTGGCCTTCTCGGGCGGCGTGGATTCCTCCTGTCTCCTGGCGGTGGCGGTCAAGGTGCTCGGTGAACGGGCCCTGGCGGTGACGGCGACATCCGAGACCTATCCCGAGCGCGAACTGATCGAAGCGCGATCATTGGCCGGGCAGTTGGGCGCCCGGCACCGTGAAGTCGTATCCGAAGAGCTGGATATTCCGGAGTTCAAGCATAATCCCCGCAACCGCTGCTACTACTGCAAGAAGGAGCTGTTCGGGAAATTGCGGGAGATCGCCGATCAGGAAGGTCTGGCCCATGTGCTAGACGGCACCAACCTGGATGACCGCAGCGATCATCGCCCCGGACGGCAGGCGGCGGAAGAGATCGGTGTGCGCAGTCCTCTGGAGGAGGCCGGTTTCACAAAAGACGACATCCGGGTTCTGTCACGGCATCTGGGTCTGCCCAGCTGGGACAAGCCGGTCTTTGCCTGTCTCTCCAGCCGCTTCCCCTATGGGACGGCCATTACACCGGAGCGTGTCAGACGGGTGGGGCAGGTCGAGGATGCCTTGCGCGACGTGGGCTTCCGGGTGTTAAGAGTCCGCTATCACGATGCCGTGGCCCGTCTGGAGCTTGGCCCGAAGGAGTTTGATCAGGCGGTTGGCGCGTTGCGCGAGGAGGTCGTCAGAATAGTCAAGGCCGCCGGATTCACCTATGTATCCGTGGACCTGCAAGGGTATCGGACCGGGGCGATGAACGAGGCCGTGTAACCTGGTTTGGGGTTTTTACTTGGAAATGCTTTCCACTGTCTGATGTTACATGGAAAGTTGGATGATTTGGTTTAGGCGAGCGCAACATTCGACGAAATAATCATCTGAAAGCCGCTTCATTGGGTGTGGAGAACATTTACGGTTTTTCCAATCGAAGGACTTTGGTTGGTGGCAAAGCACGTAACTTGTTTTTTCCGATTTCTTTCCTCGTTCATTTCCTACTGCAACAGCAAATAGGTTGTCGTCATTATATTCAGCAGTAGTCATAGGCAAACCTATTATCAACGAAGTTGCCTTGTTAAAATTGCGAGGCGACAGCACCAAAAATGGATGTATATCCCGCATTTCGTTGCCAGCCTGAGGATTACAGTTAATCCAAACAACATCTTGCCTGTCTGGTATCCACTCAGATTGATTTGTACCCTGTACTTTTACCATTCCTCAACTCCAACAGCCTTGGTAATCATAACTTCTCCACCATGGCGAGTGGGGTCAAAGGAAGTTATCATTTCGTTTAATGTTGGAGTTACTCCTGTTACCGGAGTAATCACCACGCGGCCTCCCTCTACAGCGACTCGGACGCGCTGATCACGGTGCAGATTGGCTGCACGGGCAATTGCTTGCGGCAGACGGACGCCTAAATTATTCCCCCACTGCTTAATATCGAGAACGGTCTCTGCTTGTGACATAGCAAGCTCCTTTGATACATTGTTTAAACATAGTCTAAACAGCGCTGATTAAATTGTCAAATAAAAAGGCAGGTGCAGTCATTAGTGCTCTCCCTATTCATATTTCAACACCTTATCCGACCGATCTGGGGTTACCTCCTTTGGCTTTTTACGAGTATTTTATCTTGTGATTGTCCTATGTCGAGGGATGAACCTCTTCCAGGCACACCCTTGAATTAAGTCGGATTTACATGAGAAACATAATTGCAGGCCGTATGGCAAAAAAAGGTTAGATAGATTGTCTAACCTTTTGATGTTCATGAACGCGAAACTGGATTCGATATCGTCAAGGTGTCTTCACGAAATTAATGGAAAATTCAGCACTTATAAAATCAGACTGAACTCAGAGGTCTGTCATCTCCTGTGAGTTCAGTCTGATCAGCATCTCTTTTCTCACCTTCAGAGCAGCATGATTTTCGTGGCGGGGATAGCCTTGGAGACCGGCTCCACCGGCAATCCGGCTTCTAGATACGCATCGAACCCTCCGGCCAGTTTGTGGACGTCGCTCCAACCATGATTCAGCAGCATCTTTGCCGCGTTGCTGCTAATCTCTTCTCCCGGGTCTTCCGAAAAGACCACGATCGGCCGGTTATGGGGAATTTCCGCCAGGTGTTGTTCCAGAGCATCATTTTCAAACATCAAGGCACCCCGCGCCTTGAACAGGCCCCAGTTATGCTCGTGATGATGGCACAGTTCAATAAACTGCGGCGGATCTCCGAGACGCATAAAATCTCTTACCGACTCAGCGTTAACATTGAATCCTTCCAGCATGGTACTCAACTCCTCTCCTTTAGACTTTCCACTTTGGGCATCGCGCCCTTTCCTGCACGATTATTATATCACATATATAAACCGGCCCATACGAGTTTGACCAGATTCTGAACACCCCTCGGGGCTCAGGTAATGTGGATTTGATAATGATTTAATACTAAGCATTGCAAGCCAGAACACCTTGTTGTCCCCCTATCCATAATAGACTTCCCCCACTTCACCACAATGTATTCCTCAGAAAATTGAAATTTCCGCAGAAAATTGTGGCCAAACTGGTCATTCTATACACCGATTACCTCCTCTTATGCTGATATAAATCGCTGTTATTAATGGTCTAATCCCACTTTCTTGTTTTATATCGATAATTGGCCGGCTATTTGCTCTTTGTTGGTATCTCACTCGAAAGCGGGTTCTTCTGATTTTTGTAAAGGGGCTACAGTTGAACGAAGGGCCATGAAAGTTTATTTGAAGGAGGTGAAAAAGGAGTGGGACACGTAGTAGGAGGTTTGTGAGTATCAATCGTGATTAATAATTTCAAAAGGAGATTTCATGAAAAGATTTACGACGCAGAAAGCTAGTCTTGTATGTATGTCAGTTCTGAGTGTTTGTATCTTTGCCACAGGTGCCATTGCAGCAGGTCCCAGCCCGGTAAACCTTAGAACAGCCGGAGAATTTGTGATTCTGACAGAAACAGGAGTCACAACCACTGGAACCACCACAGTTGTTGGTAATATGGGAGTTAGTCCTATTGCCGCGACTGCCATGACGGGATTCGGACTGATTGCGGATTCCACGAATACATTTTCTACATCGTCTTTAGTGACCGATAAAATATACGCAGCCGACTATGCTCCACCTACTCCTACAAAAATGACCACGGCCATAAGCGACATGGAAACCGCGTTCACTGACGCCGCCGGAAGAACATCACCTAATTTCATTGAACTGGGCGGCGGAGATATCAGCGGGAAGACACTTCTCCCCGGCCTCTACAAATGGGGCACAGGAGTTTTAATCACAAATGCCGGCATTAAAATTGCGGGTGGCCCAAAAGATGTCTGGATCTTCCAGATCGCCGGAGATCTGATTGTGGATAATGCC
Organism: Desulfuromonadales bacterium; assembly: GCA_016650295.1. Taxonomy (GTDB): domain Bacteria; phylum Desulfobacterota; class Desulfuromonadia; order Geobacterales; family Pseudopelobacteraceae; genus CAIPTY01. The sequence goes on along the minus strand of JAENWA010000079.1, from coordinate 18,633 downwards.
GCCATTATTACTCTGGTCGGCGGTGCACAGGCCAAGAACATATTCTGGCAGGTATCCGGCAAAGCGACCCTTGGAACGACGGCTGACGTCAAGGGGATCATATTGAGTCAGACGCTTATTTCGATGAATACCGGCGCAACGCTGAGCGGCAGGGCGTTGGCACAGACCGCGGTTACATTAATCGCAAATACCGTTACCGCCCCGTAAGGCAAGCGCTATTTATGTGAAAGCAGGATACGTAAAAAGGGAGACAGACTGTTATATGGTTCAGCCTGCCTCCCCATAATGAGAGCACTCTGGCAGGCTCTAGTCCAAATGTGTCCTGGTGACACATTTGGTTTTTTTTTGAAGTAAATACGTCCTAAGTTCACCGGGGGTAATGAATGATTCAAAATTATGTTCACGATATTGCCGCACAAATGGAGATACAATTATCTCAGTTATCAGTGGTTGAAGGCTGTAACGTGGGATGTCTTGACGTGCATCTCCTTTATCTAACCTCTAACGGCCATGAGCATAGTGTATTGGTATATCAGACTGAACTGGATAAAATACAAATCGGTGAATGCTGCGAACGGCTGGAGTTGAGAATTCATTCTGTCCTGTCACATTTTCAGATGAAGCAGGAGCCCTGAGCGGTAATGTATCTCCGCTAAATAAAACTGAAGAAGTCTCAGTGGACATCACCTGTAAATCGCTTGTACCAAAACAGGACGGCCGCCGGAAATGCAATTCCGGCGACCTGGTGTATAATGCCTTCTCGTCTTCTGACGATCAAAGTCTGTCGTTATGGAGAGTTGATCATATTCTCATTTCTTGTGGCATCTGACGCAGTTCGCCGGATCATTCGTTGTAAAGGACCTGGCACCGTTGTGACATTCGCCGCAGTACTTGCCGGCGTTGATATCCGCCATCTTCATTTCAGTCGAACCTTTTTTCATCTTGAATATCTTTGAATGGCAATCCAGGCATTTGAGCCCCTTATCGCTGTGAACTTTCCCGTCAAAGATCACCTTTCCATTGGATGCATCCCACTCCGCGGTTTTTCCGGGGGGAACCGCCTGGGCATTCCCCGCAGAAAGAGCTCCGATCAATACCAGCAAAACCATTGGTGAACGCGTCATAATGTCTCCTTTTTCCCTATTTTCAGTGTCACGTTAGAGGGGTGCCGCGGTTGAAATGCCGCCCCCGGTTTTAAACGTGCCGTTGGGCGGGAAGGCCGGGATGATGTTGATCTGGCCGCGGATTTCCCCGGTCGGGTTGGCCAGGCTCAGTACGTTGTAGTAGAGACCGCCGGCATTGAACGCAGTTGCCTGGGCTGGTGTCAGGGGCGGGGTGGTGCCTGGGATGAACCAGAGGCCGCTTCCGGCAACTGTTTCGGTCATGGGGACAATAGTGGGACCATTGGCCCCGGTCACCGCTTGCTGGATCTGGGTGGCGGTGCCGAAAACTCCGGTGGTGACCACGTTGCCCCGTACATCCAGGGTGACACTGTTCAATATCGCAACACCCGTCCCGGTGGCGGCGGTCGTTACCGGCGGGACCTCCTGGGCGCCGTCAAGCAGGGCTGTCTTGACGGTCAGGGTCGCCGGCACGATCTGCCCCCGTATCTCGCCGCCGGGGAAGAGAGTGCTGTGGACGTTATAGTAAAGGGAGCCGATGTTGAAAAGTGCTGCCTGCGCGGCGGTTATCACGGAACCGGCCGGGACGGTCCAGAGACCGCTCCCGATAGGGGTTTCAACGAGCGGCACGACGACCGGGCCGTTAACGCCCGCGGCTCCGGAATGGAAATGGGCCGCGATACCGGTAATGCCGGTGGACTCGATGAAGCCCGACACCTGTCTCGTCAGGGGATTCATCGCCAAAACCGCCGTTGCGCTGGCAGTGGAGGCGTTGGGCGGGACCTCGTTCGCCCCGGACAGGGAGGCGAACCTGACCTGCTGGGTGATCTGTCCGCGGATCTCGCCGCCAGGGTTGGCCGCACTGTGGACGTTATAGTAGAGCCCCCCGGCCAGGAGTCTCGCCAGTTGCGCATCGGTCAGTACGGTGTTGGCGGGGACGTTCCAGACCGAAGGTCCGCCCGTAAGGGGGATGACGACCGGGCCGTTTACCCCGACGGCGCCGTCATGTATGTGGGCCACTATGCCTGTAATTCCTCTGGTAACGATGCCCCCGCTGATGATTTTCGTCAGCGGGTCGACCGAAACAGTCCCGCCGGCGCTGGCGCCGGTTATGACGGGCGGGACCTGCTGTTCGCCGCTCAGGAGCGCGGATAGGTCCGACGGCCAGTTGACCAGGCCGACCACCTTGCGAAGGATAAAGAGCGCATCGGATATGTTGATGCTCCCATCCGGATCAGGAAGGCCCCCCAACTGGGGCGCCACGTCCCCCTGGGCCAAATCCTGGCTGGTCGGGGGTTGGACAAGCCCCACGGTAATCCGCAACGCCCGCAGGGCGTCGGAGATTGTCACGGCCCCGTCACCGTCCAGGTCACCGTCGGGTATCGCATATGAAAGATTTGCCATAGGGAGAATGCAACTTAAAACTGCGACAAACAGGAAGATGCGTAATTGTGAAAAAAGGCGTCTTTTCATGATATGCTCCTTTTCTTGCGGAAATAGTCGGTAATCATCGCCTCAGGCTCAATAAATTCGTTCTACCTGAGGCTCTTGCAAAAAGATTGTCATCCCCGAATGCCTCTATCGGGGATCTAGACTTTTCAGCCGCTTGGAATCTGGATTCCCGATCAGAAACGCTTCGGGAATGACATATTTAGGACTTTTGCAAGAGGCTCACCTGTTTAAATATATACTCCATTTCTTGCAAAAATCGTTAATTATTTAAGGCACCCTCATCTATCCACGTTTTGATGGCGGGTATCGCACCCGGCTCCAGTTCATCGAGGAAAGGCCCGCCCTGCGGCATCCGCAGCAGTTTCTGGCCAAGCGGGTCAAGCACCGCACCATCGGGCAGAATCCCGCTGACCCGTATGTAGAGGACGCTGTTTACGGAATTGCCCGGTATCACCAGGGTGCCGGGGACGTTCGGTTTTACCGCCGGAACATTTACCAGGTTCGCATATGATACCCCCGGCGTCAGAGGCATGAATCCCGCGATGCCTCCGGCTGTGTGGCAGGCTGTGCAGTAGGTGTTGAAGATCGGCTGGATGTTCTTTGAAAACGACACTCCGACAGGCGGAGAGACAATCGGCGGGGAAGGCGTCGTCGTTGTGCTGGGGGGGACGCCGCTGTCGGTGGTGAAAGAGTTGCCCGCTCTGTTGATCTGGCCGCGGATCTCGCCGTCGGGATGGACCACACTATGGACGTTGTAGTAGAGCCCCCCGAAGATGAACCTGGCTATCTGGGCGGAGTTCAATACGGCGCTGTCCGGGACAAGCCAGATGCCGCTTCCGGCAGGCGTCTCGGTCAAGGGGACGATGACCGGTCCTGCAACCCCCGCATCGCCATCGTGAATATGGGCTGCGACCCCGGCGATTCCCGACGATCTCAGTGTGCCAAAGACCTCTCCGGTAACCGAATTAACCACCGCGGTCCCGGTTGCAGAAGCGGAAGTCGTTACCGGCGGTGTCTCCTGGACTCCATTCAGCGAGGCTGTCTTGATGCTGAGAGATGCGGAAAGTATCTGGCCGCGGATCTCTCCGTCAGGGAACGAGGCGCTGTGAACGTTATAATAGAGTCCATCCCCATTGAAGGAGGCAACCTGATCGGGGGTCAGTGTGGTGCCGACCGGGACGGCCCATACGCCGCTTCCGGGTGCTGTTTCGGCGAGGGGGATGATAACGGGACCGGCGACTCCGGTCGCTCCCTGATGGATATGGGCCGCGACTCCGCTGATGCCGGTGGTCCTTACGAAACCGCTCACCCTTTTTGTCGCGGAATCCAGGGCCAGAACTCCCATACCGGTGGCTGCGGAAGCGTTGGGAGGGGTCTCGTTTGCGCCGAAGAGAGCGGCGAACCTCACCTGTTGATTAATCTGGCCGCGAATCTCGCCGGCGGGGAACTTCGCACTTTGAACATTGAAATAGAGTTGTCCGGCGCTCAGCTTTGCCAGCTGGTCGAGCGTGAGAAGTGTACCCTCCGGAACCGTCCAGACGGTCGGCCCGCCGGTAAGGGGGATCTCTACCGGTCCGGCAAATCCGGGGGTGCCGCTCTGGATGCGGGCTGCCGTGCCGGTGATTCCGGTCGTGACGATCACACCGCTGATTTTCCCGGTAGTGGGGTCCACCGTGATCGAACCTGTCCCGCTGGAGCTGAAATTGGTGAAGGCGGGGTTTTCCTGGGAACGGGTAAGGAATGTGGATAGATTGATAACCGCCTTCTGTTGAACAGTCCCGCTCCCGCCGTTGCCGCTGCATCCCGCCGCTGCCAGGGCAAGGATGGCCGGAAGCATGACCGCCGTGACGGTTCGCCATACTGGTATCTTTGAAGACTGTTTCACCTTTTTCTCCCTTGACTCACGGTGCTGTCCAGGATCGCGTTCCGTGGCAGATGGTGATGGTAAAATTACCCAGACCGTTGTTGGCAGGCGCGCACGAACCTCCCGCATAATTGACATCGGCCCTGATGGTCGTGGAGGGGACGATATCGAACGCCGGAGTATTCAGAAATTTGAAGTGGTTGCTGGCCACGGGATCCAGTTTGACGGTGTCGTGGCAATCCGTACAGATCAATCCGACCCCTTGCAGGTGGAAATCGTGCAGGGTTGCGAAGTTTGGCGTTATATCCGTAACCGGCCTGCCGGAGAAGTAGCTGTTGAACTGGTCTGATACCGTTCTCGATTGATGGCAGGTCGTGCAGTTGACATCCGGATCTATGGCTCCCGTGCGGAACGAAGGAGTGGGCACTCCGCCGTGGCAACTGACGTTGGTACACCGACCGCCGTTGTTCGCAGCACTGGAGATGGCAACGGAAGTATCCGGCAGGTACGTTGCCGCCCCGCCCGTTTTGGCGTTGTACGCGGCAAGGATGGAGACTACTGGTGTCTGCGCCTGATTGAAATGGTTCAGCGTGCCGATGCCCGCGCCGTTGTGACAGGTGGAACAGATTCCGGTGACATTGTTGAGGGTATTGTGCACATCATGGGCGCCCGGGATGTTCGGGAAGGCCGGGCCAACCGGCGTGGAGCCGTCCGGAGGATTGCCGTGACACGAGCTGCAGTTCAGGTTGGCGAGAGGAGAAGCACGGTGACAGCTGGAACAGGCCGGGCCGTCCCCTCCTTCCGCAGGGCCGTTCAGGTTCGCGCCGTGGCAGAGGGCGCAGGCATTGGCCAGGTTCCTGGCGTTCTGGTGGGTAAAGGGACCGCGCCAGGGGGCATTGTCCTGCAGAGGCGACGTGGGATGCGCCGTATTAAGGTTGTGGCAGTCCTCGCAGCCGTTGAGCAGTGTGCCGATCTTCGCATTGAAGCGGGGGTTGGTGCCTGCCCCCCCCTGGGAGGTGGCATGGCATCCCTGGCAGGTGATCAGGCCGCTCTGACCGTCCAGTCCCGCCTTGGCCAGCGGGCCGTGGAGAGCCGGGTTGGTAAAGGGGAGGGGGTGGGGGGCGATGCGGGGGAGATGCCCGTTGGCATGACAGATTGTTCCATTGAAACTGGTCATGGAACAGCCAACATTGGCAATGCCGCCGCTGCCCCCCACAACGACCGGGTTCAGGATATCGCTGCCGTGACACTTCGGACACTGGTCGGGATGGGCGCGAAACTCCAGGCGGTGGTTGCCGCCGTTGAGGGCGACCCATCCGGCGGGATGGCTGCCGGTCACATCGAAGCTCGGGGAATTGTTATTGCTTGTCCCGCATCCCCACAGGCAGACCGCCAGACTGATAATTGCTGCTGCTCTTGAAATCCTGCCCGGCATGCTCATCGGCGCTTCTCCTATTTAGGTTCTGTCCGGAAAGGGTTCTTTTCCGCCCTGGCGGCGTCAATCTTCGGTCTTGCTTGTGCGGCGTACCGGTGTACGCCTCCGCGCAATCCCTCGATTTCCTTCCCAGAACGAAAAAGCCCTCCATTCCGAATCAGAAACCAACAGTTTCTCATCCGGCGTTTCCGGATGAGAAACTATTTGTGGCATCGTATGCACTTTTCGTTGTTGGCCCTGCCGTGGCAACGATAACAGCTGACCGGGTCGATCTTGCCGTCGATCATGTGCAGTGTCAGATAATCACCCCGATGAATCAATTCGCGATCAGGTCTGTTGCCGAGCTTGATGGGCGGTTTCATTTCGGTTTGATTGGCGTGGCAGTCATTGCAGAAAGAGCTGGCATGGCAGATGGAGCACAACAAGCCATCCCGTGCGGCGTAAAAACGGTGCTGTTTGATGAACTCGGTCGAGTGCTTGAAGGTGGCGGTCGCTTTCATCACCCCCCGGACCTGATCCTCGTGGCACTCGCTGCAGTCCACTCTCCCTTCACCCAGTGCTTCCGGATGCCAGGCAGGAAGGCTCGCTTCCGTGGAGAAAATATGACTGCAGGCAGTAACAGCCAGGATGCAGGCTATCAGCAGGAACGGAATATATAGCTTTGCACCTCTCATTTCTTTGCTCCTTTGTTTGCAACAGCGTAATTGAATGTCAGTCTGAGCACACCCCGGAGTTCATCGTTCAGTCGCGGATTCCGGGTATAGCTGATGTCTCCCGAAAGGAGCAGCTCGGGAAATAAGCGATAGCCGGACGAGCCGATCAATTCATAGGCCTGGTGCCTGTTGAAGATATTGTATTTGTACAGCTGGACGATACCGTCGAGGCTGGCAACATATCGACCGGAATCATACATCCCGAAACTCCGCACCTCATGGTAGGAGTTGAAACCGCTCGCGCCCTCGCTGCGATGATAGGAAATCCCGGAGCGAACCTTCCGGTCGAGGAGAATCAGCCGCAGGTCCATCCCGTAGCGATTGGAATTGCCGTTATTGTCAGTATTGAAGGAGTTGTTGATGCTGCTCGTGCGATTGTAGCGCCGGTAATCGGCGCCCACTTCCAGCGGTGCCAGTAGTGCCCACGTAACCCCGCCACCGTACGATTTCAGTTCTCCGTCGGTGTCCGGATTGAAGAGTGAGCGGAGATTTGAATAGGTAAAGTAGTTTTTGAAGTGTTGTTCGTTGTATACGCCTGATAGCGTGACGGTCTTGAGCGGCTTGAGGGAAAGGCTGTAGCTGTGCTCGGATATGCCGTCGGTGGCGGCGTTGTAGAAAGAGTGACCATTCAACTCGACCATGCGAAGGGGCGAGAACCAGATGTCGCCTCCGACCAGCTGCCGGTCATCCTTTGCCCCGCTGGCCGGATCGAGAGTTACATTGCCTTCGTGCAGGCCGGATACCCCCAGTTCGAGAATCCCCGCCAGACGGTATCCGAGCCGGCCCCCAGCGATGTAGTCACCCTTGCTGTGCCTGTCCCGGTCGAGTTTCACCGGAGCACCGCCGAAAACGGTCAGGGCGAACCCTTTCTTCAGGTTGGCCCGGGCGCTGATCCCGTCGATCTGCTCGGCCGCGACTCCCTCGTTGATAAAGAACCTGCCGGCCTTTATTTCCGCGTTAGCCGTGGGAAAGCGGTAGAGGAGGTAACCATAAGTGAAGTTGCCGTCCGTATCGTTTTGTTCGTTGGTGCTTTTGTCCGCCAGATCCACCCTGCCCCAGCCGTACAGATGGAGGGAAAGATTGCCGTCGCCGATCTTGTCCACATCCACCCCGAAAAACTGTGTGGCCGGAACGATTGTCTGCTTGGTAAAGCCGGGAAAGGCGCTCTGTTCGAAGCGGAACAGGGAAGTGCCGGACATCGATACATCGGCTGCCCAGGCAAGGGTAGGGAGGAGAGATACAATCGCCAGAGCAAGATACCTTATCGTGTTCTTCATCTCCTGTGCTCCTTGCGTGCCATGAAATCCGATTAAACACTACTTTCTCATAGACTCTAGCCGGAATTTGCTAATTGTCAAATTTCGATCAAGTAAAGATCTTGCCTTTTCTGAGGGAAGTCTGAGTCTGATTACCATCACACTTTCTCGCCTTCAGAACTGCATGTTCCTGGTAGCCGGGACTGACTTTGTGACCGGTTCCAGCGGGGTACTTGCACTGCCGGGACACTGGTATTTAAAACGACAACTTTGCATGTGGAGGGCCGATATAATTCGGCAATTTTATCCGCAAACAGCATTTTTTTGACATAAGCCGGATGCATGCTATTATTGCAACGCAACAGAAAGAGTCTTCAACTCATCGTGATATATACTCAATCCTCTGGTGACCAGCATGAAAAAAACATGGCTCATTATCGGTCTGGTTTGCGCGTCAGGGGCGGTTGCCGCCGTCCTGATTGTGATGTACATCCTGCCGCTTGATGTTAAAGAGCGTTCTCCGGTCCAGCCAATCCTGTTCAGCCACAAGCTGCATGCCGGCTCAAACGGTATCCCGTGTCTCTACTGTCACCGCAGCGCCCCAAACTCCCGTGTTGCCGGCATCCCCGCTGTAGCTGACTGCCGTGCCTGCCACCTCTACATCTCCCCGGATTCGCCTGAAATCAAGAAGCTGATCGGATACTGGGACAGGCAGGAGCCGATCGCCTGGGTCAGGGTCTACAGCCTGCCGGACCATGTTTATTTCCCGCACATGATGCATATTCGCGCCAAGATCGAATGCAGCGCCTGTCACGGCGAAGTGGCCGCCATGGAGCGGATCACCCGCACTGCCAGTCTCAAGATGGGCTGGTGCCTGGGTTGTCACCGGCAACACAAGGCCAGCATCGACTGCTGGACCTGTCATATTTAACTTTACATCTTGCTGTAAAGCATTACCACGGAGGACACAGAGAGAATGCGGAGGAAAACAAAAGAAGAATAAAGTTTTTTCTTTTCTCCGTGTACCTCCGGTTTTCCTCGCTTAGAAGCGCCTACTTCTGGCCTTTTCCTCCGTGGTGAGCTTTTATTTGAGTTTCTATCTAAAAATGGAGCCACGCATGAAGCGCAGAACCTTTTTACAGTTCAGCGGGATGACGGCCGCCAGTGCGCTTCTGGCCGGCTGCCAGTCCAAAAACGAGAAACTGATCCCTTACCTGATCCCGCCGGACGAGGGGGTGACTCCCGGCCTGGCCACGTATTACGCCAGTTCCTGCACGTTCTGTCCGGCCGGTTGCGGTATCCTGGTACGGGTATCGGAAGGGCGGGCCAAAAAAATCGAGGGCAATCCCGATCATCCGGTCAACCGGGGCAGACTCTGCGCCCGGGGGCAGGCCGTCCTGCAGGAACTCTACCATCCCGACCGGCTGCAGCAGCCGCTCAAACGCACCGGCCCGCGTGGTTCGGGAGAATTCCAGAAGATATCCTGGGCCGAGGGGCTCGGCCTCCTCATCGACCGGCTCAAGGAGCTGCAGCGGGAGCAGGTCACCGACGGTCTGGCTATGCTGACACCACAACTCTCCGGCTCCCTGGAGACCTTTGTCAGCGGATTCATGCGCGCCTTCGGCTCGCCCCGTCACCTCTCCTACGAGCTGCTGGCCCCCGACTGGCTGCGGCAGGCCGGCCGCGAATCCTTCGGCCAAGCGGGACTCCCCTTCTACGACCTGGCCGAGACCCGCTACCTGCTCAGCTTCGGCGCCGATTTCGTGGAGAGCCACCTGTCGCCGGTCCAGTACGGCAATGCCTTCGGTCGCATGCGCCAGGGGCGTGACACGGTTCGCGGGCATTTCACCTACGTCGGCGGCCGCATGTCACTGACTGCTGCCTCGGCCGACCGCTGGATGCCGGCCCGGCCGGGAAGCGAAGGGGCGCTGGCCCTCGGCATGGCCCGGCTGATCCTGGACGAGGCCCTCTTCGACAAAGCCGCACTGGCCGCCAATGGTCTCAGGCCGGAAGAGCTTCTGGGCCGCCTGAAGGCCTATGATCTGCCGCGGGTGGCCGAGTTGACCGGCCTGGCGAAAGAGACTATCGCCGAAGTGGCCCGCGAGTTTGCCGGTACCCGTCCCTCCCTGGCCATGGCCGGTGAAACGGTCGCCTTCCAGACGAACGGACCGGAATCGGTACGCGCCGTACAACTGCTGAACCTGCTGGCGGGCAACCTGAACCGCCCCGGCGGGATTTATCCGGCCGGGGCCCCGGTTGGTCCGGAAAACTCCTTTGGCGAGTTGATGACTCTGGTCAACAGCATGCGTGCCGGACAGATCAAGCTGGCACTGATCAAGGGAGATCCGTGGCACGGCATCCCCCCGGCCACCGGCTTCCAGGCGGCGCTGGACAAGGTGCCTTTCATCGTCAGCTTTTCCACGCTCCTGGATGACACCGCCCTGCAGGCCGACCTGATCCTGCCCGACCACGCCGCACTGGAAAGCTGGGGGGACGTGGTCCCGCTGGCCGGATCCCGCCACACAGTGCACGGGCTGATGCAGCCGGTGGTGACGCCGCTGTTTGACACCCGCCAGTTTCCCGATGTGCTGCTGGCCGTCGCCTCTGAACTGGGCGGGGAGATGGCTGCTGCACTGCCCCACACATCCTATCTGGAGCTAATCAAGGGGACGATCTCGAAGCGGGTCGGTGGCCCTAAGAAAGGGGGAGAAGTTGAGGCGCAGTGGGTCGAACTACTGCGGAGGGGAGGGCGGTTCGATGCTGACAAGGGACCAGGCAAGGGATATCGCTGGGCCGCCGCTTCCAGCCTGCCCGACCCGGCCCGGCCCCGCTTTGCCGGGGATGAGAAACAGTTTCCGCTGCATCTGCAGGTCTACCCCTCCACCGCCTTCCATGACGGCCGGGGCGCCCCGCTCCCCTGGCTGCAGCAGCTGCCCGACCCGATGACTACCGTGGTCTGGGACAGCTGGATCGAGATCAACCCCACAACCGCCGCCGGACTGGGCATCAGCCACGGCGACCTGGTGGAGGTGGCCTCTCCCCAAGGGGTCCTGCGTCTGCCGGCGGTGATCTACCCCGGCATCCGGCCCGACCTGGTGGCCATCCCCCTGGGGCAGGGGCACAAGGGAGGCGGACGCTACGCCAGGGAGCGGGGGGTGAATCCCTTGGTGCTGCTGGCACTGGTGGAGGAGAGCAAACAGCAGGCGGCCTGGAACGCCACTCGGGTGCGGGTGACCCGCATCTCGGCACAGGGTGATCTGGTGGCGGCCGGGCATCCCCAGGGGAGCTATCGCAGCGATTTGATCGGGATTTAGGAATGAAAGGCAAACCTCCGAGGTTTTCAAAACCTCGGAGGTTTAAGACGGCCACTTGAAAGGAGATCCGCATGGTCTGGGAATATAAAATCATCTTCGTCGGAATGGAATCGGAGGATGAGGATGAGTACGAAACACGGCTGCATGAGGGCGTCCATCTGTTGAACGAATTGGGAAGCGAAGGGTGGGAGTTGATCAACTACCTCCCGCATCATATGACAGGGAATCGCACCAAGTATCATGCTGTTCTGAAGAGGCACAGGCCGGCTTAACCGCCATTTGCAGGATAATTGAACCTATCAGGAAAGTTAACTAATGGAAAAAATGACCAGTCCGTACAAATGGGGGATGGTGATCGACCTGGACCGCTGCACCGGCTGCGGTGCCTGCGTGGTGGCCTGCCAGGCCGAGAACAACGTGGGGCTCTGTGACAAGAAGGAGATCTCCGAGGGGCGCAACATGCACTGGCTGCGCATCGAACGCTACTGGGTAGGTGAGTATCCGGACGTGCGAGTACGCTTCCTGCCGGTCATGTGCCAGCACTGCCACGACGCCCCTTGCGAACCGGTCTGCCCGGTCTACGCCAGCTACCACAACCCGGACGGCCTCAACGGCCAGGTTTACAACCGCTGCGTCGGCACCCGCTACTGCGGCAACAACTGCCCCTACGCCGTGCGGGTCTTCAACTTCTACCAGCACGAGTGGCCCAAGCCGCTGGACAACCAGCTCTCTCCCGACATCACTGTCCGCAGCCGCGGCGTGATGGAGAAGTGCAGCTTCTGCATCCAGCGCATCCGCCGCGCCAAGGAGGAGGCCAAAGGGGAGGGGAGGCAGGTCCGCGACGGCGAGGTGCAGCCGGCCTGTGCCCAGACCTGCCCGGCCGAGGCGATGGTCTTCGGCAACCTGGCCGACCCCCGCAGCCGGGTGGCGCGCCTTTCCCGCAGCCCGCGCCGTTTCCAGCTGCTGGAGCACCTGGGCACGCACCCCTCGGTCTTCTATCTCAAGGGAGGAGGAAGAGAGCATGTCTGAATTCCAAGAGTCCCATAACTCCAATGTTTCCCATAATTCCCATTCTACTCCGCCAGCCAAAAATGCCGCCCACATCAACGACGACCTTCTCTCCTCCCTGCGTCCGCCGACCCTGCGCTGGTACCTGCTGGCCTTTTTCCTGGGGGCGGTGGTGGCCTGGGGGCTGGCGGCCTTTACTTACCAAATGATGAACGGCATGTACGTGACCGGCAAGAACCGTCCGGTCATGTGGGGCTTCTACATCACCGGCTTCGTCTTCTGGGTCGGACTGTCCCACTCCGGCACCATGGTCTCCTCGATCCTGCGCCTCTCCCAGGCCAACTGGCGCCGCCCGATCCTGCGCGCCGCCGAGGCCATGACCGTCTTCTGCATCACCGTGGCCGGCATGTTTCCGCTGATCCACCTGGGACGCAACTGGACCTTCTTCTATATGATCCCCTATCCCAACCAGCGCGGGCTGTGGCCCAATTTCCGTTCGGCCCTGCTGTGGGACATGACCGCCATTACGGCCTACATCATCGGCAGCAGCCTGTTCCTCTACCTGGGGCTGCTGCCCGATCTGGCCGTGGCCCGCGACCGCACATCCGGCTGGCGGCACACGATGTACGGCATCCTGGCCATGGGGTGGCGCGGCACGTCCCACGAATGGTCGGTCTATCACAAAGCCTCGACCCTGATGGCGGCCATGATCATCCCGGTGGCGGTCTCGGTGCACTCCATCGTGGCCTGGGACTTTGCCGTGACCGTGGTGCCCGGCTGGCACAGCACCATCTTTCCCCCCTACTTCGTGATCGGTGCGATCCTGTCCGGGGTGGCGGCCGTGATCACCCTGATGATCACCATCCGCAAGGCCTTCCACCTGGAGGAGTACCTGACCCCGCTGCACTTCGACAACATGGGCAAGCTGCTGCTGGTGATCTCCCTGCTCTGGTCCTATGCCTATTTTGTCGAGGTCCAGACTATCTGGTACGCCCATGAACCGATCGAGTGGGAGGTCTTCGGCTTCATGTCCGGCAAATACACCCCCCAGTTGCTGGTCATGTTGCTGGGCAACTCTCTGCTGCCGATCACCTGCATGTGCATCAAGCGGCTGAGGCGCTCCATCGGCGTGATGCTGGTGGTCTCGCTGCTGGTCAATGTGGGCATGTTCATCGAGCGCTTCCTGATCATCGTGCCGTCGCTCTCCCACAAGAACATGCCCTTTGCCTGGGGCAGCTATTCACCCTCCTGGGTTGAAATCTCGATCAACATAGCCGCCCTGGCCGGTTTCGCCCTGCTCTTTACCCTCTTCGCCAAGTTCTTCCCGATCATGGCAATTTCCGACGTGCGCGAACTGGAGGCCCGCAAGGCCGAGGTTCTGCTGGGCCGCGCACGGGTGCCGTCCATTGCGGGAGAGGAGTAATTCGATGGAAATGCTGGGTATCTTCAGCAATATCGAGTCCGCCGCCGGTGCGGTGGATGGACTGATCAGGGCCGGGTTTACCGAGGCGCAGATTGACTCGCTGACTTCGGTGCCTTATCCGGACGGCGTGCTGGTCAGGAGCGAGCGGCGTTCCTGGTTCCGCTGGCTGGCGCTGGGAGGCGGCCTATGCGGCGCGGCGGCCGGTTTCGGGCTGGCCGCCGGCACCGCCTGGCTCTACCCGGTCCAGACCGGCGACAAGCCGATCATCGCCCTCTACCCGACCGCCATCATCTGTTTCGAGGTCGCCATGCTGTGTGCCATCATCGGCGCCATGGCCGGCATGTTCCTGGAGATGGGGCTGCCCGCATTGAAGAAGCGCCCTTACGACCCGGCCATCGCCGAGGGGTGCATCGGCATCTGCCTCTCCATCCACCCCGGCGGGGAGGCCGTGGAGTGCGACCCCGGAGTGAGGCCGGAGGAGTGCATCGGCGGTATCTCTTCCATTTCCGCTGCCGAGCAGAGGGAACGGGCGGAGGAGATCATGCGGGCGGCCGGCGTCCTGCGGATCATTGGGGAGGAACAGCCATGAAACCGATCGCGAGAATGGTCGTTCTGGCCATCGCACCGCTCCTGATGGCGGCCCTCTGGATGGACAAACAGCCTTCATACAAACCCTACCAGGTGCCGGTTCTTGCCCCTCCCGTCGATGCTGTGCCGGTCACCGGCAGGGAACTGCTTACCCAGGGGTCGGAACTCAAGAATCCGGTCTCCCCGTCACCGGCCGCACTGGAGCGCGGCAAGGCGCTCTTCGCCACCAACTGCGCCATGTGCCACGGCATAACCTCCGCAGAGCGCGGGCCGGTCGGCAAGAAGCTCAAGCCGCCGCCCCCCGGCCTGGATCACGACCTGCTGCAAAACCGCAGCGACGCGCACATTTATAAGGCGATCAGCCTCGGTTTCGGCCGTATGCCCCTCTTCAAGGCCAAGCTTACGCAGCAGGAGCGCTGGGAGCTGGTCAATTTCCTGCGCACGCGAAAGTGAGTCGCGCCAATTTTGCAATGACCTCGACAACTTCCACAACCTGGGTCGGGATGCCACGCTAATGTACTGATATGGTGGCATGCCCCGCAACACAATCTGCTCTTGACTTTATACGCCAATGGCGTATAATAGGGACAACATGGAATTTATCGAAACACCGGTGTTCACCAAGCTGATTGTAGAATTACTGCCTGATGACAGCTACCGCCTCTTGCAGGATGACATTGCCAAAAATCCTCAAGCAGGCGACCTGATACCGGCAGGCGGCGGAATTCGGAAGCTCCGTTTTGCCCTGCCAGGCAAGGGGAAACGTGGGGGGAGCGAGGCTGATATACTACTGGCAGACATCGAAGCATAAGACTTACATGCTGCTGGCATATACCAAAGCGAAGAAAGAGAACCTGGAACCGGAGCAGGTAGCAATACTCAAGGCATTGGTAAAGGAGTTGGAACGTCATGGATAAAGAACTTTTTGAACAGTTGCACCAAAGTATGAAAGAGGCTGTGGCCATAGCAAAGGGTGAGATGCAACCATCCCGCGTGTTCACGGTGGAGGCGCCGGATGTGAAGGCGGTGCGGGAAAAAACCGGACTCTCTCAATCCGTTTTTGCCGCAATGATCGGCGTGAAGGTAAAGACTGTGCAGAACTGGGAACAACACCGTCGCAATCCAACCGGAGCTGCGGCAGCATTATTGACCATCTTTGACCGGGAGCCGGAAACGGCAATGAAGGCATTGCATGGTGCTTGATAAATATTATTCTATCCCCTTGGAATAAATAGGAAAATATAGGTACACTCCCCGTTTTGTCCTTTGTTTGGGGAGTGTACCGATTGAGTCCTTGCTTGAGAGAACTCTCCGGACACAAAAACCAGGACCAAAACAAAAAGCGGAATAGTTCTATATACTGTCCCCAGAATTTCCGTCGTTGAACAAAACCTTTTCAATCTCGGCCATTTACAAATTTATTACATCCAAGCACGAACTTTCATCTTGCCAAGCTAGAGTAAATATTCTATTTTAGAATAAATACTCTAATGTGGAGGAAGAGAAAAGATGAAGGTACTTCTCATTCAACCCCCTAGTTGTGATCCATTGACAGATGAGATTTTCCTTTTTGAGCCATTGGCCCTTGAATACCTCGGGGCGGGGTTGAAGAAAGATGGCCACGATGTTCAGTTGTTTGATGCCAGGATTGAACCCGATTACGAAAGCAAATACCGCCGGATTCAACCTGATGTGGTGGGACTGACCGGCTTTACCAGCCATGTCAATATCATTAAAAAAATGGCGGAACGCCTGAAAGCCATCTTTCCCAAAGTCCTGATTATTGTTGGTGGCCACCACGCCACAGTACGACCAAAAGATTTCAATGATGCCCGGATTGACGCGGTGGTTATTGGTGAAGGGGTTTTCACTCTGCGGGAAATCCTCCACGCGGTGGAAACGGGAAGCAGCTTCTCGCACATTGACGGCATTGCCATTCCCCACGTTGATAGCATGATATTCAGTAAACCGAGACCATACACGGATCTTAACGAGCTGCCGTTTCCTGATCGTTCTCTCACTGCCAATTACCGGAAGCAGTACTTCAGCGAGTGGTTCACGCCGCTGGCCTCGGTACGTACTTCGCTGGGCTGCACGGCGCGCTGCACTTTTTGCGCACTCTGGAAGATCACTGAAGGAAAATACCTGCGCCGTGCCCCCGAGCAGGTTGTCGAGGAGTTGCTCACCGTGGCGGAGCCTAACGTATTCTTCTGCGACGACGAATCCATGTGTGATGTTAAGCGGATGGACAAGTTGGCCGACTTGATTGCCGCTGCCGGTATCCGCAAAAAATACTTTCTCTATGGCCGGGTAGACACCATCGTAAATCACCCCAAACTCTTCGCCAAGTGGTCTAAAATCGGCCTTGCACAGGTATTTGTAGGAATGGAGGACTTCTCGGATACACGGCTCAAAGCAATGAAGAAAGGGATCAGCACGGTACAACAGGCAGAGGCGGTCAAAATCCTCGATAGCCTCGGGATAATGATGTACGCCTCCTACATGGTTGATCCGGCTTATACTAAAGAAGACTTCAGCACCTTGCTGGCGTACGTCAGAAAGATGAAACACAAATACGCAACATTTACCGTCATGACACCTCTTCCTGGCACCGAACTTCATGACACAAGGGAAGATGAGCTGCTGTCTCGTAAACCTGAATTATATGACATGCTGCACACCCTGTTCCCTACCACGTTGCCAATACAGGACTTCTACAAGGAGTTTGCCAACCTCTGGATCAAGGCCGTTCCGTTTTACCGGGTGCTGCCGACACTTTTTCGTTTTGGACTGCATGGGATGCTGATCCGTATAAAGTTATTCAGCCGGGTTCTGGAAAAGTTCAAGACGATGCATCTTGATTACTGACGATATGCGCTGTGAAGTGATGGGGAAGTTTCAGCATTTTCTAGGTGACAGGACTCTTATACATGGTCATTAAAGGTAAAATAAGACATGAAAACACGTGATAAAATCATCAATACTGCTATTCAGCTCTTTAACGAACAGGGGACCAAGGCAGTTTCGACCAATCATATTGCCACCGCCATTGGCATCAGTCCCGGCAACCTTTACTACCATTTCCGCAACAAGGAAGACATCATACGAGCCATTTTCGTACAAATGGACGAATATGGTCTTGAAAAGTACCAAATCATCCTTAATAAGTATCAGCCAGGGTCGATAGAGGCGATGGAGCAAACCTTTATCATGATTCAGGAGTACAACTGGCGCTATCGTTTCTTCAAGCGCGAATTAACTGCGCTGATAATGAACGATCCACTGCTTAAAGAGTGTTTTCACTCTACTAACAATCAGATGCTGGACATGATCCGCTACACAATCGATTGCGGCATTGCCAATGGAAGTATCAAAGCCATGAATGACATAGAAAAAGGAAGTTTTGCAGATGCAATCTGGCTGGTGGCTCTGTTTTGGCTGAATTATCTTGAAGTTGGCGGTGAAGAGGTCAACGAATACACTCTTCGACGTGGCAACGATGTGCTGCGAACCGTTTTACAACCATACTTGACAGGTGAGATTCTTAAAAATAGTACAGGAACAGCGGTTTTACATGTCTTCAACTAACTATCTACGGTTGAATCTTTACGATGTATCAAAAAAATGAGGCGGAGGTTTTATGGATGTTCGGCAAATTTCAAACCAAAGAAAGTATGATCTTGCAGCGTCAAGTTATGATTTCATTGCCTACTTGATGAGTCTGGGGCAAGCCAAGCGTCTTTACGATGAGTTGGCCGATTGCTTCAATTTACCCCCAGGTGCCACAATTGTCGAATTGGGTTGTGGCCCAGCCTCCGTTATACCCAGCCTCTTAAAAAAAATTCCCTCTAAAACTACAGTTATTGGAATCGATTTTTCTGAACAAATGATTGCTATTGCAAACCGCAAAAAAGAGCACTACCACTGGGACGATGTCCATTTCGAGTGCATGGATATGTATGAATTTGCTCCGGAGAAGGAACTCGATGCTGTCGTCTTCTGTTTAGCACTAACAGCAATCCCTGATTCGATTAAAGCCCTGAAAAAGGCAATATCTATTTTAAAACCTGGCGGACAACTGCTCATTCTCGACTCAATTCCTCTCAATTCTCGCTGGTACCATCCTTTTGCAAATATCTATATGTACGCAAAGTCAATGATTGTAGGCGCAAAACCAAATAAATCCATATTGGATTACATCACCAATAATCTTGTGAATGTTGCCATAAAAGAAAGAGTATTTGGCGTATATACTCTCATATCTGCATTCAAGCCTAATTGAAGTTCCAACCAAGCGCAGCAGCGGTGAACCCGCTGTGCTGTCAGCCGTGTGCGCCCAGCATGGCGCGTGGCGCGTAAGCGCCATCTGCTTGATTGTGGTGGTCAAGCAGTGACTTGGAGGTGAAAGTCCTCTATGGACCCTGATGGTGGGAACCATTAGCCGGACGGCAAGGGTGTC
>JAENWA010000078.1 GCA_016650295.1 Desulfuromonadales bacterium | reverse complement strand
CGGCTAGGCCGGTCCGACCGCTTGCGCTTACAAGCTATTCAATACCACCGGGGGCTTCCATTTCAACTCTTACTTATGCATTCAAACATAATACCGATTGTTAAGGCGGCCAATAGGCCGCCTTGGGAAAAACTAGGGCACTTCCCATATTTCAATCAAAAGGCGACCAATCGGTCGCTTTTATTTTTTCTGCGGTAGTTCGAAATGTACTGGCCAGGCAAGGCTTGCATACGTTGCTGGCGGCATCAATCCTTCAACCTATCCCCTGCCGACCGGTAGACGGCAAGATTTTCCCGCTTGCCGACGGCCACAACAATCACCACGATGTGCTTATCGTCAACCTGGTAGACAAGCCGGTAGCCGGCGTTTTTCAGCTTGATCTTGTAGCAGTCGGGCATACCGGAAAGCCTGGCCGACGCGACACGGGGCCGAACCAACCGCTCGGCCAGCTTTTTCTTGAACTGTTCGCGGATCGTACCGTCGAGCTTTTGCCACTCTTTGAGAGCCGACTCTTTGAATTCGAGGTTATAACTCATTGAGGGAAATCTTGACGGTCGGTTCGTTCGTCCTCTCCTTGACGAGGCGGGAAAGTTCGTAATCCTCGAATTTTTCCATCAGTGCTTCAAACGCCTCTGCCGGTATGAGGTAGGCGCTGGGTTTGTTGTGGTTGAGAATGGCAACTGGTGCGCCTTCTGCCTCCTTGATGATGCGTGAGGGATTTTTTTTCAGGTCGCTGATGCTGACGGAAGCGCGCGCGAAAATTCGATCCATAAATGACCTCTTTGATAACCTTATTTAGGGTTTAAATATAGGTCATATTTCCTGCCACGGCAAGAACTAATGTGGCGATAGAATTCCGGGGGAATTCCGGTGACATCACACTTAATTCAAAAGACGGCCAATCGGTCGCTTTTATTTTTTCTGCAGTAGCTCGAAATGTACTGGCCAGGCAAGGCTTGCATACGTCCTGGCAGCATCAATCCTTCAACCTATCCCCTGCCGACCGGTAGACGGCAAGATTTTCCCGCTGGGGAGTTCCGGGGACAGTTTACTTAATTCAAAAGGCGGTTTTTTTCTGCGGTAGTTTGAAATGTACTGGCCAGGCAAGGCTTGCATACGTTCCTGGCGGCATCAATCCTTCAACCTAGACAAATTCTGGGGACAGCATATTTAATTCAAAAGGCGGCCAATCGGCCGCCTTTGCTGTTTCTGCCTCCATCAGTAATTCACTTATCTCAGTACGTTTTGGATGGAAATACCTGCTTCCGGTGCGCGATTATATGTAGTTTTCAGGGTTACATGCGGTGATTGAATCTTGCGGGGAGATAAGGTAAGGTACAGGAAATCCCGGTCACGCCCTGCCTGCTTCTCCGGATTTTCCGTTTGACGCTTTTTCTTCAAAAAGTGAATCCTCTGTGTGTAACCAGCGCAACCAAAGAAGGTGATCATGAATATCAGCCCGCTCGCTAAAATAATCGCGGCCGTTGTCGTACTGGGAACGATCCTGTTCTATTTTTTCGGGACCCGCGACCCTGTTTTATCAGTAAACCCCGGCCCGGGGCTGGTCGGCGTCGCCCGGGAACTGACCGTGAAGCTGGATGCACGGGGAGGGGGGCTGAAGAAGCTGACGGTGACCGCGGTACAGGCGGAGAAGAAGGTTGATATCCTGACGAAGGTGTATCTCCCCGGCAGCGGTCAGGCCGCGGAGACCTTCAACCTGGCGAAGAGCGGCCTGAAGGACGGGGCCTTTACCCTTGAGGTTACGGCGACAGGTGCCGCTCCACGATTCGGTGCGACCCGGACCACATCCGTGAAACATTCCTACACGCTGGATACGAAGCCGTTGGACGTGGCGGTGGTAAGTGTTGCGCACAATATCAACCAGGGCGGCGCGGGGCTGGTGGTCTACACCGTTTCAAAAGAGGTCGAAAAGAGCGGCGTGACCTTCGCCGACCGGTTTTATCCCGGTTTCCGGCAGGGGGGCACTCAGTACGCCTGCCTCTTCCCCTTTCCCTACGATATGGACCCCGCAAAATTCGTCCCGCGGGTGATGGCGGTCGACAAGGCGGGCAACGAGCGGACGGCGGGTATCAATTACCACCTGACTGCCAGAGCCCCGTCCACCGACCGGATCAACCTGACCGATGCCTTCCTGGCAAAGATTGCTGCCGAGTTCAAGGGGAAGTTCCCGCAGGCGGGAACACCACTGGACATATTCCTCAAGGCAAACCGGGACCAGAGGGTGGCCGACCGGAAAGCGATCGACACATATGGCCGGGAGACGTCGCCTGTGCCGCTCTGGCAGGGCGTCTTTCTGCGTATGCCGAGGACCGCGCCTCTCGGCGGCTTTGCCCAGGAGCGCACCTATATCCACCAGGATAAAGAGGTCGACCGGCAGACACATCTCGGATTCGACCTGGCCTCGCTGGCCCACGCCGACGTGCCGGCCGCCAACCGCGGCAAGGTCATACACGCCGGCGATCTGGGCATCTACGGCCAATGCATCATCATCGACCATGGGCTGGGGCTGCAGTCCATCTACGGGCATCTGAGCCGGATCGGGGTCAAGCAGGGCGACACAGTGGAAAAGGGACAGATCATCGCCAGCTCCGGAGCCACCGGCATGGCCGGCGGGGATCATCTGCATTTTGAAGTGACGATCTCCGGGCAGTCGGTCAACCCGATCGAATGGTGGGATGCGCACTGGATAAAAAACAACGTTGCCGGCAAGCTCCCGGCCGGGTCCAAATGAAACAACCGATGGGCCGGTTTGCAGAAGCGGCGGGAATTCCGGAGAGAGTATATGTAATTCAAAAGGCGGCCATTTGGCCGCCTTTGCTGTTTTGCCACGGCGCAGGGTTCTGGAGGCAGGTCTCTAACTATACGTTTCCCTTGACTAACCGGGACTGGAGGAGACGTCGTTGATTAGTTTTCAGGTGCAGGGCACACGCAAGAATCAAAATCTTCATTCAAGCACTCTTTGCAGACCCCACTACCTTGGCGCGCCGCTTCTATGATAGCGATGTCGATCTTTTTCATCTGCATCATCGCATCGAACGCCCGCTTGGCTGCAGCGGGGTCGGGATCGGTTATCGCTTCAGTCAGGGTGATCGGAGTGATCTGCCACGACAAGCCCCATTTGTCCTGGCACCAGCCGCAGGCATTTTCTTCACCACCGTTGCCGACAATGGCGTTCCAGTAACGATCCGTTTCTTCCTGGTCAGCGGTTGCAACCTGAAACGAGAATGCCCAGTTGTGTGTGACCTCGGAGCCGCCATTCAGCCCGAGGCAGGGAATTCCCATCACGGTAAACTCGACCGTCAATACATCTCCTTTCTTTCCGGACGGATAGTCCCCCGGTGCCAGGTGTACTGCGTCAACGGATGAATCAGGAAAGGTTTTGGCGTAAAAGCGCGCAGCCTCCTCGGCGTCGCGGTCGTACCAAAGGCAAATTGTATTCTTTGCATGCGTTGCCATGTCACTTCTCCTTCGTGATGCGCCGCTCTGAAAAAAGTGTCGGTAGTGAGCGGTCAGTGTACCGAGCCCAGAACGATTTCTCAGTCACCTTCATTCTGCTGCCCCGGCTGCCACGGTATGTGCCAGATCGAGCAGCCGTTCGTGGTCCTCCAGTCCGGTGACGAAGCGCTCCGGTATGCCGGACAACCCCGTCTGCGCCCCCACCAGGGCTGCGGTCAGCATGGCGCGGGCCATGTTCTGCCCGCCGCCGTTGATGGCATGGAGGAGGGCCGACTCGAAGTCGTTCGGGAACCTGGCCGCCAGGTAGTAGACCGCCGGGAGCTGGTGATAGATGGCACATGGCATGCCGTACACCAGCGACACCTTCCAGGCCGGCTCGATACGGATATCCGGATCGGCTGCGGCCATGGCCATGTAGGATGGCGTCAGCAGGGCGTCGGGGGAAGCGAACATCCCGGCCCGCGGCGGATCGGGATCGCCGGGGCGGGGTGGCTGCAGGTTCACGTTGGTGATATGGTGGAACGGCAGCTCTCCGTTGTTGACCAGGTGCATCAGCTTGCCGGAAAGCTTGGCGTTCAGGGCATGCCCCTGCACCAGCAGTCCCAGTACCGCGCCGTATGCCACGGTCATGGCCACGATGGCCGGGTCGTTCTGGGTCAGGAGGGTGTTGTCACAGACCGCCTCGGCCAGGCGCGCCGGCTGCCTGGCGTAACGGACCGCCAGCGCCAGGGTGCGCTCAACCGCCTCCGTGTCGTCGGCCGGACCGCCGGTCTGCCCCCACGGTATGCCTTGGTGCACCCGCTGACGCCACAGTTCGCGGATCGACTGACTGGTGTAACCTCCCGGCCCGCAGACCGGAGTGCCGTCCAGAAGCGGCAGCAACTCCTCGTCCATACGGCGGCAAAAATCGCTTTCGTCGTACTCCCCGTGGATCGCCAGCGATTGCAGCAGCAGTTTCAAGATGATACCCGCCTGGGATAACTGCCCCGCCTTCAGGCCGTCGTGGTAGCGTCCCGGCTTGGGATCGGTATAGTCAGTAATCCAGGGGCCGTAGTCGCGGCGCAACTCTTCAAGATCATAATACCAGTGCGGGCCGAGCCCCATGGCATCGCCGATGAAGGCGCCCATGATAGCTCCTGCCGCCCGGTCGCGGACAGTTTCGGTATTCATGGCTTCTTCTCCCTGCGTTCGTGTGACGTGACAGCCTATATGATAATTCTAGTCCGGTTGTCTGAATTAGTGAAGAGATATGAAACCAGCGACAGACCAGATGGCGGGTGAGGCATCAGTGAGTTCCGCGGAGAAAATGCGGAACAGATTTATTTTACAACACTATTCAAAAGGCGACCAATCGGCCGCCTTTGTTGTTCTGCGAAATAGCTTACCGGCTCTCCCCGATCAGACGCACAAAATCTTCATATGCCGCGAAACCGGGCAGGCGCTTTCCGCTGCATAAGTGGGTCGGCACTGCGGTGATGCGCAAATCCATGGCCCGTTGCCAGTCCGCATCCACAGCCTCGGCAAAAGTCCCCTCCCCCAACACGATCTGCGCCTCATCCGCCGACAGCCCGACTGCGGTGGCGATCCGCACCAGCTCATCAACCATGGCGATGTTAACCCCTTCCACGAAATAGGACCGGTAGACGGCATGGCGGAACTGATCGCCTCGCCCCTGCTCCTCCGCCCATTTCCCCAACTCCTGGGCCAGCCGGCTGTTGTAGGTGCGCGTCCGTTCGGTCAAGTGCAAGCCTTCTGCCGCTGCTACCTGCAGCAGCCGAGCCTGCATGTCGCGAATCATCGCCTCCCGTCCGGCAAAGAGATCGGAAAGCTCCCTCCCTTCCGGCGGGGTTTCGGGGTGGAGCGGAAAAACGCTCCAACGCAGCCGGACCCCGTATTCCTGCTGCAGGCGATCGGTACGCACGGTACCGAGGTAGCACCAGGGTCAGATGTAATCGAAAAAGACCTCTACCACGGGTTCACTGTTCATGGTGTCTCCCTTGCTGCGGCCTGTCAGAGCAGTTTCAACAGTGCCCTGGCCGCCGGTTCCGATGAGGCCGGGTTCTGGCCGGTGACCAGCTTGCCGTCGACGATGATATATGGCTGCCAGTCCGCCCCTTTGGAATAGTTTCCGCCGATCTTGCGCAGTTCATCCTCCACCAGGAACGGCACGACCTCGGTCAGGCCGACAGCGGCTTCTTCGGAGTTGGTAAAACCGGTGACCCCTTTCCCCTGCACCAGCGGGGTGCCATCCGCAGCCCGAACATGGCGCAGCACCCCGGGGGCATGACAGACGGTGGCGACCGGTTTCCCTTTTCTGTACGTGGCTTCGATCAGGGCAATGGAATCCTTGTCCTCGGCCAAGTCCCACAAGGGGCCATGGCCGCCGGGATAAAAGATCGCATCGTAATCATCCGCTGCAACCGTCTTCAGCGCTACAGTCTGTGCCAGGGCAGCCTGGGCCGCCGGATCATTATTGAAACGCCCGGTGGCCGGGGTCTGAAAATCCTTTTCCGCGCTCTTGGGGTCCAGCGGCGGTTGTCCCCCATTGGGCGAGGCCAGGGTGATCTCGGCCCCTGCATCCTTGAAGACATAATAGGGGGCGGCAAACTCCTCCAGCCAGAAACCGGTCTTTCGGCCGGTGTTGCCAAGTTCGTCATGCGATGTCAGTACCATCAGTATCTTCATGATCTTATCTCCTCGTGTGTGCTATCCCAGGCGGCAGCGATCCGTGCTTGCCGGTGAGTTTATTATACCCCATCTGCACAGAGGCATCAAAGCGGGATTAAAAAGGGAGGAATTCCGGGGGACAGCGCATATGTAATTCAAAAGGCGGTCAATTGGCCGCCTTTTGCTATATCCATGCTTGTAATTTCCCTACCAGCTGAGCGACACTATGCACATGCACATCCTTTCCTCCCATAATGACACGACCATCCACTGCACCGTTCAGAAAACGCCGGAAACTGTGAGTACTACATGACGGTGCTCCCGTGGCAACCTGGAACCACACCCTTGATGCTGGCGCCGATGCAGGGGCTGACCAACCGGGCCTTGCGCGCCTATTTCATCGAGCATGTCAGGCCCGACGTCATCTTTACCGAATTCATGCGCGTCAATACTGCACCGGCGGGAGCGGGTCTCACCGCTGCTGACCTGCGGGATGTCGCCACTGAGCAGGAGGGTGTGCCGCTGGTGGTGCAGTTGGTGGGGCATGAGCGGGAGGCGCTGGTCCTGGCGGCCCGGGTCGCACAGGAGGCCGGTGCTGCACATATCAACCTCAACATGGGGTGCCCCTATGGCCGGATGGGCGGAGGCCTGACCGGTGGGGGGATGCTCCGCTGTCCGGACGATCTTGCGGAGGTCATCCCCGCCCTGCGGGAGGCCATCGACGGCTCCTTCTCCGTCAAGATCCGGACCGGGTACGACGATCCGGACCAGATCCTGTCGCTGCTGCCGCTCTTCGAGTCGAGCGGGGTGGATTTCCTGGTGCTGCATCCCCGTACCGTGGTCCAGAAGTTCGACGGAGTTGCCGACCATGGGGTGACTGCCCAAGTGGTGCGGGAGACCCGGCTGCCGGTGATTGCCAACGGGGATATCCGGAGTGCTGCCGATGGCGGACGGGTACTGGGCGAGACCGGCGCTGCCGGGCTGATGCTGGGGCGGGGGGCGATTGCCGATCCGGCGCTGTTCCGGCGACTGCGGGGAGTGGTGAACCGCGAGCCGGGCCGGGAAGAGCGGAGAACTGAGGTTGGCCGCTATCTGCGGGAGATGCTGACCCGCTATGGCCAGCTTTCCTGCGACGATACGCAGGTGCTGAACAAGGTCAAGGAGATCATCGCATACCTGGGTGATCCCGAACTGTCAAAACCGCTCAAGGAGCTGCTGCGGGCCAGAACCGTGGGGGCGTTCGAAACTGCTCTGCACGGGCTGTGCTGAGCAGCGGGTTCCAAGGGACAGTATGCTTAATTCAAAAGGCGGCCAATCGGCCGCCTTTGCTTTTTTCTGTGCGTGAAATCTGCCCGCAACGTAACCATCAATCTGTAGCATTCGCACCCGGAGATTTGCTCTGCAATAATTCCTGGCTCTGCTATACTTTTCTTTATCAAATCAATGAAAGGAGTTCGTCATGGCACAAATCGACTGGATTACCGATTTTGATGAAGGTCTGGCACGGGGAAGGGGTGAGGGGAAGCTGGTGTTTGCCGACTT
>JAENWA010000077.1 GCA_016650295.1 Desulfuromonadales bacterium | reverse complement strand
GTCCACAATTTCGATATCCATGTCACCAAACATCCCCATGACATCATCAATCTGGTCGGTAGCGATGTCGGGAGGGAGGATGTCATTGACTTCGTCGAAGGTCAGAAAGCCTTTTTCCTTGCCGAGATCGATCAGCTGCTTGACTTCATCCAGATTTTTCTTAACCATTCAATTCACCTCAAGTTGCAGCCTTACGGCTGAATCTTCGATTTTCTGGTGCGTAATGCATCGGCTTTTTTCAGAAGTGCAGTGTACTCCGGGCTGTCCGGGTCAAGCACTGCCAGTTGTGTGGCCATATCTCTGATGGGCTGGATGGCCAGTTTTTCCCTGCTCCGCAGACAGCTGTCAAAGGCTGATCGCCAGTCGATATCAGCCATCCGGGCATCGGAAACGAGCATGCGGGACAGGAGTGACCTGACGCCGGGTGCTTCGATCCGGTCTGACAGACGACTCAATGCCTGGGTATCATCGTTGTTGGCCAAGGTGTCAAGCACCAGTCTGGCAAGCTCCAGATAGTCACCGTCAAACAGGTTTTCCGAACCGGTTCTCAACGCCTCGTCCCGTGCTTCGGGGTAGCCGCAGATCAAAGCCAGCAGGGTCTCCTGAACGGGATCACCCTTTTGAAGGGCCTGTTTCTGCTCAATCCGGGTGTCCCGGTCGGTCAGGTTCATGCCTCCCATGCGCTTGCGAAAGGCGTGAACGGTAATCCCCAGCAGGCGGCAGATCTCTTTTTCATAGAGATCCCGCTCGACCGGGTCGGCAATCTTTTTGAAGCGCGGCAGCAGTTCGTCGATGATCCGGACCTTGCTGTCGACACTGTCCGGCGGTGTCTGGGCCAGCAGCGAGCGGATGAAGAACTCGAAGGCCGGCCGCGCTTTTTCCTGGCAGGTGCGAAACACCTCCACCGGGTTATTGGCCAGGAAGCTGTCCGGATCGTCACCGGCCGGCAGAGTAATGACATAGGCCGGAAGCCGCTGTTCCATAAACAATTCCATGGAGCGGATTGTGGCCTTGCGTCCGGCCGCATCGCTGTCGAACAGGGTATACACCCTGGCGGCATGGCGTTTGATCAGGCCGGTATGGGTCGTTGTCAGGGCTGTTCCGCAGGTGGCCACCACATTGCGGATTCCTGCCCGAAACAAGGCCAGGTGGTCGAAATACCCCTCGACGATAATAACGCTGTTTTCAGTCCTGATGGACGGCAGGGCCATGTCCAGTCCGAACAGCACAGAACTCTTGTGATAGAGCGGCGATTCCGGCGAGTTTATGTACTTGGGCAGCGAGGCGTCCAGTACCCGTCCGGCAAAGGCGATGACCGCACCCTTGGCATCACGGATCGGAAACATCAGCCGGTTGCGAAACTGATCGTACCAACCACGCTCGCTTTTTCGAACGAGCCCCAGTTTCAAGGCGCTCTCAAGGGCCATGCCGTTGCTCTTGAGATGCTGTACCAGTCCGTCGCCGCGGTCAGATGCAAAACCGAGCCGGTAGGCCTCGGCAATCTCTCCGATGGCGGCCCTCTTTTCCAGGTATGCCCGGGCCATTGCTCCTTCCGGCCTCTGTTCCAGAACTGAACGGTAAAAGCCGGCCGCCAGATCGTTGATGCGCTGGAAGGTCTGCCGCTCGCTCTGGGCCTGTTTTTCGACCGGGGTGAGCTGCCGTTCTTCAATCTCGACACCTGTCTTGCGGGCCATCAGCTTGACCGCTTCCGGAAAACTGAGCCCTTCAATCCTCATGATGAACGAGAAGGCATTTCCTCCGGCTCCGCACCCGAAACAGTGAAAGATCTCCCTGGCCGGATTGACGTTGAAGGAAGGGGTCTTCTCGGCATGGAACGGGCAGAGTCCGGTAAAATTCGCACCGGCACGCCGTAACGGCACATATTCTGAAACAACCTCGACAATCGAGAGCCGCTCCGCAACCTCGCGTACCTTGTCCTCGGGGATCATGGCCGGGAACGGGTACTGTTTCGCCAGAGGGAGAGGATCCTGTCGCCGGTTTCAGCAAACATGTTGGCGGATTCCGAGGCGCGTACCTTGTGTTTCAGAGTGTCGGGCATGAAACCGGCTGTTGCGGTGCTGAACAGCAGGCAGAGCAGCAAAACCCCCTCGGCCGCTCCGATCAGTATGCCCCCCAGGCGATTCAGGCTGCCGAGCATGACCAGCTTCAGCGCAGCGGTAAGTATATTTCCCGCAATGTGGGCAACAATTCCGGTAACCAGCAGAAGCAGCATGAAGGCCAGAAATGCGGAAACATGCTCGGGAACATGGAGTGTTGAACGGATCGGTGCCGCGAGTCCCGGATAGAATCGGTACGCCAGCCACCCTCCCAGGATCAGCCCGGTGAGAGAGGATGCTTCGTTGATCAGTCCCCTGACCAGACCCTTAAGGGCAAAAAGTATCAGCACCGCCAGGATGATGATGTCAAATAGATTCATCGGGAAGTCCTGAGCTGCTTACAAAGAAGGGGCAATCGGTAAGAAAGCCCCCTGCACTGGTATGAATGAAGCACTACAAACCGGTAATGCCGGCAATGTGAGTTGTTTCAGGCAAGTTTCTGTTTGACGGTGTCACTAACGGTTTTGCCGTCAGCTTTACCGGCGGTCAGGAGAGTGAGCGCCTTCATGACTCGCCCCATATCCTTGGCCCCCTGGGCGCCTGTTTCCGCAATGACCCTGTCAACCAGAGCTTCGATCTCCGGTGTGCTGAGTTGAACCGGCAGGAATTCAAGCAGGATCGCCAGTTCTGCCTCTTCTTTTTCAACCAGGTCTGCCCGGTTGCCTTCCCGGTACATCCGGATTGATTCTCGACGCTGTTTTGCCAGGGTCGAGATGACCTCGATGACGTCCTGGTCGTTCAGTTCCTTCTTCTGATCGATTTCACGATTCTTCACCATGGAGCGGACCATGCGGACAGCCGAAAGGCGCAGGTCGTCCCGCGCCTTCATGGCTGTCTTCATTGATTCATTGAGTTGGTCCTTGAGCGACATGCAGTGTGCTCCCTGAAGCGTGAGCGTACGAAATGCTAGTCAACCATCTTGCGCTGTTTCTTGAGGGCGCGCTTGCGGGCTGCAATGGCTTTCTTCTTGCGCTTGATGCTCGGCTTTTCGAAGTGTTCGCGTTTGCGAACCTCGGAAAGGATTCCCGCTTTTTCGCACTGCTTCTTGAATTTCTTCAGAGCGAGTTCAAACGGTTCGCTTTCTTTGATTTTTACTCCTGGCATCTTATATCCCTCCCTTCATTGTAAAGTAACCGGATAGGCTGCGGCCGAAGCCGAAATCTAAAATTTCAGAGTTGCATATCATACCAGCAACAAGTCTATTGTCAATATAAAAATACGGTAATGCAGTGTTGTTTCTTTACGGGAATCATGCCGGACGAGTTGCCTTTTCCTCAATGCCTGAGGTGCCGAAGCGCCGGCGCAGTTCATGGTAGACCTCCTCCGGCGGGATGTCCTGATGTCCCAGCAGCACCAGGGTATGGAAGAACAGGTCGGCGACTTCATAGACGATCTCTTCGCGAACGCCGCCTTTGCCGGCGATGACAACCTCGGTCGCCTCCTCGCCCAGCTTCTTGAGAATTTTATCGATCCCTTTCTGCATCAGGGAAGCGGTATAGGATGTCTCCGAGGGATGGGCCTTGCGGTCGAGGATGACCTGATAGACGGCATCAAGGATGTGCTGTTGTTCGCTCATAGGCGTACCGGTACCCCCTTCTCATGGAGGTACTGCTTGGCTTCACCGATGGTGTATTCCTGGTAGTGGAAAATGGATGCCGCCAGGCAGGCGCTGGCTCCGGCCTTGGTGAAGCCGTCGTAGAGGTGTTCCAGGTTGCCGACGCCGCCTGAGGCGATGACCGGTATCGAGACAGCATCCACCACGGCCCGGGTCAGGGCGATGTCATAGCCGTCCTTGGTTCCGTCGCAATCCATGCTGGTCAGGAGGATCTCCCCCGAACCGTAGGCCTCCATCCTGATGGCCCATTCGACAACATCAATGCCGGTCGGATTGCGGCCGCCGTGGGTGTAGACCTCCCAGCGATCCTCACCCGGTACGCGGCGGGCATCGATGGCCACCACGGTGCATTGCGACCCGAAGCGCTCGGCAGCCTCCTTTACAAACTCCGGGCGGTGAACGGCGGCGGTATTGATGGAGGTCTTGTCGGCCCCGGCGTTGAGCATGCGGCGGATATCCTCCACGGTGCGGATGCCGCCCCCCACGGTCAGCGGCATGAAGACCCGCTCGGCGGTCCGGCGGACCACGTCGATGATCGTGTCGCGCTCATCGGAAGAGGCGGTAATATCCAGAAAGGTCAGCTCGTCGGCCCCCTGCTGGTCATACATCTCGGCAATCTCCACCGGATCGCCGGCATCGCGTAGCTCCAGAAACTGTACGCCCTTGACGACACGGCCGCCTTTCACATCCAGGCAGGGGATGATGCGTTTGGTCAGCATTATATTTTAAACCTCACAAGGATATCAGATTCATTGTTCATCGTTAAGGCACGTTTTTCAACGAAACACTTATTTGTTTTCTCAACAGTGCAACATGGCGTAGCGAGAGAGACACCGGGCGATGCTGACTCATGGCTATACAGCAGACTTTTTTGCCTGTTTTCCGGCAAGCTTGGCAATGACACGAAGCGCCTCGTTCACTGATTTTGAATCCCCGAACATTTCTGCCACATCAGGGGCTAATACCACTACATCACTTTTGACCCCCTTAAAACGATCTGCATACCTTCCACGCACACCACCGCTGAAATCGTATTCAGCAAGCATATCCGGTTCTTTAACCCTGTCAGCCTGCTTCTTCATATTTTTTCCTTTCATGAACAGTAGCCTTTCTTGCGCTGATGATACGAATCTTTTCTTCTCGATCCACATGCACCACTACAAGCAAGCGCCTCTTGACTGACTGTCCGATAATGATACGTCGCTCTTCTTCATCGCAATGCAACGGATCTGGAATGGTAATGGACAATGGGTCGATGAATACTGTAAGAGCCTCTTCAAATGACACGCGATGCTTCTTCAGGTTTATCCAAGCCTTGCGACCATCGTATTCAAAAAAATCATGTAACCCCATCTATTTTCATTCCAATCTGCTCTCGTTTCTACGAGGGAAAATGGACCAGTGACGCATCAGCCCTTTTTTGTAAGCGCTATCGCTTCGGCCAGTTTGATGGCTCCGGTGTAGACCGCCTTGCCGGTGATGACACCGCTGATGCCGCTGGATTCGATTGCCATCAGGTTCTGGATGTCTTTCAGGCTGGATACGCCTCCCGATGCGATGATCGGGATGGAGACCGCCTCGGCCAGCGCCTTGGTTGCTTCGAGATTGGGCCCCTGCAGCATGCCGTCGCGGCTGATATCGGTGTAGATGATGGCCGAAACCCCGAAGCCTTCGAACTTCCGGGCCAGATCCACGGCAGTCACGTCTGTCACCTCGGCCCAGCCCTGTACCGCCACCATGCCGTTTTTGGCGTCGATGCCGACCACGATCCGGCCGGGGAATTTCAAGCAGGCCTCGCGCACCAGCTCCGGGTTGCGCTGGGCGGCGGTGCCGATGATCACGCGGGACAGCCCCAGCGCAAGATAGGCCTCGATAGTTTCGATGTCGCGGATGCCGCCCCCCAGTTGGGAAGGGATGGTGATGGCCTTGACGATGGCCTCAATGGCGGCGAGGTTCTTCGGCTCGCCGGCAAAGGCGCCGTCCAGATCGACGATATGCAGCATCTCTGCGCCCTGATCCTGCCAGGCCCGTGCCTGGGCCGCCGGGTTGTCGTTGAACACGGTATCCTTGTCCATCAGCCCCTGTTCGAGGCGGACGCACTTTCCTTCTTTCAGGTCAATCGCGGGGATGACTAACATTGTTGGGAACCTTTCGTAGAGTTCATGGAGTTCATGGAGTTCATGGAGTTTAACTCTAAAAACTCTACGAACTCTACAGACTCTACGAACTCATTATTTCATTTCTGCAAAATTTTTCAGTATCCGCAGTCCCACATCCTGGGACTTCTCGGGATGGAACTGGGTGGCGACGATGTTGTCCTTCCAGATCGACGAACAGAACTCAATCCCGTAGTCGGTGGTGGTGGCGATGACATCGTCGTTGTCAGGCTTTACATAATAGGAGTGGACGAAGTAGACGTTTGAGTCATCGGCGATACCCTCGAAGGCCGGCGGGTGGCGATGGAAGTGCAGCTGGTTCCACCCCATCTGGGGCACTTTCAAGGCTTCGGCGGCAACCTGCATATCCTCGGGAAAGCGCAATACATGGCCGGGGATCACGTTCAGCCCCTGGTAGAGACCGAACTCAACGCTGTCGCTGAAGAGCAGCTGCATGCCGACACAGATCCCCAGGAACGGGCGACCCTCGCCGATGACCTTGAGGATCGGTTCGACAAAACCGGCCTGCTCCAGGTTGCGCATGCAGTCGCGAAAGGCCCCCACGCCCGGCAGAACCACCTTGGCCGCCTGCAGTACGACCTGCGGATCAGCCGTGACAATTGCTTCAGCCCCGATCTTTTCAAAACCCTTCTGCACGGAACGGAGGTTGCCCATACCGTAATCAATGATAGCGATCATATCCCTAGCCCGCAATCCTGGAGAAATCGGCGATCTTGCCGAACATTCGGGCAATGGCGGTCAGCAGCGCCAAGCGGTTGGTACGCACCCGCTGGTCCTCGGCCATGACCATGACCCGGTCAAAAAAGGCGTCCACCGGTCCGCGCAGGGTGGCGATCTCGGTCAGGGCATCCAGCCAGGAACCGGCGGCAACCCTGGTTTCAACCGATGCCTTTACCGTCGAGAAGGCCTCGTAGAGAGCATTTTCGGCGGAATCCTCGAACAGTGCCGGATCGATCGGTGCGTCCGTACCGTCCTTGATGATGTTGCCGACCCGTTTGAAGGCCACGGCCAGCGGCTCGAAATCGGCATGGTTTGCAAACTCGGCCAGGGCGGCGATGCGGGCCTTGACATCTACCAGGTCGGTGAAGCCGGCCGAGATGGCCGCATCCACCGCATCACCCGGAAAGTCGTTGCCCAGCAGGTTGATGAAACGGGCCCGGAAATATTCCAGAACATCGTTGGCCACCTGTTCCTTGGGGCGGGTCAGTTTTGCCGTCAAGAGCTCCAGTGACCGGCCGATAAGCTCCGGCAGTGACAGGCGATAGCCCCGGTCGAGGATGATACTGATAATGCCGATGGTAGCGCGCCGCAGGGCATAAGGGTCGGCGGCGCCGGTCGGGATCAGCCCCACGCCGAAGCAGCCGCAGATGGTATCCAGCTTGTCGGCGATGGAGACGAAGGCGCCGATGTCCGAGGCGGGCAGTTCACCGCCGGCCTGGGTCGGCAGGTAATGTTCGGCAATGGCGGTGGCCACGGCTGCATCTTCTCCTTCCAGCAGCGCATATTCGCGCCCCATGATGCCCTGCACCTCGGGGAACTCGCCCACCATGGCGGAGACCAGATCGGCCTTGCAGAGCGTGGCCGCCCGGGCGGTTTGAACCTTGACGGCCGGGTTAAGCTGTCCGGCCAGCTCTTCGGCCAGGGCTCGGAAGCGTTCCATCTTTTCATGGGAGGTGCCCAGTTTCTGCTGGTAAACGACTTTCTTGAGTCCCTCGACCCGCTCATCCAGACTGATCTTCTGGTCCTCCTCAAAAAAGAAGCGGGCATCGGACAGGCGGGCCCGCAGGACACGCTGGTTGCCTTTGACCACCACCGACGGATCAGGGGTCAGGGTGTTGTTGATGGTGATGAAACCGGGCAGCAGCATGCCGGCCGCGTCCACGATGGAGAAGTAGCGCTGGTGGCTGCGCATGGAGGTGATCAAGACCTCTTTGGGAACCTTGAGGAATTCCTCGGAGAAGGTGCCGTGCACCGCGCTGGGGTACTCCACCAGGAACGTGACCTGCTCCAGCAGTTCCTCATCCGGCAGCAGATGCCCGCCGGCCGCAATCGCCACCCGGTGGGTTTCGCGGCGGATGATCTCCTTGCGCCGTTCCGGCTCGGGGATCACGAAATGCCGTTCGCACTCTTCCAGGTAATGGACAAAATCACGCACCGGGAAGGTTGTGTTGGCCATGAAGCGGTGGCCGCGAGATACGGCGCCGCTGGTGATATTGCCGAACTCGAAGGGTACGATGATGCCGTCGAACAGCGCCACGATCCAGTGGATCGGACGGGCGAAGCGCACATCCAGGTCGCCCCAGCGCATGGACTTCTTGAAGGGGATGTCATTGATCAGTTTCGGCAGGATCTCGGACAGCAGCTCATGGGTCGGACGACCGGTTTCGGTGCGGGTGATGGAGATATATTCACCCTTGTCGGTAGTGACGATCCGGATAGCGGAGACCTCCACCCCCTGACCACGGGCAAAGCCCTCGGCAGCCTTGGTCGGTTTACCGTCGGCGTCATAGGCGGCTTTCTTCGATGGCCCGGTGGCGGTGATCTCGGCGTCCGGCTGAACCGACGGAATACCTTTCACCACCAGCGCCAGGCGGCGCGGTGTCGCCAGGGTCTTGACCTCGCCGAATGCCAGGCGGGCATTGGTCAGTTCTTTCGTG
This sequence comes from Desulfuromonadales bacterium, assembly GCA_016650295.1. GTDB lineage: Bacteria > Desulfobacterota > Desulfuromonadia > Geobacterales > Pseudopelobacteraceae > CAIPTY01. Next base: position 6,333 of record JAENWA010000077.1, on the reverse strand, counting down.
ATCATGGCCTCCATCTCGGCCATGGCGCGGGGGATAAATCCGGCCGGGATCTCTTCGGTGCCTATTTCAAGAAACAGTTCTTTGGTGTTCATCAGGCGACACCTCCTTTCAGCAGCGGGAAGCCGAGTCTTTCGCGCATCCTCAGATAGCCTTCGGCGCAGATGCGGGCCACGTTGCGGACCCGTCCGATGTAGGAGGCGCGTTCGGTGACCGAGATGGCCCCGCGGGCGTCCAGCAGGTTGAAGGTGTGGGAACACTTCATGACGTAATCGTAGGCCGGCAGGACCAGTTCTTTCTCCGCCAGTCGCAGGCACTCCTTCTCGTACATGCCGAAGAGCTGCAGCAGCATATCCACATCGGCTTCCTCGAAGTTATGTTTGGAAAACTCCACCTCGCTTTCGTGGTGGATATCGCCGTATTTGATGCCCTTGACCCACTCCAGGTCGTAGACATTGTCCACCCCCTGCAGGTACATGGCGATGCGCTCGCAGCCGTAAGTGATCTCGGATGAGACCGGTTTGAGATCGATGCCGCCGGCCTGTTGGAAGTAGGTAAACTGGGTGATCTCCATGCCGTCCAGCCAGACCTCCCACCCCAGACCCCAGGCGCCCAGGGTCGGCGATTCCCAGTCATCCTCCACGAAACGGATGTCGTGCTTGTTGGGATCCAGGCCGAAGGCGCGCAGCGAATCCAGATACAGATCCAGGATGTTCATGGGTGAGGGCTTCATGATGACCTGAAACTGGTAATAATGCTGCAGTCGGTTGGGGTTCTCGCCGTAGCGTCCGTCGGTCGGGCGGCGGGATGGTTCCACATAGGCCACGTTCCAGGGTTCCGGGCCGAGCACGCGCAGAAAGGTAGCCGGGTTAAAGGTGCCGGCGCCCTTTTCGGTATCATAGGGCTGCTGGATGATACAGCCCTGTTTGGCCCAGTAGCCTTGCAGGGAGAGGATAAGATCTTGAAATGTCACGAGAGTACCTCCGGTTGAGGAGTATGGGAGTTTAAGTCAAAAGAATATATCTAATAGCAGGATTACGCAGACCGGTCAAGGATGAGAGAGAAGGCGCGGCACGATAGTCAGAAGCACGATTCGGATTTGTTATTCCGGATAGATGGTGAAAGTTTTCCTTGAACCGATGCGGTATACCGAGAAGTCCTTGCGGTCGAGCGTTACAATGCAGGAAATGCCCCGCTCTTGTGCAAGTGCCACCAATGTGGCATCAGCAAAATCCATTGGAGTGTCGGCGTACTTTGCCATCAGGGAGGCACTCTGTTTCAAGAGTGCGGGGGAAAGCGAAACCAGCTCTGCTCCGCCAAGCATTATGAAGTCCAGTGCCGCTTTCTGGTTGGCAAAGGAAGGTCCCAGGAGATACACGACTTCTGTCAGCACCGCTTCCGTTGTGAACAAACGTCCCCTGAATTCGCGTATGAATGCAAGGCATCGTTCATGATTACGTTCACTACGGTCCAGGAAGGCCACAAAAGGTCCAGTATCCAGCAGCATATCAGCCATTGTGTTTGAACCGGTCACGGAGATGTTCGCGGTGAGCTTCACCCAAGTCGCTGATGCCTGTCTCTACTGAACCGAGCAGGTGTTGAACATTTTGCCATGGTGACGGTTCAGCGGCATTCGCTTCCACGGAAATAAAACGCTCCAACGCCTGGCGAACAATCTCCGACCTCTTTTTGTGAAAACGTTGAGAGAGCGCCGTAAGCTGCTCTTCTAGCTTGCTGTCAAGCCGTATGGTCAGTTGTCCCTGCATGGAATAACCCCTCGTTAGATGTTGTAGTGCAATTGTAATTGGTTTGCAGTGCAATGTCAATGATTGCAGGCTTGAATGGATTGAATATGCCGGGGGGATTTTGAGTGGGAATTGCTCGGAGAAAGTTAGAATGTCAAATCCGGTGGGTTCCAGGATGGCACTCGTTACGCAGTTCCAGCTGCGTAACGCAATGGTTCGACAAGCTCCAGCTTGGTGGTTTTGATTCGGTAAGCAGGAGCTTGGTAACGAGAATGATATCCATGCCGCAGGTGATTGCGGGTTGCAATACGCGGGAATAATGGTAGATTGACGCACTGTAATGTCATTCAGAACTGGAGAGAATTATGTCCATTGATTTTTCGCCATTGGAGAAAGCGGTAAACAACCTTAAACGCGCTCTTGACAGGGCGATACACGCGCAAGGTGACGAAGAACTTCGCGATGCCTGCATACAGCGCTTTGAATATACCTTCGAGCTGAGCTGGAAGATGCTCAAGCGCCAACTGGAACAGGAACTCCCCAATCCGACGGAGGTTGATGGATACAGTTACCGTCAGCTTTTCCGGATAGGCGCCGAGCGCGGACTGGTTCAGGATGTTGAAGCTTGGTTCGATTATCGCGAACGCCGCAACATCACCTCACACACCTACGATGAAGCGAAGGCCGCCAGGGTATTTGTGGCGTTGCCCGCTTTTGCCAAGCACGCGGAAGAGCTTCTTGCCGCATTGAAAGAAAGTTCCGGAAAAAACTGATGGATCTTAAGCCGGAGCACCTCGGAATCGTGTGTGACATACTTGCCCGCCATCTTCCCGGACGTGAAGTGAAACTGTTCGGCTCCTGCGCCACTGGGACAGCCAAGCCGTATTCTGATATCGACCTTGTGATTATGGGGGATGAATTGCTTCCGGTTACAACCATGAGAATCCTGCGTGATGCCTTTGATGACAGCGATCTTCCGTTTCAGGTTGATCTTGTGGAGTGGGCGGGGACGAGTGCAGGGTTCAGGAAGGTGATTGAAACGGCAGCTTTGCCGCTGGAGATAAAATAACTTATTGGCATTATTTGTTTTAATAGGATCTTGAGATGATACGCGATGCGAAGTTTTTTAATGTGCACAAACTAAATATCCTGTTTGGGTAGATCACCGGTTCACGCGCGCGCGGGGCTGGTGAATAACATGTTGGCAAAATAAAGAATAAAAAATGAACCATGTGATCTACATAGATGAGAGCGGCTACACAGGTGCGGACTATGTCAACCCTGACCAGCCCCTATTTTCTTTAGCATGTAACATGTTCACTAATGAAGATTTTGAACGGATAGCATCAGAGGTATTTGCTGGAGACAAGGGAGCTGAATTAAAATTTTCAAGATTAGTCGGCCGACAAAGTGGCAGAAAGAAGCTGCATGCATTTATTGATTACTTGGGCGAACACCCCGATAAATTCTGCTGCTACCTTGCCGACAAGTGGAGCGCCCTTGTTCGAAAATTTGTCGGTGACTGCATCCATCCTGTACTTCTTCTAGATAATGGCATGAACCTGCTTGAAGATGGGTGGTGTCTAGCTTATGCGAACCTTTTGTCATGTAACCTTCCTGCTATTATGGGCGCAGACTGGTTTGAAGCCTTTTTAAGGCACTACAATAACCTTATTCGCAATCCAGACGAAGAATCACTCGAATCTTTATGGCAGCATTGCATGGAGGCTATTGATTGTGACAACGCTGGAGAACTTTTAAGCCCATTTTTACATCGCCCACAACTAGCGCTTCTAACTCTTACTTTACACCCGGATAACCCAATATTTTATGAATCCATATTGACAAATCTCCTCATACATCTACGAACTTATTATGGTATCAACAGAGCTACAGTCGTTTATGATCAGACCAAGGCAACTACAGATTACAATTTGAAAGAATACATTGATAATATTTCTAAACTTGGTCAAACATTTCGTGTATCTGACGTATGCATAGTGAATGGAGATCTGTCTGTTTCAGCGGTCTCAGCAGCAAGCTCTGTGGAACATTACGGTGTACAGGTCTCAGATATCATAGCTGGCCTCTTCAATTACTCCTTCCGCGCAAAAGACACGATAAAAAGTGATTTGTCCAGACATCTGAGAGAAATCATAACGGAAAAGAACTTTATACATCAGTTTAATGGGACTGCTGTTACACCGGAGGAACTTGGTCTCAAAGGGTCACAGGCACCTATGCTTTTTGAGGCAGTAAAGCAGCGAAAAAAGACAAGAGAGGGACTGAAGGGGCAGGACCATATTCTACATAAACTGGAAAATACAAACGCGACCCATATATCCTTCCAAGAGCTTGTCAGTTGGTTACGCGAGGAGCGGACTGACCGCTTTGAGGATGACTTGAGCCAACTTGAGGAAACTGGACCAGAGTTTAACCCCGATGATGATATTCCATTCTGACGTAATATTGCCAACACTCGGGTGCTGCTGTTCTCGCTTCGCTCACAGCAGGCCCTCAGGCCGTTGTGCAATCAATATCGGAGGAAATCTATGCCAGATAAAGACATGATTGAGGCAATCCTGAAAACTTTGGGGCTGATTGGTGCTGGTTTCGCATGGGCGTATTCAACGCGGGCGACACTGTTAAGGTCAAAGATAAAGACGGATTTAGAAATATTGGAAAAATGCAGAGCAACATTTGGAGATGACGACGCAAGAAGCCGCCGTGTCGAATTAAAAGTCTCAAAATGCATGTCCTATCTGTATCGTGATGCAAAGGAGCCGGCAGCGCTACAAATATCTCCGGCGGATCTTTTTATCGCACTAGCGTGTTCAATCCCCGCGTTGTATTTAATCGTGATTTCGATCCAAGACAATTTCCAATCTTGGCAGCGCTTAACAATATCCGCAGTTCTGGCTTTTGTGGGTATAGGAGGGTTTATGAACGCTTTTAGTCAAAAAGCAGCTGAAAGGTGAATGCTTACAATACCGGAAGGCGATGCACAACACGCGAATTGACCTGTTTCCCTTCGGTCGCAGGTCATACGCCACCCCGTTGAAAGGGAACAAAGGAGAACTAAAATGCCTGTGAAAACTGCTGCTTCAGAAATATCCAAGATGGATAAATTAGGTTATCAATTCAGGCATAAGATGGAAAACGACGATGATTTTCTTCAAGATCTCATTGTTTTTGTTGAATATCAAAAGAAGGATATCGCTGAAGCACATTTTACTGATGACGGTAATTCTGCTTATTGCCAGCAAGTTAACATTGATGAAAATCATCAACGAAAAGGAATAGCTACAGCAATGTATCTTTACGCCGAAACGGTACTTGGCCGCGTTCTAGAGAATTTTTGGGATGACGATCCTGAATATCAATCACCTGCGGCACGCGCTCTGTGGGCACAGCCTAATCGGCCGTTTGGCAAAGGGTAGACAACCACGGGCATGTGTGGTTCGAAAAAGAGGAAGCACTAGCGATCATAATGAGGAAGCCATGAATTGTCCAAGTGAAAGTGGAATATGACGAATACAATAGTGGCTACTGTGACATTTTTTTCACTCATCTTCACTCAATCAGTGATTTGTTTTGCAGCTGAGTTGACGGAGTTTGATTGGCTTGATAAAGGCAGTCTTGCAGCGAGTAAAAGTGACTACATCACAGCGTTAACCAATTACAACAGCGCGATTAATTCAAATCCAGATTTTGCTTTGGCGTATTACTATCGTGGTCTTATTTATAGCAACACAGGTGATTATAATCATGCCATTGAGGACTTCACAAAGGCGCTAACCTATCAACCTGTTATTGTAAAAAAGTGTGTCGAGCTACTTGAGAAAGCACGCGAGGAAGACGATGGTGACTATACCAGTATATGCAGTAGAGCTAGGGGCGATTACAATCAAATTGATAAAGACATCAAAGAGGTTACAACAAGACTTGATACCTTGTCGAACCGGCCATATTTTATTACCAAACAAAACGCCATTCGTTCTGGAAGAAATTTTCTGAAAAAATTAGAGTCTGATTTTACAACACTTCTAAAAGCACCTGATTTAGCATCTGTTTATTTTCAACGTGGCCTTGCATACGGACACTTCAATCATAAGCAAGCAGTATTCGCTGACTTTGAAAAAGCAGAGGAGCTTGGATTTGATTTTGAGGAGATTAAGTCAGGTAAAAGTGGGGAAAAACCAAAACCTAAGCCTGTCCATAGGGGAAATAAAATCACAAAAGAGGATATTGAATTTATAAATAGCCTTAACCCACTTCAAAGAATGGTTTTCGGAAAAGGACTCACTCTGCATCGACTTAACTATTACCTTAAAATAGTTGAGCGAAATTCAAAATCATCTGTTTTTTTGAATGGATGGATTAACAGAGCTGCCTCAGTAGGCTACGGTCACTGAGGCATCACATTGCCAACCAAGCGCAGCAGCGGTGAACCCGCTGTGCTCTCCCACGTGTGCGCCCAGCATGGCGCGTGGCGCGTAAGCGCCATCTGCTTGATTGTGGTGGTCAAGCAGTGACTTGGAGGTGCAAGTCCTCTATGGACCCTGATGGTGGGAACCATTAGCCGGACGGC
>JAENWA010000076.1 GCA_016650295.1 Desulfuromonadales bacterium | reverse complement strand
TTTTGGAGCGCGGGTAGCGCAGGGCCACCAGCAGGTTCAGGGAGAGATTGGAGATAAACGGGAAGGGGTGGGCCGGGTCAATGGACTGGGGGGTCAAGAGCGGAAAGATGTTGGTATAATAAAACTCGCGGAGGATTTTTTTCTCTTTGGCCGTGATCCCGCGGTAGGACTCAATCAGGATGTTCTTTTCCTCCAGAAGTCCGAAAATTATCCGATAGGTCAGTTCCTTGCGGGCCTCCAGCTCGCGGATGACGGCATGGCACTCGGTCACCTGCTGGCGGGCCGTGCGCCCGTCCAGGGTCAATTCCTTCATCCCGGCGCCGATCTGCTGCTTAAGTCCGCCGATACGCTTCATGAAGAACTCGTCCAGGTTGGCGCTGACGATCGCCAGAAACTTGACCCGCTCCAGAAGCGGTGTTCGGCTGTCCTCAGCCTCGTGCAGAACCCGCTGGTTGAACTCCAGCCAGGTCAATTCGCGGTTCAGGTACCACTGACTGTCGGACAGATCGAAGACCTGCGTATCGGCGGCAACCGCAGTTGCCTCCGAAGTCGGGCCGGCTTTTTTTCTGCTGCGGGATTTTCCGGACACAGCTTCTTCGGAACCCGGCTTGGCGGCGTTCTTTTGTTTCTTGGCAGCCGGCATTTTTTTCAGCTCTTCAACCACGTCTCATCCCTCCGGTGTGCTCGGCATATATTTTAATAGTACCACCGGATGCAGCATACGCAACAGTCTATTGGCAAACACTCTGCTCCAGCAGTGTCGCCAGCATCTCCACTCGCGGCATCTCAATACCCTGCCGTCGGCCATACATGAGCGGGGCCCTGAAAATGGCCGGAATTTCCAGCTGCCGGCCCTCCTCCCGGTCAGTGTGACTCCACTCCCCCAAAAAGCGGAACAGTTGTCGGAAAAATGTCACCCCATGTTTTTTTATGCTACCATGCCTGTATCATTAAAATAGCGCGTTACGTAATTCAATTCAAGTTTGAGAGGTAGACAGGATGGCACAACGGGCAATGCTCTGCCCCCGCTGTAGACAACTGATCGGCAGTGAAGAAGCCGTATGCTCCTGGTGCGGCACATCACGATCAAACCCGTGGTGGCGTCTGGCCGGCATGACCAGAGGGGCATCGAAATCCGACTGGGTCGTAAAGGGAATACTGACCGTCAACATACTGTATTTTGCGGTTTCGATCATCATGAGCGGCATGAATGGTTCCAGCGGTTTTCTTTCTCCGGGGCAGAACAGCCTCTTTCTGCTGGGAGCTACCGGTACGTTCCCGGTGGAGCGTTACGGGAGGATCTGGACGCTGGTCAGCGCCAACTACCTGCATGGCGGCATCCTCCATATAATCTTCAATCTGATGGCTCTGCGCCAGATAGCGCCATGGGTCGCCAATGAATACGGCACCAGCCGCATGTTCGTCATTTACACGCTGGGCGGAGTCTTCGGCTTTTGGGTTTCCTGCCTGGCCGGGGTTCCGTTCACTATCGGCGCGTCAGCAGCTATCTGCAGCCTGATCGGAGCTCTGCTTTACTATGGAAAGAGCCGGGGCGGGGCTTACGGCAACTCTGTTACCCGTGAGGTTAGGGGCTGGTTGATAAGTCTCTTCGTATTCGGCCTGATATTTCCCGGCATCAACAACTGGGGCCATGGCGGCGGTATCATCGGTGGGGTCGTTTTTGGAATGATTCTGGGTTACAACGAGAAACGGGCCGAGAGAGTCTTTGATCACGTCCTGGCGCTGCTGTGCGCCGTGATAACAATCGCCGTGCTTGGATGGGCCCTGATTGGCGCACTGCATTGAGGTGGTGATAAGGGAAAGAGGGTATACAAGCCGGCGCACACAGCAAAACGGGGATGGCCACCATCGTGATCCATCCCCGTTTTACCTTGAACGAACAGCCTCCTACTTGACCGTATACCAGAACTTGGCGCTGCGAACCTTGCCGTCCGCCAGCTTGAATTTGCACATCACGCCGTATTTACCCTTGGCCGTCATGACCACATCGGTGCCAAAGTGTCCGTGCATCCCCATCAGATCCTTGGACTGATCGGATTTGTCCGGGTTCTGCACCTTAACCTTCACCTCTCCCTCGGTCAAGGCTTTGCCGCTCTTTACATCCTTGAAGGCCACCGAAATATGGTGGGTCTCCTTGACCCCCTTGGGCATCTCCATACCCATGGACTTCATGGCGTCAGCCATGGTCTGAACATTGAAGGTGGCCTTGACACCATCGATCACCTCTTCGTGGGCCGCGCCGCCCATGGCGGCATGGCCGGAGGACATATCGTGTCCGGCGTGTTCGGCGGCAAAGGCCGCCGGTGCGGACAGGGTCAGAATTGCTGCAATTGCGAGTACCAGTTTCTTCATTGTTATTTCTCCTTTTTGGTTTAATGTTTCATCCCCGAATACTTCAGCCTGCCCTTCTTCAAATCCCTCTTCTTCATCATCACAAATATGACCGGTGTCATGATCAGTACGTGCACCGCCGAGGAGATCATCCCGCCGATCATCGGCGCGGCGATCGGTTTCATCACATCCGCCCCGGTGCCCGTTGACCACATGATCGGCAGCAGACCCAGCAGAGCCACGGCCACGGTCATCAGCTTGGGCCTGAGCCTGAGTACGGCCCCTTCGAAGGTGGCATCGTAGATATCCTGCTCCGTGCAGGGACCGTTGATCAGTTTCTTGTCCAGGGCCTCGTGCAGATATATGACCATCACCACCCCGGTCTCCACGGCGATGCCGTACAGGGCGATAAAGCCGACCCAGACCGCCACCGACAGGTTGTAGCCCAAGGCCGAGACCAGGTAGACCCCGCCCACCAGGGCGAAGGGCACCGAGAGCATGACCATGGAGGCCTCCAGGGCCGAGTGGAAGGTGAAATAGAGCAGGATAAAGATAATCACGATTCCTATCGGAACCAGCATCTGCAGGCGGGCCTTGGCGCGGATCTGGTTCTCCCACTGCCCGGACCAGGCCACGTAGTAGCCGGGCGGCAGCTTAAGCTGCTTCTCCAGGATCTGTTTGGCCTCGGTCACAAAACCGCCCATATCGCGGCCCCGCACGTTGAGGAAGACCAGCGAACGCAGGAGTCCCCCCTCGCTGTTGATCTCCGGAGCACCGGTGGAGATCTTCAAGCGTGTCACCAGCGAGAGCGGCACCTGGGTGCCCCCCATGCCGCTGACCAGGATCCGGCGGATGGCCGGGATGTTGTCGCGGTAGTCGCGCAGGTAGCGGATGCGGATCGGGAAACGGTTTCTTCCTTCAACGGTGGTGGAGAGCATCTCGCCCCCCAGGGCGGTCTCGATCACGTCCTGGATGTCCCCGACATTCACCCCGAAACGGGCGGCCGCCTCGCGGTCTATGTCGATGTCGATGTAGTTGCCGCCAGTGACCCGTTCGGCCACCACGTCGGCTGCGCCATTGATCGGCTTGAGGATCGCCTCGGTCTGGATGGCCAGATCCTTGAGTACATTCAGGTCATTGCCGAAGATCTTGACCCCCAGGTCGGTGCGTACCCCGGTGGAGAGCATATTGATCCGGTTGATGATCGGCTGGGTCCAGCCGTTGCGCACGCCGATCTGCTGCAGCTTGACGTCCAGTTCGGACACGATGTCGGCCTTCTTGATCCCCGGCCGCCACTGGTCCTTGGGCTTGAGGATGATGATGCTCTCGAACATGGAGACCGGCGCCGGGTCGGTGGAGGTCTCGGCCCGACCGACCTTGCCCAGGACATGCTCCACCTCGGGCATGCTCATGATGATCTTGTCCTGCACCTGGATCAGCCGTTTGGCCTCGGTGATGGAGACATTGGGCAGGGTCACCGGCATGTAGAGCAGCGATCCCTCATCCAGGGGCGGCATGAACTCGCTCCCCAGCTGCATGAAGAGCGGCACGGCAATTGCCAGGGCCACAAGATTCAGGGCGATGGTTGTCTTCTTCCAGACCAGCACCCAGCGGATGACCGGCGAATAGAGTTTGATGAAGAAGGTCGAGACCGGATTGGAGCTCTCCGGCGGCATCCTGCCCCGCATGAAGTAGTACATCAGCACCGGCACCAGGGTGATGGCGATCAGGGCCGAACCCATCATGGAGAAGGTCTTAGTGAAGGCCAGCGGGTGAAAGAGTTTGCCTTCCTGTCCCTCCAGCAGAAAGACCGGCACAAAGGAGAGCACGATGATGGCCAGGGAGAAGAAGATGGCCCGGCCGACCTGCTTGGCCGAAGTAATGATCACCTCCAGCCTTTTTTCCGCCCGCTCTTCAGGCGGCATCTCGGACAGATGGCGGTAGCAATTCTCCACCATGATCACCCCGGCGTCCACCAGTACACCGATGGCGATGGCGATGCCGCCGAGAGACATGATGTTGGAACTGACTCCCATCAGCTTCATGGTGATAAAGGCGATCAGAACCGAGATCGGCAGGGTCAACACGATCACCAATGCGCTCTGAAAGTGCAGCAGGAACACCAGGATCACCAGCGAGACGACCACCGATTCCTCCAGCAGGTTGTGTTTCAGGGTATCTATGGCCCGTCCGATCAAATCGGAGCGGTCGTAGGCAACCTTGATCTTCACGCCCGGCGGCAGCCCCTTCTCCAGTTCCATGATCTTGACCTTGACCCGGTCGATGACCGCCTTGGCGTTCTCGCCGTAGCGCATGACCACGATGCCGCCCACCGCCTCCCCCTCGCCGTTCAACTCCAGCAGGCCGCGCCGGATAGCGCCCCCCATCTGGACCGTACCCAGGTTCTTGACATAGATCGGGGTACCGCGCATGTCGGCGCCGACCACGATATTCTCCAGGTCCGCCTTGGATTTGACGTAGCCGCGGCCACGGATCAGGTATTCGGCGTCGGCCTGTTCGATTAGACGGCCGCCCACATCCTTGTTGGCCGCCTTGACCGCCTCCATGATCTTGCCGGTCGGGATCTTGTAGGCAAACAGTTTGGTCGGGTCCAGATCGATCTGGTATTCACGCACCAAGCCGCCGATGGAAGCCACCTCGGCCACCCCCTGGACGGTATTGAGCTGATAGCGCACGAACCAGTCCTGCAGGGTGCGCAACTGTTCCAGGTCATAGCCCTTACCCTCGATGGTGTACCAGAAGACATGCCCCACGCCGGTACCGTCCGGGCCGAGGGTCGGGACGACACCGGGCGGCAGAAGCGAGGCGGCGTAGTTCAGCCGTTCCAGCACGCGGGTCCTGGCCCAGTAGATATCGGCCGAGTCCTCGAAGATGACGTAGATCATGGAGAAGCCAAAAGCGCTGGAGGCCCGCACGGCGCGGACCTGGGGCAGACCCTGCAGGTTGACCGCCAGCGGGTAGGTTACCTGGTCCTCAACCACCTGCGGCGAGCGTCCGGGGTAATCGGTAAAGACGATCACCTGGTTGTCGGACAGATCCGGGATGGCATCCACCGGAGTCCTGTAGACCGACCAGACCCCCCAGGCAATGATCAGCCCGAAAAACATCAGGACAATGACCCGGTTACGGGCAGAATATTCGATAATTTTTTCAATCATTAGGAACCCCTGGGATCAGGGATCAGGGATCGGGAAATGCTTTAAGAATCGATTTTACCGATCCCCGATCCCCAATCCCAGGTCCCAGACCCTGTTTACATCTTCATATCATCCATCTTCAACGAATCCTTCTTTGCCGGTGGTGCTGACGGTTGCCCCTTGGCCTCCGGCTTGGTCCCGCCGGTATGCTGGCTGTGATCCTGACCGCCACCCTTCAACTGGGATTCGGAATCGATCAGATAGGACCCTGAAACCGCAACCTTGTCACCAGCCTTGATGCCGGACAGGATCTGGACCTTTTCGTCGATCCGCTCGCCGGCCTGCACGTCGCGCGGCTCGAACATGCCTGGTGAGGTTTCCACCCAGACCACCTGGCGTTTGCCGGTGTCTACAACCGCGGTAACCGGAATGACGATGCCCTTGACCAGCGGCACACGGATGATGGCATTGACGAACATGTCCGGTTTCAGCATGTGGCCGGGGTTGGCCAATTCCACGCGGGCCTTGACGGTATGGGTCTTGGGGTCATGAAAGGGATAGACGAAGCTGATCCGGCCCCTGGATACCGCGCCATGTTCTACCGCGGAGCTTATCTCCACCTGCTGCCCGATCCGGACAAAGGGGACTTCATTCTCGAAGACATCGATCTCTACCCAGACCTTCGAAAGATCGGCAATATTGAAAAGCACCTCGCCGACATTGACGTACTGTCCCTGCTGGACCATTTTTTCGATAACGGTTCCGGAGAGAGGCGTGTAGATCGGCAGGCGGATGTTGGGTTTGCCGGCCTTCTCCAGTTCGGCGATCTGACTCTCCTTGACCCCGTACAGCATCAGGCGCTGTTTGGCCGATGCTACCAGACCTTCGCCGTTTTGGGAGATGGAGGGAATGGGCGAGTTCTTCAACTGCTCCCGGCTCTTGACCGCCAGCAGGTATTCCTGCTGGGTTGCCAAGAGGTCGGGCGAGTAGATTTCGGCCACCGGTCTGTCCTTGCTGACCTGCGCCCCAACCGTGTTTACATTCAGTTTGTCGATCCGCCCGGCGATCCAGGCGGTAACCTTGGCCTGGCGCGACTGGTCGAACTGCACGATGCCGACGGCGTTGATCTCCTTGTTCAGGGTGCCGAATTTAGCCTCAACCGTGGCCACATTGGCCATGATCCGCTGGTTGGCTGACATGGATACATGACCGAGCATCTCGGCCTGCTGTTTCTGCTCCGGAGTCTGTGTGGTCCCATCGCCAGGCGCGCTGTCTATCTTCTTGATCAGTTCCATGCCGCAGATCGGACAGGTGCCCGGCTTATCCTTGATGATGAAGGGATGCATGGAGCAGGTGTAGAGCTGCTTGCCCTGCGCCGCCTTCCCCTCGGCGGCATGATCGTGACCTTTATGCTGCCAGGCATACCAGCCACCACCGGACAGGGCAATGAGGAGCAGGATGATCAGCGGGAATGTAATTTTCTTATTTTGCGACATGGCTGTTATCCTCTGCACTCTTTTGAATTTCTTCTTTTTTCCCTTCGACTCCGCTCAGGAAACGGATCACCGGTGGCTGAGCGAAGTCGAAGCCCACAGTCGCTTCCAACTGCGCCAGCTTCATCATGTACTCGGCCTTGGATTCGTACAGTTCCTTCTCGTAGTTGAACAGGTTTACCCGCCCGTCCAGCAGGTTCAGGAAATCGACCTTGCCCACCCGGTAGCTGATCACCGCGGACTCCAATGACTGCTCGGCCTGGGGGATGATGCCGGTTTTGTAAAGTTCCACCAGCTTGCGGCGGCGTTCCATCTGCGCCAGGGAGTCGTTGATGGCATAGCCGATGCTGTTCTTGAGTCCGTTCAACTCTTCCACGGCCATGTCGGTCTCGGATGACGACTCGGCCAGCATGGCCCGGCGTTTTGCCTGCTGAAAGGGAATGTTGAAGGTCACTCCCAAGGAGAACATGTTGAAGCCGGGATCGTTCATGGATGCCTCGCGGAACATGTATTCGAAGGAAAGGTTGAAGTCCGGATAGATTTCCTTGCGGGCCAGGCGGTGGCCGGCCATGCCCTTATTGGCCAATAATATCAGGCTCTTTACCTGGGGGCGTTTGTCATAGGCCAGGTCATTCAATTCTTGAACAGAGCGGGAAATGATCGGCAACTCAAAATCGGCCACCGGGCCGACGGGTGTATTCGACGGGCGGTAGAGCAGGTAGTTCAGGTTGGCCGCCAGGCTCGTGCGCTGCTGCTGCAGGGTGATCTGCATGTCCAGCATCTTGGAACGCTCCAGCCCGGCCTTGAAGATGTCCTGCTGGACCCCCTGTCCGACGGAGTACCTGGATTCGGCAATGGTTATGAAATCTCCGATGATGTGCAGGTTCTTTTCGATGATCTCCAGGGCCTTGTCCACCGCGTAGATCTGGTAGTAGGTTTCAGAGACCATTCGTTTCAATTCAAGCTTGCGTTCCTCTGCCTGCCAGCGGTAGGACTCGGCCTCGTAACCGGCAATTTCCTCGCGGATGGCCCGCTTGCCCCAGAAGGGGAGCTGCTGGCTGATGCCGATGACCTTGCCGGACTGGGGGTCCTTGTTGAAGACCAGCGGCTCACGGGCCAGCATGTTCTGCAGCTTGAACATGAACATGGGATCATCCAGGCTTCCGGCCTGCCGGGCCTTGCCGACGTACATCCGCCAGCGGGCCTGGGTGGATTTCAGCTCGGGGTTGTTGGCGAGGGCGGTATCTATAAGGGCGGGCAGGTTTTCTGCAGGTCTGGTTTCGTCGGCACGGGCGCTGCCGGCAGCGAGAACAAGAAATGTAAGTATGGTCAGGTAGAATCTCATGGCAGCCTCGAATTTGAATGGTTCTGATTTATGAGTGTATCAGGTATCGTGCCAAGTGCAATACATACCGCTATTCAAGAGGTTACAATGGGTTGCCCAGAAGAAAGGATAGTGACTGTGAGGGATATTCTACTACGGTAGAGAATATTCTACAGGTGTAACTTCAAGGCATTAATTGGAGGGTAAGTTTCCAGCCTGCCTAGGAGTCTGTCGGACTTAGGAAATCGTAGCGAAAATTCGACTGGGCGAGGACAGATTTTGCCGATTTTGCAGGTCAATAGTCGTTCTATTGACCAAGAAAGCGGTGAAATATGGACCGCACAGGCGAATTTGCAGTAGATTTCTCCTAAGTCCGACAGGCTCCTATACATCAGTTCATTCTAAGAAGTTGACCAATCGTGTTAAAATGTATATACAATAAACATGGTCTACGAATGGGACGAAAATAAGCAACTGAAAAACTTTGAAAAGCACGGTTATGACCTTGCCGACGGTCAGCTTGTCTATGAGTCACCAAGTTAGATTACGGTTGAAAGTCACCGGCCACATGAACGCCGATGGTTGGATATTGCCGAAGTTAGTGGCGAAGTGGTAGCTCTTTCACTCACCTACACGTTACGTGGAGATGCAGTTCGCTGTATCTCACTACGGAAGGCCAGTCGCAAGGAAAGGAGCCTATATTATGGCCAAAATAGTCAGACGAACCTCGGATGAAATTAAGGACATGCGTTCCAGAGGTGAAATAATGACCGATAAGGAACGAGTCAACAACTTTTCCGAAGCGGCTGTAGAACGCATGGCTATGGACGATCCGGACAATTTCCTTAAAACTAATGAGGATTGGGTACGAGCTATCATTCATCGTCCGGGGACACGTGGTCCACAAAAAGCCCCCACAAAAAAATCAATTGCTATCCGACTATCTCAAGATGTGGTGGAAAATTTTAAATCCTCTGGAGCTGGGTGGCAATCTCGGATTGATGATGCATTGAGAACGTATTTGAAAGAACATCCGCTGAAGCATGCTTAACACAATTGTTAAGGGGCCGGTCTCAACCACCTATATTTTTGTAGCTGTATAGAGTTGAGGCACGGCCCCACCGCCTATTCTTTGTTGGCTCTGGTAAAAGAGATTTCAGCGGAGCATCCTGCCACAATAACCACCAAGACGGAGCCCTTGTCTTGGCGACCAACGCCATAAGCCCGACCGGCAGGTTTTTGGCCGGTCTTGGCGCTAGTTGGACATTGTCTTGTTTTGCTCAATAAGTTACGTAACTTACCAGCGTCTTCTCCGGTCTTTCGATTGGATATTGTTTCATCTCCTCCGCCAAGCCTCCCAGTATTTCCAGAGCCTGTTCGATTCGCTCCGACCATAAGGCGGCATTAAGGCGGAAGCAGTTTTTGTATCTGTCTCCCAAGGTGAAAATCGTTCCGGGGGCGATGCCAATCCCCTCCCGCAAGGCCGCCTCGTATAGTTTGAATGCATCGAATCCCTCAGGCAGCTCCACCCAGAGGATATAACCACCCTCGGGGCGGCTGACCCGTGTCCCTGCCGGAAAAAACCGGACAACCGTATCCCGGACCAGAGCCGTCTGCCGGGCATAGACCCGTCGGATCTTGCGCAGATGATAATCGTAGCCGCCGTTAGTAAGAAACTCGGCGATTGCGAGTTGAGTCGGTGAGGCGGTTGCGATATTTAAGAGCACCTTCAACTGCGCAACCTTTTCTTTGAACCTGCCGGGAACGATCCAGCCGACCCGGTAGCCGGGGGCCAGGGTTTTGGAGAAGGATGAACAGTAGAGCACCAGCCCATTTTCGTCGAAGGCTTTGGTCGAAGGTGGACGACTGGGACCGTAGGCCAGATCGCCATAAACATCGTCTTCGATCAGGGGGATCTCCTGTTTTGCCAGCAGTGCGACCAGATCCCGCTTCTTGTCTTCCGGCATGAGGCTGCCGAGCGGATTATTGAAGTTGGCTATGGTGATGCAGGCGCTGACCCTGTTATGCCGGATGGCATAGTCGAGGACTTCCAGGTTCATCCCCTTGCCATTGGAGGGAATCTCCAGCACCTTCAGTCCCATCCACTGGATCGATTTGAGAAAGGTGGGATAGACCGGAGAGCCGATGGCCACGGTATCGCCGGGGCGGCAGACCGCCTGGAGCGCCAGGTTCACAGCCTCCACGCACCCCGAAGTGATGATGATATCCTCGGATGACAATGTACAGCCGGAGTCGAGCGAACGTCTGGCAATCTGCGTGCGCAAAAGTTTGTGCCCCTGATGCGGAGGATAGGCGATGCTTTGCAGGCTAAAACGCCTCGCTTCGGAAGAAAGCATGCGGTTCAGTTTATCGACTGGCAATAGATCGCAGTTTGGTATCCCGCCGCCAAGCGGGACGAGCGAGGGATTGGCTATGTTGCGCATAACCTCCAGGGCTACATCTCCGATAGTTACCGGATTGGGGGCGATATCCGTCTCCCTCTCCCTTGAAGCAGGCAGACCCGCCGGTTCCGCAAGCCGGGAGCAGACATAGTATCCCGACTGGGGACGTGCCTCAATCATTCCAAGATTTTCCAGCCGGGCATAGGACTCCATAACCGTGTTGGCGCTGACCCGCATCTGGCGGCTCAACGCCCGTATCGATGGCACCCGCTCGCCAGCACGGTAGGTACCGTTCTTGATCATTCCGCCGATTTTGGCGGCAACTTCTTCATACCGCAAAAGTTCGCCAGCCCCATTTTGTCCGTTAGTTTTCATGTTAGATAATGTACGCTCATCATGGCCGCGAGGCAAATACAGTTTTAGTGAAAAAGTATGGTAACAGTCACTTTTTGCTCTTAACTGCTACCATGATTAAATCGA
Source organism: Desulfuromonadales bacterium (assembly GCA_016650295.1). Lineage (GTDB taxonomy): Bacteria > Desulfobacterota > Desulfuromonadia > Geobacterales > Pseudopelobacteraceae > CAIPTY01. The sequence goes on along the minus strand of JAENWA010000076.1, from coordinate 7,974 downwards.
GGTACTACATCTGCACATTTCCTCCGGACGCCTTTATAGTCAAGGCACATCAAACCAAGGAGGTAACAGTATGGAAATGAACGACAAGATCAGGGAACTCATCGCCGTCGGTGCATCGATCACCGCTAACTGCCAACCATGTCTTCAGATTCATGTAGATAAGGCGCTGAAGTCAGGCGCAGACCAGCAGGAGGTGTCGGCGGCCATCGAGATCGGCAATCGCGTGCGGAAAGGCGCTGCGGCAAAAATGGACGAGTATTGCTCGAATCGACACGCTGCCGCCGTTCCAGTAGCAGGAGGTGTTGTCATGGAAGGGAACGGTTACCAGTTTCTTGGGCCGTGACGATTGAGTATGTGAGATTATCCTTACGTCAGTTAATACAAATTGTCTGTAGTTGACTTGTGTACGAAAGAAAAGGTGTTGTCATGATTGGTGGATTGCTGACTGTTCTGCTACCGGTATTCGGTTGCATCATTGCAGGGTATTTGCTTGCACATAAGAAGATCATTGATGCTGGAGGTGCCGATGCCCTTAACCGGTTCGTTTATTTTGCGGCCTTTCCAGCATTACTCTTCAATTTTGTAGCACGCACTCCCTTAGAAAAGGTGTGGAATCAGGCATTCCTGTTTGCTTGGTTGCTGAGCCTGGGAATCACCTATCTGGTAACGTTGGCAGCAAGCAGACTCATCTATGGCGATGACACCGCCGCTATGGCGGTGCGGGCGATGAACTGTACCTGTGCTAATACCGCTTTCATGGGCATCCCGCTGCTGATTTTAGTCTTGGGTAAGGAGGTCGCGCTACCCGGAATTCTTGCAACCATGGTCATTGTCACTATTTTCTTTAATCTGACACTGGCGTTGATTGAGGTGGGACGCCATAGCGGCACAAGAGGAAAAGGACATTTGTTTTTCTACGTTGCAGTTTCACTTGCTAAAAACCCGCTGATGCTTGCCGTTTTTGCCGGCGCGTTGAGTTCTGCCCTGTTCCCCATGCCCAAAGCCATTACGACATTGTGCGAACTACTCGGCAATGCTGCAGTTCCCTGTTCGCTGATCGCGGTCGGCGCTTTCATAGCCGCTCAGAAAGTTTCAGAAATGGCTACTGGTTCAATAGTCCCCACAGCGATCAAACTGTTGCTCCATCCTTTGGTTACCTGGATTATCGTCACCAAAGTAGTTGTGATGGACCCCATGTGGTCCGCCGCCGCTGTCCTTCTTGCGGCGCTGCCGTCGGCTGTCAGCTGCTTCGTAATCGCCAAGCAACACGGCGTACTTGTCGTAGAGACCTCAGGGACCATCTGGCTTTCAACGGTTTTATCCTCGGGTACAGTCTTGGCCGTGCTGGTGTTTATGCGTCTGGTCTAAGTGAGTATAAGTCCGAATTGAGGCATGTATGATTTATTCTTCTTCATTGTTTTTTCGGCCCTCAGGCCGTCATCTCCTCCACAGACCGAAGAGATGCTTTCATCAGCTGGACAAAAAAAGGCCGTCCCGGAGGTGCTGCCTTTTTCTTTGTTTTTATTTAGTTTTGAGGTTAGTTCAACATTGTTGTTGACCGGTTCACACGCGCACGCGCGTGAACCGGTGATCTACCAAAATGGAACATTTATTCCCAAGACAATTTTCCGAATTCGTTTCCCTCATACCTGCACAACCCGCAATCCCGCCTGCTCCACGGCGACACGCTGCCGGGCATCGGCTGAGACAAAAACATCTGCGTTGAGTGTTATCGCACTACCGATGTGGATGGCGTCCATGCCACGTAGGACATTGTTTTCCAAAGAGGAGATTGTGTTGCGCATCACTTCGGGTGTCAGGTCACAAATTACCGCATCGGCGATATCCGCCATGAGCATGGTCTTGAGGTGCCGATATTGGAGTGGAGTGATCAGCTTTTCCCGCTGGAGGCGGCAAAAGGCCGAGATGATTTCGGGCAGGGCAATACCGGACAGGCAGAGTTCCGTGGCCTGATCGCACCAGGACAGGACAAGTTCGCTCCCCTCTTCACGTACATAACGTTTTGCAAAGGCGGATGAATCGAAAAAGACCCGCATCAGGTCGTTGTCTCGCGTTCTTCAAGGATGATCCTGCTTAGAAAAATACCGTCCAGTACGAGCGGTTGTGCAGATCTGCGTTTCCAGGAGGGGAGATCCTGCGGCAGTGGAACAATATCGGCTATTGGTTTGCCATTGCGGACGATTCGCACCGTTTCGCCGGACTCAACAATGTCAAAATACTGCTTGGCATGACTGCGTAATTCGGAAAACGTTGCCTGTTTCATCTGACACCTCGATGTACATAGTAGTGTAACTAACAATGTACATCAGCATACAGGGAAAGTCCAGATCATGGTTCAATTATCAGCAACAACATAATTTCAGATTTCTTGAATCCGGCAGTAAAGCGATTTGGCACATATTTTCGTAGGCCGGATCAAGCAAAGCGGATCCGGCTTCGCTGCCATTGCCAGCATTGTTGCCGGATGCGCTAGGCTTCATCCGGCCTACATCATCTTAAAATAGATGATACTGAGAACAGGTTTGGTGCCAAATCTATTTACTGAAAATACCGACAAAACCCCGTCTGGATCAAGAAATCTGAATTTAGTGCTCAATGCGCTATGACTTTTATCGAGTCAACCTGGCTGAACAGATTGAGGCGAGCCAAGTGGCTCGCCTCAATTGAAGTGGCTATGGAGCGGGGAAGCTTTTCAGAATATCAAGTACAACATTACGTTATTCTTCAGGTCATATACCACCACTCCTACCTCATCATGCCACCGCTCATCGGGGTAGTAGGAGTAGCGGTTCCACCGGCACCGCTCCAGAAATACCGGCTGCTGGTCATGTTGCGGAACATCCCCGAGTAATTCATGAATCCTCCACCCATCGGCATAGCACCCAGTTGGGTCTGCATCTGAGTCATCATACCGGTCATAAAGGTACTGCCCATCGTGTTTACAGTGATCGCCGACATGTTGCTGTTGATCGTACCCATCATGCTGCGGTAACGGTTCACATTCACGCCACTACCGTTGTTCATAACCTGTCCCGACTGTCCAGCCATCAGAGCGGCCATTTTCCGGGCATTGTCATGCATAGCCTGGTACTGGGCAGCGTTCGTTCCTGACTGAGAACCAGCCATATAATCCGCCATCATATCAATTCCTGCCGGAAGGTTCATCTGGTTACGAAGCTGAGTCATGGCATCAGTCATGCTCATGGTCGGGTTGGCGGTCATCTTTTCTCTGATGAGGGAAGACATGGGGCTGATAAATCCTGAAGCACCCGCCGGTGCGGACATGACATATCCGCTCGCAACGGCGGCGGCAGGCGCATCCATGTCAAAGGTTGTTCCGGCAATTGCCCGGGCTACAACCGGGTATCTTGCAGCATCGGTGGACGATACCGTCATGCTGAAGAAACCATTTGCATCGGTTGTTGCTTTTGGCTCAACACCATCCCATTGGTAGGTGCCGTTCTTGTCGAGGAAGACTTCGGCTTTATTGAGATATCCATCGGCAACCTTGCCGGAGACAGTGGTCGATGTTGCCGGGCTGCTGCTGCTTCCGCTTCCGCTTCCGCCACACCCTGCGATAAGGCCAACGGTTACTACTGTTGCGATTGTAACAAGCTGTTTCTTCATGATTGAATCTCCTTTTGTTTTTGAATTGTTACTGCCGTAACGCGCTGCTATTAATTTGTGCTCATCTCCCTGTCATGCCCCAATAGGCGGTTGACATATTCCGGTACGGTTGCCCCACGAGCGTCATCGGCATGTTGGACAAAATCGTTGTCATAGTGTTGTTGAGATTCGACATGCCGGTTTGAGAGTTTGCCCCCATGACTGACGGCAAGTTGCTGAAAATAGTTCCCATCATGACGCGATAGCGATTGACGTCAACGGTTATGGTCGAGCCGTTCGTACCGAGTATCTGTCCCATCTGGTTTCCCATAAGTGTTGCCATGTTTTGTGCGGCGGTGTGCATAGCTGTGTTATTGGCAGCAATGTATTCAGCCGTCATATCTGTTCCGGCCGGCAGTCCCATCCTGGTACGTAAAGCGTCCGCGGCTTGCTGCATGGTGGAGTATTTTCCCGTTTCCATCATTTCACGAAGTTGTGATGATATCGGGCTGATGAAGTTGTTGCTGAGCGTGCCGCTGACTGTGTCTTTTGGCATACTGAGGACATAGCTGTTTACGACTGCCTGGTTAGTGTCTCTGTCGATGGTAACGCCTTTGATAACCAACGCCACAACCGGGTACCTGCCAACATCGGCAGTGTCAACATTCAACGTATAAGCGCCATGTGCGTCTGTTGTAGTGGACGGTTCACCCGCGTCCAATTGGTAGTTGCCGTTCTTGTCGAGATACACGGTCGCGTTGACGAGATATCCATCCGCAACCGTACCGGCTATGGAAGCAACTACGGTACCCGTTCCACCCGTACCGACCCCGGCGCTCGTACCATCTCCGGCAATCTGACCGCATCCCGTGATGATGGCAGCGCTGACAAAACACATGGCAACTAACCGCCTGGCAGACCAATAGTTACATACATAGCTGGATTTCATTTTGGATTTTCCTTTGAGGCAGGCTTACGAAAACGCCGGGCAACTCGACTTTTTTGTGCTGTTTTAGAATCTGTTGTAGTTTCGGTGAAGGAGTATAGTCCGATGCGAACACGCTGGTCCTGTGCGCGACCGGCAAGCTTATCAGCTTCAATAAGCGTAGTAATGGCGGGCACCAGATCCTCTCGAAGTGCCTTCCAGTGGGCCAGGACAAGCGGTCGTATAGTTTCAAGAGACTCAGCAGACAACTCGTCGGCAAAGACAGCCTGTTCGAGATGACTGTTGCCATCGTGTAACACGTTGGCAATGGCGGCATTGAGGTGGTCACCGACGTTGTCGCCCAGGAAGTTGAGCATTTGGCTGGAATCACATCTCGGGACGAAATCAGGGCGGGTGAGGGAGACTTGGTCGAGGTTTTTGTCATGGCTGACAAGCTCTAAACGGATCAGCTCATCGAGCATGCTGCGGGGGTGGACATCGCGGGTAACCGTCTGCGCGAGAGCTTCGAAGCTCGGTGCAGGTCCCAGACGGTTTATTTTACTTGGGTCCCCATTTTGGTTGCGATAGGAATGGTCTGTTGTCCAGCGTGCCAGTATCTCGGAAGCAAGCGGTTGTTTCGTCGCTCGCTCAGGCGCTTTTAATGTGGTCAACCGCGTGACCTCACGACGGTTGATACCCGTGGCGGTGCTGACACGGCTGACCATGCCGTGCTCCGGGGCTCCCGGCTGTAATGAGTTCGCCTCTTGCACGAAGGCCCGCTTGAGAACCTCTTCGACAGTCGCAAATGTAATGCCGTTCGCAAGACAAAGACGAGCCAACGGGCCCAGCAGGCGGCTCAACGTTTTGAATAAAGCCGTGTCCTCGGAGTTGATGTCACAGGCTGCTTCATCTGATTTTGTAGTCATGCTGTCCGACATGATTGACAAGCCTTGGAAAAAGAAATCGTATTAAATGTGCATTTTACACATTTAAAAGGCTATGTCAATTATTTTCGTACATCATCCGAAATCATCGGGCTGGAAGCACGAGGAGTCTGTCAGACTTAGGAAATCGTAACGAAAATTCGACTGAGCGAGGACAGATTTTGCCGATTTTGCAGGTCAATAGTCGTTCTATTGACCAAGAAAGCGGTGAAATATGGACCGCACAGGCGAATTTGCAGTAGATTTCTCCTAAGTCCGACAGGCTCCTAAAGAGCAGCCAGGACGCGTTCCATTCTGGCCCGGACCTGAGCGGCAATTTCGGAGAGTTCGGCATTACCGATCACACCAAGTGTGGCAACCGGATCCATCACCATTACTACGGTTTTACCGTCATCATCCCGGTAAACGACCACGTTACAGGGAAGCAGTGTCCCAATGTTGATCTCCTTAGCAAAAGCCTCCCATGCCAGTGCCGGATTACAGGCACCCAAAATGACATAGTCACGAAAGTCCCTGCCGAGCTTATTCTTGAATGTGTCCTGGACATTGATCTCGGTCAGGATGCCGAAGCCTTCCTTGGCGAGTTCTGCCCGAACCTTTTGCTCAATCTCTCCGAAAGACGCATCAAGTTTCTTGCCGAATGCATATGCAGTTTGTAGTTCCATTGTTTCCTCCTTTGTCTTAACGGCGGCTTTATCTCAATCGCGAAATTTGGCATGACATGCAGCGCATGTCTCCTCCACCTTTTTGAAAGCTGTTTTTGCCTCGGAGAAATTACCTGTTTTCGCCAAATCCACCGTGGCAATAACCGTTTGTTCCAACTCCGTTGCAAGTCCCACGAATCTCTTTCGTTGTTTGATATTTTTATGTGGTTTGGACCTCTTCAAATCAAGAACTTCCGCCAGGATCTTGTCGGCCTGGACCTTTGCCGCTGCCGCATCACCTTTTTCGAGGGCCGATTCCAATTCAGCAGATGCAATCGAAAACATCGGCATCATGGCATGCAACTTCTTCATCCGGGCGTCAACTGGTACCTTTTTACCATGCTTTTCTTTACCATGGGCAAACGCAATTCCTGATATGGTTAATGATCCCATCATCAGGCTCAATATAATTTTGACACAACTCTTTCTCATGTTCCCCCCGAAGTAATCTCGTCTCAATGTTCCTTAAACTCCAGCAACATGTCCGTGTCGCCCTCCGCCTGCCTGCCGAGCTTGTCAACCACCTTCCAGCGAACCTTGATCGGCATGCGTTCCTTGGAAACTAGGGACACTTCCCGTATTTCTCGACATGGGATTACGGGTGGCAACAGAAAACCGGGAAGTGTCCCTAGTTTTCTCCCTAGTTTTCCCGGCACGCGCACAAAGTTCGCGCGCGCCACTGACGAAATCGACATGGATGTGTGTTTCAAAAATGTGCGTGATCGACACCTGCTTCTCGTGAGCGAGTTGCAGGTAGCAGTCAACGTCCGGACGTGGATCGAAAACTGCGGCTACTCCCTCGGAATCATCGCCGACGAGATAGGAAAGCTCTGCAATTCCATCGGTTTGAATGCGTTCAAAAATGAGGGCCATAAAGTTGTAAGGGTTGTTTTGCGGTTGCGGATGACGCCGTTCGAGCCACGCGAGCGCGAAGCCGATCACGACGGACAACGCGGCAACCCAAATCCACGGCGACGTGCCCGTAATCTGCGGCAGCGTGACTTTGCCCCAGTCGCTCATGGATTTGAAAACCGGCTGCAACTTGGGAAAGAGGGCCACGTAAGTGCCCGCGCCGAAGAGCATCCCCAGCACGCCGATCATCGCATCGCGCCGGCCTTCGCCGCACGCCGCGACGCTCGTGCCTGGGCACAGGCCAAAGACCGCCATACCACTCCCGAAGAGCGCGCCGCCAATCAGCACACGCGCCACGGACGCAGTCTGAATGTGGAGAGATGCCATACCCAGCGCGACGAGTGCGTGGACGCCGATCGTGCCGACGACAATCGCGGTGGCCATGATTTTGAAGACGGTCCAGTCCTTGAGCAGGAATTGGCCAAGAATTTTCTGGAACTTCGCCACCTGCCCCTTTTGCAGCAGAAGGCCGAAAACGATCCCGGTCACGAGACCAAGCCCCAATTTAAGCGGTTCATCAAACATGGCTACGGCCCTCCTTTCCGTAGATAAGGAATGCCGTTACGATTCCCACCGCGAAAATGAGCGGGGCGAACATCCAACTGGAGAGCGCGAGTTGCAGCACGCCGCTGATCGCGTGGCCGCTCGTGCATCCTTGCGCGATGCGTGCGCCCAGCATCATTATGAACCCGCCCACAAACGCGCCGAAGTAGCGCACGGCCGGCTTGTCCCCAAACCGCCAGCGCCACAGCGGCGGCACTCGTTCCGGGGAGCGATCATCGGAGAGCTTCGAACTGAGATACGCGCCGAGAAAGACGCCGACAACGAGCATCCATTCCCAATCGATCTTCGGCGATTTGTT
>JAENWA010000075.1 GCA_016650295.1 Desulfuromonadales bacterium | reverse complement strand
TACTTCGAAAACCTTGGCCTGATATCGCTTCAGGGTCAGTATAACCGGCTTCAGCGCGTATCATGAACCGCCGTATACGGAACCGTTCGTACGGTGGTGTGGGAGGACGGCGGGGGAGACCCCGCCTCCTACCCGATTGGCAGAATAACATCAAAAGGAGAACACAATGAAATACTCGTATCCTTCCGAAAAATTTTCGGTAGCTCGTCACAGCCTTATGCTTCCTCATCCAAAAGGCGAAGCAGAATCAATTATGCACGCATTCCATGAGTGCTCACTAGGCCTACATGATGTAGATAGAGATAGTCTTGATGACGATGCTCGGAAATGGGTTCATGAGCTAGAGGAACTCATGAATACTGGTGGACTAGAAGATCCTACGAGCAAAGGATTATGGGTAATCAAGGCAGAACAACTGACGATCGATAATAAATTCAGACTTTCACATATTGTTGACGAGTTGGCCTGCTGGTTTGACCGAGCAGATTCCTAAAAGAGCTTCTCTCACTAACTTATTAATTTTCCAAAAGGATGCTTATGAAGCTTTTGGGTTGTGTATACCTGTTGGTGGTCGGTGGATTGCTTGCCGCACCTTGTTTCTCTGCGGAAAAAACGATGAAACACGAACCCAAGACCATTGAGGGATTGGCATGTGGAGATACTACGTTCAAATCCTTTACGCCGTTCGAGTTCCTTGGAAGGGAACAGAATGCCGGGTGTCCAAGAGTTTATCGAAAAAGTGACGTGCTGTATAATTTCAACAGCCGAGGTCAACTTTATCAAATACAAAGTTCCTGTGACGCAAAGAGCATAAAGACATTTACCAAAAAGCACGGTGAACCGACGAGTCTACAAAAGAGTGGTAATGACCGATACGAAGGAAAGCTTTTTAAGTGGAATGGTAAGAATGTAGAGGCTGTATTTTATACAACCACTTCGAATTTGCCCGGAAACATGGATATTTGTATGGCTAATTACTACTGCAAGAACATAGAAGCCACGGAAAAAGGCGAATGTAACGATAAGGAATTGGTATACCAGGCACAAAATGTTGACCAGTTCGTAAAGTCGCTTGGCAATAATGTTGACTTCAAAGAACTGGATAAGACCGCGGATAGAAAAACCGCTGAGTTAGTCGCAGTCTTTGATAAGAATGCAAAAACACTCGGGTTACCAAAATCAGAAACTACATCGTTCGAAATTCGTGGCGACGTTATCAATACAGTTTGTATGACTTACAATAAAACCGAAGGCAGTTTGATAAAGAAAGTTCTTCACGAAAAAGTGGGAGATATTTCCGAAGACATTAACAATCCGATTTTTACCGGAACTGGAAAAGGGACTTCCATAGAATATCTTGATTGGGACAAAGCCTTATTTACATCATCGGTAGGTGTAAGAGTTTGCTTCACAGGTGTAAGAGGATAACGCAAAGAGGCGGGGTTAACCCTTGAAAGTGGAATAATCTGAAAAAGCGATTCCCAACAACACCGTTGGACACCGACCGGGCGGAAAGGATGCCCGGACGGGTCAACGGCGGCCCCGTTGAACCAAGAGGAAAGAGCCGCATAAATAGCTTCGATGGGAGGGCAACATAATGAGGTCTGTGGTAATTGGTAAAGTGCGTGAGGTCACTCCAAAATATGTAGATGGTAATGCTAGGAATGAAATATGGTTTGACTTGAAATATTCAGACCGAATTCCATGCACTGATGGCAAGAGGGTAAGTATTGATTTCCAAATTGGTACGAACAAGTTTGTAGCAGGAGTCAGAAAGTCGAAAGGAACCAAATTTATCTGGATATCACCAGATCTGAGAGATGCGAATTCAAAAAAAATCAGACTTTCTCAAGTGCTAAGTTCCCATGGATATAAAACGAACCAGAGTATAGCTATAGAGTTTAATGGACGTGAAGCAAGTGTTATTCTCGGAGGGGTGGAAGCAAAGTAATTAACCTGTTCCAGTTCAACCAAGCGCGGCAGCGGTCGTCGCGAAATGCCTGCGCCGCCGCTGAGCTCTCCTTCTCCAGCAAATTCAGGGGGACAGCATACTTAATTCAACAGAAGTCGCACCACGATACTTTTGGGCATTTTCGTAGCATGGCATACCAGCGGATAAAACGGGTATAATTATAAATGCTATTTTATATCAAAAGGTTATCAATAATTTCGCTTAAAATAAGGTTGAAAAATATTTGGGAGTTTTTTCAATATGAAGTGTTATAAAACAGCTGGTTAGACCATAATTCCGGCCGGCCGAACTTAAGACTGAAACGGTCTTATTTACAGGAATTCCAGACAGTTTATTTAATTCACTGTAACCCCAACCACTGCAACGTAACCACGTTCGCGATTCCCCAAAACGCCAAGCCCGTTTCCTACCCCTTCCCTCGATACCCCTCACCATCCTCATGTACCATGCCCGCATCAGCTCTCTTACGTTTACGCGGAGCAACCGCGCCGTCGGCAACGATCCGCGGACGCGGCCCGCCCGGTAACACATTATTATCAACCCCAAGGATTGCAAATCCTTGCCCGGCATCTCTCGATATCCTTAACGTTGCGAGTAACCACAATCAGTCCATGAACCATGGCCGTGGCCGCGATAAGTGAATCCATCACCGGCAGGCTTTCACCTCTCTGTTCGGATTCTCCCTGCAACTTCCCCCAAAACTGAGCAGTTTCCAGATCAATATCAATGATTCGCCCTGTGAATCGCTCGACGAGATCATGTTCGGCCCATGCCTGAAGCTCAACCCTTCTCGCACCGGCCGGAAGTTTGCTGATCCCCTTCTGCAACTCTCCCAGGGTCAGGACACTCAGAAAAAGAGTCTGCTCGTCCTGCTCATCAAGCCAGCTTATCACCGCTGAATTCGGCTCTTTTTTTACCAACTCTGATATCAGGCAGGTATCAAGAAGATATTTCACAACTCAACCTCACGAGAGAGATCGGCACTGCGGCTGAGATCGAGTTCAACACCGTGCAGCGGCGATTGCCTGAAAAACTGCGATAAACCGGTCCGTGGCTGTGTCATTTTCCGGTAGTCCTCAAACGATACAACGACCGCAGCTGGTTTGCCCCGCAGAGTAATGGTCTGCGGCCCATCATGCAGGGCCGAGTCTACCACTTGGCTCAAACGGTTCTTAGCCTCTTGAAGCTGCCATTCCCGGTCATGGGGTAAGCGATCAGTTTTGTTTGCTTTCATAGGCCCTCCTCTATCAAGCTAGACAGTCTGGCTATGTAAGGATAGCACGATCTTGTTCCGTAGCAACATGAATTTTTATACCAGGCGAGCTTATTTACCTAGTACATTTGTAACGTTACATTTTTCGTATATCTCGTAGGCCGGTTCAAACGAAGTGGAACCGGCTTGTTGCCATTGCCAACAGAGTTGCCGGATCCGCTAAGCTTGATCCGGCCTACGAAAATACAGATGTTACAAGGTACTAGTCATGCCGGAAAAATTTGGGGAGGGCGGATTAGGGCGGACAGTTGACGCACATGGATTTGAAGAGGTTGATGCTCAGGTAGCGGTCACACCGGTCCGGGATGATCACGACAATCGTCCCGGAATCCATATTTTATCATGCGTAGCTCATTTCGGCCATTTCTGTGCCCCATGGAGAAAACGCAGTATCTCGATCCGCTGCCCCTCGATGCGGTAAACCGCAATGAATGGGGTACGACTGATTACCAGTTCGCGGGTTCCTTTTACTCTCCCGGTTCGCCCCATTTTAGGCTGTGTGGTGAGCAGGTTTGTCTGTTGTTCTATCTCTTCATCTTGTGATATTGCCGCACGTGGATCATCCAGAGCAATATACTCAAGCTGGTCATATCTCTCGTTTATGGCTACCGGCAGCCATGACAATTTCATGCAACACGCCCTTGAGCCTGTTTAGCCCACTCTGCGCGGCGTTTGACACTCATTGCTTTAACGTCATCATTGGATACCCACACCGTATTCGGGTCGTTCGCCTGTCGTATGCCTTCTTCAACCTGGTCCCTGAACCACTTGTCATGCTCAGCTGCGTCAAAGGTGCGCTTCATCCGGACGGCAGAGTCCGGACGATGCGTTTTCTTATCAGTTGGATCATAGTTACTGGCATTGACGTTGAATTGGGAAATCCCGATACCTTTGAGGTAATTGACGAGAGTTTCAAACCGGCTAAAGACTCTTATCGCACCGCGACGTGCCGCCAGTGCGCGTTCTACCATCCCGTATTTGATAATGATCCCCCACCCGCCGGGCTGGCCGACCACGTCTGCACCTTTCACGGCTCCCGCTTCGACTAAATGCTGCAAGGTAACATGATCTATAGTGTCACTTGATAGTGCCATATGTATCACCTCTGATTGTTTGTGTTGTGTTTATCACTATAACCGTACAGTGTTTAAATGGCAACCGTGAAACGCTTGTTTTGCTAGGCTACTTGACGTATCGCCCCTGCCGGGCGGTTTTGTGATGGGATAGCCCCATGATGACACCTGTTGCCAGCAAAATCTCCATTGTGTGAGTAAGGTTTGCTTTACCTTCAGTCTTCAGTCTTCAGTCTTCAGCCTTCCGCCTATCATCAGTCTATCGCACTGAATTCAATACCTTTTTCAGAGAAAATCAGACAGTCCCAGCAATACAATGAGTGCTACAAAGATATACAGGATGTAATGATTGAGCTGGCCGTTCTGCAGACGCCGGATCATGGCCAGCCTCCGGTCAATCAAGGCGAAAAACGGAAGAATACCTTTATCCAGCACCACCTCGGGAACATGGGATTCAAAGGTGGAGCGACCGGGGAAAAGGCCCTTGACCTCCGGTGCGTGGCGCTCGGGGCGCAATATGGCGCCGAAGATACCCACCAGCATCTCGGCAAAGGATGAAGCCGTGTACTGCATGGAGGGTGCCGGGGCGGCATAACCGCAGTCCCAGGTACCGCTTTCGCCGGTTGGTTTGGATGCGAGGCGCCGGGCGTACCATATCGCCAGCAGGGTGAACAGGAGAATCAGGATAACGGCGGCAATGCTCAGGCCGTAAAGGTGCGCGGTGGACCGGATCGACGGCAGCGGCGTTCCGTGCTGCGGACAGATGCTGCTGATGACCTGCTCCAGCAGCCGGACGACGGCCCAGGGCAGAACGCCGATCAGTATGCACAACCCGGCCAGAACGGCCATGGCGGCGGTCATGAATGGGGATTCATGCGGGTCGGGCAGTTCGCTGCGTGCTGCTCCCAGGAATACACTGCCGTAGACCTTGACGAAGCAGGCCAGGGCCAGTCCGCCGGTGAGGGCCAGCAGTGGTGCTGCCAGTGCCATGAAGGCGGCGGCCTCGCCGGTCGTCGTTCCAAAGCCTTTGAATATGCCGAGGTAGATCAGGAATTCGCTGACAAAACCGTTGAGCGGCGGCAGCCCGCAGATCGCCACGGCCCCGGTCAGAAAGGCCAGGGAGGTCAGCGGTAATGTGCGGGACAGCCCGCCCATGCGGTCGATGTCACGGGTGCAGGCTACGTGGATGATCGCCCCGGCCCCCAGAAACAGCAAGGACTTGAAGAGGGCATGGTTGAGTACATGCAGTAGCGCCCCGGCCATGCCGAGTACATACAGAATGCTGCTGCCGGTCGTCAGCCCGATCAGGGCCACGCCGATCCCCATGACGATGATGCCGATGTTCTCGATGCTGTGATAGGCCAGCAGGCGTTTGATGTCATGCTGTCCGATGGCAAAGAGCACCCCGACTACAGCCGAGACGATCCCCAGGCAGAGCAGGAGCACACCCCACCAGAGCGGCGGGGTGCTGTAAAAGGAGATGACCCGCAACAGCCCGTAGATCCCCATCTTGAGAACAATGCCCGACATGATGGCCGATATATGGCTGGGGGCATTGGCATGGGCGGTCGGCAGCCAGATATGCAGCGGCATGATGCCGGCTTTCATGCCGAAGGCCACCAGTGCTGTCAAAAAGATTGCCACTGCTGCGGGAGAAGCGGAGTCAAGTGACCCGCCGGCCGGGAAGCTCTGGCCGCCGTAGCTGGAAATCAGCGAAAACAGCACCATCATGAGCAGGGTTGTCACATGGCTGGCCACCAGATACTGGAGTCCGGCCTCGCGCACCTCCTGCCGGCCATGTTCCAGGCACATGGCCAGGTACACCAGCAGGGCCATGATCTCCCAGAAGATCAGCAGTGTGATGCCGTTGGCGGAAAGCAGCAGCAGGATGATGGCAGAAACGGCTAGGCCGAGGTAGAAGGTAAGTATGGATTCGGCGCGGTTTTCCGGCGAGGTGGAGCAGTATCCGCAGGCGTAGAGTGCGATGCAGAAAGCGACGATCAGTACCGGAATCAGAAAGAAGGCCGAGAGCGGGTCAAGGCGGAAGAACATGGCGCTGACCGGGAGCTGCCAGGCCATTTCGATTGTTTCAACCTGTCCGCTATGCAGCAGGAGCTCTCCTGACGCAGCCAGTCCGGCAGCGGCTCCCAACGCTATCAGGATGCAGGCGATTTTGCGGCCGAGAAACAGGGGGATATGTGCAAAGAGGGACGGGACGCCTGAAACGGCGCAGAGCAGGGCGGCTGACAATGCGAATTCGAGCGCAGTCATCTGGAGTAATATCCGGGTTTGAATACCGCATGATATATATGCATTGGCGATGTATAGCTTCTCACAGCCGGAGCGGTCAAGATAATTAACGGTAAATCAGGGTGGTAGCGGTTATTTTTTGTTGACATTCCCGCGAGAATAGAGGTAACGTCTCTTAAACCTCTGATTTAATGTATCCAGAAACCGGCACTCGACCCCAAATCCTTCATACAAGTTATAAGTTAGAGCACCAAATCCAATATCAGGGCATCCCAACAAAACTCAGCTTTTTCTCAACGGCATGGAACCTTCCCAAGGTACTTTTCCCGCGCAACGTCCGCGTTTGAGGCCATACACCCACATTCCGAACATCCCGTTACAACACGCAACCCATTTATGATAATGACAATGCAGGAGAATCGATGAATTTACAGGAACTGAAGGGCAAGAAGATCAATGAGCTTAACGCCCTCGCGCGCGAGCTCAATATCGAGGGTGCATCAAGTCTGCGCAAGCAGGATCTGATTTTTGCCCTGCTGAACGCGCAGACCGAACAGAACGGCATGATTTTCGGGGAAGGTGTTCTGGAAACCCTGCAGGACGGCTTCGGCTTCCTGCGCGCCACCGATTACAACTATCTTCCCGGCCCGGATGATATCTATGTCTCCCCCAGCCAGATCCGTCGGTTCAACCTGCGTACCGGTGATACGGTTTCCGGCCAGATCAGGCCTCCCAAGGAAGGGGAACGTTATTTCGCCCTGCTCAAGGTCGAGGCGGTCAACTTCGAGCCGCCCGAGGTGGCCCGCGACAAGATCCTCTTCGACAACCTTACCCCGCTCTATCCCGATGAAAAGCTCAAGCTGGAAACGGACCCTGATAATATGCCCATGCGGGTGATGGAGCTGGTAGCGCCGATCGGCAAGGGTCAGCGCGGTCTGATCGTGGCCCCGCCTCGTACCGGCAAGACCATGCTGATCCAGAACATTGCCAACTCGATTGCAGCCAATCATCCGGAAGTCTATCTGATTGTCCTTTTGATCGACGAGCGTCCGGAAGAGGTGACCGACATGCAGCGCTCGGTCAACGGCGAGGTTGTCTCCTCCACCTTCGACGAACCGGCCACCCGTCACGTCCAGGTAGCCGAGATGGTCATCGAAAAGGCCAAACGCCTGGTGGAACACAAGCGTGATGTCGTCATCCTGCTGGATTCCATCACCCGTCTGGCGCGTGCCTACAATACGGTTATCCCCCCCTCCGGCAAGATCCTTTCCGGCGGGGTCGATTCCAATGCCCTGCACAAGCCCAAGCGCTTCTTCGGTGCGGCCCGCAATATCGAGGAGGGCGGTTCGCTGACCATCATCGCCACGGCACTGGTGGATACCGGCAGCAAGATGGATGACGTCATCTTCGAAGAATTCAAGGGCACCGGCAACATGGAGCTGCATCTGGACCGCAAGCTGGTGGAGAAACGCACCTTCCCGGCCATCGATATCAACAAGTCCGGAACACGCAAAGAGGAACTGCTCATTGAGAAGGTGTCCCTCAACCGCATCTGGATCCTGCGCAAGGTGATTCATCCCATGAATGTGGTGGACAGCATGGAGTTCCTGCTGGACAAGCTTTCCGAGGCCAAGACCAATCAGAATTTTCTTGATTCCATGAGTAAGTAGGAAACAGCCTTGCCAGGACAAAAAAATCCTCGTTTCAGGAAAATGATCAAATAAAAGGGTTGCAAAAAAAAATCCGAATCGTTACGATTACAACTTACGGCTGATTATGCCAGCATTTACTTAGTTGCACCGATTTGAAGGAGGAAAAGATGAGAGAAGGAATACACCCGGTGAACAATGAGATTACGGTCAAGTGTCTGTGCGGCAACACGTTTCAGACCCGCTCGACCCTCAAGGAAATCAACACGGAAATCTGTTCTGCCTGCCACCCGTTCTTTACCGGCAAGCAGAAGCTGATGGACACCGCCGGCCGCGTCGAGCGCTTCAAAAAACGTTACGGCCAGCTCTAGTACACCACCGGTTTAACGTACGAAGGGGGTTTTGTCACCAAGACAAACCCCCTTTTTGCATCCTGACCATCGGGAGGCCATATTTTGAATGTGACCCTGCTTGAACATACCCCCAATCCCGAACAGACCGTGGCGTTGGCCGCCCGGCTGTGCTACTCGCCGGTGTCCATCGGAGAACTGCGCGAAAAACTGGAATCGGCCGACATCGAGAAGTTCCTGGAGAAGATCATGTCCCTGGGGCACCACTCGGTGCTGGAGCATGTCTCGTTTACCTTCGCCATCGAGGGCATCTCGCGGGTTACCACCCATCAGCTGGTGCGGCACCGCATAGCGTCTTTTTCCCAGCAGTCCCAGCGTTATGTGTCCCATACGAAGCATTTCGCCTCGATCGTTCCGGACAGCATCGCCGCCAATGACGAGGCTCTCCGGATATTCGACTCCATGTCCGAAAAGGTCCATGGTGCTTACGCGCGGCTGGTCGAGTTGGGTATCCCGGCCGAGGATGCCCGTTACATTCTGCCCAACTCCACCGAAACAAAAATTATCATGACCATGAATGCCCGTGAACTGCTGCATTACTTCGGCCTGCGCTGTTGCCAGCGGGCCCAGTGGGAGATCCGGGCCATGAGTATCGAGATGCTGCGGCTGGTGAAACGGGTCGCCCCGGTCATCTTCCGCTCGGCCGGCCCGGGCTGTGTCGCCGGACCCTGCCCGGAGGGGCAGTTCTGTTGCGGCCTGACGGTCGATGTCAGGGAATTCTTTAAAAAACTGGATCAGGAGATATAGTGGAAAAAATCAATGTAGGCGGCCAGGCGGTTATCGAAGGCGTTATGATGCGGGCACCGCGGTCCGTGGCTATTGCCGTACGTCGTCCCAACGGCGAAATCGTGGTGCGGAAAGAACTGGTGGTGCCGCTGTCCGAGCGTTTTCCGATTGTCAAGCTGCCGATCCTGCGCGGTGCGGTAGCACTTTTCAGCTCGCTGATCATCGGCATCAAGGCGCTCAATTTCTCTGCCAACGAGGCCATGACCGAAGAAGAAAAGGATAAAGAGGGTGATAAAGCGGGCGGAGAGATCTCGTCCTGGGCCATGGCAGGCACCATGGCGGTTGCTTTCGGATTCGGCATCTGTCTTTTTTTCCTGTTTCCGCTCTACCTGACCAAGCTTATGACCCCGGTCATCGGTGACAACAACATCGTCTTCAACCTGGTGGACGGTGTTATTCGCGTGATCATCTTCCTGCTCTACATCTGGGGCATCTCACGCATGGAAGACATTCGGCGGGTCTTCCAGTACCACGGGGCAGAGCACAAATCGATCTTTGCCTTTGAAGCCGGCGAGCTGCTGACGGTTGAGAACGTCCGGCGTTACAGCCGGCTGCATCCACGCTGCGGCACCAGCTTCCTGCTGATCGTCATGCTGGTCAGTATCGCGGTCTTTTCATTGATTCCCAAACTCTGGCCGTTTGCATTCAAGGCCGGTTCGCGCGTCATACTCCTGCCGCTGATTGCCGGTATTTCCTACGAGTTTCTCCGCTGGAGTGCCAAAAATGATACCAACCCGCTGGTGAAGCTGATCATCACCCCCGGCCTGGCGCTGCAGCGGCTGACCACCGGCGAGCCGGACGATGCCCAGCTGGAGGTGGCCATCCGTTCGCTGAATGAGGCGCTGGAGCTCAATGCCGGCTATGCCGATGACCGGTTGGTCGTGTAGTAATTCGATCTTGCATTCAAGATGACACTTTTTTGGAGGGCGGGCTTCCAGCCTGCCTATTCAAGCGGGGTTAAACCCCGCTTGAAGCACAGGCAAGATGCCTGCGCTCCGAATAATGCCATGTTGTGTGCCTTGATTGATTTGTGGTTTTGTGATGAACAATAAAGAGGATATAAATGTTTGACAAGATAGAAGAACTGGAACGGCGCTACCAGGAACTGGAAGCGCTCTTATCCGATCCGGCGGTAATCTCCAACCAGCCTGAATTTCGCAAGTTTTCCCGTGAACACAATGATCTGTCCCAGTTGGTGGCGGCCTACCGTCGCTGGCGGAAAGTAGTGACAGACATCAGCGATAATCGCGAGATGCTGTCCGACCCGGATATGAAGGAGATGGCCGAAGATGAGCTGAAAATTCTTGATGTGGAGAAGGAACAGCTGGAAGCCGATATTCAGCTGCTGCTGCTCCCCAAGGACCCCAATGACGACAAGGGGGTCATCCTGGAGATCCGCGCCGGTACCGGCGGGGATGAATCGGCCCTGTTTGCCGGCGACCTGTTCCGCATGTACTCCCGTTTCGCGGAGACAAACCGCTGGCGGGTGGAGACCATTTCGGCCTCCGAGTCGGAGCGGGGCGGTTTCAAGGAGATCATCGCCTCCGTGGAAGGGGCGGGGGTCTTCGCCAAACTGAAATACGAATCCGGCACCCACCGTGTCCAGCGTGTGCCGGAGACCGAGGCCCAAGGGCGTATTCACACCAGCGCCTGCACCGTGGCGATCATGGCCGAGGCCGAGGACGTGGATATCGACATCCGCCCGGATGACCTGAAAATCGACGTCTACCGTTCATCGGGCGCCGGCGGCCAGCACGTCAACACCACCGACTCGGCCGTGCGCATCACCCACCTCCCCACCGGCACAGTGGTGGCCTGCCAGGAGGAGCGCAGCCAGATCAAGAACAGGGCCACGGCGATGAAGGTCCTCAAGACCCGCATTCTCGCCACCATCCAGCAGGCTCAGGACGACAAGATGGCCGCCGACCGCAAGCAGCAGGTCGGTTCCGGCGACCGCTCCGAGCGTATCCGCACCTATAATTTTCCCCAGGGACGCATGACCGACCACCGTATCGGCCTGACGCTGTATCGCCTGGATTCAATCTTGGCCGGTGATATGGGAGAGATTGCGGACGCTCTGCGCGCCCATTACCAGATGGAGGCCTTGAAGGCCCAGAGCGAAGGGAACTAAGAGGAAACAGTGCCCGCTGGCGCGGGGCGGAGCAGTTACTACCTGAAGCAGGAGTGTGATTCTGAATGAAACGAATTCTGTTTGCTTTGCTATTGATTGCAGCCAACGCGGATGGGCTGTGTTGCCTGAACGTCATTTTTGTAGTGTGTTACAGGGCCTTCGCCACGCTGTAAACCGGTAATACTAACGGAATCACATGCTATCCGGAGAAACCAGGTGACTTCCCGCAGAGCAGACAACATACACAGGTTTCTGAATGCCGGAGCCGCCCTTGTGGCGACCCTGTTGATTATGCTGGTCTGCCCGTCCGGTTCTCCCGCCGCTGAAATGGAGGTTGCGTCACCAGCCACCACCATCATCATCGGCGGTGACCGCGACTACCCCCCCTACGAATTCCTCGATAAGAACAATAAACCGGCCGGCTACAATGTAGATCTGAGCAGGGCCATTGCCGATATCATGGGAATGCAGGTCGAATTCCGCTTCGGCGGCTGGTCCGAGATGCGCAACGCCCTCATGAGCGGATCGGTGGATGTTCTCCAGGGAATCTCCTACTCGGATGACCGCACCAAAACAATTTCATTTTCTCCTCCCCATACCATTGTCAACCACGCCATCTTTGCCCGTCGGGATACCCTTCCGGTGAGCTCCGTCGAGGAGCTACGCGGCAAGGAAATTGTCGTGTTCCGTGACGGAATCATGCACGATTACCTGACCTCGCTCGGTTTCAGCAAAAACCTGGTGATGACCGATACACCGGCCGATGCCCTCCGTCTGCTGGCCTCCGGCAAGCATGACTATTCCGTGCTGGCCATGCTGCCCGGCATGTACATTATCCGCGAACACAAGCTCTCCAACCTTGTTCCGGTCGCCAAGAGCATCTCTTCGCAGCGTTACTGCTATGGAGTCAGGAAAGGTAACGAAGAACTCCTGGCGCGTTTCAACGAAGGGCTGGCGATCCTCAAGAAGACCGGCAAGTATCAGGAGATCTACGACCGCTGGCTGGGGGTGCTGGGTCCGCCCAAGGTGGCCTGGGAAAAGGTGGTCTGGTACGGGGCCATGGTGCTGGGGCCTCTGCTGCTGATCCTGGCCGGCACGGTGATCTGGTCGCGAACGCTCCAGAGGCGGGTTGCCCAGCGTACGGCGGAACTGGCCCTGGAGGTGAGCGAGCGGAAACGGGCCCTGGACGAACTGAAGCTTCATCAGGACAAGCTGATCCAGGCCGACAAGATGGCCTCGCTCGGCATCCTGGTGGCCGGTGTCGCCCACGAAATCAACAATCCCAACGGGTTGATCCTGCTCAATATGCCGATCCTGCGTGAGGTCTACCGGGATGCCGAAGAGGTGCTGGAGGCCCGCTATCACGACCAGGGTGATTTTACTCTGGGCGGGCTTCCCTATTCGCGGATGCGCAAGGAGGTCCCCTGCCTGCTGGAGGAGATGCAGGAAGGCGCCAACCGCATCAAGCGGATTGTTGAGGAGCTGAAGGATTTCGCCCGCCATGACACCTCGGATGCAACTGAAGCGGTGGATTTCAACGGGGTCATCCAGGCCGCCGTCCGTCTGGTGGATTCGTCCATACGTTCGGCTACCAACCGCTTCGAGTCCCACTACTCGTCGAATCTGCCGCTGATCCAGGGCAATGCCCAGAGGATCGAACAGGTAGTGATCAACCTGATCCTGAACGCATGCCAATCGTTGCCGGACATGGAGCGCCGCATCTCCCTGGAAACCGTCTTCGACCAGGAGGCCGGAGCGGTCGTGCTCAGGCTTGCCGATGAAGGGAGCGGAATCGCGCCGGAGCATATCCCGCATCTGACCGATCCGTTCTTCACCACCAAGCGGGAAAGCGGCGGAACCGGTCTGGGCCTTTCCGTATCAGCCACCATCGTCAAGGAGCATGGCGGTTCACTGGACTTTGATTCCGTCCCCGGCCAGGGTACGGTCGTGACCCTGACTTTCCCCAGCAGCAGGAGGGCCTGACCCATGAACTCATCGCTGTATCCCCATTTTGGTGTACTGCTGGTTGATGACGAACCGGCCTGGCTGCGCTCTCTGAGCCTGACCCTGGAGCGTTCGGCCGGGATCAGCACTATCAGTACCTGCCAGGATAGCCGTCATGTGATGGAACTGCTGGAGACACGGGAGATCGGGCTGGTCCTGCTCGACCTGAACATGCCGCATCTGGCCGGTGACGAACTGCTGGGCCTGATCGCCGAACGTCACCCGGAAATCGCGGTGATCATCATCAGCGGTATGAACCAGATCGAGAGCGCGGTCAACTGCATCAAGCTGGGCGCCTTCGACTACTTTGTCAAGACGGTGGAGGAAGACCGGCTGATCAGCGGAGTGCTGCGCGCCATCCGCATGCTGGAGCTGGAGCGGCAGAACCGCGAGATGTCCAGCCGGATGCTGTCCGGGGAGCTGAAGTGCCCGGAGGCCTTTTCCGGCATCGTCACCACTGACCGTGCCATGCATGCGATTTTCTCCTACATCGAGGCGGTGGCCCAGAGTTCCGAACCGCTCTTGATCATGGGAGAAAGCGGCGTCGGCAAGGAACTGATCGCCAAGGCCGCTCACGCCTTGAGCGGCTGTCGCGGACAGCTGGTGGCGGTGAACGTGGCCGGCCTGGACGACGTGGTCTTTGCCGATACCCTCTTCGGGCACATGCGCGGGGCCTTTACCGGCGCCGATCAGCCGCGGCGCGGCATGATCGAGGAGGCTGCCGACGGGACCCTCTTTCTGGACGAGATCGGTGACCTGAGCATCCCTTCCCAGGTCAAACTGCTGCGGCTGCTGCAGGAGGGGGAGTATTTTCCCCTGGGGAGCGATCGCCCCAAGCGTCTCAAGGCGCGTGTGGTGGTGGCCACCCACCAGGACCTGGCGCAGAAACAGGCGGCCGGCACCTTCCGCCGCGACCTGTACTACCGGCTCTGTACCCACATGGTCCATGTCCCACCCTTGCGAGAGCGGAAAGGGGATCTGCCGCCGCTGCTGGATCATTTTCTGGAGGATGCCGCCCGGGCGCTGGGCAAAAAGAAACCGACGCCTCCCCGGGAGCTGCTGCAGATGCTGGCTACCTACAACTTCCCCGGCAATATCCGTGAATTGAAGGCCCTGGTGTACAATGCCGTCAGCGTTCACCGTGACCGGGTGCTCTCCATGGAGACCTTTCTGAAGACCATCAACCGTCCGGAGACAAAGCAGAATCTGGAGGCGATCAAGGGCCCCGAACAGAACCTGTACGCCGGTCTGGAGCGCCTGCCGACCTTCGGCGAGGCGGCCGAACTGCTGGTGGAAGAGGCCATGTCCCGGGCCAACGGCAACCAGACCATCGCCGCCCGCCTGCTGGGGATCTCCCAGCCGGCCCTCAGCAAACGCCTCAAGCTTCGTGGTGTTATTTCCCACTGACTTTGAATGTGACGAAGTAGAAATCCTTTTATTTCCCCCTCCCTCATCCCCTCGTTTCAAAAGGGTATAACCCCGGTTATGGGTATAACCGGGGTTATTACCTTTCAATTGCCTGAAATATCTATTGAATCAAGACCCCACCCAGATACCTCCTTTCATCCGGTTATACCTCTTTTATCAGGCTCTTTCAGTGTATTAGCCAAAATAATAAATAATAACAGTGTGTTAAAAATGTATACGTACATGGCATCCCTATTGCTAACATGACGTTATATTGCGAAGTTTACCACCCTGTCGGAATGGAGTTTCTGAACAAGAACTCGGGAAGGAGATGCATGATGGCGATGGAATGGATCGATACAAAAGTGAGGCTGCCGGACGAATCCGAAAGGGTACTGCTCTACACACCATATCCGGTCTTTGGAGATGATTATACCTGTGTCGGCAATTTCGAAAGTATCAAGGTATGTACCACAAAGGTTGGACTGAAGAGCGTCCGCATATTTACCCACTGGATGCCGCTGCCGGACAGACCGTGATCAACACTGCCGGCAGTTTTTGAGAGATAAGAATAAATACTCATACAATGAAAAGGAGTCAGTTATGAACGGGAAAAAGTTTTACCAGCATCTGTATTTCCAGGTATTGACCGCCATCAGCATCGGGATCTGTGTCGGACATTTCTACCCCGAGACCGGCGCGGCCATGAAGCCCCTGGGAGACGGCTTTATCAAGCTGATCAAGATGATTATCGCACCGGTCATCTTCTGCACCGTGGTGACCGGCATCGCCGGCATGGAGGACATGAAGAAGGTCGGCCGGGTGGGCGCCAAGGCGCTGCTCTACTTCGAGATCGTCTCGACCCTGGCCCTGGCCATCGGTCTGCTGGTGGTCAGCGTCATTCAGCCGGGAGTCGGCATGAATGCCGATGTATCCAAACTGGATACCAAGGCGCTGACGGCTATCACTTCAAAGGGACAGGCGACCAGCACTGTTGACTTCCTGGTAAATATCATCCCCAGCAGCGTGGTGGATGCCTTTGCCAAGGGCGATATCCTGCAGGTGCTGCTGTTTGCGATCCTGTTCGGCTTTGCGCTTTCCATGCTCGGCGAGCGTGGCAAGGCGGTCTTCAAGTTTATCGACGAGGTCTCGCACGTCCTGTTCGGTATCGTGGGTGTTATCATGAAGCTCGCTCCCATCGGCGCCTTCGGGGCCATGGCCTTTACCATCGGTAAATTCGGTCTCGGCTCCCTGACCAAGCTCGGCATGCTGATGGGCAGTTTCTACCTGACCTGCCTGCTGTTCGTCTTCATCGTCCTGGGAACCATCGCCAAGCTGTGCGGGTTCAGCATCTTCAAATTCATCAAGTATATCAAGGAAGAGTTGCTGATCGTGCTGGGAACCTCCTCCTCTGAGTCGGTCCTGCCGCGCATGATGGCCAAGCTGGAGAACCTGGGCTGCACCAAGTCGGTGGTCGGGCTGGTAATTCCCACCGGCTATTCCTTCAATCTGGACGGCACCTCGATCTACCTGACCATGGCGGCGGTCTTCGTGGCCCAGGCTACCAATACGCCGTTGACCTGGACCCAGACCCTGACCATCCTGGGCGTGCTGCTTTTGACCTCCAAGGGCGCGGCCGGCGTCACCGGCAGCGGCTTTATCACCCTGGCGGCCACCTTTGCGGCCATTCCCACCATCCCGGTGGCCGGTCTGGCGCTGATCCTGGGTATCGACCGCTTCATGTCCGAGGCCCGTGCCCTGACCAATCTGGTCGGCAACGGTGTAGCCACGGTGGTGGTTTCTCGTTGGGAAAATGAGCTGGATATGGTCAGGATGGCGCGGATTCTTAACAACGAAAGCGAACTTGAGGCGGAAGAACCCGAACTGCTGCTGGATGCGGAGCCGGTTGCCGCCGAATAATCACAACACAGTGTTGAATGAGCACATACTGCCATGTGTGCTCCTTTCGAACCGGGGGATTTTTCCCCCGGTTTTTTCGTTTTCAGATGGAAAATTTCCCCGCGGAAACGTATGATGCCTGAAATTCAGGGTTGTGAGGAGTGACAGGAATGTTCGCATGGTTATTGTATCTTGCCCTTGGGGCCTTTGCCGGAGTCCTGGCCGGTCTGCTGGGCGTCGGCGGCGGCCTGGTGATCGTGCCGATCCTGACCTTCATCTTTACTGCCCGGGGATTACCGGCCGAACATATCCTTCATCTGGCGCTCGGGACATCCCTGGCCAGCATCATGTTCACCTCGGTCTCCAGCCTGCGTGCCCACCACAAGAGAGGGGCCGTTGACTGGGCCGTGGTCCGGCGGATAACTCCCGGCATCATGTCCGGCACCTTTCTGGGAACATGCGTTGCATCCCGGCTTTCCACCCATACTCTCAAGGTGTCTTTTGTTGTTTTTCTGTTTGTCGTTGCCGGCCAGATGCTGCTGGATATCAAGCCGAAGCCGCACCGGCAGCTGCCCGGACGTACGGCCATGTTCGGTGTCGGCGGGCTGATCGGCGGCATCTCCAGCCTGGTGGGGATCGGCGGCGGAAGCATGTCCGTGCCGTTCATGGTCTGGTGCAACGTTGCCATGCATACCGCCATCGGCACGTCGTCGGCCATCGGCTTTCCGATCGCCCTGGCCGGCGCCATTGGCTATGTGGTCAACGGCCTGTCAATGGACCTTCCCCCGTTGACCATCGGTTTTGTCTACCTTCCGGCCCTGGCGGGGGTGGCCGCCGCCAGCATCCTGACGGCCCCGCTCGGTGCCCGGCTTGCCCACAGCCTCCCCATCGGACGGCTGAAGAAGGTCTTTGCCCTGTTCCTGCTGGCCATGGGGATCAAGATGCTGCTGAGTCTGTTCTGACTTTCTCTTTGCCCTCATAAAAAAGGCCGGATTCTCAAAACCGGCCCTTCTCCCTCAGCTTATCTCAGTGTTGTTCAATCCTTCAACTGCTCCGCCAGCAACTCCACCGTGTGTCTGATTCGGAGATAGTTTTATATAATACAAAATATAAATTGTGTTAAATGTAAATTTAGCATATAAAACTAAATATAATTTGTATGTAAGGGGCACGCATGAACAGCACGTCATACCTTGAATCTCTTGGGGCGCGTCTCAAAGAAGAACGTCTGCGAAAAAATGATACCCAGCTGATGTTTGCCGCCCGAATCGGTGTCAGCATTCCAACACTTAAAAAGATGGAAGATGGAAATCCTTCTGTTCAGATCGGTTCCTGGAGTACGGCGCTCCGCATGCTGGATCGTGAGTCGGACTTGGATTACCTGTTTGCGCCGCCGGAAGATCTTTTTGTGAAATACAACCAGGCGAGCGCGCCCAAGCGGCGACGCGCATCGAGGGTACAGCGTTGATCTACCGGATCGAGGCATGGATTATTATCAACGGCAGCTACTGCAATGCCGGCGAGATGGTGTGCGAGATCGCCGAAAACGGCCGCGCCGGCGGCGCATTCAGATACCACCGCGAATATCTTGAACTTCCGGGCGCATTTGCCCTGGACCCCGTCTCGTTACCGCTGAAAAGCGACACCTTCCCTGTCCGGCACCCCGGTGTCTTCGCTGTTTTTGAAGATAGCCTCCCGGATGACTGGGGGCGACGGCTTCTGGTTCGTAAGCACCAACTGCCACGTCATCGGCAAAATCTGCCGGAACTTCTGCTTGCGTTGGGGAGTGCAGGACTTGGTGCGCTGGCATACAGAGAATCAGGTCACCCCGAGCTTCCGCAACCAGATACATCGATTATCAATCTGGCTGAACTGGTGCGGGAGGCTGAGCTGTTTGAGCAGGGAGAACGCGAGGACAGCGCCATATCCCTGCTGCTTTCCGCGGGCAGCTCTCCAGGCGGCGCACGGCCAAAGGCGCTGGTGTATGATGACGTGAGAAACATCCACTATATCGCCAAGTTTTCGAGCACCAGGGACCAGGTTGATGTGGTGAAAATCGAGGCCGCCACGATGAGCCTCGCGGCAAAAGCCGGTCTTGTGATTCCGCCTTGCCGGCTTGAAGAATGCGGCAACAGACAGGTGCTGCTTGTCCAAAGGTATGATATCGGGGATGCCGGCCGTCGGCATATGATCAGTCTCCAGACGTTATTGAAAATGGAGGGGTACTACAACTGCCGTTACTACGACGTACTTGAGATCGTCCGAAAGATCAGCGCAGACCCGCAACGGGATGCAGAGTTGTTATTTCGACAGATGGTTTTCAATGCGGTTATCAGCAATACGGATGACCATCTGAAAAATTTCTGGATGGTGCGTGATATGCACGATGGCTGGCGGCTTTCGCCTTCCTTTGATTTACTTCCGGATATCAGGCAGGCAGGAGAGCACGTACTTTTCTTCGATCTTGACACGCATTACCCAGGTCGCGAAAAGTTGGAAAAGTTGGGGCGCCTGTGGAGGATACCGCGTGCGGCACTGATTGTTGATGAGGTGTATGGAGCGATCGCCGGATGGAAAGAAGAATTCAGTTCTTTTGGAATCGTGCCGGAGGAAATTGCGCGTTTTGCGGAAATAGGGCGGCACGTGCAGGAATGATGGCGGGTTTGTTGAGATAGAGTACAGAGTATTTCCCATAACAGACTTCTGTCTCCTCGGATTTGATTTCCTCAGTGTCGTCCGTGGTAAGTATTTTAGTGTATTTCGTGGACCCAAAAGTCGGTTCAACGTTGATTCTCTCTTTCTCTATGGTCTGAGGATTGTCCACGGTTATATATTACCTTTGATAATTGGCTTGGCGTGATGTATAGCTTGTATTAATGTAATGGATGTTTTTTGAATGGAGGGGTCGTGATGGCAGGGGATGCAGCGATCAGGATGGATTAAAACCGCTTGTGTCGGCAGTGTGCCGATGTGGCGGTTTTTTTGTTTTTTTCCGTGAGGACGGTTAAGGGGCGTTCTGTGTTGTGTAAAAGTTGACCCTGGCCCTGAAGGATGACGTGCTGATTCTGCTTCGCAGCATGGCATTTCAGAAGTTGAAGCAGTTAAAGAAATTAATACTGTTATATCAGCATGTTGTATCGGAAAAACCACCAAAAAATGTCGGCAAAAATCTGAGGGTGTTTTTCGTGATTTCAATTACAAAACGAGTGGTTACAGTAAAATTCCGGCGCGCCGGAATTTTGGGTATTTCAGCGTTCCGGCAGGGTGGAAACAGGGGTGGGAAGAGTGGGGTTTTTTAAAGGATGATTTATGAAAACATTCCATGTCATCTTGAATTTTACCCAAGTCGCGAAATATGACTTTGAAACGAAATACCAACTTGGGAAGAGCGTCACTGCATCAGGTGGATCATTGAAAAAGCATCTACATATAGATAACTCGAAGAAACCGGGGAAAGTAAAAAGCATATACATGTAGATGAACACTAGGTATATACATATAGATGACGGCATATACATGTAGATGAAAGCATATAGATGTAGATACCAAATGTCGTCTGCTCAACAACGAGTTGTCCCACCAGAAAGAAAAGGAAAAAACCGATGCGACGTCACTTAAGAATTCTCCCACTGCTTGCCTTGATATGCGTAGTCGGACAGGCACCTGCAAGAGCGAATGACCCAATTCAAGAAAGCCACATAGAATCGAACGTCCCGAGTGAGCAAAATTTCGATGCTTTCCTGAAACGTGATTTAGAGCAGTATTTCAAAAAGTCGATTGGACGGCATGTAAACGTGAAATACGAATTACTAAGAAATGGGCCAACGCAGAGCGGCGTAGCGTACCCGAAATACTACCTATGGGTAATTGTTTCAGAGAAAAACAAGACAATAAAGAGCGGCGCAGTGCGAGTTGCTGCAATCGACAAGAAGTATTTTGAAGTGACAGATTTCTTGCCGGTTGAAGAAATTAAGCGAAATACAGAAGCCATTTATTCTGTGTTTCCTCGGCCTGTAGCGGACAGAATCAAAGACAAGATGAAAATGTAGAAGGGCCAACACCGGCGTAGACTCTGACGCGGCAAAAAAACGCCGCGCAGGTCACGCCGCGACACGTTGAACAAATAAATAAAGAGGATGCTTAAATGAGCAATGGTTGGATCTATATTTTGATAAGCCCTGGACTGCATAAAGATCTTCTCAAAATAGGAAGAACATCTAAAGCCCCAGAAGACAGAGCAAGAGAGTTGTCGTCAGCTACAGGTGTACCAGCAGAATATCGAGTTGCTTATGATGTTTACGTTCAAGATTGCATCATGGCTGAAAAAATTATCCATCAAAAACTGCAAAGCTATCGGTATGTGAAAAACAAAGAATTTTTTATGGTGCCGTTAAAGCAAGCAATAAAAACGGTTGATGAAGTTGTAAGCCAAGTGGGAGACGCGATAAATTTTCTTGTGGAAAAAGAAAATATCCTTCCAGAGGTTACAGAGGTTTTGGAACTTACTGAACGGGCGCAGAATTATGTTGAATTTAAACCATCACGATTGATGAGGCGATGCGGACAACTTGAAAAGGATGGCTATCAAATTTCATTTCAGCAAGTTATTGAGAGTCCATTGTGGCGAAATATGAATTGGTCTACCACAAATGACCGCCAATACAGAGATGGGAAAACAGGTACAGTAAACAATGGCAAAGAGCCAATAGAGGATAAACACACAACTCCACATAGTTATGAGGAAATGCAACAGTTATTGGGATTGGAAAAAAATCATAGCTGTGAATTTGAAGAAAATAATGATTACGAAGAGGCTGGTGAAGTAACAGCTAACATTAAAGAAGGTGGCAGGAAGTTAACACAAATGGAACTAATGAAAATTTTAAGTGATAAGTACGACTTTTCTGTTCGCAAAGGGGGCAGAAGTGAAGGTGGCGGCATCATCGCGTCAAAAAATGGTAAATCATACAATATTAAATTTTCATACAGCCGTTCATATTTCAACTACATCAATGAAGAAGTTCGATGCTCCGGATGGCATACTTTATTTGAAAGAGAAATTGAAAATAGTATTTTCCAGTTTTTTGTCTTTGTTGTTGCTGATGCAGCGAATGAGTTCCATTACTTTATTTTCAAATCGGATGATATTGTTAAAGAGTTTGATTATAAAGTTTATGACAATAAGAAGAGACGGCATTTTTATTTCAGGGTCAAGAATGATGGTAGGCCGGTTGAGCTAAGAGAAATAGAAAAAGACATGACTAATTATTATAACAATTGGGATTTGTTTTCCAATGTAAGTTAGCGAAACTGATGAGCGACAATTAGAACTCCCGACCGACGACAATTATAATTCCCGAAAGTATCGGGCATTGTAAGCTGTCCACCATCTCTTTGGAACAAGGATGGCCGGATGGTAACTGATCAGCAGGTAAGGAGGTTATTGAAGCTCATGCAAACTGAAGCGACACAGGCTGTTGCCGCAGCCAAATCCGGTATGGATGAAAAAACGGCACGAAAGTATTCAAAGTCTGGCTGGCTCCCAAGTGAACTCAAAAAAGAGAGGACTTGGCAAACCCGTTCTGATCCTTTCGTCGGTTTTTGGGATGAACTCCGTGACAACCTCGCTGCGAACCCCGGTTTTGAAGCAAAAACGCTATTCGATGATTTGCAGAGACGTTTTCCTGGGCAATTCTCCGACGGACAACTGCGAACCCTTCAGCGCCGGGTTAAATGCTGGCGAGCTCTGGAAGGGCCTTCACAGGAGATTTACTTTCCCCAACTGCACCACCCCGGCGAACTGGCACAATCGGATTACACCCATATGGGGGAGCTTGGAATCACCATCGCCAAGCAGCCATTCGATCATCTGGTTTATCATTTTGTACTGACCTACTCCAACTGGGAGACCGGCAGCATCTGTTTCTCAGAGAGCTTTGAAAGCTTGAGTGACGGGCTACAGGCGGCCTTATGGGAGCTGGGCGGTGTTCCTCGCTCACATCAGACCGACCGGCTGACAGCGGCAGTGCAAAAATCTCTTCATCCTGATGAATTTACCCAGCGCTATCAGGCGCTGCTCAACCACTATGGTCTTATCGGACGCAAAACGCAGGCAGCAAGCCCCAATGAAAACGGCGACGTAGAGCAACGCAATCATCGGTTCAAGAGGGCTGTTCGACAGGCTCTGTTGCTCCGGGGAAACCCCGATTTTACCACTCGGAAAGAGGCTAAGGGGACATTCTATAATCCATCTGTCAACAGAAAATAATGCTCTTTAAAAATCAAATAGATAGCTTTTTGGCCAAACTTCGGACGCACTTCTCCCATGACATTTTTGTATATGGCGACTCTCTCACTAACG
>JAENWA010000074.1 GCA_016650295.1 Desulfuromonadales bacterium | reverse complement strand
TTAGTGAGAGAGTCGCCATATACAAAAATGTCATGGGAGAAGTGCGTCCGAAGTTTGGCCAAAAAGCTATCTATTTGATTTTTAAAGAGCATTATTTTCTGTTGACAGATGGATTATAGAATGTCCCCTACTGTGTTCCTACGTGTTCGGGAAGTACAGTTTAATTGTTATGGTTACGCACGTTTGCGGCTTGACCATTAGACTTGCTGTGTATTCAGTACTGTAGTTTTTTCTTCTTGTGATGTTTAATTATTTGAAATTAATATTTTATGTTCTTGCAATCGATTTGTTACATGGTCTAATTGAAATCGTTATCGGTTCAATTCAAAGTTATGAAACATCAGATGAAGCCCAAAAAAAGAAAGGGGATTTTTATGAAAAAAACAAAAATGTTGTTTGCTTTTCTGTTGCTGACCACCATCGCATTAATGTTTACGGGCTGTGGAGACGATTCAACCCCCGCCGCAACCCCCGCCGCAACCCCCGCCGGTTTTGTCATCACGACAGCTTCACCGCTAGCTTCCGGCACGGTCGGAACTGCTTATGTTCCGGTAACCCTTGCCGCGACTGGAGGCACTGCTCCATTAACTTGGGCACTTGCAACCGGAAGCTCTCTTCCAGCAGGGTTGACCCTGAGCACCGCCGGGGTTATCTCCGGAACTCCCACCACCGCTGGGACCGCAACTTTCACAGTTACGGTTACTGATTCAACGGCAAAAACCGCTTCAAAGGCCCTCTCGATAACTGTGACAGCTTCCGGAGCGTTGACCATCACTACCACGACACTGCCCGGAGCAACTGTTGGGACAGCCTATAGTCAGACCCTTGCTGCAACCGGTGGCACTGGCACATTATCTTGGACAATCACAGGCGGAAGCCTTGCACCATTGACACTCAGCAGCACAGGGACAATCACCGGTACTCCGATCGCCGCCGGGACATTAAGCTTCACTGTGACTGTCACCGATTCGGCCGCCACCCCCGTATCCGATTCGCAGGCCCTCTCGATTGCCGTGAGCGTAGCAGGTGCAGGTGCTCCTTTGGCCATAACACCAATCACACTACCAGCCGCAACGTTTGGAACAGCCTATGGCCCGGTGACACTTGCCGCTACCGGCGGAACTTCTCCATACACATGGGCACTTGCAATCGGAAGCGCCGCTCTCCCTGCAGGCCTGACTTTGAGTGCGGGAGGAGTTATTGCCGGGACACCGACTGCCCCGGCGGTACCGAATGCTACAACCTCCAACTTCACTGTTAGAGTAACCGACGCAGTTTTAGGCACCGCCACAACGCCTCTATCGATAACAGCCAGCTTATCTGCTTCTGCTTTGTTAGGAAAAACTATTTATGACGGCCCATGCGCCGGATGCCACAGCCTTGGTATTTATGATACGACCGGTGCCCCCAATCTTGGGGTAACTACACTTGCGGCAATCAATACAAGATTTTCGGGAGGAGCAACCCATAATGGACAGACTATGAATGCGACTCAAATTACTAACATGTTTGATTTTGTAAGTTTATATTGATTAAAGTAAGAATGACTCATCAAAAAAGGGCTCCTTCGGGAGCCCTTTTCTTTTGTGCGCGGCACAAAACAGAGGTTTGTTTAGATCATTAGCTATAAGCTGATATGGGGCAATGCGGATGCTCAAAAATACTCATTGCACCAACTATATGAGTTACTGATGGAAGGTTTCTTTCAGAATCTCGTGTTGTCCCAATTCCTTGATCAACTCCGCCTCATCCGATATAAATCCTGGAGTCTACACCTTGACACCCATTGACACCCAGCACACTTGTTTTGTCAATATGTAGACCTGACACTATTGCCATTTCCTTTTGATGTCTGTGGTGTTGTTAAAAATGATGGGTGGCACTGGCCAAGTCCCTTCCGAGATCATGTAGCGGCCAAGACGGCTACTTTGGAAGCCTTGATTCGTTAGCAATGCCTTCTTCCAGTTTTCTACAGCAGTTTCATTCCATGCAGTTACTTTCGCTAGGATATCTTCTGTTGACCATGTTTGAGGTGAAAATACCAGTGAGCGAAAATCCAGCCAGGAGTACCGGTGCATAACACTGTCAAAATGATGAAAGAGCCACTGGCTAACAACCTCCGGCGGGAAATTAGGAAGCTGTGGAGAAACCCTCTGGTAATACTCTTCAGAGCTCTCATTCATGCAGTTAGGCCTAAGTTTATTGCTCAGCCTCTTCATTTAGGTCTTCCTATTCCTTTTCTTGCTATTTCCTGTTCAACCTTTTTAAGGTGATAGACGCACGGCTTTTGGTGCGTCCTTCTCGACGGCTTTGTTAGGTGTTGGTTTCACAGTAGCCGTGGCAACGACTGTGACTGCATATAAACCGAAGATAATCGGTAGCAAAAATTCAAATATCGCTCTCATTGATGAAACTAATTTCGAAAGAAGAGGATAATACCTTGCATAGGCATAACCGAATCTTCCCATGAGTTCCTCTTCTGCTCTCATATCTTCAGGACTCATTTTGTGTCTTCTAATTATCTGCTCTTGAGGACCTCTGAGGGGACGCTGCTTGTTATTTTTCTATTGAATGATTTAGAAAAATAGCAAACCCCTTCATAATTCATCCCTCATCCTTTCAAACCCCACGCTACCCACCCCTGTCTCCACCCCGCCGGAACGCTGAAAAGCCCCACATTCCATTTCAGGAATACGGGGCTTCTGTCATCAATCAGCCTCTCTCAAACCATACTGCCGTTCACAACACCCGCTTCCGCCCGAGAGAAAGCGCTCAACCAACAGGCGACCGGACAAACCGGGGCGTTGCACTGTCCAGACCCTCATACTCCCTCCGTAACCATATCACCACATTACATGTCATTGGAGTTACCAAATCAGGCGTTAAATAACAAGACAATAATTTTGTAAGCACGAAACCTTGATGTTTATATACATTTATGTTTATCTTTTCTTGACACTAGATACATATATTGTTTAGAGTTATCTCCATGAACAGCACCGAACTAAAACGATGGCTTACCAAACAAGGTTGCACTTTCGAGACAAAGAGCGGTGGTGGCGGCCATCTGATTGTAAAGCTTGGCAAACTGAAATCTGAATTGCCAATGCATGGTGCTAAAAAAGAACTGAAGAAAGGCACGGTTGAAGGCATCAAGAAACAACTTGGCCTGAAATAAGGAGGCAACCATGTTTGCATACCCCGTACACCTTGAACCTGCTGAAGAAGGCGGTTTTGTCGTAACTTTCCCTGATATTCCGGAAGCAATAACCGAGGGAGACGACGAAACCGAGGCACTTGTCTGGGCACAGGACGCACTTGAAACCATGCTGGAATCATATATTGACGACAAACAGCTCATACCGTATCCATCTGCCCTTGACGGTCGCCCCGCGGTTATTTTGCCTGTGGTTGTCACCGGCAAGGTCATCCTGCACAATACCCTTATCGAAGCTGGTAAGAAAAAAGCCGACCTTGCACGAATGCTGAACCTTGCGCCTACACTGGTAGATCGTCTGTTGTCGCTACGGCACAAGAGCCGAATTGAACAGATTGAAACTGCCCTGGCGGTTTTCGGTAAAAAGCTGGTGGTTGATGTAATCTGATTCATCTGGTTACATCCGTCACGAGGGATATTGATATTAAAGACCTCGCTCTCCTGAAACGTTACCTGGTTACACTGCGATGGCGTTACGCCGCCGGCGGCGGCTTTTTGCTGGCAACCAACGCATTTGCCCTTCTAATACCATGGCTTATGAAACTGGCGGTGGAGGGGCTGCAACACCCCGCCACGACCGGTTATTCCCCGGCAGCCTGTGCCCTGGGCATCGCGCTGCTGGCCTCGCTGCACTGTGTCACCAGGGTTTTTTCCCGGACCCTGATCCTGAACGCCGCCCGTATCATCGAGTTTCGCATCCGGACCGACCTCTTCCAACGTCTGATGCTGCTCGACCAGCACTTTTATTCCACCAGCCGCACCGGCGACATCCTTTCCCGCTTTTCCAACGACCTGACCAATGTCCGCATGCTGACCGGCTTCGGTGTTATGAGCGCCATCAATACGGTGATCATCTATACGGCGGCGGTATCGCTGATGCTGCGCATTCACCCCTGGCTGACGATCAGCGCGATTCTCCCCTTTCCATTAATGATCCTGGTTGTCAAGAAGATCAGTCATCGGCTGTTTCAGCGTTCACTGGAGGCGCAGGAAGAGCTGGCCCGCATGACGAGCCTGACCGAGGAATCGATTTCGGCGGTGCGCCTGATCAAGTCCTATTGCCGCGAGGAGCATTTCCAGGGGCAATTCGGGCAGACAGCCGGTCACTACCTGCATCATAACCTGCGCCTGGCACGTCTGCGCGGGCTGGTTATCCCGGTCATGGCAGCTTCTACCGGGGCCGGGACACTGGTGGTACTTTTTATGGGTGGACGGCTGGTGATCGACGGCAGTATCAGCCTGGGTGATTTTGTGGCCTTCAGCGGTTATCTGTCCATGCTGGTCTGGCCCACGGCGGTGATGGGCTGGATCCTGACCCTGGCCCAGCGCGGGGCGGCCTCCATGTCTCGCCTGGCCACGATTCTTAGCGCTGATCCGGGTGTAGCCGATACAAGCGAGTCGGAACCGCTCGATGAAATCCGCGACGGGATCGAGTTTCGCAGACTTTCTTTCAACTATGATGCAGCCCGGATATTGGACGGGATTTCGTTTCGGATCAACGTCGGAGAAAAGGTCGGCATCACCGGCGCGGTGGGCAGCGGGAAAACAACCCTGATCAAACTTCTCCCGCGTTTGCTGCCGGTTACGGATGGCATGCTCTTCATCGACGGCCGTGACATCAACAACATCACCCTGGCCAGTCTGCGCCGGCTGGTCGGTTATATCCCCCAGGAGGCGTTCCTCTTTTCCCGCAGCATCCGCGAAAATATCGCCTATGCCCTGACGGATTATGATGAAGCAATCATTGGCGAGGCCGCTCGCCAGGCCGGTTTCAGCGATGATATCGACAAGTTTCGCGAGGGGCTGGATACGCTGGTGGGTGAAAAAGGTATTACGCTGTCCGGCGGTCAGAAGCAGCGCCTGGCCATTGCGCGCGCGCTGGCCATTGATCCGCCTTTGCTGCTGCTTGACGACCCGCTTTCGGCGGTAGATGCCGGACGAGAAGAGGAAATCCTGGCCGAACTGGGGCACTTTTATGCAAACCGCACCGTGTTGATCGTTTCCCAGCGTGTTTCCGCATTCCGAGATTGCGACCGGGTTATCGTACTGGAAAAAGGGGAGATCGCAGAGGAGGGGCCGCCGGCCGAGTTGTTGGAACTCGGCGGACTGTATGCCGAGATGAGCCGCAGGCAGCGTCTGCAGGAAGAGCTGGGGTAGGCTTAGCAGGTTGTTGAAAATCTACTGCGGGGCCAGTCTGCTGCGTTGCCGCTCTCTCGGAAGCTCAACGTACATGGGGTACGCCTCGCTTCCTCGTTCGCTTGCGCCTTGCATCCAGGCCTCCTCATGACGTTTTTCAACAACCTGTTAGAACGGGTATCCAAGACCGACAAACACCGCCGGGCCGTCGTGACCAATGCCGACATCAATTCGCCCGGTGATGTTTGGCCGAACTACAGCGCGGAGACCAATCCCGGGATTGAACTCGAACTGTTTGCCGCTGGACCGGTCGAGCCGCTCCATCACGGCTCCCAGGTCTATGAAAGGCGCCAGCTCCCAGTCAGCCTTGACACCGAAAATCTCCCAGCGGAAAAGCCGGATGCGCTCTTCGAGATTCAACAGAAAGTAACTGTTGTCGATAAAGCGATTGCGGCCATACCCACGCAGGGTATTTTCGCCGCCCAGGCTGCTCTGTTCCAGAAATGGGACCTGATCACCCAGTGTCTGGTTGTAGACCAGACGAAAGACACTGATGTAACGGTTGTCGTCAAACGGGATGAATCCCTTGAGCTCGCCTTCATAGTGTCGGTAATCGGCAGAACTTCCCATGGCCTTCGAGCTGTTTTCCAGCGTGATTTTGGCAAATCCGCCGAAGGTCGGCGCAGTCAGGGAATCCAGCGTACTGTAGACCAGTGAGATGCGCTGGGCATGAGCAACAAAACCATTTATTCCCGGAACGTTTTGCTCCTTGAATTGGTCCTTGATGAAGGGGATGCTCTTGACAGCCCCCGGCTCAATTGAAACATCGCGAAAACGCTCGCCCAGGACGATCTGGAAGTGCCGGCCGATATCATAGCCGACAGAAATATTGAAGCCGATTTCCTTATCCGTGTAATTTGACTCGCGCTGGCGGGGGGTCCCGGCATCAAAGCCGAAAAAGCGGGCCGAGCCATCACTGAACGCAAATACAAAGGCGTTTATTTCGAGTTTTTTGTCGAGAAAGGTCTTGTCGCGCAGCTTGAACTCGTAATCTTCATTAATGATGGTTGATTTGGCAAGGTTTATTTCCCAGGAGCGGTCGGGAGAAGGGTAGAAGGCCCCGTAGAGCGACGTACTAATGCCGAAGCTTTTATTGTAGTTAATCTGAGGCGCCAGCAAGGTACTGATGTTGTCGTTTCTGTCGTGCAGCAGAAATGCCGTCAGGGCACCGGACGTAATACCCTCGTTGGGACTGGAAGCGATCACCGGCAGCGGAATTATGACAACCTTGACCTGTTGGTCGAAGGAGGCATTGATCAAAGGGTATGGAAGCCTGTCACGCGGTATAAAACTCGTGCAGCCGGTCAGCAGCAGGAGCATACCCGGCACAAGATAGCGGAAATATGTGGCAAGGTGCGAAAACATAACTTAAGTATGTAGCATTGTGCCGCCTGAAGTGTCAACTGCCCAGTTATCATAACTCCTCCTTAGCGCTTGTCTCTGTCTTCACCCTGCGCTATAATTCAGCCACTTCTTCGAACAAGGGCCGCCATGAAGCTCAATTCCAAACTTATAATTATCATGATTTCCCTGCTTGTTCTGGCCATGTTGACCCTTTTCATCCTCAATCAATCTGCCCAGAATGATCTGGTGCGGGAGATCCAGGAAAGTTCGCAGGAGATCTCCAAGGCTGTGCAGATGAGTATCGAAGACCTGACCTCCGAGGCCGAAACCTCCCGCCTGACCGAATATCTCAACAAGGCCCGTGAAAAGGGAATCAACGAAATAAATATCATCAACAACGAGGGGGAGATCATTGACTCCTCCGACCCGGAAAAAATCGGTAAAAAACGCGAGATCAAGAAACTGGAAAAGGGCGTCCACGCCGCACCGGCCGCCAGCCGGGGGGCCTCGATCCTCTCCCAGAGGCCATACGAGGTGCTCGTTCCGGTCATCGTCGGAGATGAACACCTGGGCTACGTCCAGATCAATATGCTTCTGGACAATATCCGCGACCTCCAGCACGCCAATTTCATCCGGCGACTGTTTGCCACCTGCATGGTCTTTGCGGTCGGTATCGCCCTGACCATTTTTCTGGCCAGACGCTACACGGATCCAATCCATCGACTGGTGGACGATTTCAAGCGGGTCTCGGCCGGCGATCTGTCGGTGACCATCCCGGTTGAAAGCAGCGATGAAATCGGCGAACTGGCCGAAGGATTCAATAACATGGTCGAAAAGCTGCGCGAGCGGGAAGCGCTGGAAAAGAGACTGTACGAGGCCGAACACCTCTCCC
Organism: Desulfuromonadales bacterium; assembly: GCA_016650295.1. Classification (GTDB taxonomy): domain Bacteria; phylum Desulfobacterota; class Desulfuromonadia; order Geobacterales; family Pseudopelobacteraceae; genus CAIPTY01. Next base: position 14,431 of record JAENWA010000074.1, on the reverse strand, counting down.
GGGTCGGCCAGCTGGCCTCGGGCATTGCCCATGAGATCCGTAATCCGCTCAACTACATCAGCCTGGCCATCGATCACCTCAAGACGGAAATGCTGCCGATCTGCGGCGATAAATGTGCCGAGTTGACGGAGTTAACGGATAAGATCAAGGAAGAGGTGCGCCGGGCCAACTACATGGTGCTTAACTTCATGAACTATGGCAGGCCGCTCAAGTTGCGGCGGGTCCTGGTCCCCTATGGTGAGATACTGGCCAAGGTACTGCCGCTGCTGAACGACCGGCTGACAGAACAGGGGGTTCGCATAGAGCAGGAGTTTGATGCCGGCCTGCCGCCACTCTGGGTCGATCAGGAACTGCTGCGCAACTGTATCCTCAACTTCATCAACAACGCTGCCCAAGCCATGAACGATGGCGGAATCATACGCCTGGGGGCGGCTGTGGACGAAGGCGGCGACCGGGTACGGCTGACCTTTGCCGACCAGGGCAGCGGCATCCAGCCGGAGGATATCGCCAAGATCTTCCAGCCGTATTTCACGACCAAGGATGTCGGCATCGGGCTGGGTCTGGCTATCACCGAGCGGATCATCAAGGAGCATGGCGGCGAGATCCTGGTTGAGAGCAAACCGGGTGAAGGCACGAAATTCACGGTTGTGCTGCCGCTTCAGCAGGAACAACAGGAGGCGACCTGATGGCTGATATGAAAGGCAGAATACTTATTGTCGATGACGAGAAGCTTCAGCGTGAGATCATCATCCTGACTCTCAAGAAAGTCGGCCATGAACTGGCTGAGGCAGCCAGTGTCCGCGAAGCGCTGGCGTTGCTGGAGAAACGCGAGTTCGACCTGATCCTGACCGACCTCATGATGCAGGGCCAGACCGGGATGGACCTGTTGGAACTGGTTCAGAAGGTCGATGCGGAGCAGTGTGTCATCATGATGACGGCCCACGGCTCGATCAAGACCGCTGTCGAGGCCATCCAGAAGGGGGCCTTCAATTATCTCGAAAAACCGATTGAAGGCAATCAGCTGATCCTGGCGGTCCGCAAGGCACTAGAACATATCGGACTGGTGCGGGAAAACCGGGTCCTGCGTAAACGCCTGGAAGCAGTGCAATCCATACCCTACATCCACGGCGAACACCCCAAGATGAAAGAGGTGTTCCGGATCATCTCCAAGATAGCCGCATCCAGTTCGAGCGTGCTGATCGTGGGAGAGTCCGGCACCGGCAAGGAGCTTGTGGCCCGTGCCATTCACGACGGCAGCCATCGCAAGGACAAGCCCTTTATGGCCATCAACTGCGCGGCCATCCCCGACACACTGATTGAGAGCGAGCTCTTTGGCCACGAAAAAGGGAGCTTCACCGGGGCCAATGCCCGCGAAATCGGTATCTTCGAGGCCGCCAACGGCGGCACGGTCTTTCTGGATGAGATCGGCGAAATGAATGTGTCCATGCAGGCCAAGCTGCTGCGGGCCATCCAGGAAAAGGAGATCAGGCGTGTGGGCGGTAAGGTCAATATTTCGCTGGACCTGCGTATACTGGCTGCCACCAATCGGGAGTTGGAGCAGGAGATTAAGCGCGGAGCGTTCCGGGAAGACCTGTTCTACCGCCTGAACGTGATCCGGATAGGTCTGCCCCCCCTGCGCGAACGCGGCAGTGACCTTAAAACCCTGGCGGAGTATTTTGTCAAAAAATACGGCGAGATCTCCGGGATCGAGATCGAAGGCATCTCGAAACCGGCCTTGCGGCTGATCATGAATTACGCCTGGCCGGGCAATGTGCGCCAGCTTGAGTCTGTCATAGAGCGTTCCGTGCTGATGGCTGAAAGTAACTTCATCCAGCCCGAGGATCTTCCGGCCGAAATCAGCTCAACAGTGGGGTTGACCGGCGGCATACACATCGACCTGCCGCCGGACGGCATCGATTTCGAGGAATTGGAGAAGGGTTTGATCATCAAGGCCATGGAGCGCGCCGATTGGGTGATCGGCAAGGCGGCGCCGCTTTTGGGGATGAGCTACAAGACCCTGCAGTACCGGCTGGAAAAATTCGAGATCAACCGCCTCGAAAAACGTTCCAGGTGACCTCGTAACTACATCACCATCAGGCTGTAGCCCTTCCCCTCCAGATAGCTCACGATTTCATTGATGTGTTCATAGCCGCGCGTTTCCAGTTCCAGGGAAACATCGGTCCTGCCGATGGCCAGTGATTTCGAGCGCCGGTCATGGGTGATATGAAAGATATTGGCCCGTGTGGCCGCAATATTCCCGGCCAATGCCGCCAATGCACCCGGGTGATCATCCAGTTCGACCGTCAGCTTGAGATAACGCCCCCCCGCGATCAGGCCTCGTTCAACCACCTGAGAGATTGTTTTGACATCGATATTCCCCCCTGACAAAAGACAGACGGTTTTACCCTCCAGAACCGGTATGCGCCGGTTCAGAACCGCTGCCAGCGTGACCGCACCGGCCCCCTCGACCAGCATCTTGGTCTTTTCAAGGAGCGAAACGATTGCCTGGGCGATATCCTCCTCCTCCACCTGCACGATCTCGTCAACACAGCTGCAGATAACCGGAACCGTCCGCTTTCCGGGGAGCTTGACGGCAATACCGTCGGCCAGTGTTACACTGATCGGCCGTTCAGTCGGCTTGCCGGCCGCGAAGGATGCCGACATGGATGGTGCAGCCATCGACTCGACACCGATGATGCGGACATGCGGTGCCTTTTCGCGTACTGCCGCTGCCATGCCGGCAATCAGCCCGCCCCCTCCGACCGGTATGATCAGATTGCGTACATCCGCAAGCTCTTCAAATATCTCCAGGGCTATTGTTCCCTGACCCGCCATAACGAGTTCATCGTCAAACGGATGCACGAACAGCCCGCCGGAAGCCTGCTGTTCGTTATAAGCCGCTTCACAGGACTCGTCAAAGTTCCGGCCGGTAAGCACCACCTGTGCCCCATAGTCCCTGGTTGACTGCACCTTTTGCGGCGGAGTGATTTCCGGCATAAAGACCGTCGCGTTGACCCCCAGCAGATCCGCCGAAAATGCGACACCCTGGGCATGATTGCCGGCCGATGCCGTGATGACACCGTTTTTGAGCGCTTCTCGCGGCTGGGCGGTCATGAAATTGAGCGCCCCGCGGATTTTGAATGATCCGGTGCGCTGCAGGTTTTCACATTTGAAAAACAGCGGGACCCCCAGCTTTTCCGTGTAGTAATGGGAGTAGATCAGTTCCGTGCGGCGGACACGTTTCCTGAGCCGATCGTAGGCTTCATTGATGAGATCATTGAGATGCATTGGCAAGGGCTCTCTCCTGTTGGGTGCAGCTATAGTACCAGAGCCGCGGGATCGGGTCAAATGGCGAAACAATCGGTTTGTCTCTTGGCAACACGGCTGTTTGCTGGTACATTCAGGTCATCTTATCAGCAGGAGGATTCATGGAAGCGATTCATCATCAACTGATTATTCTCGGGGCAGGCCCCGCCGGATATACTGCAGCCATCTATGCAGCGCGGGCGAATCTCAACCCCGTCATCATCACCGGCCTCCAACCGGGCGGACAGCTGACAACCACCACCGAAGTCGATAACTGGCCCGGTGATCATGAAGGGGTACAGGGCCCCGACCTGATGGAGCGCATGCGGCTGCATGCCGAACGTTTTAATACCCTGATGATCCATGACGCTATCAAAAGTGCCGATCTGCAGCAGCGGCCCTTCGTACTGGAGGGTGACTCCGTCCGTTACACCTGTGACGCCCTGATCATAGCCACCGGAGCCTCGGCAAAATATCTTGGTCTTCCTTCGGAAGAAACCTTCAAGGGCAGGGGTGTTTCAGGCTGCGCAACCTGCGACGGTTTCTTCTACCGCGGCAAGGACGTGGCAGTGGTGGGTGGCGGCAGCACCGCCGTAGAAGAGGCCCTCTATCTTGCCAACATTGCCAGGCATGTAACTGTGATTCACCGCCGCGAGGAATTCCGGGCCGAGAAGGTCCTGGCCGACCGCTTGATCGAGAAGACAAAGAACGGTAATATAACCATCGAATGGAACTACGTACTCGATGAAGTTCTCGGTGATGCCGCCGGCGTAACCGGTATCCGTATCCGGCACCGCATCGGCTCAACCAAGGAGATCCCCGTTCATGGTGTATTCATTGCCATCGGCCACTCCCCCAACACATCGATGTTCGAAGGACAACTGGACATGGTTGACGGCTACATCCGTACGAAATGCGGGGGCCTTGAGAGTAATCTGACCGCCACCAGCGTATCCGGTGTCTTCGCTGCCGGAGATGTGCAGGATTTTACCTACCGGCAGGCCATTACCTCGGCTGGTACCGGCTGCATGGCTGCCAAGGACGCCGAACGATATCTGGATACCGTGGTAAAATAGGAGATACCGTATGACGGAAGTGCCGGATGATCTGGAAAAACTTGTCCTGGAGGTCCGCAAAACCATCTCTGACAATAAGCAGTTTCTGGAGAAACTTGTGGATGAAGCCGACGAAGTTGATTCCGAGGACGAGGCCGAAGAGACGGCTGTTGAAGAGGATTTTGAAGAACTGTAGCTTGAGGTATTCCAATTTAAAATCAAGGATGAAATCAAGGCGGCGAGGACTGAAGCGACGAAGGCATACAATCAGTATGTTGAGGAGCTGAAGACGAGCCAACGAAGATAGCGCCTTGATTTGGAATTGGAAGTGAACAAAAAAGCCCCCGGATTATCTCCGGGGGCTTTTTTTGTCTGTTTCTTAGTGTTTCGGTTTCTCTTTCTCTTTTCCTTCACCGGGAACGTCGTGGCCTCCGGCTGAATGGCACTCGCTGCAGTTGGTTTTGTAAAGTTCGTCGCCGATGTCAACCGGATGTACGAAATCGATAACACGTTTTCCGGCTGGAATGTTCTCCTGGGTTTGGTCAAGAACATCGTGACAGACCTTGCAGTCCTTGGAGATAACCTTGCCGGCTTCATTTTTATGCTTGCCGTCGTGGCAGCGGAAACAACCGGGGGTATAGAAGTGACCGATGTAGTTCGGGTACGTGTTCCATTTGACTTTCATTTTGGGGAAGTAGTTGTTCTTGTAGATGCCCTTTACTTGTTCTACGGCTTGATTGATCGCGGCGGCTTTCTCCTGCGCAACCTTGGGGTAGTTCTTGGCATAATAGGCCGGAATTTCTTTGGCAATTGTTGCAAAGGCCTCTTCTTTTGTCTTGTATGGGCGTTCGAGAATTTCGACAGCTACCTTCTTTATGAACGGGAGAGAACGGTCGATGTGATTCGCGACAAAATTCAGGTCCATTTCCTCACCGGGCGAGTGATAGATGTGGGTCGGACGGTTATGGCAGTCGGTGCAGTCCATCAACCGCTTGTTTCCTTTAGCGATCTCATCCTTGGTGAGCGGTTTGTCCATGCTTGTGTATTCGGATATTTTTCCGTCCTTTTCTTTGACTGCGACATAAGGGATATCAAGCCGTTTCTTGTCGCGGGCAATAAAGGTGACCTCTTTGCCGATATGCCAGTGGATGCCGTTGATATTGGGGTTTTTAGGGTTGCCGCCAATATGGATCAGCATGTCAATCCTGCGAGGTGTGTTTTCCTCGTTGGGCGCATAATGGTTGAAAATCTTCTGGCGGCCGACATAAAACTTCTCCGGCCAGTGGCAATGTTCACAGGTCTCTCGCGCAGGTCGAAGGTTGTCTATCGGAGTTTCAATGGTTTCCGGGTAGGTGTGGAACGCCACCGCATACAGCTGGCGCATACCGGAGATTTTTGCCTTCACGTACCATGCAGCACCGGGACCGACGTGGCACTCAACGCACTTCACCTTGGCGTGTGGTGAATTGCCCCAGGCGGTATGTTCGGGTTCCATTACCACATGACAGACCTCGCCGCAAAAAACGGTCGATTCGGTGAACTCGAAGCCCTTGATGGAGGCGATTGCTACGATTACGACAAAAATCACACTTGCCAGGATGAAGAAAATGAACAGGTGACGGCGGTGAGGGTCGTTGAGGTCGAGCTTCGGAAATTTGGGGATCTCTTCTTCAAGTGACGCCATCCCCTCGATAGCGCCTTTTCGTCTTTCGTTTCGGACCCGCCAGGCTCCGAACGGGACCAGCAGCAATCCAAATATAAGCATGCCCGGAAACATGAAGTAGGTCATCAGTCCCAGGTAGGCGTGCTCAATGCCGGTAATCGCCTCGAAGGCAAAAAAGACAACGATGAGTCCTGCTGCGGTCACTGCCAGGATCATGCCGATCAGGCTGATGATGTTCCAGGCATAGCCGGCTGTTTTACGAATGGCCATTGAACTTCTCCTTACATGCGGTATAAATTGTAGTGCACTACTGAATTGTTGTTTAACGGATAGTTATTACCTTGCATCAGTATGATTTGTCAAAGCTTTTTTCCGAGTCCCTCTCTTCACGTAGCGTTTGGGGCCTTTCAACTGTGTTCACGGATTATACCGGAAACATTTCTTGACAAGCATGATCAAGACATTTATGTTTTAAACAACGTTATATTATTGAAGAGTTCGTTGTTGCTATATCATCACAGGGTGAACTGCACCTGCCCAACTCTACCAAGGAGGTTCCTAAATTGAAGAATCATGTTTGGCGGCCACTGTTTATTGTCCTGGCGATTGTCGGTGGGATACTAATAACTAGAACACTGTTAGTTCCATCAGACTTCGGTATCTGGGAACGCGGCTACATGTACGGCTGGCACCGCAAATCCAACGAGGACGTATGGAAAAAGTATCCCATAAAATACAAGACTGCCAAGGTCTGCGCAGAATGCCACAAAGACAAGTTTAACGACCTTAAGGATTCTCCCCATGCCTCGATAAGCTGCGAGAATTGCCATGGGCCAAACTATAATCATCCTAAAGACCCGCTGGGCCTGGACATAGATCGCCGGAGGGATCTGTGTATCCGTTGCCATGCCTATCTTCCCTACCGGGACAGCGCCCGCGCAAAGATTCCGGGCATCGACCCGCAGAAGCATTATCCCACGGAGGAGTGCATCATGTGTCACTATCCGCATAATCCAAAAAAACCGAATCCCAAACACCATACAGCGGGGGTGAAACCATGATTAACCGCCGTGAATTCTGCAAGAAGACGATGATGATAGCGGGCGGGCTTGCAATCCCCCTTACCGCTCTGGAGATATTTGACCCGCGCCGGCTCCATGCCGAAAAAGACGGCAAGGAGAAAGTCCGGTGGGTCTTTCTGGTTGACATCAATAAGTGTGTCGGCTGCGGTTTGTGCGTCAAAGCCTGTAAAATAGAGAACGACGTCAACTGGGATGCAAACGTTACCCGAACCTGGGTAGAGCGCTATGTGGTCACCAAGGATGGTCAGGTCAACATAGATTCTCCCAAAGGTTGCCGGGACGGATTCACAACCCAGAAGATCGACCAGGCCCACATCGGACTCAAGGAAATCAAACCGGAGGATATTGCCAAAGGATTTTTTGTCCCGAAACTCTGCAATCACTGCGAAAATCCGCCCTGCGTCCAGGTCTGCCCGGTAGGGGCCACCTATCAGACCCAGGAAGGGGTGGTGCTGGTTGACCGCTCGTGGTGCATCGGTTGCGGCTATTGCGTCATGGGGTGCCCGTACGGTGTGCGGTTCTTCCATCCGGAACTGCATGTGGCCGAGAAGTGTACCTTGTGTTATCACCGGCTTTCCCAGGGGTTGAAGTCCGCCTGTGTGGACGCCTGCCCTTTCGGTGCACGCAGAGTCGGTAACATCAGGGATCCCGAAGATCCGGTCACCAAGATTATCACAATGGAACCGGTTAACGTACTGAAGGAAGAGTTCGGCACCAAACCTCAGGTATTTTATCTGGGATCTTCGAAGGAGGTAAAATAGCCATGGTACACGGTGAGGCTTGGACTATTAAGGAGTTTTTCGTCTATCCCAATGAATATATCTACTGGTCGATCCAGATCGTCATGTACCCGTTCATGACCGGACTTGTAGCCGGCGCTTTTGTTCTTTCATCCCTGTATCACGTGTTCGGCGTCAAGCAGTTGAAGGACATCGCCCGTTTTTCGCTGGTATTCTCGCTGGCACTGCTGCCGGTGGCCATGATGCCGCTCATGCTGCATCTGCAGCAGCCCTTACGGGGCATCAATGTCATGATGACGCCGCATTTCACTTCAGCCATCGCGGCCTTCGGCATTGTCTTCACCACCTACGGCATGATCGTTGCCTCGGAGATCTGGTTCGTCTATCGCCAGTTCATTGTGGAAACGGTACTTGAATTGCGGGCGAAACAGCAACGGACAGTGGTCGAATCGCTTCAGCTCCTGACCTACTCGGTACTCTCCCTGGGCGCGATGGACCTGAGTCCCGAGGCCCTGCACAAAGATGAGCGGGCGGTGAGCATCCTGGCCGGTATCGGTATCCCGGTGGCCTGCTTCCTGCACGGCTACGCCGGCTTCATCTTCGGGTCGGTCAAGGCCAACGCCCTCTGGATGACACCGCTCATGCCGGTCATTTTTATCTGCTCGGCGGTCGTATCGGGAATCGCGCTTTGCATCGTCACCTATATCATCACCATGGAGATCCGAAAGCTGATCTCGGCCTGGAATCGAAAAAACAACCCGAGGCTGCCTTCCACCGAGGAGCTTAAGAGCGCTGAAATCCTGACCGTTACCATGACCGTCAAATATCTGGTCATGTTCCTGGTGCTGGCTATCACCCTTGAGATGCTGGATTTGATTTTCCGAACCTACACGGCTGTTAAATCCTGGGACATCCTGCGCAGCGTCATCTACGAGCGGGATTTTTTCAAAATTTTTGTCCTGCAGTACGGCCTGGGCAATCTTGTCCCGTTCATCCTCTTCCTGTGGCCGGGGCTGACCATCCGGAGGGCCTTGGTAGGAACGCTTCTCGTGCTGATGGGGGTCTTCATGATGCGCTGGAATGTTGTCATCGGCGGACAGGCCTTTTCAGCCTCCTTCTCCGGTTTCATGGAGTATCATCTCCCCCTCTGGCCGCACGATATGGAGACATACAAGGAAGGCCTGCTGGGAGCTCTCACGGTTATTACCACGCCTTTTGTGCTTTTCTACATGGTCACCAGGGTTCTGCCGGTCTTCGGGGTCAAGGACTCCCATTGAAGTAGTGGCCGCACTCCGGCATTCATGCGCCGCTGCGGGATAATGCCGGAGTGTGTCCGACAGGGATGATTTCTGTGAGCGGGGGTAGTGGATGTCAACACCAGACGAAACTCTTGAGAACCGGGAAAAGGAACTTGAGAGCCGCATACAGTTGCTTGAGAAGCGGCTGGAGCGAATAACCGCCACCATGAGCGACGATGCTGCCCACGCCGCGGCGCCGGCGTCCGGACCGGCCGCACAACAGAAAAAGTACTATTCAGATGAGGAGATGCCCGAACTTACGGAGGAGGTGCTGGGCTGGGCCAGCCGGAATGCGGTCCTGCCCCGCCTTGCCACGGTATGTTTCCTGATGGTCATTGCGCTTGTCCTGCGGACCATCACCGACAGCGGGCTGGTCAACAAGCTGATTGGCTCGGGGATAGGCATGGCCTATGCTGCGGGGCTGATGGCCTTCGGCTGGTACAAATACAGCACGCAGAGCCCCCTGGCACCGGTCTTCGCCGCCTGCGGAACCATACTCATGTCGACCATCGTGGTCGAGACACATACGTATTTCAAGGCTCTGCCGCTGGTGCCCGCCTACCTTACACTGATGGCGACCGGTATAGGAATGGCGTTCATGAGCCGCCGATTCAACGCCTTTGTCCCGATTTCTGTCGGAATTCTCGGCATGTGCTTTGCCGGGGCGGCCATCGACTATCCCAGCCCCTTCTTCCCCTATCTCTCGCTGGTTCTGTTCACCGCCAACGTGCTCGGCTATTTTGCCGCGCAGCTGAAGCGCTGCTCGTGGCTGCGCTGGTCAGTGATGGTGGTCACGATGATCATGCTTCAGCTCTGGGGAATCAAGCTGGGCATACTGCTGAACAAGGGTGACGCCATCCCGGCTGAGCTGGCCCTGTCCTGGTATCTGCCGGTGCTGGCGATCTTCTGCCTTACCTTCACCGCCCTCTCTCTGCTCGGAATCGTCCGTGGAACATCTTCAAAGATTTCGCGGTTCGATTTCAGCCTGCCGACCCTCAACGTGATCTGGGCATTTTCAGCAGCCCTCCATATGATCACGGCCTGGAAGGCACATGTGTATCTGTTGGGAATCATCGGCATTCTCTTCGCGGCATTGCATTTTGCACTGTCTTTCTGGCTGGCAAAACGCGGCACTGTCGGGTCACTCGGAACAAACACCTTTGCCTTTGCGGGAGGAGCGCTTATTGCGCTGGCCTTGCAGCCGGCAACCGGTTCATTCCTTTTGTCGCTGCCGGTTGTCTCGCTGGTAGCCTTTACCATGGCGATCGTATCGCGGGTTTGGGAGAACGGCGGAGTCCGCGGGACCACCTACCTGATGAACATATATGCCTGCTCAGCGCTGGCCTTTGCTTTGCGGGGGGAGGGGGCGGGAGCTGCCGACGCCATCAATATGCTCCCGGCCGGCCTTGTGGCGGTCATCTCCATCTACCACTACCAATGGTGCCGCCAATGGCCGGTTCCACGCAGTTCTGCCCTGTTTGATGCCTTTGACCGCAATGATCGGAGTGCAGCCCTGCTGCTCCTGGGTGGTCTTGCCAGCGCTTTCTTCATGATCAGGATCGCCATATTACAGGCCATACCCTACGTTCCCCAGCTGATGCAGCGCGACATGTCACGTTGTGGTCAGTCCGTGGTCATCAACATCGCGATCATAGTCCTGATCGTATTCGCCTACCTCAGGCAAAACCGGGAGATTCGCAACGTAGCAATCCTGGTAACCGTGGTCGGAGCAGTAAAGGTCTTCCTCTACGATCTTCTCGGTACCCATGGCCTGCCGCTGGTCTTCAGTGTCTTTTCGTTCGGCGTGGCCGCGGCCGTGGAGTCCATTGCGTTGGGCAGGTGGCAGAAACAGGCCGTCAAGCCTGACTCACCTGTTTATCAGACAGCGAAGGAATAAAGCGTCGAGAATGGTATAAAACTAAAGGCTCCCCTTGACTTCATGTTGGAGGGAGCCTTTAGTTTACCATAGTAAGGCTGGTTTTCTTTGTGGGATAAGCCTGTTTTTAGTGGGGGTTTTCCCCTTTATTTTGATTTTACCAATTGCAGCGGGATGTCCATTTCTTCATGCAGAATCCGGATTATTTCCGGACGCCCATCTGTAAGCCATCGAAAGAAAACCAAATGATGATTGATCTTGCATTTAAAACATCCTTCCTTAATATATGAAAAATCAACATTGAAAGTCTCTTGCGAGGCAATCTTTTCAAAACAATTGAATATGCCTTTAATATAGACCTGCTCTTGATTTCTACCCCAGCTTTTCCTTGTGTATCTTGCTATATCCTTTAAATCTGCTAAAGCGGCTCTCTTGATCACATATCTCATGCTGTTAAGGCGTCTTCTTGTTCCATCTGGGACATAAAGTCTTCATAGGAGCATTCGACAGATTCACTATTAAGCCCTACATCGATGGCGTGTTTTAACGCCTTGATCTTGGCCTGATGCATTTCTAACAAGCCGAGACCAGCCCTCACGACCTCGCTGCGAGAGCAGAAACTACCAGTTTTAATTTGTGAATCAATAAAGTCATCATAATGAGACCCGAGTGTTACGCTTGCATTTCTTCTCATCTGAGCCCCTCTTCCAAGCTGTATTACTATGTAATATACGCTGTCAGAATTCAAATTTCTACGTAAAATAAATTTTAACACATTGCAAGCTGACAGCGATGAGAAGCACTGCACAGCATATGAAGCGGTGGGAGTCAACGCAATTCCAGAGACCTTCGCCGATGAGTTGGCGACAACCCCGAGATTTTACAGAATTTTATTGACTATAAAGTCATTACTAGATATGTAGGCACACATGGCATTTAATTTATTTTGGAGGTAGACCGCATGAATCTTCGTGTAATGCTGGCAGGGCTGTTATTGTCTGTTTCAGCTTCAACTGCAATGGCTGCAGGACCGTACGTAGGTGCTTCAGGTGGGGTAAGTATTTTTCATGATCAAGATATCAAACGTTCTTCAGGACCAAATTCTACAGCAGAGCTCAAAACAGGTTATGGATTCAATGTAAGCGCCGGCTACAACTTTGATCCTGTCAGAGTTGAATTTGAGTTTGGTTACAAAAATGCCGATGTCGATAAATTCACAGCGGGTGGTGCAAGTTCGACTGGTTCCGGTTCTGATACAACAATCATGAGTTATATGGCTGACGCTTATTTTGATTTCAAGAACAGTTCTAAATTCACACCATATGTAGGTGTTGGCCTGGGTGCACTAAATGGTGAATTTAAATCTCCAGGCTTTAAAAGTGATGATACTGTATTTGGATACCAATTTAGTGTTGGAGCTGCATATAACGTATCAAAAAACGTAGCATTGGACCTTTCCTATCGATTCCAGGGCGCTGCTTCAGATTTTGCAATTACTGGTGGTTCTGACGTTTCTTACATGAGCAGCGATATCATGGCTGGACTGCGCTATAACTTTTAATCCATTAACTCTATTACTATGAATAAATAAGGGTGTCCGTTGATTGGGCACCCTTATTTATCATGTACCCTCAAAGAAATTACACCAGGTGACATCCATGATAAGTTTGATGACCTTGATTTTAGCAAGGTTAGTCAAATAGAAAGGAATGTCCCCCTAGGGGTCCCCAGGCGGCGAAAGAAGGACACTACTGGTGCATGCCGGGGATGATGCAGCTCTCTCATGGTTCGAAGGGTGGGGATGTGAGCCAAGCCCGGCAGACTCGTTTCACCTGTGCTTTCTGCTGAAGGATTTGAAGCATATGAAGCAGCAATGGCGGCTGATTAGCCGCCATTTTTCTGAGAACTTATCATCTTGGAAACCTGATCCTGCGCCGTTACTTAAATGTCCGAAACTCTAACCTGACCCCAGAGGTTTCCCTGACCCCAGAGGTTTCCCTATTGAAACCAGAAATCGGGAGTTGAATGGCTTGATCGAAGGGATGCAGGGACTTGGAGTACACGAGGCGCTATTGCTTACCACAGATGTAGAGGAAACGGTAACAACAGAAGCGGGCACGATCAGCATCATGCCTTTGTGGAGGTGGTTGATACGCCCCTCTTAAAACAAGAGTGGTTGAGGGAGTTATGGGACTATCTCCTGCAAAAAAAATCGTCCTACGCAAAATGTAATGCCTATTATTCCCGGTACGTGAGCCTGACCAGTTGCTAATGGCGACTCAAACAGGCTGCGCGATGTAATCAAAGGAAAACCTTGTCGCCCGAAGAAACAATAAACAGCATTATGTCCCCGGAATATTCCGAGGCCATGAAGCAGCAATGGCGGCTGATTAGCCGCCATTTTCCTGAAAACTTATCATTTTGAAAGCCTGACATTGTGCCCGCTCAGAGGTTTTCCGCTCTCAAAATATCCGAAACTCTAACCTGACCCCAGAGATTTACCCACCGGCTTCCGTACTCTTCGCCAACTTCTTGGTAAGCGGTGTGATGCCTGTATTGTGAGCCTCATGGCTTTGCTCAGGATCGTGTCTGTCCTAATTGCACGATTGCATGCATGACCCCGCGACTTCCTTAGCTTCATTCGCACCTGCCCCCTTTATGTTGTGTTATGTTTTGTTAGCTTTTTTCTCTCTAATGCTTTTCCAAATAAACTCTAGCCAAAATAAAGCCATACAGAACAACCAACCGATAATAATACCCCATACCGCAAAACTATAATTGTCAGAATATTTGGTACATTTCATTGTCTTAGAAGGACTTTGCAATTTCGAACAATATGCTGGTGATTTATGTATAAATTCTTCAATCACCCCCCCTTGGACTGCAACCTTTGGTGCATTCAAGGATGAGTTTGAATAATAATATGCCAACTCATTCACAGCGCTATCTAACTCGCAATAGGATTTATTCATACCCAATAACATTAAGGTGATAAATGCAGAATAACCAAGGCTTGCTATGATTTTTTCTGAAATGCTGTATAAGCCATGTCGTTGAATTAACCAACCCAACAATGCAGTGTTGAATGTGACTATATATCCCCAGTTTTTCCATACATCATCTCGTAATGAAAAAATAAGCTTAACAATTTCTTCCTCGTTCATAGACTGTTACCTCTAATTTTATATTTATTGGCAAAATAACCCATGTTGTCATGCCGTTCAATCCATAGATTTGACCGGGTACTGTATGAGAGACATTGTCTTGATGGCCAATCGGGTAGGAGGCGGGGTCTCCCCCGCCGTCCTCCCACACCACCGTACGAACGGTTCCGTATACGGCGGTTCATGATACGCGCTGAAGCCGGTTATACTGACCCTGAAGCGATATCAGGCCAAGGTTTTCGAAGTA
>JAENWA010000073.1 GCA_016650295.1 Desulfuromonadales bacterium | reverse complement strand
GGACCTGATCGTGGAAGGTGAGATGCAGGCCGACACGGCCGTAGTCCCTGAACTTCTGGAAGGCTTCACCTTTTCAAAACTCAAGAGCAACGCCAACATCCTGATCTTCCCGGACCTGAACTCCGGCAACATCTGCTACAAGCTGCTGCACCACCTGGGAGGCGCAGAGGCCATCGGCCCGATCCTGATGGGGATGGAAAAGCCTGTTCACGTTCTGCAGCGCGGAGACAGCGTCGATGACATCGTCAACATGGCGGCTATTGCAGTGGTGGATGCGCAAACGAACTAGGAAGCACTAACATGGCATAAAGATTGTATAATAAATGTACTCTCTAAAAGGCAGCGGGGACTGGCTCAATAGCTTAACCCCCTGCCTTTTTTAGTTATTTATGAAGGCCACCTGTTGTTAATTATAATCACGGCATTTGAGATTCCATCGACGCAGTTACGTGATATCACAAGCATTTATATATAATACCGTTATTTGCCGTAAGACTGTCATACAATTAAGTGCAGTGATTACAAGCAATTCCATACGATTTGTTGCATAATTTGTTTTGACATCATCAC
Organism: Desulfuromonadales bacterium; assembly: GCA_016650295.1. Lineage (GTDB taxonomy): Bacteria > Desulfobacterota > Desulfuromonadia > Geobacterales > Pseudopelobacteraceae > CAIPTY01. The sequence continues at coordinate 22,981 of JAENWA010000073.1, read as the reverse complement.
CAATTTGATTTAAATGGATACAATTGTTTTATTTTACACAACTGACTTGAATACTATCCGACTCAGGAGGTACAGATGTTCCTTCTCCCCAAAGGTAACCCCCTGTTTGAAAACCTCGCGGCAACCAAGCTGAAGTTGCCGGAGGTAATGACCAAGCTGAGTTCCGGGGCGTTTACCGGTTACGCCAGCTTTATCTTTCAGTCATCAACGACCATACTTGTATTCGAATCGGGTAAACTGGTCAGTACGCTCCTTGAAACTCAGAAGGGCGAACGCCAGAACGGTTTTGAAGCCCTTTCCTCCCTGGCGGAGCTCATGGTAACAGCGAACAGCGGCACCATGAATGTCTACAAGCTGTCCAAAGACCTTACCATGTGTATCCACGCACTGCTTCAGGGCGAGATACTCTATAAAGCTCAGGAACTCAAGCTGATAGACATCAAGACCCTTCTGGAAAAGATCAAGAACGACCATATGAATGGTTGTCTGCGTATCTACACTGAAGACCGTTCCGCCATAATCTTTTACAAGGATGGCAATCCTCTTGGTTTTTTCCATGACGGTTCACACGACATAGAGACTTCTTCAAGCGAGTCGCAAAAAATTGCCGGCATGCCGGGAGCAAAAATTGACCTCTATTCTACTCAGGGCGCAGAAGAACTGATGGGCACAGACCTCCTGAAGGTCGCAAATATTCAGAGCATTTGGGAGACCTGCGTAACCCGCCATCATTCGGACAACGCAAAAATCAGCAAAGAAAGAGAAGAACGGGATCAGAAAACTGTTTCAACTAAACGAGCCGAACTGGAGGAGCAGTTCAAGTCCATTGTAGTCGAATACATCGGCAAAGCCGGTCGCGGCATAGTCGATAAAGAAATTTCAGATCAGGGCGGCAATGCCTGTCTTGTGGACACAGCCGGCTCAACAAAACTTCTGGCGGCTGTAGATCGCTCCGCAAAACTGCTTATCAGTGGGTCCAGTAACAAACAGATGATGGAAAAACTTACTGACCTCATCACTGCGGCGAAGGCAGATTTCTAATCTTACTCCTGATAAGCGGGATAAGCGTGCTACAGACGTTATTTAGATTTAATCATATTTTAACCTACTAAAAATGTTTAATTGGAGGTTATATGGAACAACTTGTCGAGCTGTTTAGCCAAATCAATCCATTCGATCTTATCCAGGTCATATTCTGGGGTCTTGCCGGAGCCATCAGTTTTTATTTCAGCATAGGAAATGCCCGCGTCTGGACGAGTATATCCATCGGCTTCTTCCTGATTTTCATTGGGCAAGCTTATGCCATCAACCCCTTTGCCCATTATTATAAACTCTCCGCCTACCATTACATTATCGGTACCGTGGCAATCATGCTGATCACCCATGGGTTCCTCGAATACTATGTTTTCTGTAAAACCTTTGAGATATCGGGACAGAAAATTTTTGTGTATCTTTCCACCATTGTAATTCTGGCAGGCTCAGGTGCCTTTCTGATAATAAACCCGACTCCCGGCCCCAACACCATCAGAAACTTCAAGATGATTGAGCACGCCATCTGGATAATCCTCTGCGTAATGAATCTGGAACTCATCAGAAAGATCTACGAGTCCATCAAAGATGCAACTATTTCGAGAGGGTTCATAGCATTCGGTATTGTTTTCATTTGCATCTTCCTCTGGAAGGGGTCCGAGCTCTACCTGCAGATTTATCAATGGGACAAGGATTGGCAGGACATCATCGCCGTCATGACTGAAGAGTCTTCCGATATAGACAAATACCCGCTCAGGGTCGCATTTTCCGAGTCAGTCAGCAGATATGCAGGTCTGCTTTCCAGTATGTCGGTCGGTGGTACTTTCATATATATCTATAAATTACTAAAATAAACCGAACGGGCGGGATTACCACCTTTTCTATGTAATTCAACCCATATTCCCTCGTATTTCAAGAGGTCTCGTAAATGAAATCAAAGTATTTTTTATATACATTCACTATGGTTAGCGTAGTTCTGCTGCTGACCGGCTGCGGCGAAAAGACAGTCGGAGATACATTCTCTACCAAACTGGCACAGTCGCAAACCTGCATCGACTGCCACGAGGGACAGATATCCCCCGGTAGCAGAAATAGCGTGGTTGATGAGTGGAAACTTTCCAGGCACAACCTGCGGAGCGGTGCCGGCTGTGCCGACTGCCATGAGCCGGAAGCCGGCCACCCCACCAGTTGCAACCGTTGCCACGGCGTCACACCAAGCGGTGCACCCAGTTCGGCCAACCACGTCAGTCGGAATCCCGACCATGACGGCACGTGCGCCAAGTGCCATAATGGCACGTTGAACGGTATTTTCAAGTTCACCACGTATGATGGTGTGACGCTCGACACGAAGTTTCTGCACTACAGCACCGGAAGACGAACAAGTTTTGTTGCCACGAACTACCGGAACAATTGCCGCAAGTGCCACAACCCCCACGACACGTCCTTTGGCCGCGATCAGCGCCAGCAATGGGCACGTTCCGGACACGGGAACTCACTGACTAACGCGCGCACCAGCCGGCCCTTCCAGGCATTCGGCAGCAGCACACCCGCTGACAGCAGCTTCGGAAGCTACTGCGTCCGCTGCCACACCAGCACCGGCTACATCAATTTCATCAACTCAAATTTCTCTGATGTACAGGCACTTCCGGATTTAAACGGTGTACGGACAAACTACCCGCAATGGAGAGCGACTAACAGTGCGCTGGGACGCTTCACATCCGCACAAGGGGCTTATGTTTATAATGACTCTTCGAGAGAGGCGACCAACTGCGATGTCTGCCACAGCGACCGGCGTACGACGGACGGCAGCGCCTATAGCGGCAAGTTGCGCCCGGTCCCGGCCTTCTCGGTCTGGTACCTGTATTCATCTCACCCACAAGGTGTCACCGATACCATCAGGGCCAAACTTAACGTCCAGTTCGACGATCTTGGAGGTTCCAACAGCTGCACTGTCTGTCATTCCGGCCGTGAAGGAGGCGATCTCATCAAGATCGCCGACATTGACTGGGATCTGTTCGGCTATACCGGAACCAGCACTGCCACGCGCCCCGGCGGAATAACACCTCACGACTTTGCAGCTGGAGGCAACCTGGAGGGCAAATCGGGATTCAACTTCTATACCAGCAGCGCAAAGTACGAGAAGAACCCGACCCACAAGAAGGAGAGCACCTCCATCGGCGGTGCCAATGGAGCCTGCATCGGTTGCCACATGCGTAACGACCGTCCGCACTACTTTCTGCCGGTTTCGTGGAAAAACGACGACCAGAGTCAGGCGATAATCTCAGTAAGGAGCGAGCCTACCGTCTGCATCAAGTGTCACGACGGTTCTGCCGGGAAACCACGACGGGACGTGACATTAATGAACACCCAGCGTGACGGCTATCGTGCCGCGGTTGTGGCATTGAACAGACTTATCCGTGTAAAGGTCAACGGTGGTATTACAATTTCCAGCAGTACTAACAACTGGAAAATACTCGGAAACAACCCGGTGCCCGGCTCCGGCGTCCAGTCAACCACAAGTGCGACCATTAAACTGGTCCGGGGCGGAGCATACACCATGGGCACCAATTTCGTGTACAACCTGTTTTTTGCCGACCCAGGCGGCTATGTCCATAATCCGACCTATACGAAACAGCAGATTTATGACTCCATCGACTGGCTGGCCGATGGGGCAATGGACTTCGGTGGAGTAAATACCACCCAGGTATTTAATGCCATCAGCGGCCTGGATACAGCTTCTGCACCGCTCACATGGGTCAAGAACGGCGTTACATACGGGCAGAATGGTGTGATCAACGGCCTCCCCTTCACAAAGGACCAGGCACTGAACTTCATCTGTAAGGACTACGTAAGCGGTTCTTTCGTCTGTAACCGATGGTAATGAACCGGAACCATATAACTACTTCCTGAAAAAGGAGATTCAAACATGACGAATAAACAGGTTTTGGTTCTGTGCAGCATAGCATCCTGCCTGGTACAATTTATGTCTGCGGCCATATCGCACGCCGTACCTGCATTCAGTCGCGCCCATAAGGTAGAGTGTACGACCTGCCACACTATCTACCCTGAGCTGAATGAGTACGGTGAGGCGTTCCTCAAAAACTCGTACGTATATGTCGGCAAAAACACCAAAGCGGCCAAAACGAGTCCCGTAGCCCTTACCCAGCCAGCAGCCCCTGCGGCAACAAATGATTCTCCTGTCGGGGAAGCCCTTGCTGTTCAAGGTGAGGGCGATGACACTAAACTCAGCAAACTTAAGGCTGGCGCCTTGGGCGCCGGCGCGGCTCCTCAAACCGCTGCAGCAGCTGTTCCAGCGGCGCCCGCGATTAGCGAACCGGCTGAAAACAAGGCCGAGGGAATGATACTGGCCGGCATTCCGGAGCAGCTTCCAATCTCATTCACCGGCTCCATAAACTACGCCTATGACCGGAGTCAGGTCAACGAACTCGACTTTGCAGCCCGTTCCTTCAAATTGCACGCCGGCGGAAATTTTCGTGATGTTATCGGCTTTTTTGCAACCTACGTGGCCTACAGCGAGCAACCCCCTGTTGGCACCTTCAACACAAGTGCTATCGCATCCAACAACAAGACCGACATCAATGAGTTTCTGCTTACGTGGCGCCATATGTTCAACACCCCCCTCAATCTGAGGATCGGGCGCATGCAGCCCAAGCTGGGCCTATGGAAGACCAACAACAAACTTTCCGTCACAAATGATTATCTGCCCTATTCCTATACGGTTGGCAATGAATCCCAGTTCAAGATCGAACAACCTCAGGATGCCATTGAGCTGAACTCAGTTCTGGCCAATCGTTTCTACCTTGCGGGCGGGATTGTCAACCGCAAGGGTCAAAATACAAAGGAAGGCTACGGCCATGCATCCGTTAAATTCGGCGGTGCGGATTATCTCGCCAACGAGCCGGACGTCGATCTGAACAAAGAGGAGAGCATTTTTGACTTTCTGACCCTCTCGCTCGGGACATATGGTTATTTTGGCAAGAATGGAACTGCTAATTCCAATGACCCAAAGAACAACTACTATCGCGTCGGCATCGACACTGAGCTGCTTTATAAGATCTTCCGTCTGCGTATGCTTGGCAACATCGGCGATGATGACAATATTTCTCCGTCGCTACTGGCATTCCGCGCGGATGTCCGTTCAAAATCAGCCACTATAGAGGGTGAGGTGACCTTTCTGGTCAACCTGATAGCAGCCGCACGTTTCGAATACCTGCAGCAGAAAAGCGATAGCTTGACCTTTAATAATGTCTATCTACGGCGTTATATTGCTACGGTCGGCTATGCCCCGCTTGAGAATGTAAAGCTGGCAACTGAATTCAAGTATGAGATCGGGCAGAACAGTATCAACCGAATCGGGACGCTTGGCGCTACGTTCAGTTTCTAGTAATTTTTAATTTTAATCTGGAATAAGATTGATAATATGATATATAAAACTGAATTACACAGCACCAAGGAGTCACTATGAAAAGAATATTCCTGTTGGCTGCAGTTTTAACCTTGATGTTAGCAGCGGTTGCGGATGCACGTATCAGGACCAAGGGACGCGGCGCCGCCATGAATTTTGATCCTGCTGCCTTTCCGCCTCAATTTCAGGCATCTTTTGAAATGATGTCGCGCAAATGTATCAAGTGCCACACCATGGAACGGACAGTCGTAGCCCTTCAGACCGGACGGGCACCGATAACAGGCCAGATTTTCGATAAGCAGGCCATCAAGGCCTATGGAATCAAGATGCTTCGCAAACCCAATTCCGACATGAACAAGCAAGATATCCGCGATGTGGTAGTTTTGATGAATTACATCCTGGATGAGAGTACTAAGTAAGCTCAGCCTTTAATAACAATGGAACAAAAAAACAGCCTGTTACCAGGCTGTTTTTTTTTCCATCAATCCTTATGCAGTTACCCACAAAAAGAACGAATGCTTGTTTAGGTCAGAATTTAATCCGCACTCCATTTTCTATACTCACAATTTCATATTTTGGGAATGGAGCCCGGGTAGCGTCCAGAACAATTCGAACAGTACTGGCAGTCGTTCCGATACGTACCTTCGCAATGCCAAATCGTTTGACCTGTACTGAGTTGGTTTTCATAGCACTTGTGCCAAGGGTCTCTATCAGGAGTCTCTCAGGTTTGGAAAGTTTGAGCTGTTTGAATTTTTCGACCGGGCCATTCGTTTGAATATCAATAAATGATGCGCCGATTACAATTCCCTTGACCACCACTGCAGCTGACATGGACTGTACTTCTGTCACAGGTACAACCGGCGTAAGCTTCGTAGAACGCACAGCAGCAGGCGCAGAATCTTTTACAGGTGTTGCAACAGCCGGTTGCGGTTCTTCCAGACCCAGAGGATCTTTCTCAACCTTGACAGGAGCTACAGCAGATGGCTGCGGTTCGTCAAGTCCAAGAGGGTCTTTCTCAATCTTGGTAGCCGGTATTTTCTCTTTCGGTTCAGCCAAAGTTACCGACGCTGCAACCGGAACAGGAGCCGGTTCAGCAACTGAGACAGCCGGAGCCGCGACTGGCACTTGTAGTGCAGCAGCCGGTTTGCCGGCTCCAAAAGAGACATTCAGTGTTTTACGATCCGGTCCATGCTTTACGAATATTTCAGATTGCGTCACAAGATTGAATACAAGGCGGCTTACCGTCATATCGCCAATCATGACTTTATCGACACTGATGCTGGACACTGCGCCTTTATTTACAACGATTAAAGGTTCAACTTTTTCCGGATCAGCATCAGCGATATCTACTATGGCACGTGCCTGTCCCGGTACTTTGTAAAACGTATAGGTCATTGGAATATCAGCGGTTACCTCAATCAAAACTCCTGAGCCGGTCTCAACGGGTTTGACATCCAGGAGTTCCGCAGCCAACACTGATCCAACCAAAGAAACCAAACCAAGAATACAACCGACAACCGGGATAAGTTGCATTTTTTTCATGCTTTAATCTCCTGTTACTGCAATAATGATAAAATCAGTCACAATTCAGTATTCTCAACACACCAAATACCGCATTGAAAGAGGAACGCTACTTGAAGTCCAGACCTTTCAAATCATCGTCGGTAAAATCGAGGAAGTCTTTATCATGATTGATTGCAGCCAACCGTGAGTGAACATCTCGAAAGTTACGATTTAACACATCAATTTCGGTGAGCAGTGTCACATAATCTTCATTCTTACCGCAGACCTCACAGGTCAGGGCGAGTTCATATTTGACCGTATATAAATCATCAGCACTGAACCCGGGATTCAACAGTGTCCGAAGAACCTTTTCAGCATTGACAAGGTCACCCTTCTCACGCAGACAGATTGCCTGAAACACAATACAGGCAAACCGCCTGTCGGTATCGACAGAGGCTTGACGGAACTCATTGAACGACTCGTCATAGAGTCCCATTTCCATGAATGCCTGGCCGAGGTCGTAATGTGACTGAGCGTCAGACCCGTCCAAGCTATTGGCAAACTTGACCTTTCCAGCCTTTGTGGCAATTGAATCAAGCATTTTTCCAGCGACATCAAGCACATTATCTGCTTCTGAGTCCGTAACTGAATCATCCAACAGGATATCAAGGACCGGTTCCTCCTCAATTTCCACTTCAATTTCGAGCTCTTCCTCCGGATTCTCATACATACCAAGGACGGTTCGAGCATCCTCCTCCCGTGGTGAAACCTCTGTATCTGTTTTCTCTAAAATATGAGCAAAAGAGATTTCACCAAATTCCGGTTCTTCCGCTGCCTTTCCGGCTGAATAGACCGGCTTGACTGGAGATTTTCGCCCTGTTTGAGACGTTGAATGTGCTTTCGCTCCTGACATTTTCTGTAATGACTGTATCTTGGTATCAAGAGCTGAAAGTTCTTCTTTTCTGCCAAGCGCAGCATATACCCTGCTCAGCGCTTCCAGTACCCGCAGATTGATCGGGTCGATCTCGTCAAGGATTTGATAGATGTGCTCAAGTTCACTCAGATAACCGGCAGAGAAGAGTTCCTGCTCATAGATGTCCAGCAGGTTCAAAGCCCCCTTGAGATCCCTTTCGGAGGCCAGACAAAGAGCGAGTCCCGCTTTGGCGGAAAGCTCTCCGGGGAAAAACTTGAGAAAATGCTGGTAAGCAACTATCACCTTCTGCGGTTGATCAAGTTGCTTATATGCTTCAAGAATGAGTTCCCAGAGACGCCTGTCATTCGGGTTGGTTCGTAGCAGCGCCTGTAGTCCGGTAACGGCATTGGCGGCATTACCGCTTGCAACCTGTTCGGATATGACTTCCAACATGAATTCCGGCTTTTTGGGGAAAAGCTGTTGTATGCGTGCATTGAGTTTCGCGAAGGCAGGCGCATCACCCCGCTCCTGCAGCAGCGTTGCGAGCTTTCCAAAAACGGCATAGGATTCGTCCGGCTTACCGGCCTTGAAATACGCCTCTGCCAGTTTAAGCCGGATGTTGATATTCTGCGGATCAACATTCTGCATTACTTCCAGAATCTTGAGAGCCTCGTCCGTTTCGGAGTTGTTTTCATAAAAATCATAGACCCGTTTGTACTCCGCCAGAGCATTTGCCGTCAGGCCATGTTTTTCATTCAGACCGGCCAGAATCAGGATAATCGGGATATCTCCCGGAAAGAGCCCTTGAAGTTTTGTATAAATTGCAATTGCCTTGAGATAGAATCCATTGGTCGAGAAATTTTTACCGATAACTTCATACTCACGGCGAGCATCATCAAGACGCCCGGCTTTTAACAGGAGATCGGCCAGTCGCTGACGATGGTTAAGTGCAGCGGGTTCCATTGCCACAAGCTGCTCATAGGCCTTGACAGCTTTGTCAACCGGACCCTTGATCGCAAGCTTCTGAGCTTCTTCTATGAGTTTATCTTTCTTTGAACTCACGTATGCAGCATCCTTTTCATTTCACTTTGAAAGTCAGTGTAGAGTATGCCAGTATAAAACTGTTTGAAGGTACTGTAACAAACCCTTTTGTGTCAAGCATAATAAGCTGGTTATATTAGCATTTTAACACTACCAGTGCCTTAATTTAGTTTTGACATGTTCGTTAAAATACTTTACGTTATCAATCTCACCTTGGCAAAGCGGGTTATGTATTCATCAATGTTCCAGTGACATTCATCAACTTTCCATTTTGATACAAAAGAAGTGTTATTCAAATCAATCAAATGGAGGCAATGGCAATGTATTTTTTGCCGAAAGTAAACCCGCTCTACGAGCAGATTTCAGCTAACAAGACATTTCTTCCGAACATACTTGAGAAGCTTGGCAAGGGACATTTTACCGGCTACCTGAGTCATTCGGCACAAAACTCTGAGTCATACTGTATTTTTGCAAAAGGTAAACTGATCTGCGCAGTCAGCACGGAAGGAAAACGGGACAAGACTGGTTTTGAAGCCATTATCCTGCTGTTTGACAGAATCCTCAGTTCAGGTGGCGAAATCAATGTGTACAGCATGACACCTGATCTTGCCATGTGTGCCCACGCTCTGCTGCTCGGAACAAAACTTTTGAATGGAGATGAAGTCAGACAGGTTGATATTAAAAATGTTTTTGCCCGCCTAAAGGGTCAGGACATGAACGGTGTCGTTCGTTTCTACACTGCTGAACGTTCTGCCATGATGTTTTATAAGGACGGTCTACCGATTGGATTTTATCACGACAGTATCCGAACTATCGAAACAACTCCCGACGAAGCTCGTAAGGTAGCGGCCTTGCCAGGCGCCCGGGTTGAAGTATGCTCAACGAAAACGATCGAAGAACTGATGCTTTATGACCTTTTGCAGATGGTCAATCTTCATAAACTATGGGAAGCAGCAGTCGAAAAGCGAGCATCAACCCAACCCCGGCAACACTCCTCTCCCGAAAAAATGGCTGCTGTACCGTCTATCGCAATCATGGAGCCAGGCAGCGAAAAGCTGGCTGAACTGGTTGAGGACCTCAAAGAAGTCGCGATGGCCTACCTTTCCAAAGAAGGTCGTGTTCTTATTGAAAAATGTATACGTGAAGCCGGCGGCAACAGCATACTGCTTGATGAGGATAAAACCGAGGCGCTGCTCAAACGGATAGAGGACGAGACCAGAGTCATTGACAGCGATGCCCGTATCGAAGAGATGGTTGACCTGATGCGATCAGAGATTGTCGGGCGCCTTGCGGTCTGACCAGCCGGATACCTTTTTCTTCACCCGCTGACGAGGGCAGATGATGCACTTCCATCAACTTCTTAGAGATTACCTTGAAGTCCATGGATACTGGGTGCTGTTTATCGGTACTTTTTTGGAGGGTGAGGCAATCCTGATCATGGCGGGGTTTCTGTCCTTTCAAGGGTACCTGAATCCGGGAGGGGTCATTCTTACGGCCTTTGCCGGTTCTTTCCTTGGTGATCAGTTCTTCTTTTACCTCGGTCGATTTCAAGGAAAATCACTATTACGGCGCTTCCACTTCATTGCACGCAGATTCCGCGAAGCGCTTCGTCTGATCGAAAAGTATGGTGCATTTGTAGCTTTCATATCCCGCTTTACCTACGGTTTCAGGATCATACTTCCTGTCATTCTGGGAATAACGAGTCTCCCTTCGCGGACCTTCCTGTTCATCAACCTCGGCAGCGCCCTTGTGTGGGCCGTTATATTCTCTATGGCCGGCTATCTCTTCGGCAAAAGCGCCTCCCTGTTTCTCGAGGATGTCAGCACATATGAACCCTATCTGCTGGTGTCACTTATTGGGCTCATCATGATAGCCTGGATGTTCCATGCTTATCAGGCCTGGAAGTCCAAGAAACCTGCCCGGATTCGCCTGGCCCGCATGCGGGCACTCCGTCAATCACACCTGGAAAAACCATGAACACATTTTCCGACAATACAACAATAGTCCTGGTAGAGCCGCAATCGCCCGGCAATATCGGCATGACCTGCCGGGCCATGAAGAATATGGGGCTCAGGCAGCTGCGCCTGGTGAAAGGGTGTGACCGTTTCCACCCTGAATCGCTCAAATTTGCCGTATCAGCCAAGGATCTTCTCGAATCGGCCCAGGTTTTTCCCGACCTGGCATCCGCCCTAGCCGATTGCACCCTGACCGCCGGCACCACACGGCGCCACGGAAAATATCGCCAGGAGATCCTTGCCCCACCCGAGCTGGCAGCTATCTTCAGAGAGCAGACCGGACCGGAGTGCCGGGCAGCTCTCGTCTTCGGCCGTGAAGACAGCGGCCTGACCACCGACGAGCTTTCGCTCTGCCGCTGGCATGCGACCATCCCCACGGCAGAGGAATATGGCTCGCTCAACCTGTCCCAGGCCGTGCTGGTGTTCTGTTACGAGCTGGGCAAGGCCGGGGCCTCCCCCGGCGGCGGCCGGGACACCCAGCTGGCCACCTCGGTCGAGATGGAGTCGATGTTCAGCCAGATGGACAGCTGCCTGCAGAAGATCGGTTTTCTCAATGAACAGAATCCGGGGCATATCATGCGTTCACTGCGCCGCATCTTCTTCAGGTCGGAACTGGACAGCCGCGAGGTTTCGATCCTGCGCGGCATGCTGACCCAGATTGACTGGGCCAGTAACGGTTTTGACGGAAGAAAGCGATCGTGAATCCTACGTCACTCGGCCTGATCGCGGGCACACTGACCAGTATCGCCTCCGTACCCCAACTGGTGAAAATCCTGCGGACACGGCACGCCCGCGACATTTCCGTCTGGCAGCCGCTGCTGCTGTCGGTCGGTGTGGCGCTCTGGCTGGTATACGGTATGCTCATCCACGATACGCCTCTTATCCTGGCCAACATTGTCCCCTTGATTTGCAACATCATGCTTACTATATTAAAACTGCGCTATCGCAACGACGCTGTTGTGTAGGACAGCCAACACTTGTAACCACATACAAACGGAGGAACTACCATGAAGAGCTTGATATCCGGAATGTCCCTGCCCCTGCTGCTGGTCATGCTGCTCTCACTGCTGTCCGGCTGCGGATACAACACCATGCAGGCCAACGAAGAGGCCGTAACCGCTGCCTGGGGCAATGTAGAATCGTCTTACCAGCGCCGCGCCGACCTGATTCCCAACCTGGTTGAGGTCGTCAAGGGCTACGCGAAACATGAGGCCGAAACCCTGACTGCCGTCACCGAGGCCCGGGCAAAGGTTGGTTCGATGCAGGTATCCAAGGACATTCTCAGCAACCCCGAAAGTCTGAACAAGTTTCAGCAGGCCCAGGGGCAGCTCTCCGGAGCCCTGTCACGGCTGATGGTCGTTGTGGAGAAGTATCCCGACCTGAAGGCCAATCAAAACTTCATGGACCTGCAGAAACAGCTGGAAGGGACCGAAAACCGCATCAATGTCGCCCGCGAGCGTTACAACAAATCGGTACAGGTATTCAACACCAGCATCCGCACCTTCCCCAACTCCATGACCAACTCGATGATGCTGCATCTGCAGCGCAAAGAACCGTTCAAGGCAGAGGAAGGCGCCAAGGTTGCACCCAAGGTCAAGTTCTGATTTATCGCATGCAACGGGTGATCTGAGATGAACATCTTAACTCGCTTCGGCATCTTCCTGATGATGGTGTTGCTGCCGTACATGACATATGCCCTTGATGCGCCCCCTCTCAAGGGGCGTGTCAACGACTATGCGAGCATGCTTCCCCCGGAAGCGGTCGCACGGCTGGAGCAGAAGCTGGCCGCCTTCGAGCGGGAGACATCCAACCAGATAGCTGTCCTGACCGTACCCGCGCTGCAGGGTGACAACATCGACCAGTTTGCCATCCGGGTGGCCGAGCAGTGGAAAATCGGTCAAAAGGGCAAGGACAACGGGGTGCTGCTGATCATGGCCCAGGCCGAGCGCAAGGTCCGCATCGAGGTCGGCATGGGGCTGCAGGGGGTCTTGCCCGACATAACCGCCAGCCAGATTATCCGTGAGGTTATGCGGCCACACCTGAAGGACGGCAACTTCGATCAAGGCATCAACGTCGGAGTGGATGCCATTATGGCCGCCACCAAGGGCGAGTTCAAGGCAATGCCCCAGGATGCCTCCCGGCGTACAAACAAGAAGAAATCTTCCTCGGGCATGTTTCTGGTGATCGCCCTGATAGCAATTGCCGTATGCGGCATGATGTCCCGTTATCTGGGCGGCGCCGCCGGAGCAATCGGGCTGCCGTTTGCCGCCAGCATGGCCTTCCCTGGGTTGGGTGTGTTGGCGCTGTTTCTGCTGGCGCTGGGCGGACTGATCGGAGGTTTCCTGCTGAGCATGTTCCTGGCCGGCATGTCCGGCGGGGGTTTTGGCGGCGGCGGATTCGGCGGTTACTGGGGCGGCGGCTTTGGAGGCGGCTCTTCGGGCGGCGGAGGCGACGACAGCTTTTCCGGTGGCGGCGGTGACTTTGACGGTGGCGGTTCCTCGGGTGATTACTGAAACATCGGATTAACAGACTTTCCAGAAGGCCGGCAGAAATGCCGGCCTTCTGCGTTTAGCAAGTGGTTTTCTGCCTAACCCTTCCCCTCACTCTGTTTATCGTCAAAAGCACCTTAATGAAAATTTAATATCATGGCTAAAACAGGTGAAATCTGCTATGGCAAACAGGCCGGATCGGAATGAATGAGACTCGCCGGCGGGTGTCTCTGTTTGGTTTGTTGGTGTCGGGGAGCGGATGGGGTTGGCGGGGGAAAGGCGGGGATGGGTGCCGGGGGGCTTGGACAAAAGCAACAAGGCAGCTCCTTTTCTCTGCTTTACAACGAGAACAATACAGAATGGCAAAAAGTTTAACCTGTCACCAGAAGGTTCCGTGAGGTGAAAGAATGGAAGAGATGATCTTACGAGAAGATAACTTGGCTACACGGATTTATTTTGTGCGTGGTGAAAAGGTCATGGTGGATTTTAATCTTGCCATGCTTTACGGCGTTGAAACGGCCCAGTTGAAACGGGCTGTTCGCAGGAATCTTGAGCGTTTCCCATCTGATTTCATGTTTGATCTTATCCGAGAAGAGCTGGAGAACTTGAGATGCCAGATTGGCATCTCAAGTTGGGGTGGTGTAAGGTATCTTCCCTTTGTATTCACGGAGCAGGGTGTTGCCATGCTTTCCGGGGTATTGAACAGTGAACGGGCAATCAAGGCGAATATTGCCATTATGCGCACATTCGTTCAAATACGGCACATATTGCAAGGTAGCAAAGAACTTGAAGCAAAATTAAAAGAGCTGGAGAATGTTACCACGCAACGACTTGGCGAACATGAAAAGCAGATCAAGATGATTTTTGAGGCAATAAAGCAGCTTATACAGGTGAAAGATGAACCGCGCCGACCGATAGGTTTCCGGTAACTTGCGATTCGGTTCCACTTTCTCCGTCTCAACCTCACAAGGGTTTCGTCAGTAGCCACGCTGGCGGCTGATACCTAACCCGGACAAGCCGGAACCAAATTGTTAACAACATCTAACTGCTCTGGTGGGATACAATAAAAAGTTGGATTTTTTTCAAAACAGCCTTCAAGCCCTTTACTGATGAGCCTTTGCAGGGATGTGAAAAACTTTTTCGTGCCATAAATACTTCAATTTCACCCGTTAGTTACTAATGAGAAGGTGGCCCATACGTCTTTTTACTCTTAACCACACTGAATAACGGTGATTTATGACTCTAAATCAACATTCAGCTCCGGGCTGCAATTCCAATCCGCCCATGGCGACGCCAGCGCTGAAAACTTGCTGATTCAGGGCGATAACCTCCTGGCACTAAAAACCCTGCTGCCTTTTTACCGAGGCAGGTGAAATGCATTTATATCGACCCTCCATACAGCAACGGCGCTGTATATTCCACTTTGCGATGCAGCAGGATGATCAGGGGCGGAGTGTGGAGCAGCAGATAGAACAGACCGTCCGGTGAGCTGGAGCTGAGTTTAGTCCTTTGGACTCTCTTGGTAGAATCCGTTCGTGGGCAGGTTGTTAGTCCACGGATGAGAACACCTGCCCAACCTGCGGCACTGTTCTGGAATATTATGAGGAAACCGGTGAGGAACGCTGCACGGAGTGTGGGTGAGTGAGTTGGGGTGAACGATAACGCCGGAGTCAGTGCGTTACCAAGCTGGAGTTTGGTAACGAGAAAAGGTCAAGGCAGACGGATTGCTCGAAGGCCGGCAGTGATGCCGGCCTTCTGCGTTTAGCACGTATCCAGCTTATCATGGCTGGGGCTTTTTTATTGACCCGGCCCGCTTTTTACATACAATGACGAACACATGGACATTTTTGCAGAAAAAACAATCCTGACGGTCAGCCGTCTGACAGCCCTGCTGCGCGGTGTTCTGGAAGAGAATTTCGAGCAGGTCTGGGTGCAGGGCGAGGTTTCAAACCTTTCGGCACCCTCATCGGGCCATCTCTATTTTACGCTCAAGGACACAGGTGCCCAACTGCGCTGTGTCATGTTCAAAGGTTCGGCCAGGAATCTGAAATTCCGGCCGACCGACGGCATGGCGATGATTGCCCGCGGCCACATCTCGGTCTATGACCAGCGCGGCGAATACCAGCTGATCTGCGAATACCTGGAACCGGCCGGGGTCGGGGCACTGCAGCTGGCTTTCATGCAGCTCAAGGATCGCCTGGCATTGGAAGGGCTCTTCGACGAGGGTCATAAGCGCCCAATGCCGGCCTTTCCCCGCCGGGTCGGTATCATTACCTCGGCCACCGGCGCAGCTATTCACGACATCCTCAACGTCCTCAAACGCCGCTTCGCATCACTGGAAATCCTGCTTTACCCGGTGCGGGTGCAGGGAGAAGGCTCGGCGCTGGAGATCGCTCGCGCCATAGATGACATGAACCGCTCCGGACTGGTGGATGTGCTGATCGTCGGGCGGGGGGGCGGATCGCTGGAGGATCTGTGGGCCTTCAACGAAGAGGTGGTGGCACGGGCAGTATACCGATCGAAGCTGCCGGTCATCTCGGCCGTCGGGCATGAAACCGACTGGACCATCTGCGATTTTGCCGCCGATCTGCGGGCTCCGACCCCATCGGCGGCCGCCGAGCTGGTCATAGCCAGTTCTGTCGACCTGCGCAACCAGGTAGATGCGCTCAACCACCGCCTGCGAACCGTGATGGAGACCCGTCTGGCAGCCATGGCAGCACGCATAGACGCCCTGCGGCGGTCGCTTCATGACCCGAGCACCATGCTGGGCCACCTTTCCCAGCGGGTGGACGACCTGACCGATCGCCTGGAAACGGCCCTCGAAAACAGCGCTGCCCGCAGCAGGGCGAAGTTCGATACCCTGCAGACGGAACTGATGCATAACAATCCGGCCGGAACCGTGCAGAACCTGCGGCAGCGGATCAGTCTGCTTTCGATGCAGGCCGAGCGGTTGATGGTTGAACGGCTGGAGCAGTGCAAGCACTCTTTCGGCAGCAGCACGGCCCGTCTGGACGTGCTGTCACCGCTACAGACACTCGCACGAGGATACGCCATAGCAGCGACCGGTGACGGCAGGGTGGTGACCGATGCCGCCAGGCTGGCACAAGGAGATCTGCTCAGGCTGAACCTGTATCGCGGCCGGGCGGTCTGCCGCGTCGAAGAGCTGGAAAGCCCGTAAAACTTGACTGGTCACGGCGATTCTGAAATACTGTAAATTTTTGAGGGCAATGATATGGCAACCGAAAAATTCGAAACATCCCTGAAAAAACTGGAAGAAATCGTCCGCAGACTGGAGGGGGGCTCGCTCTCCCTGGAGGACTCGCTCAAGATCTTCGAGGAAGGTGTCAAACATTCCTCCTTCTGCGCAAAAAAACTGGATGAAGCCGAACGCCGGGTGGAGATCCTGCTGAAACGCAAGGATGGAAGCTTTACCCGCGAGCCGTTCGACGCTGATGAAACCTGACCCAGGTAAACGGGATACGTACGTTCGCGAAATGATTTCTGATAAATGCAGAAATCATTTCTAACGTACTAACAGAAAGGTACAATGATGGATCTGAAAACATACCTCAAGGAACAATGTGCCCGTGTGGATGCCGCACTGGATACGTATCTCCCCAAAGAGACCGAACTGCCCCACAGTCTGCATAAAGCCATGCGCTACTCGGTCTTTGCCGGCGGCAAACGGATCCGCCCCATACTGATGCTGGCGGCCTGCCAGGCGGTGGGCGGCGATACGGAGCGGGCCCTGCCGGCCGCCTGCGCCATGGAGATGATCCACACCTATTCGCTGATCCATGACGACCTGCCGGCCATGGACGATGACGACTTCCGGCGCGGCAACCCCACCAACCATAAGGTATTCGGCGAAGCGATCGCGATTCTGGCCGGCGACGCCCTGCTGACGGAAGCCTTCAAGCTGGTCAGCGACCCGCGCTTTGCACGTGAAAGCGACCCGGCCGCCCGGCTGGCGGTGATCCACGAAATCGCCGTCTGCGCCGGCTCATACGGCATGGTCGGCGGCCAGGTGGTGGACATGGAGAGTGAAGGCAAACCGGATATCGATCTGCCGACGGTGCAGTACATCCACACCCACAAGACCGGCGCGCTGATCAAGGCCTCCGTGGTTGCCGGCGCGCTGCTGGGCGGGGCCGACAAGCAGAAACTGGCTGCCGTCACACGCTACGGCGAGGCGGCCGGACTGGCCTTCCAGATCGCCGACGACATCCTCGATATCGAAGGAACCACCGAGCAGATCGGCAAGGATGCCGGCAGTGACCAGGCCCGCGGCAAGGCCACCTACCCGGCCGTTATGGGACTGGCGGCGGCCAAGGAGGAGGCGCAGATCATGATGGACGAGGCCTTCCTGGCGCTGGAGATATTCGGGTTTGAAGCCGATCCGCTGCGGGAGATCGCCACCTATATTGTCAAACGGAAGAACTAGACCAAACAAGCTTTCTCCACGGATGAATTGTATATTTTGTAGGTTGGGTTAGGCGGGGGTATGCCGTAACCCAACATGACCAAACCGGCAACATTCAAAGCTGTTGGGTTACGCGATGAAACCGCTAACCCAACCTACCAACAATATGTGTTCCAAGACGATAGAAGGGTTCCATGTCCATTCTCGAAACCATTGATTCCCCCGCTGACCTTAAGAAACTTCCCGCTTCGAAGCTGCCGGCAGTCGCGGCCGAGCTTCGGACCATGATCATTGAAACCTGCGCCAAAAACGGCGGACACCTGGCCCCCGGTCTGGGTGTGGTTGAACTGACCATCGCCCTGCACCGGGTCTTCAACACCCCGACCGACAAGATCGTCTGGGATGTGGGGCACCAGGCCTATGCGCACAAGATTCTCACCGGACGTCGCGATCGTTTCGCCACCCTGCGCACACTGAACGGCATCAGCGGTTTTCCCAAACGGGGGGAATCGCCCCACGATGCCTTTGATGTCGGCCACTCGTCAACCTCCATCTCGGTGGCCACCGGCTATGCCGCCGCCCGCGACCTGGACGGTCGCAAGAACAAGGTGCTGGCGGTGATCGGTGACGGTTCCATGACCGGCGGCCTGGCCTACGAAGGGATGAACCAGGCCGGACACCTGGACAAGGACCTGATCGTCATCCTCAATGACAATGAGATGTCGATTGCCGAAAATGTCGGCGCCCTTTCGAATTTTCTGAGCCGGACCTCTTCCAGCGAATACGTGCACCGCTTTAAAAAGGACGTGGAATCATTCCTGAAGCGGCTGGATGTCGGCAAAAGCGTTCTGCATATAGCCCGTAAGGTTGAAGACTCCTTCAAGGGGGTTTTCACACCTGGCATGCTGTTCGAGGCCTTCGGCTTCGATTACATCGGTCCCATTGACGGCCATGACCTGCCCATGCTGATCGAGACCCTGGAGAGCGTGAAGAGTTTCAACGATGCCGTGCTGATCCATGTCCTGACCAAGAAGGGCAAAGGCTACAAACCGGCCGAGGACAACCCTTCCCTGTTCCACGGCGTCGGTCCCTTTGATATTGCAACCGGCAAGGTCCACAAAGCCAAGGGAGGCGCGGCCTCTTACACTGCGGTCTTCGGTTCGGCACTGTGCAAGCTGGCGGCCGAGGATGAGCGGATCGTGGCGATCACGGCCGCCATGCCCGACGGCACCGGCCTGACCTCCTTTGCCAAGGACTTTCCCGATCGCTTCTTTGATGTGGGCATTGCCGAGCAGCACGGGGTGACCTTTGCCGCCGGGTTGGCCGCCGAGGGATTGCGGCCGGTATTCGCCGTCTATTCGACCTTCCTGCAGCGCGCCTACGACCAGATCTTTCACGATGTCTGCCTGCAGAACCTTCCGGTCACCTTTGCCCTTGACCGGGGCGGGGTGGTGGGCAGCGACGGACCGACCCACCACGGCGCCTTTGATCTCTCCTACCTGCGGCACCTGCCCAACATGACCCTGATGGCGCCCAAGGATGAGAACGAACTGCAGCACATGCTGGCCACCGCCATCGCCCTCGGAACACCGGCCGCCATCCGTTACCCGCGCGGCAACGGCTACGGGGTGCCCCTTGACCAGACCCTGAAAGAGATCCCGGTCGGACGCGCGGAACTGCTGCGTGAGGGGACTGACGGCGCCCTTCTGGCATTGGGAACCATGGTGGCTCCCGCACTGGAGGCCGCGACCCTGCTGGAAGAACAGCATGGCATCCGCCTGACGGTCGTCAACGCCCGCTTCGTAAAACCGCTGGATACGAAAATGATTCTGGATCTGGCCGGAAAATACGACACACTGATCACAATCGAGGAGAACGCCCTGCAGGGCGGATTCGGCACCGCCGTACTGGAACTGCTGGAAGAGCACGACCTCAGCGGCATGCGGGTGCTGCGTCTCGGTTATCCTGACAGCTACATAACCCAGGGAGAGCAGCACGAGCTGCGGGCCATGCTGGGCCTTGATCCGGCCGGTATCAGCGCTTCGATTCGCGAGTATCTTACCCGGCAATGACCCATGGGGGAGTTCATGATTCCAATCGACATATCCCGTCACAGGCGCCCGGACGCCGGAATCACCCGGCTCCTGTATGTCCTGCTGTGTATTACCATCCTGCTGACCGCAGTACCCGCGCCGCTTCATGCGGCGCAATCCGGCGACACCCCTGCCCCCCACATCAACCCTGTTGAGAACGAAAAAAGAATTGAAAAGCTGCGCACCTCCTACCAGCTGTTCCCCCTCAACATGGCATTCAAGCACGATCTGGCAGAGGCCTATGCCGCCGGCGGCAACGTGTTCCTCAGGCAAAGACAGTATGAGCAGGCCGATGAGAACTATCTCAAGGCCATCGAACTGTATCCCGATGAAGCTGCCTTCGCCTTTTTTAGAGGCATCTGTAATTATTACCTGAAAAAATATGATGTCGCCCGCTATGAACTGGAACGCGCCCTGCCCAAAATGGCGGGTTCCACGGATGTTCTCTACTTTCTCGGTCTGGTTCTCTATGAGACGGACAATCGTGTGCAGTCTATCGAACTCTGGGAACAGGCGCTGAAGCTTTCGCCGGAACGTCGGGAGATTGTCGAAGTACTGAAAAAGGCCCGCAAAGAGACCGCCGTTGAAACCGGCATGGACCGGGGAAACAGCTCTCGATTCAACCTGACCTATGACCCCGGCGTCAGCACAACCTTTGCCCTGGTGGTCATGGATGTGCTGGAAAGCGCCGCCAATCAGGTCGGCGCCGAACTGGGGCACTTTCCCGAGGCACGTGTGCCGGTAGCCATCTACAAGCGCGATGACTACAAGAACGTCACTGAGTCTCCCGACTGGTCGGGAGGTGTGTATGACGGCACCATCCGGCTGCCGTTCGGGGCTCTGAACGAGATCACCCTCCCCCTGCGCGGCATACTATTTCATGAGTACACCCATGTGGTGGTTTTTGACCTGACCCGCGGCAACTGTCCGGTCTGGCTGAACGAGGGCATCGCCGAGATGTTCGGCCGGAAGCAGTTCAGCTCCCCTGCGGCCGAACATGGGCATGCTGCCATGAAAGGCGGCCCGATAGATTTTCGCAAGCTCGAAGGCAGTTTCACCGGCCTGTCAACAGCAGAAGCCCTGCGCGCCTATCAGCAAAGCTACTCCATGGTAAACTACCTGATAACCGCCTATGGCTGGCACCGGGTCAATGCAATTCTGACAGCGCTCGGCAAGGGCGCGAACATCACTACCGCCATAGCATCGGCATTGCAGGATTACAGCCTCGGTTATGACGGATTGATCAAGGAGTGGCAAGAGTCGCAGAAGCAGTAATCGGGGATATTTATGATACGTTTGGTTAAGGGGGAAACGGGGAGCGTCCCTCTTTTTCCCCTTTCTTCTACTTTGCCGATGGTTGGACCTTCGCTTTCATCACACTTCATCACTTCCACACAATAAATCTTTGCAATATTACCTAAAATGATATATCAATATAAAAATGAACGGTAAAGAAATCATAAAAAAGCTCAAAGCACTGGGATGGGAAATCAAGTCCATCAATGGCAGCCATCACCAGATGATAAAAGATGGAGTGAAGGTTACTGTGCCGGTTCACGGAACGCAAGATGTTAAAATCAAGACCTTGCTTTCCATAGAGAAACAATCGGGGGTAAAACTAAAATGAAAATTGAATATCCAGCCATCTTTGATCCTGCCGACGAAGGCGGATACACCATTACTTTCACTGATTTCCCTGAAGCCATAAGTGAAGGGGACACCCTTGAAGAAGCCAATTACAATGCCATAGAGGTATTGGATCTAACTCTTAAATCAAGGATGGAAGATAACGAGGTTATTCCTCTTCCTCATGCCGAATCAGGGGCAAATGTGCATATGGTTGCGCCGGATGTCAATATCCAGGCAGCATTGCTTGTAAAGTTAAACCGGGGAGAGAAAAAGTTCTCCGACCTTGCACGAACGCTCGGCACTTCATGGCCTGCGGTATCCCGCTTGGAGGACCCGAAGCATTGGCCATCACTTCGTCAACTGGATAAGATAGCTGCGGCTCTAGGTAAACGATTAGTGCTTTCACTTGAATAGCCGGCTGTGTGCCGCCACCTGGTTGAAGATTACGTTGTCATTAGCCCAACACTTGATTTGCTGCATTCAGTCAACCAAATCAACTACGTTCCCCTCCGACGCCGTGTAACTCTTATATTTTTGCGGCTAACCACTCCAAACCTCCCCTTATCAAGGGAGGCTTAAAGGCTTCCCCCTGACAAGGACCTCTGGGGCCTAAAGGGGGATTGAGGGGGTTGGTTTTAAGTGTTCCATGGTGCCAGAGTCCATTTCTTGATTTTCGAACCTATATGTACTATGTTATGTACAGATCAACCAGGGAGACAATAGCTATGAATGCTTTGACCTATACATTTACGCGACAGCACCTGGCAGATGTCATGCGATCGGTCAACGAAGATCACGTTCCTGTGGTAGTGACCAGCCAGCGTGGCAAACCGGTTGTCATCCTTTCCCTAGACGATTACCACGCATTTGAAGAAACTGCATACCTGCTGCGAAATCCGCATGGAGCCAAGCGGTTGCTTGAATCGGTCGAGGAACTACGTGCGGGGGGCGGACAGGTTAGAGAGTTGACGGAATGATGATCAAATTCTCAACCGCAGCGTGGGAAGATTACCTCCACTGGCAGTTGACCGACAAGGCGATGCTCAAACGTATCAATCAGCTTATCCGGGAGATTCAGCGCGAACCTTTTACCGGTATCGGCAAACCCGAACCACTCAAGCATCAGCTAGCTGGTTTCTGGTCTCGCAGAATAGACAGCTGCCACCGCCTGGTGTATGCAGTCGAAGGTGATACCCTCCTGATTGCGCAATGTCGTGATCATTATTGAAATGGTTGCTTGGAATTAAATAGCCCCCCGATTAAAAAGTAAAACGGGGAACCACATTTTCAGCGGCTCCCCGTTTCATTTCGATGAAGTTTGCAAAAAAGGGAAACGACCCTCTTTTTGGTGTGGTTCGCGACTCCTTCACCGCACGACTCTTTCATTCGCTACACCTCGCCGGTTTTGACCGGCGCTTTC
>JAENWA010000072.1 GCA_016650295.1 Desulfuromonadales bacterium | reverse complement strand
GGGACCGGGACCCAAACAGCGGGCCTAAAGGAACAGGGAACAGGAAAAATACCAACAACCGATTCCCGATCACCGATCACCGATCCCGGTTTCATTGAAATTTCCATCACCGACACCGGCGTGGGGATCCCACCGAAGAATCTGAGAAAACTCTTCCAGCCGCTCTTTACCACCAAGCCCAAGGGGATCGGGCTGGGACTGGTGGTCTGCAAAAACCTGGTGGAGGCCAACGGCGGGCGGATCGAGGTGGAGAGCGAGTTGGGGAGGGGGACGACATTTACGGTACTGCTGCCGGTGGAATGACTGTGAAGTGAACCAAGTCCCATAACAGCGTAACAAGGAGCGTACCGATGCCCGCCATTAAAAGTATCAAGTCAGGATTTTTAGCCGGATTGTTCGTGCTTATTGCTGTGCTTTTTACGCTAGAGTCGATGTGCGCTGAGGCGAAAGGTGAGAAAAGAGTAGGTGTTTTGTGGTTTGGAAAGGATGCCAGATACGCCGAGCTGCACAGAGGCGCCCTGGAACAGCTTGCAAAAGAAGGATTCAGGGAGCCTGGAGTGAATTTTTTCATTGAAAATGCCGGGGGAAGCAAAGTTAAGGCGGCGGAACTGGCGCGAAAGTTCGCAACTTTGAAGCTGGATCTGATCTTTGCCTTCGGCACCAGCGCTGCCTTGGCAGTCGCCACCGAGATAAAGGACGTGCCGGTGGTATGCGGGGTTTATGATCCGGTGGCATCCGGCTTGGCCCTTGACTGGAAGAGTTCGGGAAATAACACGACCGGCGTGAGCCCTAAATTCCCCCTATCAAAACTTTTGAGCAGTTTAAAGGAGCTGGCGCCGGTTAATAAGCTTGGGGTGCTGTACACTCCCTATGAAAAGAACTCCGAGGCCGTACTTAAGGAGTTGGTGGGGCTGCAGGACAAGTTCCCGATCAGGATCATCCCGGTTCCATTGACAAAAGAGGAGGAAATAACCGAGCTGCTGCCGGAGGTCTTGCGTGCAACGGATGCGATCTATCTGACCGGCACCGGAATCGTCGGCAAAAATCTGTTGAAGATCGTTGATATGGCAACGAAGAAAAAAGTCGTCACTTTGACTCATCTCGACGATCTGGCGGAAGGTGGGGCGCTTCTGAGCATGGCGGTAAACGTGTATAAGATGGGCCTCCTGGCAGGAAAAAAGGGGGCACAGATCCTCAAGGGGACAAAGCCGTCGGCGATTCCCTACGAGACGCTGCCGCTTAAGCAACTGGAGCTGATCCTCAATATGAAAACGGTAAACAAAGGGGGATTCCGCATTCCGCCATCCTTTATGAAGAAGGTGACAAAAACCATTGATTGATTTGCCGGAAATCTGCGCCGGCGCAGATCTCATCAAGCAGGGAGAGGGAAAAAATGAAACGTATCCTGATGATATTTTTCTTGATTGTGCTGGTCTCCACCATCGGAACGCCTGCCGGAGCAGCAAGACCGGAGAAGAAAATCGGCGTGCTCATGTGGAGCGAAGAGGTGGAATACTACGAGGTCTCGAAAGGGGTCATGGACCAGCTCAAGAAAGAGGGATTCGGAGGCCCTGAGGTGAAGTTCACCGTGGAAAACGCTCGCGGGGGAAAGTCAAAACTAGCGGAAATGGCGCGCAGATTCGCCGCGGCTAAAATGGATATGATTGTCTCCATAGGCACCACCGCGACCCTGGCCGCTGCCAGGGAGATCAAGGACGCGCCTTTGGTCTTCGCCTACGTCTATGACCCGGTGGAGAGCGGGATAGCAAGGAAATGGGGAAATTCCGGCAATAACACCACCGGCGCGAGTTCCAGGGTCAGCTTGTCAAAACTCGTGAACTGCCTGCAGGAGTTTGCTCCGGTAACGAGGCTTGCGGTGCTCTATACGCCCGGCGAGAAAAATTCGGAGGCGCTGCTCAAAGAGTTGCAAAATGTCCTGGCAGGTTCCCGGATCAAGGTTTTCCCGGTCATCCTATCCGGGGAAGAGGAGGTAGTTCAGTCCCTGTCGGTGATTGTGCCCACAGTTGATGCGATCTATCTATCCGGCAGCAGTATTGTTGGCAACAAGGTCGCCACGATCGTGGATATGGCGACAAAGGCAAATGTAATTACCATCACCCACCGCGCTGAACTGGCAAAGCAGGGGGTACTGCTCGGCGTAGCCGCGGACCCCTACCTCGTAGGCCGGCTGGCGGGGGCAAAGGCAGTAAAGGTACTGAAGGGTGCGAAGCCGTCATCGATCCCCATAGAATCCCTGGGCAGGCATGACGTGATGCTGAACATGAAGACGGTAAAAGCGGGAAGATTTCAGGTTTCTCCCTCATTCATGAAATCGGTGACAAAGGTTATCGAATAAGAAAGGCGGTATATGTTCGACAAAAGGGTGAAAGACAGCATCAGCTTCAGATTCCTTGCCATTATCTCGGGGATTCTTCTTGTCAGCACCGCTGTCATAAGCATCATGATAGGGATTAACGAACAGGGAATGTTGAAGCGCACTTTGAGAAGCAAGGGGCAAGGTCTCGCGTCCTACATTGCCAAACTGAGTCAGGACCCTTTGATAATGAAAGACTACGTGCAACTGGATGCAATCGTCAGTGAGGCAAATAAGGATGATGACATCATGTATGCGGTAATTCAGGACGTCCGGGGCAAGATGTTTACTTCACAATATGCCAGCGTCAACTATCGCTCACCCAGATTGAAAACGCTGCTCTCGGGCTTGCCTAAAAATAGCGAGCTTCCGGATATCATGGAAGCCATTCAGAAGAAGGAGGTTATTTCCACCATTTCCGTCCCCATCCTGGCAGGCACTGACGTCATCGGAAAAGTTTCCATGGGGATGTCGGAATACACAATCAATCAGGAAATCACAAAGACCATAACATTCATACTTGCACTTAATCTGGCGGTAATGTTCGCGCTCGGCGTGGTGCTTTACGTTGCTTTCAAAAGAATAATTTTCAATCCGATCACAGACCTTGCAGAGGCCACTACCCGGCTCGCCAGGGGCGATCTCTCCACAAAGGTGGAGCCCAGGGGGGGCGGGGAGATACGGATGCTGATCGACAGCTTCAATCGGATGGCCGAAGACCTCGGGGCAAGGACGAGGGAGCTCCTTGACGCCCAGGAGGAGCTGGTGCGCAATGAGAAACTCGCCATCCTCGGCCAGCTTTCCGGGAGTGTGGGGCACGAACTGAGAAACCCCCTGGGGGTAATGAGTAACGCCGTCTATTTCCTGAAGATGGTACTGACGGGCGCAGACGAAACCACGAAGGAGTACCTGGATATCATCAAGAATGAAATCGACAACTCCCTGCGGATCATCACCGACCTGCTCGACTTCGCCCGAACCCGGCCCCCGCAGATAAAAGCGGTGACGGCCCGTGAGTTGACCGATGAAAGCCTGGGCCGGTGCGTGATCCCAGACATCGTCAATCTTCAGACCGAAATCCCGGACAACCTTCCCCTTCTCAGGGTAGATCCGCTACAGATGGAACAGGTGCTTACGAACTTTATCACCAACGCCGTCCAGGCCATGCCTGACGGCGGCAAGTTGCGGGTCAGCGCACGACGTGCGCAGGGACCAGGGAACAGGGAACAGGAAAAATACCAACAACCGATTCCCGATCCCAGATCCCCGATCCCCGATCCCAGGTTTCCGACTTCCGATCCCGGTTTCGTAGAAATCTCCGTCACCGACACCGGCGAGGGGGTAGCGCCGGAGAACATGAAGAAGCTCTTCCAGCCGCTCTTCACCACCAAGGCCAAGGGGATCGGACTTGGGCTGGTGGTCTGCAAAAACCTGGTTGAGGCGAATGGCGGCCGGATCGAGGTGAAAAGCGAGCCGGGTGAGGGAACGACCTTCACGGTGGCGCTGCCAGTTGAAAAAGATGAGAAAGGAATAATTTAAACTTTCAATAAAAACGGGTGCGTTGTATTAATAACTACTTAATACCTATAATTACAAGCTCTGCGCGGGATGTCGACCCATTCTTGAACAGGTGATTTTGTGGATGCTCGAACAAACGGAAGTCACCGGCCTTGCAATCCCAACTCACGGGCGTTTGCTTTTCCGGCTGATCGACAACGCGACCATCGGAAAGACATATAACAAACAGATCCGTACTGCCGGGCAACAACCTGGCGGACTGTCCCGGTTCCAGGTCCAGCCGGTAGGCTTTTCCTCTCGGGGACTCCCTCACCAATTTGAGGGCCGGGTCTGTTTGTTCAGACAGTTGAGCAGCGCTTGATGAACCTCCGCTCTGCAACAGCTCAATGGTGATGTTTCGGAATGGGGTGTTACCTTTCGTAGAAATGCGGTGGACGAACGGCCTGGAGGGAGAGTATGCGGAGAAAAGTACGATGCCCGGCTGTGTGCGGATCTCGGCCTTCGGGCCTCCCAGTGGTTCATTTATCACCTCTGCATGAGTGAGCAAAATGGCGAAAATATCGGCCGTATGTGTGTGAAACAGGGTGGATTCACCCGGCTCAACCAGAACGTCGTAAACCCGATACTTGGCAGAGTCAAGTTTTATCAGATGTCTGGGTTCGGTATTTACCGGCACAACCGCTTCTTGCGCCCGGGCATACGACACCGTTGCAGCAAGTACGCAAGCCGAAACGAGAACACGGGCAGCAATCGCGAGATTCCATCGTGTGGTCATAGCTGTTCTCCTTTTTCATCATGATGTGCCCGATCAATACGTCACCCGGATTCTACGATAATATAGCAATTATGGGGCTGCTAACTCAACGACAAAACAAAAAGCGGTTTGACACTCGAATTTGCTTTCCGAGTGCTGCCGGTTGAGAGGACCTAAATATGAGTGAAAATAGTTGCAACCGGGCAACCTATGACATTACAAATTTTACCATTCGGGAGATGTCCGAAAGCGGTAAGGCCATGCGTGCCATGGGCGACGGTTCCGCAAGCATGGAGGAGACGTCCGGCAGGATTGTCCGGCACTTCTATGACGGCCTGGTCGATGCGGATGGGGAGCGGGCCGCCGCCCTGGTCAGATTTTACAAGACCCACCCCTTTCACGATCTCGACATTGAGCTTCAGGGTTTTGCACGGGTACTGCTGGGTGGCGAGCCACCTTCATCCGACATGAAGTGCCTGGTTCTCCTGGCAACGGCCGGTGACAAGACTGAATGGAACAGCAGAAAGATATCACGAGGGCACCAGGCGATCCCCCTACCAAGCGAGGAGGCGGTGAATCAGGCGCCGATGGTGAGCAACCTTATTACCCAGCTCGGAATCCCCCTGGGAATGGTATTACGGCCGGAACCTGAACTCCTTTTGGACATGGAGCAGAAGACATACAACGTTTTCCATGTGCCGGAAGCGCTCGGCAGCCCCTACATCCCCGCACAACAGGAATTTGTGACCCCCTGCGGCATACGTTCCGTCCTGGGATTCGGAGGCCTGCTCCCATCAGGGGAGATGTTCGCGGTTATCATGTTTTTCAAGGTCCCGGTTTCGAGGGAAACAGCAAATCTCTTCAAGACAATTTCGCTGAGCGTTAAGATGGCGGTCCTCCCCTTCGATGGGGCGGTTTTCTCCTGAAGCAACACAGATGCCCCCACCCTCCGGGTTAGTAAGTCAGAAGTTATTTTATGCGCTGTTCTGGCAGAAAATGACTTCGTTAACGCACTTATCCTGTTTTCAGGGCGAGGGGAGGAAGGTAAATCATGGCGGAAGAAAAACAGGACGTAGCCGGCATTCAGATCCTCCACTCGCGGATTGCCGCCCTGGAGCAGCTTCTCGAGGTTTACGAGAACAGCGTTGTCGAACAGGCGGACAAGCTGTACGGGGAAATCGCCGAACGCAGCCGCGCCGAGGAGGAGATAAAAGAACTTCTCCTCCAAAACAGGATGATTCTCGAATCGGCGGGCGAAGGGATATACGGTCTGGACCTGGAAGGGAAAACAACCTTCACCAATCCTGCCGGTACAAGGATGATCGGGTATGAACCCGAGGATATCATCGGAAAACTTCAGCACGCGATACTTCACCATACAAGGCCTGACGGCACCCCGTATCCAAAAGAGGAATGTCCGATCTACGCGGCCTTCAAGACAGGTACGACGCACCATGTGGATAACGAGGTGTTCTGGAAAAAGGACGGCGCCAGCTTCCCCGTCGAATACACCAGCACTCCCATCTGGAAAGACGGGAAGCTGACAGGCGCGGTTGTGGTATTCAAGGACATAACCGATCGCAGGGAGGCGGAAAAGGAGATTCGACGGTTGCACGGGGAGCTGGAGCAAAAAGTGGAGGAGAGGACCCGGCAGCTCCTGGAGGCCCAAGAGGAACTGGTGCGCCAGGGAAAGCTTGCCATCCTCGGCCAGCTCTCCGGGAGCGTCGGGCACGAGTTGCGAAACCCCCTGGGGGTGATGAGCAACGCCGTCTACTTCCTGAAGCTGGTCCTGGCGCAGTCGGATGAGACGGTAATGGAATACCTGGGAATAATCGAGAGCGAGATCGCCAACTCCCTGAAGATCATCACCGACCTGCTCGATTTCGCCCGGACGAAGGCTCCGCAGACAAAAGTGGTGACAGCCCGTCAGCTTGCAGATGAAAGCCTGGGCCGGTGCGTGATTGCGGAAAATATCGATCTTCAAATCGAAATACCGGACGACCTTCCCCTGCTCAGGGTAGACCCGTCGCAGATGATACAGGTGCTTACGAATTTTATCACAAACGCCGTCCAGGCCATGCCCGACGGCGGTGCACTGCGGCTCAGCGCACGATGTGCGCAGGGAACAGGAAACAGAAACCAGGAACTAGGGACCGGGACCCAAACATCGGGCCTAAAGGAACAGGGATCAGGAAAAGCACCAACAACCGATCCCCGATTCCCGATCCCTGATACCAGCTTCATTGAAATCTCCGTCACCGACACCGGCTATGGGATAGCGCCGGAGAACATGAAGAAGCTCTTTCAGCCGCTCTTTACCACCAAGGTCAAGGGGATCGGGCTGGGGCTGGTGGTCTGCAAAAACCTGGTGGAGACCACCGGCGGGCGGATCGAGGTGGAGAGTGAATGGGGGAAGGGAACGACCTTTACGGTGCTGCTGCCGATAGAGAGGAGAAAAATATGAGTGATAAGCCGAAGATTCTGGTGGTGGATGACGACCGTCGGATGGTCAAGACCATCTGCGACATCCTGCGGGTCAAGGGGTATGAGACCCTGCCGGCCTACAGCGGCGAAGAGGCCGTGCAGATGGTGAATGGGGAAGAGTTCGACTGCGTGCTGATGGATATCAAGATGCCGGGAATTAACGGTGTCGATGCCCTGAAGATGATCAAGGGCGTATCTTCCGGCACCCCGGTGGTGATGATGAGCGCCAACGCCAGCTTTGAACAGGCTGAAGAGGCCAGGCTGCATGGGGCGGCTTCGGTCCTCACCAAGCCGATCGACTTTCAGCAGATCCTCTCGTTTCTCGCGCTATTACGGAAAGAGGAAAGTGTTCTCATCGTGGATGACGACCCGGCCTTCTCCAGGACGCTCAAGGACATCCTCCAGGCGAATGGTTACCATGTGAAAACCGAGGAGGACCCGGCCAAGGTGCTGGGCCACTTGGAGCAGCAGTACCAGCTGGCCGTCATCCTGGATCTCAAGCTCGGCACTGCCGACGGGCTGGACGTCCTCAAGGATGTCCGCGCGCACTACCCCGGAAAACCGGTGGTGCTGGTAACCGGTTACCGGAACGACATGTCGGCCTCCATCGAGCAGGGGATGAAGGTGGGGGCCTACTCCTGCCTCTATAAGCCGTTCGAGATAGACAATCTGATTAGGATCATCGAGGATATCAGCCGACGCAAACGCAACGCACTCCTGGGGGAACCGTACTATAGTGGGGTGATATGATGGAGCGACCTCGCATCCTGATCATCGATGATGATCCGAATCTTAGAAAGACCCTGGCCGACATTATCAGGATAAAGGGGTATGAAACCCTGACTGCCGAAGACGGGGAAAAGGGTCTGGCCGTCCTGTTGGAGAACAGTGTCAACCTTATTCTGCTTGACCTCGGCCTCCCGGGCATTCCCGGGCTGGAGGTGCTGGACAGGATCAAGGCCGATTCCCCCCTGACCGGGGTAATAGTCCTGACCGGACAGGCCACCATCGATTCGGCCGTTGAGGCTACCAACAGGGGGGCCTTCTCCTATCTGGTCAAGCCGTATGAAATAGACCAGCTCATCAACCACATCAGGCGCGCAATCGAGAAACAGCTGGCTGAAGAGGAGATCATCCGGCATCATATCGAACTGAAGAGGATGAATGTTGAACTTAAGGCTCTCAATGAAGTCTCACTTGTCATCAGCCGTACCATCGATCTGGAAAAACTCCTCCCTCAAATCCTGCAGACCCTTGCCGGAACGGGAATCTTTCCATTCGAGATAAAGGGTGCGATTTTTCTTGCCGAAGGGGGAGGGTTTCGTCTTGCCTCCTTCCTCAGCCTCTCCGAAACGATGCTGAAACCGTGCAGTGATATCTCCATGGGAGAGTGCATCTGCGGCTCCTGCGCGTCGACTGGAGAGGTCGCGTTCTTGCGAAACTTCATCGAGGATGGGCGACATCCCCGATGCGACCCCGAGATGGCCCCATACGGGCGCCTCATCATCCCCCTGAAGGCGATCGACAAGGTCGTCGGCATTCTCTCTCTCTACGTCCAGCCTGATGTCGAGGTGAGCGACCAGGTGCTCAGGCTCCTCTCTTCCTTGGCAAACCAGATAGGTATCGCCATCAGCAATGCAAGGCTCTACGAGGAGACGAAAACTTTTTCCCTCCACGACCCCCTCACCGGCCTGGCCAACAGGCGTTTTCTTCAGATCCAGATGGAAAAGAATTTCGAAGCGGCCAAGAGATACCAGGGGAAACTGTCGGTCATCATGCTGGATATCGACCACTTCAAAAGGTACAACGACACACAAGGTCACCTGGGGGGGGACCGGCTGCTGGTCAGTCTTGCGAAAGTTTTGGAGAGGGAATTGAGGACCGCCGACTCTGTCTTCAGGTACGGCGGGGAGGAATTCCTCTGCCTGCTCCCCGAGACGGACCTGATCATGGCGTGCGAAGTTGCCGAAAGGCTGAGGATGGCGGTGCAAGCGGAGACCGACGTTACCATAAGCCTGGGTGTCGCCTCGTACACGGATGACATGCCGGACAAGGAAACCCTTATCAAAAAGGCTGATGAGGCCCTCTACCGGGCCAAGGAGAACGGAAGGAACAGGGTCGAGCAGTAAATTTGTGTGACATGCAATCATCAGGATCGTTTCATGGTTTTCTTTACAGCAAAAAAGGCGGGACAATGGACAAAACAACAATCCTGATCATTGATGACGATCCGGGTCTGAGGAAGACCCTGGCCGACATCCTCAGGGTGAAGGGGTACGAAACCCTGGTGGCCGGGAACGGTGGAGAAGGGCTCGCCCTTCTGGGTGAAAAGGCCGTCAACCTGGTGCTCATCGATTTGGGGCTTCCCGACATTCCGGGTCTCGACGTGCTGGCAAGGGTCAGGACCGAGCACCCCTCCACGGAGGCGATCATCCTCACGGGAAACGCCACCCTCGAATCGGCCATCGAGGCAACCAACCGGGGAGCCTTTTCCTATCTGATCAAACCGTATGAAATGGAGCAGCTGATGCTCCAGATCAGGCGGGCTATTGAAAAGCAGCAGGCCCGCGAGGCGTTGCATCTGGCGCATTTGGCGCAGGAACAGCGTACAGCCGAGCTGGCGGAGGCCAACAGGACTCTGGAGGCAGAAATAGTCGAGAGGGCGATGGCGGAAGAGGCGCTGAAGAGGTCGAACCGCTCCCTGCGGCTCTTTAGCGAATGCAACGAGATCCTGGTACATGCCACCAGCGAACCTCAGCTCCTTAACAGCATTTGCAGCGAAATCGTCAGAGTCGGCGGCTACAGTCTCGCATGGGTGGGATATGTGAAAGAAGGGGGAATATATCCCGTGGCCCATGCCGCGCATGAATACGACTGTCCGGGAGCCGCCGGACGCCGTTTTTCGACGGCTCGTTGTTCCGTTGCCGAGGCAATCGCCTCTATTACAACCGATGATCAGGGCCGCCACATGGAACCGCCTTACGAATCATGGCTCGACGATGCGTCAACGCATGGCTGTGCCGGTTCCGTCGCACTGCCCTTGAAGGGGAATCGTGGAGAGGTTTACGGCGCCTTGAACGTCCATTCAGCGGAACCCGAACAATTTGGCGCCGAAGAGCTCAAACTGTTTGCCGAACTGGCCAACGACCTCTCCTACGGCATACTGTCGCAGCGCTCCAGCATCGAGCGCCGGCGCGCCGAGGATGCCCTGCGGCTGAGCCAGCGGGCCGTTGAATCGAGCAGCAATGGCATCATTATCACCGACTCTGATGCGGATGACAACCCGATCATCTACGTTAATCCCGCCTTTGTGCGTATGACAGGTTACAGTACAGAGGAGGCGTATGGACGCAACCCCAGATTTCTCGAAGGGGATGATAACGAACAGATGGGGCTGGCAGACATCCGGGCTGCTCTGCGTGAGCAGCGCGAAGGCAGCGCTGTACTGCGCAATTACCGCAAGGACGGGAGCCTCTTCTGGAACGAACTCTCCCTCTCTTCCGTGCGGGACAAAAGCGGCCGCGTCACCAACTTCGTGGGTATTTTGAACGACATAACCGAACGCAAGCAGTATGAGGAACAGTTGGAATTTCAGTCCAACCACGATGGGCTGACCGGTCTTCCCAACCGGAATCTCCTCGCTGACCGCCTCGCTCAGACGCTCTCCTATGCCGACCGCTATCGCCAGCTGGCAGCAGTCATGTTCGTTGACCTCGATCATTTCAAATCCATCAACGACAGCCTCGGTCAGGAAATTGGGGACCAGTTGCTGAAGTCCACGGCCGAGCGCCTTGAGCAGTGCGTCCGTGCCATCGACACGGTTGCGAGATACGGTGACGATGAATTCGTAATAATTCTCCCCACCCTGACAGAGGACGCTGACGCGGTTGATGCGGCGAGAAGGATTCAGGAAGCCATTGGCCAGCCTTTCAAGTCAGGCGAGGACGAATTCGTCATCACATGCAGTACAGGCATCAGTGTCTACCCAAAGGACGGCGCGGACGTGCAGACTCTGCTGAAGAACGCCGATGCCGCCATGTACCGTGCCAAGGAGCTCGGGCGCAACAACTTTCAGTTTTACACCACGGAGTTGAACGACAAGGCCGTCGTGCGCTTGACCATGGAAAAGTACCTGCGCCAGGCACTGGAAAAGGACGAGTTGATCCTCCACTACCAGCCGCAGGTTGACCTCGCCACCGGCCGGATCACCGGAATGGAGGCGCTCATCCGCTGGCAGAGCCCGGAACTGGGGCTGGTCCCGCCGGACAGATTCATCCCCTTGGCGGAAGAAACAGGGCTGATCGTTCCCATCGGCGAATGGGTGTTGAGGACTTCCTGTGCGCAAAACAGAGCTTGGCAGGATGCGGGGTTCTCTCCGCTGGTGGTGGCGGTCAACCTCTCACCCCGCCAGTTCCGGCAGGAGAACCTCGTCGAAAGAGTCTCCCAAGTGTTGCAAGATACCAGCCTGGAGGCGCGCTTCCTGGAAATCGAGATCGTTGAGAGCCTCGTCATGCACGATGTGGAACGGGTTTCGACAATCCTCGGAGAACTGAAGGGACTTGGGGTGCAGCTCGCAATGGATGATTTCGGCACCGGATATTCCAGCCTGAGCTACCTGAAGCGCTTTCCGTTCGATAAAATAAAGATCGACATCTCCTTTGTACGCGAAATTACGACTGACCCCGACAGCGCGGCAATAGCCAAGGCCATCATTGCCATGGCTCACAGCATGAATCTCCGGGTGATAGCCGAAGGGGTTGAAACGGAAGGACAACTGGGCTATCTTCGCTCCAATTCCTGTGATGATATGCAGGGTTTCCTGTTCAGCCGGCCGGTGCCTTCCGGGGAGTTCGGACAGATGCTGTGTGAAAACCGGCGACTGGAATTACCCGAGGAAGGCTACGGGCGCCAGGACAGGACACTGTTGCTGGTTGACGACGATGAGAATGTTATTGCAGCGTTGAAACGTATTCTGGATGGCGATGGTTACAAGATATTTACCGCGTGCAGCGCCGTGGAAGGATTTGAGATGCTGGCCACCAACCGGATCGGAGTCGTGGTTTCAGATCTGCGCATGCCCGGAATGAACGGTACGGAGTTTTTGAGCAGAGTCAAGGAGATGTACCCCGGCATTGTCCGCATCATGCTCTCCGGCAAGGCCGATATGGACTCGCTGAGCGATGCCATCAACCACGGTGCCATCTCAAAATTCTTATTCAAGCCGTGGGATGACGATCTGATGCGGGCGGACATTCGGGGAGCTTTCAAACATTACGAGATGATCAATATGAAAAAGTAACAGCTGGGCGTGCCTCGAAGAGGGGACCGTGTTGAACTGAATTTGTCATCCCAAGGAGACATGATATGGAACCGATACATCTGGTTTTTGTGTACGGTACTCTTCGTGACGGACATTGCAATCATCATCTTTTGAAGGGTGCCCATTGTTATGGTGTCGGCAGCACCGAAGCCTGTTATGCCATGTACCTCAAAAATGGTTACCCTTATGTCACCAGTTCAGAAGCTCGATATCCAATTACAGGAGAATTGTATTCAGTTGATGATGGTACACTGGCGGCACTGGATAAATTTGAAGGACATCCCCGTCACTATGAGCGCAGGGAGACAGCTGTGATCTTGGGAGACAAACGATATGTCGCCTGGGTGTATTTCCGCGATCCACCGGGGATACTGATGCAGTGCGGTGACTATAATGAAGTGAACTATGGGAAGGCCAGACTCATGTAACGAGCTGACATGCAGCGACTTCAACAGACCGGTCAAAGGCTATACCTGATGAGCTACTCTAAAACAGTCCACGTGACAGGGGAACTTACGAACTATGAAATGCCCGAATTGTCAAAACAGGAAGATTGATGTCTATGAAGCACGGGGATATACGTCAAAGGAAAGCCCGATAAAAGAATGTGAATGCGGGCATGTGTGGCGGCTTATCCCTCTGGGTGGGGGCAGGCAAAGAATAGACACCATAAAGCAGGGTGAAAAATGACACCCCCCAAATACTAGTGTGGTATCTGCGACTTCGACAAACGCCTGGACCGGCCACGCCGCGGCACCATAAAACCGTTAATCCGCCCCATCCCTTCCCTCCTGCTCACCACGAACCGGCAGCCGCACCGTAAAGTGCGACCCTTCCCCGACCGTGCTCTTTACGCTGATCTCGCCACCGTGACGCTTGACGATGTTGTATGACAGCGCCAACCCCAGGCCGACCCCCTTGCCGACTTCCTTGGTCGTGAAAAAAGGGTCCCAGATCCGATCGATGACATCATGGCCTATACCGCAGCCCGTATCAGTAACCTGGACAAAAATAGCCTGGTCTTTATCCGAGTAGTTCGTTGATATCTCAACCCGGCCGCCATCCTTGATGGCATGACAGGCGTTTATCAGCAGGTTCATGAAAACCTGGCGCAGACCGGATGGGTCACCAAGGATGGCAGGAATATTTTTCTTCAGATCAGCAACGACTTCTATCTCTTTAAAGTTCGGCTGGTGCCGTAAGAGTTCAAGGATTTCCAGCAGGAGCCCGGTGAGGTTTACGGTACCGATCAGGCCGTCGGATTTTCTGCCGAAGTTGAGCAGATTGCCGATAATCCCCTTGCAGTGGTATGCCTCGCGGACAATGACCTCCAGATACTTCGTAAAGTCATCCAACCTGATATCCTTACCCAGCGAGGGTTCATCTCTAAAGCGGCGCAGAAGCGCCTCGGCATAGCTCGCTACCGAGGTGAGCGGATTGTTGATTTCATGGGCGATCCCGGTGGCCAGGACTCCGATGCTGGACATCTTCTCGGTCTGAATCAGCTGCATCTCGTGCAGCCTTTTCAGCGTCACGTCCCGCAGAAACACCAGCGCCCGGGTTTTTTCCCCCATTTCATCCTTGATCGGGTTGGCGGTGATGTCGATATAGCGGGTATTGTGCCCTTCCCGTTCGGAAACCATGGATGTCTCGACCCGTTCTCCGCGCAGGGCCAGCTCAACCGGGCAGTTATGCGGCGAGAAATCCGTGTCCGGATGAAACACATCCCGACAACTCCCTCCGGAAAGGACTTCCTGCGAGAATAACTGCGGACAGATATGATTCAAATGCTGGATCGCACCGTTATGATCAAAGACGATGACACCATCATTGACCGCGTCAAATATGGCCTGCAGCTCGTTCTTCTTGTTTCGCAACCGGACCTCGTCCTGCTTGCGCTCGCTTATGTCCTGGGTCGTACCGTAGAGCGTCACCACCTGGCGGGCGATATTGACCGAGGGTTCGACGATCGTATAGACCCACTTGGAGCTGCCGTTCTTCAACAGCAGGCGATGTTCGATCTCGTAGTTCGTGCCCCGCTCGGTGCCCTGTTGCATAAGGGCCATGACCGACTTGCGATCCTCGGGATGGATCAGAGCCGCCAGGGCCTCCGGCGTGGCCTCCTCGCGACTGAGGCCCATGATGCGGAGCAATTCGTCCGATACCCGCAATTCACCGGTCAGGGGATTCGAGCGCCAGGAGCCGACATGGGACATGGACTGGGCTTTGGCCAGATTGTATTCACTCTCCCGCAGGAACTCTTCAGCCCGTTTGCGTTCCGTGATATCCAGGAGCGCTGCGTTACATTCATCGCCCGCGCCCGTTGCCATCGCTTCTATTCGCACATACAACGCCGGCTTGCCTGGTATCGAGAGTTTAACCCGGCAGGTCAACTTGTCGCGCCCCAGAAAGACACTCCGCAGAAAATCAGCAAAGATATAGCGATCAGCTTCAGCGACAAAATGTACGAAACGCAGGTCGGCCAGCAGGCCGCGATCGACTCCCAGCATGCTGACTCCGGTCAGGTTGACGGTCCGGATCCCACCACCTCGATCGAATGTAAAATATCCAACCGGGGCAAAGTCGTACAGCAAGGCGTATTTATTGCGAGAGGCCTCCAACTCCTGGTTGGCATGGCGCAGTTCTTCGATCTGCTGTTCCAATTCATGCCTGTGGAGCTGAAGCTGCGTTCGGCTCATGACTACCCTTTCATTGCGTTACTCAATACCCGCCGCAGACGCCGTCCATGGGCACCTGTTTGGTGTCGATCTCCGGTTCTTTCTCTTTCTCGACATCGTCACCCTCGTGCGGTTTGCCGACTTCTTCGAGACCAACGCTGCCGTGTCCTCCCTCCACATTGGGCGCCCAATCACCCAGATGCGCGGCGCACAGGTTTTTTGAGCTGTTTGCCTTGGCGCCGCATTGTCTGCATTCGACCGTGGGTTTATCTGAAAGGCTCTCGATACATTCGTCAAGTCCCTGTTTTTTGAGAGCACACATATGCATCTGGTGATTTTTTTCGTCGCAACTCATACGTACTCCTTTTAAAATGCTGATATTCAACCCTCAACCTTCAACCTTCAACCTTCAACCTTCAACCTTCATCCTTCATCCCTCATCCTATTAACCTGTATTCCTCACCACTGGCTGCGCCCGGCAGGGTCAAAACTTGGCTCACTGCCGCCGCTCGCGCCACGGGTATAATAATCTTTGGAATCATATACTTCAGCCGCCTTGGCTTCCCGCATCCGTTTCTTGTCAAGCGGATGGGCCACATCCGCATAGATGTCACGCAGCAGGTCTTCCACGACCATGCTCAGATCCTCGACCGTCTTCACGACCTCCACCTTGTCGCAATAGGAGCCGTAGGTTTCCATCAGACAGTCGCCGCGCATCCAGGTATCACGTTCTTCCGGAGTAAGCCAGAGCATGTAGCGGGCCTTCTCACGCATCTCGTCCAACACCCAGTCGTTGGCCTCGTCGTAGTTGTTGCGCGCGTCTCCCAGGATAATAAAGGCCGGTCGGCCTCTCAGGTTTTCCAGATATTTTTTCTTGAAGGAGAGAAAAACCTGGCCGAAACTGCTGTTTTCATCCAGATCGACGATATCGCCCTTATCGATGGTTTCCATCAGGTCGTTGACCGGCATATTGGCCAGCATTTCGGTAATTTCCGCCACCTCGCGGTTGAAGATGAAGCTGCGCACATCCAGCATCTGATTATGCAGGGTATGCAGCAGCAGCAGCATGAAGCGGGAGGCATGGCTCACGGAAAAGCTGACGTCACACAGGACCACCAATCGGGGCTTTTGCCGCCGTTTGCGGCGTAGCGCAACCACGAACGGGACCATATCATGGCGGTAATTTTTCTGGATCGTCTTTATGACATGCAGTTTTCCGCGACTCTGATTGTTCTGCATCCGCTTCATATCCTTGCGCAGACGAAGCATCATCCGTGAGACTACATCCTGCATGGCAATCTGTTCTTCCGGGGTAAAGGTAATCCCCATTGCAGTACTGTTACCCTTGTTAAGTTCGATCGTCAGCGGATTCTGCGTATAGCGCCGCGTCGGCCGGGGGGCTTTGTTCGCCTTCCCGCGGTAGCCCTTCATCTGCACAACGATTTCTATCCCGTCCGTATCGTCCGGATCGATCTCCGTCAGGCTTTTCAGTTCGGCTAAATCTTCCGGATTGATATCGCTGTCAAGTTTGAGCAGAGGAGCGTTGTCGTCGTGGTCATCACCCGGCAGTTGATCCAGGTAGTTGAATTCCCCCTCCATGTTGGTGGTGGCGGCGTTCATGAGATCCGGAATATCGATGTCCGGGGCAACAGACCGGAAGCGGCTGAAAAAACTGTTGAAGACCTCATTGAATACCGGAATGTCATTGACATTCTTCACCAGTGTCAGGCGCAGAAGCCGCCGGGTCAACCTGCGCCGCTCCATTCCGGCCAGCGCCAGGGCCTGGACCGCATCCAGGGTCTCACCGGGCGAGACACGGATGCCACTTTCACGAAGAGCGGCGACAAAGCGGGTGATTATCCGTTCCATGGCTAGCTCAATTCCTGTACGGCCAGATCCGTCACCTTCTGCAGGTCGGTCTGGTGTTTTGCAATCACCCCGACGGTATTGGCAACCACCTCAGGGGTAAGCTGTGTCGCCTTCATGATCGAAAGCACCTGGGCCCAGTCCAGGGTTTCGGAGACACTGGGAGGCTTGCGCAGATTCAGTTCGCGGGCCTTGCGCAGAAATGCCACCATCTGCTGTGCCAGATTCCCGCAGAGGTCGGGGAATTTCGCGCAGACGATTGCCACTTCCCGATCCAGCTCCGGATAACCGATATAGAGATACAGGCAGCGTCGGCGCAAGGCGTCGGAGATCATGCGTGTGCCGTTGCTGGTCAGGATCGTCAGCGGCTTTCTCTTGGCTTCGATGACCCCCAGTTCCGGGATCGAAACCTGGAAATCGCTCAGACACTCCAGCAGCAACGCCTCGAATTCATCGTCGGAGCGGTCGATCTCATCGATCAGCAGCAGGGAGCGTTTTTCGGACAGGAAACTGCGCAGAATCGGGCGCTGAACCAGGAAATTTTTGGAGAAAAACAGACTCTCCTCAGCCGACAGACGCTCGACGGCTTCCCGCAGGTCAGCCGATACGGAGAGATAGGTATCCAGCTGGGTACGCAGCAGTTGGGTATAGAGCAGCTGTTTGCCGTACTCCCAGTCGTAGAGCGCCTTGCCCTCGTCGATCCCTTCGTAGCACTGCAATCTCACCAGGGGGAAATCCAGGGCCGATGAGAGGGCCTTGGCCAGGCCGGTCTTTCCAACACCGGGAGGGCCCTCGATCAGGATCGGCTTCTCCATGTGGATGGCCAGAAAAACGGCGGTGGCGATGGAATCGTCGGCGATGTAGCCACTTGTGTTGAGAAGATCCTTAACCCCTTGTTCAGTAATCATAATGGCCTCGTATCGTTGAATTTAGACAGTTACAAATAATCAGGAAATCTGCACCACTTTGCATACTCATTTCTTTGCAATCTTTGCGCCTGTTCGAGGGTATTAAGTGCGGTATTTCTGATCCTGTCAGGCACTCAACAAAAAAAACCGCTGGCTCCCGGTCAGGGGCATCAATCCCTTCGGGGCCAGCGGTATAACATTACAGAGGCACACAATGAATCAGATACAACCTACATGCACTGGTGGAAGATGCCGATCATATCCTGCAGACCGGTATCGGTTGGGTTGCCTTCTGTGCAGATGTCGGCAACAGAGAATTTTGACAGACCTTCGACGTCTTTTTCAAGCAGACCGAGATCCGTGAAGGTCTTGGTGATGCCCAGGTCGGCTTTCAGTTCCACACAGGCATCGATAAATGCGCGGCCGGCTTTCATATCGGACATGCCGCTGACATCGATACCGGCAGCAATAGCCATCTGCTTGAAGCGCTCCGGGCAGGCCGGGAGGTTGAAGGTCATGACAGGAGCAAGGCCGATGGCGTTGCAGAGTCCATGAGGAGCATCGTACATGCCGCCCAGGGCATGAGCCATACTGTGAATCAGGCCGAGACCGGCGCTGTTGAAGCTGTAGGCAGCTGCCATTTCAGCCCATACCATCGCCTCGACGGCTTTGTCGTTGTTTCTGTTCATTGCCGATTGACGCAGGTTGCCGAAGATCAAGGATATTGCGCTCAGGCCAGGACCATATGCAGAGATAACACCCAGGCGGGAGGTGATTGCTTCAACGCCATGAGCAAGTGCGTCCATGCCGGTGTAGCCAGCCAGCTCGCCAGGCATGCACTGGTGGATCAATGGGTCATTGATGGATTTGCTGGGTGTGCAGTTGGGATCAAAAAGAGCCATCTTGTACTTCTTGTCGGTATGGTTAATGATCGAGAAGCAGGAAACTTCCGAACCGGTTCCTGATGTGGTGTTGATGGCAAGCTGGGGGATCGTGTTGGCCTTGGTAGCCTTGAAAGCGCCTTCAAATGAGCGAACGTCCTGGCCGTCATGGCTGTGAACGAGTTTGATGGCCTTGCAGCAGTCGTGTGAGCTGCCGCCGCCGAGGCTGATCAGACCGTCAAATTTGCCGGCTGCCAAAACCTTTGCGCCTGCCATGACTTCGTGATCTTTCGGGTTGGGTGTAACTCCGCTAAACACCGTGGAAGCAACCCCGGCAGCCTTAAGCACGCCCTGGATCGTCTCGACGATGCCGGTGCCTTTCAGGCCGGTGGTTACGATCAGTGCATTGGTCATACCCAATGCCTTGGCATCATTGCCAACCATTGTATGTGCGCCCCAACCAACATTAACGGAAGGATATGCGTGCATCATCTTGATCGGGTATTCCAGTCTTTCATTCTTCAGGGTCCGTTTGACGTCTTTGTTGTGTGACATGGGTACTTCCTCCTTGTGTGGTGTGTTTTTTTGGTTGAGCTGACTTGATTGCATTGAACCGTTGCTGTTACTGATACTGTTTACATCTTTCTGCTTCTCGCTTGAGCCATCACCCCCTCATAACTTGGTTTTACGATCATCCCTGTATCCTGCAAAAGAGCCGGTTATTACTGATCAGTGGCCCATTATGATCGAGTTACCAATAGCTTTAGCAAGTAGAATGCCAATTTATTTTATTGTATTTTATTAGTGGGTTAGGGCTTTTTTGTTCGATGACGGCATGGAAATGAAAAAGGAAGGCGGGGTGATATGAAACGGTTTTATATAAATTCGCCCCAAATAACCGCTTTTGTCGCTAGGGATTTTGTCTACAGTGGGGAATTTACACCCAACGGTCCGGATGGGGGCAGGCAAGAACTGGCAGGTACATGTTAAAGGCGGGTGTAATTATTTCAGAAAAGATTTGGCGTCAGACACCGGGTCCTGCTGATAAATGGCCCGCCGCGTCTCACACCGGTCATCAGGCGTCAGTAAATCTCCGCAACTTCCCCAGGCGCGCCCCATGCATCCGCCGGCACATATTTGCCGTCCGGGGCAGTGCTGACAGGCTGAGAGCCGGTTGTCTCGCTCCCGGCTGATGCGCGCAAGCTCCGTCCAGAGCGGAGCGCCTTCGGCGAGTGCGGCGGCAAGGTCCTTTTGAAAAACGCCCTGCACTGCGTAACTGTCCGCATGGCAGAGCACACAGGGATACAGGGTGCCGGCAGCCGTGAGGTACGGATTTTCGACAAATGTACAGCCTTCCGAACGGGGATCGCAACCTGACCGCCACTCCAGCGCCGCAACCCTGCCGATCTTCCGGTAGAGTTCCCGAAAGCGGGGATCGGCATCGTAACGCTCCAGCAGCCGCAGATACTGTTCAGTGTCGGGCGGGGCAACGGCAGATTCCTCAGCCGCACGTCCGCAGAGGACCAGGGCGCCGCTGCTGAAAGAGGGAATACCCATTCTCTCGGCAAATTCAAGTATCGCCGGGATATCATCCAGATTGTGGCGCATCTCGGTCATGAAGAGTGAAATCCGCTGTGCGAGACCCTGCTGCACGAGTCTCAGGATTCCATCCAGCGTGCCGGCGAAGGCCCCCTGACCTCGTACCAGGTCATGTGCCGCAGCCGTGGCCCCGTCCAGGCTGATCTGAATAGAAAGCCCCGAAAAGTCCAGTTCGCCCAGTGCGGCCATATGCTCATCTTTGAACAGCATGCCGTTTGTCTGAAGGGATAGCGTACGAAAACCGATGGAACGGGAAAATCGCATGAGCTCAAGCCATTCCGGATGACAGAGCGGCTCGCCTCCGGTGAATCTGACCCCCTCACCACCCAGAGCAGCGAACTCTTCCAGAAGCCGATAAAGTGTCCGCACTGCTACATGACCAGGTGCTGACGATACGCCTGATTCAACCCAACAGTGACGACAGGCCAGGTTGCAGGCGCCGGTGACGGCAATGGTCAGCGTTTTAGGAGGCCTCAATATGTCTTGTTTTTGCGGTTTCATGGATGTGACGGTTGTCATTTCTTTAGGTACGATCGATACGACACTTTTTTTTGCATGTCATCAGTGGCAGCGATTCCCTGCCATCAATGCGTATTATTTCCACACTGTAGAGATAATACACATAATCATAGAACACAGTTTCAATGCATAGCAATACAGCATCTAAGCCTGTTTCAGGAACAATGGAGGTGCCTGGATCGGGGCTGCAGGGTTTATTTCAAAGGGCGGGAATTCGGAGGTGTGTAAAAAAGCCACAATTGCTTCCGGTAAGTGCGAGAGATTCCTGTAAGCCCCTCGTACAGAAGAACCCTGCGGGGATCGAGAAGCAACATTATCGCTGCATCAGGCTTCCAGACCATAACGTTCAAGTT
Organism: Desulfuromonadales bacterium; assembly: GCA_016650295.1. Lineage (GTDB taxonomy): Bacteria > Desulfobacterota > Desulfuromonadia > Geobacterales > Pseudopelobacteraceae > CAIPTY01. The sequence goes on along the minus strand of JAENWA010000072.1, from coordinate 14,740 downwards.
TGCTGTACAGGGTTTTACGGTCGATTTCCAGCAGCTTGGCGGCCTGACTCTTATTCTGGTCCACCAGCTCAAGAACCTTCTGGATATGTTCGCGCTCGACAGCCCAGAGCGGCGATGCCGTGAAGGAGGCGTTCTCGGTGCGCGTTATATTTACTGCCGGCGAATAGGCCGCTTTTTGAGGCGCAAACGGAAACAGGTCCGGGGTGATAATCGGCTCGTTGGCCAGAATGCAGGCCCGGCGCATGGTGTTGCGCAACTCCCTGACATTGCCCGGCCACTGGTATGCGCAGAGTGATGCCATGGCATCATTGGTGATTTCCCAGCTTCGAGAATCATTTTCATTGCACTGCTGGATAAAGTACCAGGCTAAAGGAACTATGTCTTCGGGGCGCTGCCGCAGCGGCGGCACCGGGATCGGCAGCAGATTGATCCGGTGATACAGGTCTTCCCTGAATTCACCGCGACTGACGCAGTCAGCCAGGATCTTGTTGGAGGCAAAGACAAAGCGCACATTGACACGGATATCGTGATTGCCCCCCATACGTTTAAACGTACTGGTTTCGAGGATACGGAGGAGCTTGACCTGGACGTCAAGCGGCATCTCCGATATCTCATCCATGAACAGGGTTCCGGTGTCGGCCAGTTCGAACAGACCGGCACGGCTTTTGTTCGCGCTGGTGAAAGCCCCCTGCATGTGACCGAACAGCTCGCTCTCAGCCGTATTTGCATCAAACCTGCCGCAGTTGACCGTCACAAAGGACTTGCTGCTGCGGCGGCTGGCATCGTGCACCGCCCGAGCAATCAATTCCTTGCCGGTGCCGCTCTCTCCGGCGATCAGCACATGCTCGTCGGTCGCCCCCCAGCGCTGCACGGTTTCGAGAACCTTCAGTATCGGCTGGCTTCTGCCTATGATCTGGTGATTGCCGAAACGGTTTATCTCAAGCTTGAGATTGATGTTTTCCAGTCGCAGGCGGTTCTTGTCACAGGCCTTGTCTATCAGCATTTCCAGTTCATCAAGCTTTATCGGCTTGGTAAGATAGTCATAGGCGCCATGCTTGATACATTCCACCGCCGTTTCAATCGTGCCATGGCCGGTAAACATGATGACTTCCGGAATCGTCGATTCGGCCCGCATCAGCTTGAGCGTTTCAATTCCATCCATGCCGGGCATGCGAACATCCAGCAACACCACGTTGAATATCTCTTCACGATACACTGCCAGCCCCTCTTCACCACTGGCTGTCGCGGTTACCTTGTATCCGGAACGCGCAAGCTCCATCTGCAGCAGTTCGCGGAGCGATTTATCATCCTCTACAACAAGAACCTTCGTATCGTTTCGAACTATCTCTGGCATGCCGGTATCCTTACGGTAAATTTCGATCCATTGCCAACCTGGCTTTCTACACTGATATCACCGCCCAGGCGTTTAATGATGTTGTACGTGACAGCCAGTCCAAGACCGGTGCCCTGACCGACATTCTTTGTCGTGAAAAACGGATCCCAGATCTGATCGATGGTATCCTTGGAAATCCCGCAACCTGAATCTTTGATCTGGAACACAACCTGCGACTGCTTTGTCATCCTGGTGGTTATTTCCACGAGACCGGAGCCGCTGATGGCTTGATGGGCGTTTATAATGAGATTCATGCACACCTGACGAAGTCCGGTCGGATCAGCGAGGACATCAGGCAGATCGCTCTGCAGGTTGGTCTGTATCTCGACCTTGTCGTAGCGGGATTTGTAGCGGACAAGCTCCAAAACCTCGTTCAGTATCTCGTTGATGTTTACGTTGCTGACTGAGCCGTCAGACTTGCGGCTGAAGGAGAGCAGACAATCAATAATCCCTTTGCAGCGGTACGACTCCCGAATGATCACCTGCAGATATTGTGGAAAAACATCCAGCCGTGGATCTTCAACCAGCGAATTTTCCTCTTTGAAGCGCCTGAGCAAGGCCTCTGCATAACCGGCCACCGATGAAAGCGGGTTATTAATCTCGTGGGCAACACCGGCAGCCAGAACACCGATACTGGAAAGCTTTTCAGCCTGCATCAGCTGCAATTCCTGGAGGCGTTTTTCTGTAACATCACGCAGAAAAAGGAGCGCACGGTTCTGCCCGGCCTTACTGTCCTCAATCGGTGTGGCGGTAATATCAAAATAACGTGACTTGCCGTCGGACGGAAGCGAACTGATCGATATTTCTACACGTTCACCAGCCAGAGCCCGCTCTACGGGACAATCATGGGGGGCTGATTCCCGCTCCGGATGAAACATCTCGCGACAGGAACAGCCGGGAAGGGTTTCCTGGGGGAAATACTGAGGACAGACGTGGTTGCGATGCTGCACCATGCCGTCGTAGTCATACACGATAACCCCGTCACTGATGGAGTCAAACATGGCCTGAAGTTCACTGCTCTTGCTGCGCAACCCTTGATTGGCCGCTTCCAGTTCGTGAATCTTCTGTTTAACCTCGGCATAGAATCCGATCTTGGAGTTGTCCAAACCAAGCAACCGCTCAAGCGATGATTCATCCATCTTTGTGCGAACGGCAACCTTGTCCATCAGTAAGCCCTTTCCAGAATTCGCAGAAGATCCTCTTCATCTGCTACACGCGGAGAAGTAACGATGCAGACGTCCTTGAGCGCCTGTCGCGCCAGTTCCGGCAGATCCTTGCGCAGGACTCCGATACTGCGCAGGCTGCGCGGGGCTCCGCTGGCCTCCAGAAGTGAGTCGAGTGTCTCCTGAACCTTTTCACTGGCAGAGCTGATATCGCCGTTGGCACGGTGTCCGAATCCCCAGGCCAGCTCCTGGAGTTTTTCGGTAACAACCGGAATGTCGTAACGGATTACCTCCGGCAGCAGTATCGCATTGATGCTGCCGTGGTTTGCATCATAGAGGCCGCCGATCGGATGCGCCAGGGCATGGACGATGCCCAGCATGGAATTGGAAAATGCCATTCCGGCGTGCAGACTGGCCCGAGCCAGATTCTCCATGTCTTCCGGCCTCCGTTCGTGAACAGCGTCCGCCAGGCTGCCTGACAGCAGGCGCAGTGCCTTGATGGCGTGGACATCGGTGAGGGTCGTGGAAGCAATCGAAAAGAAAGCCTCCATGGCATGACTGAGGGCATCGGTAGCGGTGGTGCCGACAAATTCATCCGGAAGGGTTGCCAGGGTATCCGGGTCTGTCAGGCTGATATCCGGCGCAACACAGCGGCTCATGATGCAGATCTTGCGAAGGTGCTCGGTATCACTGATTATTGCAAATTGCGAGACATCCGAACCGGTGCCGCAGGTTGTCGGACAGAGAACCAGCGGAGGCAAGGGACGAATGATCCGGTCCGGCCCTTCAAAGTCGCGGATCTTTCCTCCGTTGGATACAAGAATGGCGATGGCCTTGGCCGCATCCATGGAACTGCCGCCACCCAGGCCGACTATCACATCGGCGCCATGCCGCAGATACTCCTTAACACCTTCATCGATCTCGTGATCTTTGGGATTGGGAGTTACTCCGTCAAAATAGACAAATTCCAATCCGGCATCCAGCAGGCTGCGCATGGCCTGATCGACCCAGCCGGCATGAAACAGCCCCTTGTCGCTGACCAGAAAGATTTTTTTACCGCCGAGCCTGCGGGCGCAGGCCCCCACCTGACTCAACATACCTCTGCCGAAAATGATCTCAGGCACTTCAAATTTATAATTATGTAAAGTGTTGTCCTGATGCTTTTCCATTAGATGCCTTTCTTGACGAATCAACTTCTCGACGAATCAACTTCTCGCAATTCTCGCAATTCTCGCTGATGTGGGGGCATCAACGTGTCATTGTATACAAATACAAGCAATGCCCGTGCCTAATACAAAACCAGGTTTTATATTTTATCATTTTTTTGCTCTCCTGCAATTATTTTTATTTTACCTGCTGTTGCACCCACCTAATCCGTCCGATCGGAGAAGTTTGGGACTATTCTCTACGGTGTAGAACTCTTCCTCATTAGCATATCACATAATAATTACGGTATGTTATAAAATATGTCCCGATTGTCTACACGTTCCTGTAACAACGTGTCCACTGGGCGTACATCCATAACACCTCGATATTAAAGAACAAAACCATTGTTTTATTTTTGGCACCGTGGTTGCACAAGGTGGATTGTCCACGTGTGAGGTCCGACATCGGCTGCTTTTATGAGTGGGGGCTCAAAGGGCGGCTTTTACGAGAAGAGAACCCGTTATTAATTGACCACCATATAGACGACTGTATCAACAGAAATATACATCATCTAAAGAAAGGAGAGGCGGGACAGTCTTACTGGAAAGTAGTTTGTCGAAACATTTTTAACTGGTTCACGGTTCAATGGGTATTTTTTGTAAGGATTTAAATTTATTGAAAGAGGGAGACTACTTATGAAGAAGAGCATCTTAGTAACACTTGGCATCTGTGCGGCAGTATCATTGACTGTCAGCAACCCTTGCAGCGCAGCATTTGTCGTTGGTGGAGAGAACGGCTGGCAGCTCACCACGGATGGTATTGTGGATGTGTTTTCGTACTACCACTCAACCCAGCCGGCGCCGAGTGGCAATCGTGGTGTGAGCCTGCTCGATAACGGTTCTAACACTGATTACAACCAGCGCTTCGGCGTGGGCGTCGGCCTCCTTCCGTCGGTTGTCGCCTTCAATATCAAGGCGCCCACCACCAATGGCATTGACTCGACCGTCCGGGTCGGCATCTATCCAAGTATTAGTAATGGTGCCACAGGTACTTCTGGCAACACTACTGGTGCCAATCGCTTTAACACTGGCCCCGCCATCGATTTCCGCGAAATTTTCTACACCGCCAAGGGCGCCTACGGCGAACTGCTGGCCGGTCGCGCCCTCAACCTGTATCAGGGCAAGAACATCCTGACCGACATGACCCTGCTGACAGCCGGTGTGGTGGGTGGACGTGCTAACACCGTGACCTTGGGACATATCGCTTCCGGCTATCTCTACGCCGGATTCGGTCCCCAGATCCGCTACACCACCCCTGACCTGGCCGGCCTCAAGCTGGCTTTGGAGATCGCCGAGCCTTACGCGATAACCGCTAATACCGGCAAGACCAACACGCCGCGGGTTGAAGCTGAGCTCTCCTATGCCCAGGTCCTTGGCCCCGTCTCCATAAATTCCTGGGTCTCTGGCCTGTATCAGAACGCCACCCGCTCAAAAACAGCTGCAAATCGGCCTGGTCAAAGCGAAGACTCCATCGGCGGCGCCTATGGTTTGGGCGTCGGCGTCGGCCCCCTGAACCTCCTGGGTTCCGGCTACGGCGGCCGGGGTTTGGGAATGCTCAGCGCACAGGATGGTGGTACTCTCGGAGCAACTGCAACTGAGGATGCTCTTGGCAGAACTCGCCTTTACTGGGGCTTCCTGCTCCAGGCCACCTACAAGATCACCCCTTCGATCATGCTGGGCGCCAACTACGGCCAGTCCCGCCAGGAGAAAAGCGACACCGAGGGTGGCTTCATCCCGATGAAAAACCAGGAGTCGGCCGTTGCCACGGTCACCTACAACCTCAACAAGTTCACCCAATTCATTGCTGAGTACACATATGCCCAGAACACCTGGCATGACAGCGCCAAACAGCATTCGAACCAGTTTGCGCTTGGCACCATGTTCTACTGGTAACCGGCTGAATACACCACTTTAACGAAGGAGATTCTCATGCCTAAATACGTTATAGAACGGGAAATTCCAGGAGCAGGCAAGATTCCTCCGGCAGACCTGCAGGCCATTTCGCAGAAATCCTGCAGCGTCCTCCAGGGACTCGGACCGCAGATACAGTGGGTGCAAAGCTACGTGACCGACGACAAGATTTACTGCGTCTACATCGCTCCCAACAGGGAGCAGGTGCTTGAGCATGCCAAACAGGGCGGGTTCCCCGCCAACAGTGTTGCTGAAGTCAGAACCATGATAGATCCGACCACCGCCGAATAAGTAATCTTTTGCTCCCCTCCCGGTTATAACCGGGAGCGGGACTGTAATTAAATTTAGGAGGATGACATGACGTTAGCACTACTTGTATTAATCAGCATTATGTGGGTTCCGGTTGGTATGTTTTTCCTGGGTTACGGCGAAGCCAAAAGTACCGGTTTTGTCAGTGCTGTTGTAGGTATCCTGGTTGTCATTGGTGCGACGATTCAGGCCGCGGTCTTTACCGATCCCTTTACCGCCGGGCTGCTGTTTGTATTCGGTGTCCTGTATCTGCAGACAGGTCACGCCCTTCTTACAGGTGTGACAGATCTGCGTACAGTCGGTAACGGCGCTCTGCTTGTCGGTATCGTATGTGCTGTGTATGCTTATCTGTTTGCCACCGGTGGCGGCATTAAACCCGATGGCAAGACGTTTATCGGCGTAACCCCCTATCTGGCATTCATGAACCTGACGTTCGTCGTTATCTGTTTTACCGTAACCGGCGTGACCTATGGCAAGATCAACCCCAAGGTTGCTGCCGTTATGTTCATTGTCCTCAGCTTCACCTGCCTTCTGACCCCGGCCTTTGGTCTGATGGCGTACGGCAAGCTGCCGTTCTAAAGATACATACGCAGCACATATCTACTCAATTACGGAGGGAATACATGAAAAAGATTGTTCTCATGATAAGCGCAGCATTGTTGGTATCAGCCTCGATACCTGCATTTTCGCAGCAAACCCCTGAAGAGAAGGTCATCTGCAATCTGGCTGCACAGAACTGCCTGAACAAAGCCGAATTACTTCAGAAGAGGATCAAGAAGCTGCAAGCCGAAGTAAAAAAAGGCTCCACAAAGTATTCGGCCGAAGACCTGAAGAAGCTCGAGCAGAAACAGCAGGAAACTCAGGACCTGCTCGACAAGATGGAAGGGAAGACGTCCGGCAAGTAGAATTCAGTAGTGTACGAATATAGGTCGGTATTTGAAAGGGGCGCTTTGCGCTCCTTTCATTTTTTGGAAAGTCAATTTTATAAATCAGACGAACAGTGTTATTATTTTTATTTTTGGCTCAAGTATTGCGTACTATTGCTACAGTTTGGGTACCACACGATTCCATACAGTACACGGAGGAAGTATGAAAATGTTTCGTTGTAGTGATGCTGACCGGCTTTGTTCTGTTGTTGCTGCAGTGCTGGTTCTCCTTATGCTGTCAGCGACCTGCCATGCCTCTGATGTACGTCGCCTCTGGCAGAGTCGTGACCAGTTCGTAGCTCTGCAGCGTCAGGATTCATCCCTGGGCGGTGCTGCGATTTTGAACGACCACCCGTATGAAATATCCCCTGACAGGCTTACAGCCATTCTTGCTTCCATCGAAGTTCGTTCTGCTGATGGAGACAAGCCTGAACAACTCATTACCAACCAGTCCCTTGAGGTGCTTGTGCCGCACATGGTGCAGGGATTCCGTCAAGCAGCCCCCGGAGAAGACGTAACCTTCGCTATCATCGGACTGTACAAAGCGTTGCACGGATTTACTAAAAGTCCCAAGGTGACCACGGGGCGCGCATTTTACAAGGGCGGCCGGCTCAATATCATCTTCGGCCTTGTTCAGAAAGATGTTAACGAGCGCGAAGACCGCCGTCTTTCACCATTTACGCCCGGCAGTCGACAAAAAGCGGTGGAGGGAGAGTGGACGCTACTGCCGCAGTCCGGCCAGAGTGGTTCTAACCTGGTCAGGAAGGATTGGATGATTTTCAGCGACGAGTGGCTGGCACCGGTTGCGCAGCTGCCTGTTACTGACAAGGATGTTCCTCCTTCGGTAGAGGCCGCACCTGTTCAATCAGGGAAGCAGGTAATCGACACGCGCAAGCCGGTGGATCGCCTGACTACGCTCAACGAGCTGAAGGAAAAAGGGCTCATCACAGAAGAAGAATATCGCGGCAAGCGGCTGGAGATCATGAACAAGCTGTAATTCCAGGCTGCATTCAAGTTGTCATGTTACAGAGCACCGATGTTCCGGTAACTTCGGAGGTTGCAACTTCCTGTTTTTTTAAACTCACAAGCCGCCGCAATCCCGGGCGGCTTTTTTTGTAAATTTCGTCGTGACCTACTTGCAGGCAACCCAATAGTGCGGCATGATTTATCAATTATTTCCGGAGTTGTTGCAACCGTACACAAGGGGGGAAACGTATGCACGAACACGACCGACTCTACATCAATGGCCACTGGGTCTCACCGATTGGAACTCAGTTTTTTGACGTCATGAATCCTGCCACCGAAGTAATTTTCGGCAAGGTTCCGGCCGCTACCTCTGTAGAAGCCGGACAGGCGGTGCGGAGCCGCCGGAGGGCCTGACGACAGGCTTCTTTGTCCGTCCGACCGTCTTCGGCAGGGTTACACCGGATATGGCCATCGCCAGGGAGGAGATCTTCGGTCCGGTCCTGTCGATCATGACCTATCGGGACGAAGAAGAGGCCGTAACTATTGCAAACAGCACCAACTATGGTCTGGCAGCGGCTGTCTGGTCCGGTGATCAGGAGCGGGCTGAACGTGTGGCACGTCGTCTCAAGGCCGGCCAGGTGGATATCAACGGCGGGGCCTTCAACCTGCTGGCGCCCTTTGGCGGGTGCAAGCAGTCAGGTTACGGGCGGGAACTGGGGGCGTACGGGCTGGAGGAGTTTCTGGAGTTGAAATCGCTGCAGTTGCGGGGATGAGGGAATAATACTTAGGGATCTGGAACTTACAAATGTACCGATTTAGTAGGGGCGCATTGCATGCGCCCTTGCTGCAATTATCAATATTCTCGGCCATTTATACCATGGCGAACGCAGTTCGCCCCTACATTAAAACGGTAATTTTGGAGTTTCTGCATCCCTTATTGCCATACAAACCTCCGAGGTTTTAGAAACCTCGGAGGTTTGTTTGATGTCATTCCTGGTCACTGCTCAAGCGACTGCCCACGCAGCTTCCTGTAAAGCGTATTTCTGCCGATTCCCATCATCCTGGCCGCAGCGGCGATATTCCCGCCGGTTCGGTCCAGTGTCGAGGAGATAAACCTGGCCTCGGCGTCTGCCAGCAACGCATTACCTCTAGCCCCGATTGACGGCGCCTCGCATATGTTCCCACCGTTGATGCCGCAGCCGCCCTGCTCGATGAAATCCTCCGAGAGCTCGTCCACAGTTATCTCATTACCTTCACCAAGCAGCGCCAGTGCGGTTCTGAGCACATTATGCATCTGGCGGATATTGCCGGGCCAGGGATGATTTTCAAAAATTCTCAGAACCTCGGGGCTGATGATGACCGTTCGCTCCGCGCCAGCCAGATCGTCGAGGATTTTCCGGGCAAGCTGGACCCTGTCCTCCCGTTCCTTCAGGCCGGGCAAAGTCAGCAGAAGACCGTTGAGACGATAGTAGAGATCCTCGCGGAAGGTTCCGGCTGCAACCGCATCCCGCATACGCCGGTTCGTGGCACAGACCACCGACAACTCGACCTGGAAACTCCCGGTGCCTCCCAGCGGGGAGACCATGCGGTCCTGCAGGACCCTCAGCAGCCGTGCCTGGAGTTGGAGCGGCATCTCTCCGATTTCATCGAGGAACAGGGTGCCCTTGTCCGCCTCCCGGATCTTGCCGATATGCCCTTTACGCTTCGCCCCGGTAAAGGCCCCTTCCTGGTAGCCGAAGAGCTCGGATTCGATCAATCCCTCAGGTATCGAGGCGCAGTTGACCGGCACGAACGGGCCGTTTTTGCGAGGTCCCGCCATGTGCAGGGCCCGGGCCAGCAATTCCTTGCCGGTACCGGATTCCCCTTCAATCATGATCGGTATGTCATGCCCCACGACTTTGAGGGCCTTGCCGATCAGGGCCTGCATCTTGCGGTCGCCCAACTCCAGCCCGTGCAGCAGGGTCGGCGCTCCGACCCCGTTTGTCCGCGCCTTGTTTTCTTTTGCCGCCGTTGCGGCGATGGGCAGAAACGTAACAGGCGAGATGGAGGCCCCCGGCCAGACCCGGCCGTAGACCTCGGCACCGGATTGGAGCTGCAGCTTCAGAACGGGATGATGCTGCAAGCTGTCCTGTTCCAGCAATTTCGAAAGGCTGAGCCGGAACAGCGAATCGAATCGATGTCCCGCCATCCTGTACCTGTCCAGCCCGAACTGCAGCAGAGCGCTTCGATTGGCGGCGATAAATTCCCCATGTGGAGAAAATACCGCGATGCCTTCGTAGAGGGTACCGATAAATTCCGGCTTGAAGTGAAAACAGATCACGATGTCATTGGGGAATTCCGGGGCAAACATCTGATTCTCGATAATCTGTGCCGACAAACGCACCAGGGCCATCGTATGCTGCTGATGGACGCGGTAATCACCGGACACATCCAGCGCACCCAGAATCGCACCCCGCGGATCAAAGATCGGCGTAGCCGAACAGCTGAGAAAACGGTTCTTGTCGATGAAATGCTCACTGCTGTGAACGTGAACCGCGGCCTGCTCTTCCAGCGCGGTGCCGATGGCGTTGGTGCCGTTGACACCTTCCGACCAGATACCGCCCGGCTTCAGGTAGACTTTCTGGGCCTGGTCCACAAAATCGGGATCGCCGATGGAATGGAGCACAACCCCCTCGCGGTCAGCCAGCAGCACCATGCTGGATGTCCCGCAGATCTCATGATACAGGTTTTCCATAACCGGCTGTGAGCGAAGCAGCAGAACATTGTTCATATCCCGGCGCTGCATCAGGTCGTAGCGGGGGGTACAGCGGGTCTCGCCCCGCTCCATGCCGATCCCGCGTGTCGCAGATCTTTGCCATGAACGGACAATGGTGTCATTCACCACTCCCGTCGGGATTATGCCGTTTGACAGAAAGTCCTCACGGGCCTTCCGGATACAATTGAGCCTATCGAGTGCCAAACTTCCCATAGTATTCCTCCGTAACAATCCGGCCTGTTCCAGCCGTTTGTTCTGCTGACAACGTATACGGAACTGTAATATGCTATTTCTATGCCACAAAACAGCGTTAGCTGTTCCATTCCGGAACACCTCATGCGGCGTATGTTACATGATGGAACACATCTCCGCGAGTATCTCTCTGTTAATTGCCCATTAAAAACCTGTTTGATATTTTTTTGCCTGCCTGACTTCATCGCCAACCATACGGAAAACCGTAGAAAAAATAAATGCCGACCATTCTGACATAGATATTTATAAAGTGGTTTTATTCTTTGGCACACACACTGCTCTCTATCTGGTTGTTCAAACCGAATTCAGTATTTCAAAGGGTAATCAAACACCCCATCACACACAAAGGAGCAAAAGTCATGACAACAGCGGCACAGGCAATCGATCGGATGGCAGCAAATGCAGTCAAGGCGTTAGAGGAATTCAGGGGCTTCACCCAAGAGCAGGTCGACAAGATCACTGAGGCCATGACCGCGGCCGGTGTTGCCAACGAGCGCTATCTGGCCGAGTTTGCGGTCGAAGAGACCGGCATCGGCAACGTGGAAGACAAGGTCATCAAGAATCACTTCGGCACACAGGTGGTCTATGACTACATGAAAGACGGAAAATCGGTCGGCGTTATCGATGAAACAGACGGAATTATCTCCATCGCCGAACCATTCGGTATCGTTGCTGCTGTTACACCGACCACCAACCCGACCTCCACCACCATGTTCAAATCCCTGATCGCACTCAAGGGACGCAACGTGATCATTCTGGCCTTCCATCCCCGCGCCCAGAAGTGCAGCGCCGCCGCCGCCCAGATCATGCTGGACGCCGCTGTCGCCGCCGGCGCCCCTGCCAACTGTATCCAGTGGGTGACCCAGCCTTCCATCGAAGCCACCGATGCGCTGATGAAACACCCCGACGTAGCCATCGTCATCGCCACCGGCGGCGGCGCCATGGTCAAGGCCGCTTACAGTTCCGGCCACCCTGCCCTGGGAGTCGGACCGGGCGGCGTGCCGGTCTTCATTGAAAAGACCGCCAACCTGCGTATGGCCGTGGACGACGTCATCGCCTCCAAGACCTTCGATAACGGCACCATCTGCTCGTCGGACCAGTCGGTAATCTTCGACGATCGCAACATCGCCGAAAAGGCCCTGATCCTCTTCGAGAGAAGCGGCGCCTACCTCTGCACCGAAGCAGAAAGGAACAAGCTGGAATCCGTCATGTTCGACAAAGTGCGTGGCGTGCCCGATATGGCTATCGTAGGCAAGAGCCCGCAGGTGATTGCCGAACTGGCCGGCTTCACCATCCCTGCTGACCGGAAACTACTGATGGTACCCCTGACCACCACCCACGGTGATGACTGGATGAGTCGCGAGAAGCTCTCGCCGGTACTGGGCTGGTTCATCGTGGACACCAAGGAAGAGGCCATCGACGCTGCCGTAACACAGCTTGAATTCGGCGGCGCCGGGCACTCGGCTGTTGTCTTCACCGAGGACGAAGCTGTGGCGCATGAGTTTGCACTGAAAGTGCACGCCAATCGTGTGGTCTGGAACCAGCCCTCCGTACACGGCACCATCGGCGCCCTGTACAACTCCCTGGTCCCCTCGCTGACCCTGGGATGCGGCGCCATGGGCGGCAACATCACCACCGAGAACGTCGGCTACAAGAACCTGCTCAACATCAAGCGCTTGGCACGAAGGAATTCCGCCAACAACTAAAACTACATCTCCGAGTCGCTGCGCCTACCAGAGAATCTGGATAAGTATGTTAACGAAGTAATTTTCTGCCGGAGTGCAGAAAATTACTTCTAACATACTAAAAAGAGATCTCTCTCATGGTCATCGATCCATGGGGTTCTGCCGGAAACGGCAGAGCCTCCCCTTAGTAAGTTGCAAAATAGTATCTGCGATACACCGGCAGAAAATATTTTGACTGACTCACTATCCTGATTATCAGGGCTGGAAAGGAGAAACGCCCTTGCATCCCCCCTTAACTTGTTTAAGGGGGGATGCAAGGGGGTTTTCTCGTCCGAGAAAAGCCCCTGTTTTTTTGTTCATTGCAGTACCCGGCATCTCCGAACATTAGTTAATGATCTGCATTTGAGGAGAATTTGATGAACATCCACGAGTACCAGGCAAAAGCAATATTAAGAGAATTCGGCGTACCGGTCCCCGACGGGCACGTCTGTTACAACGGCGCCAGCGCCCGCGAATGGGCCAAGCGCCTGGGCGAAGGCCCCTGGGTCGTCAAGGCCCAGATCCACGCCGGTGGTCGCGGCAAAGGCGGCGGCGTCAAACTGGCCCGCACCTCCGAAGACGTCCGCACCATCGCCCGCGACATGCTCGGCATGACCCTGCGCACCCACCAGACCGGCCCGGAAGGCAAACTGGTCACCCGCGTCCTGGTGGAAAACGGCTGCAACATCGCCAATGAACTGTACGTCAGCCTGGTGGTTGACCGAGGCAGCTCCAAGGTCACCGTCATGGCCTCCACCGAAGGGGGCATGGACATCGAAGAAGTCGCCGCCAAAACCCCCGAAAAGATCTTCACCGAAACCATCGATCCGCTGGTCGGCCTGACCCCCTTCCAGTGCCGCAAGATCGCCTTCAGCCTGGGCCTGGGGGGCAAGCTGGTGGGTAAGGCCGTCACTGTCTTCCAGGGGCTCTACAAGACCTTCATCGCCTGTGACTGCTCCATGCTGGAGATCAACCCGCTGGTCATCACCGCCGAAGACAACCTCTTGGCCCTGGACGCCAAATTTGGCTTTGACGACAACGCCGTCTTCCGCCACCCCAAGCTCAGCGACATGCGTGACTACGACGAAGAAGACCCCAACGAAGTCGAAGCCTCCCAGCACGACCTCTCCTACATATCGCTTAACGGCAACATCGGCTGCCTGGTCAACGGCGCAGGTTTAGCCATGGCCACCATGGACATCGTCAAACACTACGGCGGCGATCCGGCCAACTTCCTGGACGTCGGGGGCGGGGCCACAGCCGAGCGTGTCACCGAAGCCTTCAAGCTGATCCTCTCCGACAAAAACGTCAAAGGCATCCTGGTCAACATCTTCGGCGGCATCATGAAGTGCGACATCATCGCCACCGGGGTAATCGCAGCCGCCAAGCAGGTTTCACTCCAGGTGCCCCTGGTAGTGCGCCTGGAGGGGACAAACGTAGAATTAGGCAAAAAGATGCTGGCCGAGAGCGGACTGAACATCGTCGCCGCCGACGGCATGGCCGACGCGGCCCAGAAAATAGTCGCTGCGGTCAAAGGAGACAACCAATGAGCATCCTGATCAATAAAGACACAAGAGTCATCACCCAGGGCATCACCGGCGCAACCGGACTGTTCCACGCCCAGGGGGCCAGAGACTACGGCACCCTGATGGTGGGCGGCGTCACCCCCGGCAAAGGCGGCACGGTCATCGACGGCTTTCCGGTATTCGACACCGTCAAGGACGCCGTCGAAAAGACCGGCGCCACCGCCTCGGTCATCTACGTCCCGCCCCCCTTTGCCGCTGACTCCATCATGGAAGCGGTCGACGCCGGCATCGAACTGGTCTGCTGCATCACCGAGGGGATTCCGGTGCTGGACATGGTCAAGGTCAAACAGTACATGAAGGGCAAGAAGACCCGCCTGGTCGGCCCCAACTGCCCGGGCGTCATCACCCCCGGCCAGTGCAAGATCGGCATCATGCCGGGCTACATCCATAAACCGGGCAAGGTCGGCGTAATATCGCGCTCCGGCACCCTGACCTACGAAGCGGTCTGGCAGCTGACCTGCCTGGGTCTGGGCCAGTCCACCTGCGTCGGCATCGGCGGCGACCCGGTCAACGGCACCAATCACCTGGACATGCTGCGCATGTTCGAGGC
>JAENWA010000071.1 GCA_016650295.1 Desulfuromonadales bacterium | reverse complement strand
GTCCACGGCGCCGCTGCCGTCGATTACCTCGCCGTCCACCGGAATCGTTTCTCCCGGACGTACCAGCACCACGTCATTGACCCTGATGATGGAGGCCGGCACCTCCTTTTCTCCCGCCTCCGTGACCAGTCGCGCCTTGTCGGCCTGCAGATGCAGCAGCTTTTTGAGGGCGTCGCCGGCCTTGCCGCGGGCGCGTGCTTCCAGGTACTTGCCCAGACGGATGAAGGCGATCAGCATGGCGGATGTCTCGAAGAAGACATCGTGCCTGCTCCCCAGCAGGCCGAAATATGCCAGCAGCGAATAGAAATAGGCGGCCGAGGTGCCCAGTGCCACCAGCACATCCATGTTGGCGCTGCGGTTTTTGAGTGAACTCCAGGCTCCCCGGTAGAACGTCAGACCGGCCGAAAACTGTACCGCCGTTGCCAGCAGCAGATTGAGCTGCATGACAGCCCGGTTGGTGTGCATGCCCATGGTCAGCATGATCGGCAGGGACGCGCACAGGGCAAAGATCAGCCAGTTGCGCTGAATGCGCAGGTCGTCGTCCTGGGCGCCGCGGGCGTCGCGCAGCTCAACCGGGGTATAGCCGGCAGCGTGGACGAGGGCAAAGACATTGGAGAGGGTCAGGCGTTGGGGGTCGAAGCGCACGAAGCCGGTTTCGGTGGCCAGATTGACGATGGCGGTGGAGATGGCGGGGTTTTCCAGCAGTTTCTTTTCCAGGGTATTGACGCAGGAGGCGCAGTGCAGTCCCCGGACACCGAATGATATCTCGCCGGCGGGTTCGCCGGTATGTGCAGGCTGTTCCGGGCTCAATATAGTATCCTTTTTACAGTTGAAGTGTCGTGTGAAATCAGTGCCTGAAATCACCCGCTATGACATGTCCCCAGGTGATCTTCAGCGCTGCCGCGATGGGGAGTGCCAGCAGGATGCCCCAAAAGCCGAGCAGTTCTCCCAATGCCATGACTACGATGATGGTTACCAAAGGATTCAGATCCATGGATTTTTTGAAGACCAGCGGTTTGACGATGTACCCCTCCAGGAAGTAAATCACCGCGAAGGCGATCAGGATCTTTACCAGTACGGCCATGCTCTGATACTGAAACCATGCAAAAAACAGGGCCGGGAAGATGGCGATAATTACCCCGATGAACGGCAGGACCGAGGCTGCACCGGCAAATATTCCACATAAAAACGGGTGGGGAATCTGTATGACAACGAGTGCCAAAGACACCAGGATCGCCACGATGATCGAAATAATCACCTGCCCGCGCAGGTAGCCGCCGATGCTGCTGTTGACCTCCTGACTGATATCCAGAACGATGACGCGGCGCTGGTCCGGAATCCATGATGAAAGGGTCCTGATGACGGTCTGCTTGTAGTACAGCATGAAGAAAACCAGGATCGGCGAGAGCAGGATGTTAAACAGGTTGAAGAATATCCGTCCCGCAAAACCGTAGGCCCAGGCCCCGGTTTTTTCGGTGGCGGTATCGACGTTGGCCGAGACTGTATCAAGCAGCCACTGGATCTCATCCGAACCGTAATTGTCAGGGATGCGGGCCTTCCACTCAAAAGCTGTCTGTTTTATTTTCTGGATATATTGCGGCAGCTCGCGGAGAAAGGCATCCCAGCTCATGGTCAGCTTGGGCAGCATGAATGTCAGAAAAAAGATGGCCAGTATGCCGAGGATGACGTACAGCAGAGCCAGGGCGTAGATACGTTTCAATCCATATGTTTCAAACTTTATCACCAGCGGGTCCAGCAGGTAGGCGATGATCCAGGAAAGCAGGAAACATGAAATGGTATGCTGCAGGGCATACCCGGCCGTAGCCAGCAGACAAAGCATCAGGATGAAGGCAATCAGCTGGCCGTAGTCATTGCGGGGAGCGTGGGCTCCGTGGTGCGTATGCTGCATATGAGCCTCAGATTCGCGGCGAGAAGATCGCTTCCGACTCGACGGTAAACAGGTTGTGTTCCTCCAGCCAGTATTTTACACGGCTGGTAACGAATTCGTCTTTCATCTCGATCAGCTTTTCCTGTTCATCGGGATAGAAAGACAGAATGTCATTGATGTTACCGTAGGGCTTCCTGCCGGCCAGGGAATTATTCAGCAGGTTTTTCAGATCAACATCCGTGATGGAGTTGACGAAACCGGACAGGATGTTGCGCTCGTGGCTGTAGTCAAAACGGGGAATTTCCAGAAAACGGTCCTTGTTGGTTTCCACCTGATGCCAGAAATCCTCGTCCTCCAGGGCAGCTGGGACAAAGAATATCTCGCCGGTAAAACGGTCGAGAAAATAGACGCGATCACCGGCATCGCTGGCAAAGGCATCCATAAGTTCATTCCAGACAATCTCCACATTATGTACAAAGCCCATGTCGGCTGACCTCTCTTCTCTATTGACTTCTGCGGGGAGTGACAGCACAATCCCCGCCATGCGTACGATTTTTCTTGCCGATGCCCATCTGGTGGCCCCGACAGACCGGAATTACCGCCTGCTGCTTCAGTTTCTGCACGAACTGGAAGGTACCACGGAGACCCTGTTTATTATGGGCGACCTGTTCGACTTCTGGCTCGGCTTCCCCTCGAACCCCTTCAGCCAGTTCGAGGCGGTGATCGGGGCGCTTCAATCACTGGTACAGAGCGGATGCCGTCTGGTGTACTTTGAAGGCAACCATGATTTTCACCTGGGAATCATCTTCCGACAAAGGCTCGGAGCCGAGATCCACACCGGTCCGGCGGTCGTGAAGCTGCAGGGCCGCCGGCTCTTTCTCTGTCACGGCGACCAGATCAACCGCCGCGATCACGGTTATCGACTGCTACGGATGCTGCTGCATAACCGCCTGACTGCCGCCGCGGTCAACCATGTCCCGCCATCATTGGCACTGCGGATCAGAAACCGGCTGCAGCGCGCCAGCCGCGCCGACTATCAGGCCCGGGCCAGGCGCTGGGACTACCGTGAGATCATCCGCGCCTTTGCCGGTGCCGTTCGTGAGCAGGGCTGTGACGCTCTTGTCACCGGACACTTCCATCTGGCCTTCTGCGAAGAGCTGGCTGGTTCTCCGTTTTCCATCCTCTCCCTGGGGGACTGGATGGAGCAGTTCACCTATGGCGAGATGACAGACGGAACGTTGTGCCTTCGAACGTACGCATAAAAACTACGAGCGCCGCTCAATTCCCGAAAAACTCTTCCAGCGCCTGTTCACCAACCTGCGACGACTTGATCCGCCATTTATCCTGATTGATGACCAGTGCCACCAGTGCGATGCGGGGATTGTTCGCCGGCGCAAATGCGGCAAACCACGAATAGTGGCCGCGTGGATCAGTGCCGCTGATAGAACCGGTCTTGGCGGCGATTTCCACAGCCAGGCGCGGTCGGCCCCTCCGGTCATGAAAGGCCCGTCGGGATGTCCCGCTGGTAACGGTGCGGGAGAGCATTCGTGTCAGAGAAACCGCGGTTTCGGGGGTCACCAGCCGTCGTATCTCACGCGGTACGAAGGTTTCCTTGCTTGCGCCTTTCCTGTCAATGATGCTGTCGGTCAAAGTCGGCGCCATCATCCTGCCGCCATTTGCGATTGCCGCCATCATGACTGCGGCGTGCAGGGGCGAAACTTTCACATCGTGATCCAGTCCGGCTCCCATCAGCATCAGTTCGTGACCGCTCTGCGGTTCGGTGGCGGTACTTTCTTTGACGGACGTGCCGGGCAGCAGTGCCTGGTTGAAGCCGAACCTGTTGACGCTCTCCATGACCGATGTCTTGCCGGCGACATCCCGGGCCAGGCGCCCGTAGACCGGGTTGATCGACTTACTCATGGCAAAGGTCACATCGGTCCGGTTGTTCCTGCCTTTCGGGCTGGCTTCCCAGTAGCGGGGATTCTCCGAAGTGGCCTTGCCGCGAAACTCGATGACCGTCTCCGGGGTGATCTTTTTGCTTTCCAGGGCAGCCGAAGCGGTGATGATCTTGAAGAGAGACGCCATCGGGTACAGATCAAAATAGGCGGTTTTCGACCAGCCCGGGTCAACGGAGGAGTGGGCCGTCAAGGCCAGAATCCGTCCGGTAGCCGGCTCTACTGCAACGAAAACCCCGTAGGGCACCTGGCTTTTTACCAGGAAGTCATGAACTCGCTTCTGCAGGTCGCCGCGAATGGTATAATGAAGCAGTTCTCCCTCAAGTGTCCTGGCTGACAATTGATCAGACGGACCACTGGCGTCATCCAGCAGCGAGCAGGCCGTTACAAACGAGCTGACCGGTGTTTTCCCGGGTGCTTCAGGCGGTTTTGCCACCGAAGCCGACTCGGTCGTGCCCAGGGAATGGACCTCCCCGGGTACCGAGGGGGATCTCTGGAAAACGAGCCGGTAAACCGGAATCAACGCCAGCACTATGGCCACAAAAAGAAGGAGACGCTTGAGCTGCTCGCGGTTTTTACCCTTGGGGAGGGAAAGTCGTGGAGAAGGGCCTTCGCCGGAGCGTTCAATCTTCCTGTTGCCGCGGCCGAAGCTGAAAAAACCGGAACCGGTACTATGTTTTCGTCTGGATAGGTGTTTTAGGTCCTGCATGCTGTTCCGGGATACGTGAGATGTTCAGACTATACAGGCAAGCAGCGCCCCTTGTCAATGAATGAGGGGTGCGCCGAACCGCCTGCGGGGCATCCGATTCCAAATCAGAGCTCCATCTTTGTTGGCCCTTCGACTTCGCTCAGGACAGGCTCGTCTTCAGCTCCTCAACGTACTGATTTGTACGCCTTCGTCGCCTCATCCTCGCCGCCTTGATGGCATCTCTGATTTGAAACCGGAATCAGAAGGTGTTGATACGGTTAATGAATGCTATCAGGAGTCCGTAATGGTGGTGGTCGAAGATAAATGAGATGCGCGGCAGCTCCGCCAGGTCCGGTTCGTCCTGCTCCTCGGGAAACCGGCCGCAGCTGCGGATGCCGTCCCCCGGGCCGATCAGTTCGGAGAACTCGTCCTCCAGCGTGGCGACCTGTTCCGGGGTGAGTTCCTTGTTCAGCCGAATGACAAGCCGGTTTTCTATGAATCGCAGCGAATGATAGGTACGGTAGAATGTATCTATCACAGCGATCGCCTCGTTTTCATCCTTGGTGATGGCGAAGAGGGAAAAATCCTCTCCCGAGATAAAGCCCTTTACCAGCAGGTTCTCTTTAACAAACTCAAAAAAACGCTCCCAATAGCCGTCTCCGTCATCCACCAGTATCAACGGCTTCGGGGATGTCTTTCCGGTCTGGACCAGGGTGAAGACCTCCATGGCCTCATCCAGCGTGCCGAAGCCGCCCGGGAAGACCGCCACGGCATCGGCCTCCTTGACGAAGGCCACCTTGCGGTTGAAGAAGTACCTGTAGGTAACCAGCCGGGGGTTACGGTACATGACCGGATTGGGATTCTGTTCAAAGGGGAGCCGTATATTGACGGCAAACGAATTTTCGCTGCCGGCGCCCTCGTTGCCGGCCTGCATGATGCCGGGTCCGCCGCCGGTGATGATCATGTAGCCCTTGTCCGCCAGCAAGCGGCTGAAGCGGACACATTTCAGGTACATCTCTTCATGCGGTTCGGTGCGGGCAGAACCGAAAATGGTAACCTTCTTACGGCCTCGATAGGGACTGAATACCTGGGTTGTATAGCGCATCTCCCGCAGGGTGCGGTTGATCAGTTTCAGGTCGGCCAGGTAGTCGGTTTCCTGGCCCAGTTTCAGCGCGGTCAGCAGCATCTCGCGGATGATCTTCGGTTGATGGATGCCTCCGGCGGTCTCCATAAGCTGGTCGATAAGCTGGTCAAGCGCGCTGTTTTTGCGGGAAAAGCTGAGTTCCATTGCAATGCCTCACGGATACCGCTGAATATTTCCTGGAAGACGGTAACACAGCTTGCGACACAATGTAAACAGGGTGTCGGCGGTCGCGGCGCTGTCGCCAGCGGGGTAAAAGCATCGTAAACAAGCACTTGCAATCGCCCGGAACGTATAGTAGTATTCGGCTTTTCGTGTCGCCTGTGGCGGCTTTTAATCGTAAACCAACGGGATCAAGGAGCTTTCAGGCCATGCTAGATATCATGCGCAAACAGAAAAACTCGATTGTCATCAAGATCGTTTTTGTCGTAATCGTCCTGTCGTTTATCGGCACCATGTTTCTGGTGTGGGGCGAGGGCAGAAGCGGCATGGGCGGAACCAGCAGCTACGCGGCCAAGGTTGACGGCCAGAAGATAACCCTGGATGAGTATCAGAATTCCTATCAGCGTCTCCGTAATATGTACCAGCAGATTTACGGGCAATCCCTGCCGGCGGAGATGGAAAAAACGCTGGGATTGAAAAAGATGGCCCTGGATTCGCTGATCGACAACCGCCTGATTATGAAGGAAGCCAAGTCCATGGGGATCAAGGTCACCAAGGAGGAGGTTACGGCAGCTATCGCCGCAATACCCACCTTCCAGAAGGCCGGTGCTTTCGATTTTGAGGTCTACCAGCAGCTCCTGAAGGGTAACCGTTTGACCCCCAAGGACTTTGAAGAGGGGCAGAAGCAGGAGCTGACCCTCAAAAAGGCCCGCCAGACAATCAAGGACAAGGCTGCGGTCTCTGACGAAGATGCCCTGGCCCAGTTCAAGAAGGAAAATGACAAGATCGATCTGGACTATGTTGCCTATGCACCGTCTGATGTGATCAATGAAGTCAAACTGACCGATGCGGATCTGAACGAGTATCTGCAGAAGAACCAGGCCGAATTCAAGACCCCCGAGAAGGTGGCCCTTTCCTACGTACTGCTGGACCCCTCGCTTCAGGCTGCCAAACTGACCGTGACCGAAGAGGACATTCAGAACTACTACCAGAAGAACATCGACAAATATCAGGGCAAGGACGGTATCCTGCCGCTTAAAGACGTCAAGGACAGAGCCAAAGCCGATGCCCTGCGTCAGAAAGCCGCCAAGCAGTCTTATGAACTGGCCGCCGATATCCTTTACAAGAACATCAAGTCCGGTGACCTGAACCTGGTGGCCGGTCAGCTGGGGCTCAAGGTTCAGGAGTCGCCCATGTTTACCGCCACGGCACCTGCGGCGGCCTTGGCCGGCGAGGCTGCTGTCATCAAAAAGGCCTTCGAACTGAAGCAGGGTGAACTGGGCGGACCGGTGGAAACCTCCAAAGGCATCTACATCATCAAGGTCAAAGAACGCAAGGATTCTGTCGTGCCTCCTCTGGCAGAGATCAAGGCTGCTGTCGAGCTGAAGGCCAAGGCGATCAAGGCCGCGGAACTGGCCAAGAAGAAAGCCGAGGACGCAGCCAAACAGTTCGTTGCCAAGGCCGCACTCAAAACGCAGTCCACCGGTGACTTCGGTTATTCGGCCAATGCTGCTGTGTCGGGTATCGGTAATACACCCGAACTGATGGAAGCGGCCTTCAAGCTGACCGCAGCCGCACCGGCGGTCGATACCGCTTTCAAGGTCGGCAACCGCTGGTATGCCGTGCGCCTCAAGCAGCGTACGGAAGCCCCCAAGGCTGATTTTGACAAGGGCAAGGAAGAGCTGAAAAAGAAAATTCTGCCCAAAAAGCAGGAAGAGGCCCTGGATAAATGGCTCAAGGAACTCAAGGCCAAGGCCAAGATCGAGATCAATCAGGCGCTTGTCGCCGCAGATAAATAGGAGGACGACCATGTCTCAGCTTGTCATGC
The DNA here is from genome assembly GCA_016650295.1 of Desulfuromonadales bacterium. Classification (GTDB taxonomy): domain Bacteria; phylum Desulfobacterota; class Desulfuromonadia; order Geobacterales; family Pseudopelobacteraceae; genus CAIPTY01. The sequence continues at coordinate 16,412 of JAENWA010000071.1, read as the reverse complement.
AGACCGATTTTCCCGGGCTGAATCTGATCACCCGCGGTAAGGTTCGTGATATCTACGACCTGGGCGACACACTGCTGCTGGTAACGTCCGACCGCATTTCGGCCTTTGACGTCATCATGAATGAGCCGATTCCGGACAAGGGTTTTGTTCTGACCCAGATCTCCACCTTCTGGTTCCGCCAGATGGAGGACATCGTCCCGAACCACATTATCTCCACCGATGTGGCCGACTATCTTGCCGTGTGCCAGCCCTATGCCGATGTCCTGAAAGGGCGCTCCATGTGGGTCAAAAAGGCCAAACCTCTGGCGGCCGAGTGTATCGTTCGCGGCTACGTCTCCGGTTCGGGCTGGAAGGATTACAAGGCCACCGGTTCCATCTGCGGCATCAAGCTGCCGGCCGGCCTGCTGGAGTCGGACCGCCTGCCGGAACCGATCTTCACCCCTTCCACCAAGGCCGAGCTGGGCACCCATGACGAGAACATCTCCTTTGAAGAGATGGCCACGGTTTGCGGACGTGAGCTGGCGGAACAGGCCCGCGATTATACCCTGAAAATCTATGCCCGCGCCCGTGACTTGGCCGCAAAAAAAGGGATCATCATTGCCGATACCAAGTTCGAATTCGGTGTCTTCGAGGGCAAACTGATCATCATCGACGAGTGCATGACGCCGGACTCCAGCCGTTTCTGGCCCCAGGACCACTACCAGCCCGGCGGACCGCAGCCCAGCTTCGACAAGCAGTTCCTGCGCGACTACCTGGAAACCCTTGACTGGGGCAAGACCGCCCCGGCTCCGCCGCTACCGGCCGAAATCGTCGAGAAAACCGCTGAAAAATACCGTGAGGCGCTGCAGCGCATCGCCGGAATCAGCGTGTAGCAGAGCTTCTGATAACTGTAGAACCGGGAAGGCGGGCCAATCTCTGGCCTGCCTTCATTTATTTGAAATTAAACAGAGCTGAACTGGAAATTTGCACATCCTGCGGTATAGTTAGTTCCTATCCGGATACACCGAATGAAAACAGGCACGTTATCATGACAATAACCACACTATGGAGAGAGAAATTATGAAACTGGATGAAATCAAGGAAATAGCGAAGCAGCATAACATCAAGGTCGGCAAGATGAAGAAGGCGGATCTGGTGCGGGCCATCCAGCAGGCGGAAAATAATACGGCCTGTTTTGCAACGGGACAAGCGGATACCTGCGGCCAGGATGCCTGCCTGTGGCGAGAGGACTGCGAATAAAGAGAACATGCCGGAAATCATGCTTGACCAGTACAACCAGATCCACGCGGACTGAGAGCGGATAGATACCATCAATCTTCCTGCTCCTCGTCACCATGGTTTCTTTGTACCGTCACGGCCTTTGGTTCTGTCCCCCTTTTTCTTCAGGAGCTGTGCTTTGATTGCTTCAATGAAAGGCATGTCTTGTTATTTGCCGCCTGATTTGGTAACTCCAATGACATGTAATGTGGTGACATGGTTTGCGGAGGGAGTATGAAGGTCTGGACAGTGCAGCGCCCCGGTTTGTCCGGTCGCCTGTTGGTTGAGAGCTTTTTCTCGGGCGGCTGCGGGCGCTGTGAACGGATATATGGTTTGAGAGATGCAAAAACGATGACAGAAGCCCCGTATTCCTGAAATGGAATGTGGGGCTTTTTTGTGTTTTCGGGGAGATGTGATTATCAAAGTTCAAGGTAATGAAGAGGGAATCATGCTTAAGGAGATGAAGGCGTATGGCCACCTGAAGCCGGGACAGAAGGGGACACAGCGACTGGCGGCCCGGTTTGGCGCTGCGCTATCGGGACGCGGACATGGTTGCCGTGCCGTTCACTGAAACGGCGCTACGGAATAAGCTGAAAGCCGCCGGGGGGCGATGGAATCCGGAGGAACGGGTTTGGCAGGTCTGTTTTGGTGCGATTCGGGGGGACACGGAACTGGTGGAACGAATATTGAGGGAGTAGGCGCAAGGGTGTGGCACTGTGCGAGCAGACCGAACCGGCAGGTGTACAAGTCACCTATACCGGTTACCGGCTCAATAGAGAGAGGCCACGTATATAGGTGATTCTCAGGTCACTTATATACGTTACTGTTTACCTATATATGTGACAAGTCACTTATATACGGATACCGGTGATCAACGAGTTGAACAGGAGGATAAAGATGGCTGTAGATAAGAAAGTGGTCGATGACCAAATCGCTGAACTTGGAGATTTTTATCAGTGGTTCACAAAGAAGGAACGCAATTATCTTCATGAGGTAATGACCCCTGGAGAAAACATACACGCTATGACTAGCGGTACACTTGACGGGACTACTTGGCTTGTCACGGTAACAGACAAACGAGTGCTTTTTCTCGACAAGGGAATGATTTTTGGTCTCAATCAAATGGAAATGCCACTTTCTCACATCAGTGCTATCTCTCATAGTACTGGCCTGCTTTATGGAAATATCGAGATATCTACAGCCGGCGGGATGAAAAGCATCCGCAACATTATGAAAAGCGATGTGCCGAAGGTAGCTCATATTATTTCAGATTTGATTGATCCGACTAAAAAAAGTGCTGTGCATGATACCTCTATCAATCCAGATGCCGACTTTATTTCACAACTTGAACGCTTAGCAAAACTCAAAGATAGTGGCATTTTGACTGATGATGAATTTATTCAGCAAAAGGCAAAAATTCTCTCGATGTAGTTCAACATGGTTGAACAAAAGGTGAACCAGCCAAATTATCAACCTTATGGCTGTTGGGCGTTGAATTCCTAAGGAGTCGTTTTTATGGGTGCACATAGCAAAGAAATCCAAAAAGATTTGTTGCAGGCGATGTCCGCTGGTATCCCTGCGGCTATCACTGATTCTACCGTGGTTATCGTCGGATCAAATGCGCCCGCAGTCCGTCATTTTGGTACTGGCACGCTGTTTAGCGTCGCTGATCGGAACTTTGTTGTTACCGCAGCTCACGTCATTCGCAGTGCATACGCAGACAAAGCGACTGTGGGAATATCCGGCGGGGTCTCCGATTTTATTGCAACGCCTGATTCATGGATTCTATCTAATGGCCTTCATGGCAGAAATGGACTAGATTTATTTGACGTTGCAGTATGTGCGCTGAACGAGAATCAGGTTGCGAAACTTCGGAGTCGGATCTTCTTGAGGCTTAGTGACATATCCTTTTCTGACGATCTATCACAGGGCTACTTTCTGATCTCAGGGTTTCCGCAGATCTGGTCAACTGCATGTGACCAGCAGGTGGATACAATGAAGCTTCGGCTACTTCATTTTTCAACATTTTCCTATCAAGGGGATACTGCCGGTTTAGATGGTTACGACGCACGTTACCATCTATTGCTTGATGCCAAACATGACGATTTACTTGATAAGTCGGGTGATAAAATTCAATTCAGAATGCGCTCGGGAGCATCAGCACGAATGCCAAATGACCTACAAGGCGTAAGCGGTTGTAGCGTATGGCAGATCGGTGATCTCCGAACGCCACCCCATCAGTGGCGCTCAGATCAGGCAAGGCTGGTTGCCGTACAAACGAGCGTATATTCAAAAAGGTCGCTAATAAAGGCAACACGATGGAACGCTCTTTCAACACTGCTCTACACGGCGTTTCCCGAACTACGGCCAGCAATTGAGCTACACGCAAACTTATGAACACGCAGAATTTAGTCTTAGCGTATGGGCTGAGAGAGAGAGGACATTCTGCTAGATATGTTGCTATTGAAGAAATTAGAGACGCAACCAGCTTAAAAAGAAGACGATTTCAACAAGGCTTACGACCTGCCCTAAAACCCGGCAGGTCAAAGCCATGCCCGTTGAAAAGAAAAAGGAGATAACAATGAAAAAGATTAGTTTTCTTGCAGTAATGGTAATTATGGCGCTGACTATCGGTTGTGTACGAATGGTAAATGTTGACTCGACGAATATTGGTTCAACAGGAGAAGAAATAACCATCAGTACTGGCGACATTTTCTTCGAGAGAGAAGTAATGAGTGGCAAGAAAAATGTGGGAGATCCTAACAACTCTGTTTTTGGTGGAGATGCTTACCGCATCGAGTTGGTAGTTGAGGCTGTTTCTAAGGACAAATTAAAGCTGGGTTATTCTGAATATATGAAGCCACCATCACCCTATGGCTACTACGAGGACAGAGCATGGATGAAAAAGCCTGCCTTCAGCAGAACTCTAGAATTCAATCTGAATGAGAGCAATTTAGTGTCATACAAGACGTACGAATTTGCAGTAACAAGCGTCCAGGGAAGCAAAGTCACTTATAAGCGCATTAAATAAAGATGCTCACCCACTACACACGCACGACGGAAGCGGTAGCAAATATCCTGACACACGGGTTCGCATGGTTTCCAAATCGCCGTAGGTTGGCTCATCTGCTTGTGCCTTGGCACGACTTCTCCAAGAGAGAGCCACAGCAATACGGAATGATCTCCTTTACCGAAAATGAACCAACTCATGCAAAGGCGCACTGCGAGGAATTTGGTTTCTTAGGAATTATGGTTTCGGACAAATGGGCAATCGAAAAAAACGCACAGCGTGTGATCTACGTTGATGAAGCTGGTCCCGCAACAGAGGCTTGGCGCAATTTGTTCGCAATTGGTTATAGGGACGTTCAATGTCGAATCAAATACCCTGATGACGGGGGTTGGCTGATGGCTTATGAAAACAAGGCGGCAGCAAGTGCAATCGCTGGCTCTGTTCTTTGGGCCAATCTGCTTCAAATATGGGAGTACATGGAACCTGCATCCGTAGCACAGCAGCGCGAGTGGCGTATCGTCAATCCAGTGCCGCTCTACTCATTGAGTGAGTCAAAGACAGAAGCAATACAGCAAGTCTCTCCACCTCAGAATTGGGCAAAGTTTACGAACGTAGTTACCATACCCCGAAGTGAAGTTAAAGCTTTGATCTGTCCCCAGAGCCTCGTTCCTGAATTAGCATCCGTCCTACCGGAAATCTACAGAAATGTCACAATTCTTGAATCAGGATGCGCGGACGCTGGTAAGTTATAAAGCGACCGAACCTTCGAGGGTCAGACCTACGCATTTGACAAAACCAGATAAACCAACGCCCAAAAGGCGAAGTCCCAACCAGGCAGTTGGACACCGGTCGGGCGGAAAGACTACTCACAGGGCTTGACGTCGTGCTTGGTCAACATTCCTTCGATCTGTTCCTTGATAGGTCAGCTCGTTCTGCTTTTGATTTTCTGTTTGTGAAAGTTTTTTTCTTGCCGTTTTGGCACGGCGTGGTAGTATTTGTTTATGCTACCGCAAAGGAGGATATAGTATGCATCTCACAAAAACATCCATAACTCTACCTGACGATCTGTTGCAAGAAGCCAGGTCGATATCAAAAAATGTTAGCGCTTTGATAGCCGATGCCCTGCGGGAATACCTCCATCAACGCAAGATACAAAAGGCGCTGGAGAGCTTCGGCGCTTGGAAAGAGCGTGAAGGAGATAGCACTGATACGGTAAATTCACTGAGAAAAGAAGAGGATCGGGACTATGCCGGACGTGCTCATTGACACTGACGTAGCCATTGATTTCTTGCGCGGGCATAAAACAGGGACACTCCCCAATTAGAGGGCTAAACGGGGAGTGTCCCTGTTATATTCGAGGAGTTTCAACTAAAACACGAAAGACTCTAGGTTAATCTTCAGCGCTTGCAAGCGCTAAGAGGTTTTGAACCGGATTACTCAACCTTCGCAGCTTAAATTCACCCATTAATGTCTGCGGGTCAGCAGTTCCAAGGCGTCAGTGATATGTGACCGTCAGCAAAGGCGCGCGGTTGACTGTCGTGTCGTTTATTTCGATACGTCCCGGGGAAACGATCCCAAAATCCTCCAGTATGCGGATCTGGAAGTTTACCAGTCCCCTGTTCTGGGCTTCTATCATCAATGAAGTTATATCTACTCTAACGTGGCTGAGAACGTCGGTTCTGAATATCGGAATCGCAGTGAATGCCAAGGCAATGCTGTTAAAATCTGAAACCAGCAATGGCTGGGGAAAGGATACAAGTTCGATACGAATAGGAATTGAACTGGCCGCGGGGAGGATAGAGACGCTGTCGATGAATATATCGAGTGATGCCGAATCAATGAAGGCGCTACCAGGGACACCGCCTGCACCTGTCAAAGGGAATACCAGGAAAGCACGGTATTCAGATAGTGTGACGGGATCTATGCCAGCAAACACGCTTGGGATGTTTCCCTGGGTTACTGTGAATAAGTTGGGGGAATCGAACTTGATATCACCGTCGAACGACGGGTTACTGAGTATCGACGTCACAACCTGCGTCACAACCACAGGCGGTGGGCTGCTGCTTCCACTACCGCACCCTGACATTGCCAAAATGAGGGACATCATACTTGCCGCAAAGAGTATCTTTCTCATCGCTACCTCCCGTTGTTCTTTCAATTTACATGCTTCTCATCTAGCCTGCATATCTTTTGCAATACCATTGAGGCTCTCGTGTATTCAGCAGCCCAGACCATTTGAATAGGTACAATGCAACTAACGCGCCAGAGAAGAGCTGCGGATAGTGCGGGCTCAATGGCATGATCGTACAGGGAAAATGGCATGAGCAGGGGCTGGGTGAAGGGGAAATCTGTCAACGGAATACGTCACATTTAACATAGCTGCCATATATGGCAGATTTTATCGAGCTACTTTTGTAAGTCAAGCATGGGGAGTGCTTGAAGGGTCAACTCTCCATCTTCCACTTTTATGGGGGCCTCGCGGGACGCTGTTATCTATTTTTCTATTGTAACTCTTTTCACCTGAACCCTACACCCGGCTCATAATTCTAACATACAGGTTTACAAGGTAATTTAACCAAACATGGCATCCAAACAGCCGCATTTTCAGCACCATATAGTCAGGATTACTACCGCTTGACATTACTACCGCGTAACGTTACTATCACACCATGATTAGATCTTTTGCCTGCAATGAAACTGAAAAGCTTTTTCACGGCAGATTTTCGGCCAGGTTGCCTCAGGATGCCCAACGAACCGCACAGCGCAAACTGAAACAACTTCATGGCGCCGCGAGTCTTGATTTCCTCCGTGTGCCGCCGGGAAACCGCCTCGAACCGCTGACCGGTGATCGTGTCGGGCAGTGGAGCATACGAATCAACGACCAGTGGCGCATCTGTTTCCGCTGGCAGGACGGCAACGCCCATGATTGCGAAATTGTCGATTATCACTGAAGGAGACCAAACCATGGAACCCCGAGATCTTCCACCGGTCCACCCAGGAGAGATCCTGCTGGAGGATTTTTTGAATCCGCTCAACATTACCCGTTACCGTCTTGCCAAATCCATCGGCGTTCCACAACGCCGCATCGACGAGATTTGTTCCGGCAATCGAGCCATTACCGCCGAAACCGCCTTGCGTCTTGCCCGCTTTTTTGGAACTGACGCCCAAAGCTGGCTGAATCTTCAGGCCCACTACGATCTGGAGTGTTTGGAGCTGCGGTTGGCGGACCGGATTGAACATGAGGTCATTCCCTACAAAAAAGCTGCGTAGATTGATGACGCGGGGAGGAAAAGCGGAACATCTCCCCATTTGTTCTTGCTGCCACCGTTGGACGCGGATCTATTACGGATGGCGGCCAAATCTTCGGGATGAGGGAGATAATCATCTGGTCGAACGTGCGGTTGCCGGAGGTGCGGAATATGACGCTGAAACCCGCTTCTTACTGCGAGCCAAAAGAGGCTCGGGTAAAAAAGAACGTGGTCTTGAGTTATTGTCAAAGGCCAGGTAAACTCGACCTTTCGCCCATGAACCGAGTCTGCCGGGCTTGGTTCACATCCCCACATTCTTACCACGAGCGAGTCACATCATCCCTGGCATGCGCCAGAAGTGTCCTGATTCCCGCACTATCCGCCTCTCTGCAAGGTACGCCGGCATGGTTTGCCCTGCAGTATATCAACGATAATCCCGAATAACTTCAGTCCGCCGCCAGCATCAACACCACGGCATGAGCCGATATCCCTTCGCCCCGTCCTGAGAAACCCAATCCCTCTTCAGTGGTTGCCTTGACATTGACCTGTTCCGGCGCGGCATTCAGCACTGCGGCGATGTTTGCCCGCATGGCGGGAATATGCGGCGCCATCTTGGGCTGCTGTGCGATAATGGTTGCATCCAGGTTCCCGAGCCGGTAGCCGCGGTTCTCCGCCAGTTTCACGACATGCGCCAGCAGTTTGAGGCTGTCGGCCCCTTTGTAGGCGGCATCGGTATCCGGAAAATGTCTGCCGATATCACCTTCGCCTAAGGCCCCCAGAATGGCGTCCGAGATGGCGTGCAGCAGCACGTCGGCATCCGAGTGCCCCAGGAGCCCCTTTTCCCAAGGGATGTCCACCCCGCCCATGATCAGTTTCCTGTCCTCCACCAAACGGTGGACGTCATACCCGTGTCCTATGCGCATGGATCCTCCCTGCCTGACTGTACTTAATCGCAGGAAACCTTTCAACCTAAAAACCGCAGAAGACACGTCAGGAAAATCGTCCGGAATCGAGACTTTTTAAAGAGCACTCCCCTTGTAACTGACCAATTTTACTTGTTGCAGCGCCACATATTTGCTATGGTAACCGCTCAAAATCACCATCAACAGAGGGGAAGCCATAGTATGAAATTTACAAAAATGCAGGGCGCCGGAAATGATTACGTCTATGTCAACTGCTTCGAGGAAACCATAGCAGACCCGCGCCAGACGGCCATCCAGGTCTCAAACCGCAACTTCGGCATCGGATCGGACGGGCTGATCCTGATCATGCCGTCCGACAAGGCCGATGTATGCATGAGAATGTTCAATTCCGACGGTTCGGAATCCGAGATGTGCGGCAACGGTATCCGCTGCGTGGCAAAATACGCCTACGACCACGGCATTGTTGCAAAGACCGAGATCACCGCCGAAACCGGAGCCGGTATCCTGACCCTGCAACTGGTACCCGGCACCGATGGAAAGATCGAAAAAGTCCGCGTCAACATGGGACCGCCGCGCCTGACCCGGGCAGAGATCCCCATGACCGGCGAAGCTTCCGCACAGGTCATTGCAGAACCTTTGACGATTCTGGATCGCACCTTCCAGATCACCTGCGCATCCATGGGCAACCCCCACTGCGTGATCTTCGTGGACGATGTGGAGAACTTCCCGGTTACAACTTACGGTCCGTTGATCGAGAACCACGAACTGTTTCCCCGCCGCACCAATGTTGAATTCATCCAGATCATCTCCCGGACGGAAATCCGTCAACGCACCTGGGAGCGGGGCGCCGGAGAAACACTGGCCTGCGGAACCGGCTCCAGCGCAGTGACGGCAGCCTGCGTACTGAACGGTCTGACCGAAAAGAAGATTCTCAATCACCTCTCCGGCGGCGACCTGGAAATGGAATGGGCCGAGGACGGCAACATCTACATGACCGGACCGGCTGTGGAAGTCTTCAACGGGGAAATTGCTCTGTGACGTTTTGATTGCTAAGGAATACCCGTGGCTGATTTCCTGATCCATTGTCTGTTGATCATCCTGATGCCGCCGCTCCTGTTCGGGGTGATCAATCGTACCAAGGCAACCTTTGCGGGGCGCACCGGCGCTCCGCTGCTTCAGCCATACTTCGACCTGTATCGCCTGCTGCGCAAAGGCAGCGTCTTCAGCCGCACCACCACCTGGGTCTTTCGGGTCGGCCCGCTGGTCACCCTGGCGGCCACCCTGACCGCGGCCCTGCTGATTCCGCTGGGAAACCACCTCCCGCCGCTCTCTTTTAACGGAGACATGATTCTGTTTATCTACCTGCTGGCGCTGGGGCGGTTTTTTACCACGGCCGCGGCTCTCGACACCGGTTCCAGCTTCGAAGGTATGGGCGCTGCCCGCGAGGTGACCTTTTCCTGCCTGGCCGAACCGGTCATCTGTATCGTCCTGCTGGTGCTTTCGCGTCTGTCCGGCTCGCTGTCCCTGTCCGGCATGCTGATCAACTCCTCCGCCGGGCTCTGGATGACCTCCGGCGCAGCCCTGGTTATGCTGGTTTCCGGGCTGTTCTTCGTGCTCCTGTCGGAAAACTGTCGGATCCCCTTTGACGACCCGAATACCCACCTGGAACTGACCATGATCCATGAAGTGATGGTGCTGGATCACAGCGGCCCGGCCTTCGGCCTGATCCTCTACGGCGCCTCTCTCAAGCTCTTTATCATGGGAGCACTGTTTCTGCATGTGCTCCTGCCGCTCAGACTGGCCAATCCCTTTCTGGACTGGTTGGTTTTTCTCATGTCCATGATCCTGCTGGCGGTGGTGATCGGCGTGGTGGAGTCAGGCATGGCACGCTACCGCCTGATCCGGGTGCCGCAGATGCTGCTGGCGGCCTGTGTCCTTTCGGCCTTTGCCATGCTGCTGGTGGTGCGCTAATGATGAATTCCGCGGCCGACCAGTTGCTGGTATTCGTTCTGCTGATCAACATCCTGATCCTGGGGACCCGCCGGACCAAGATCGCCATTCGTGCAATTGCCACCCAGGGGATTGTACTGGGACTGCTGCCGCTGTTGACCCATTCATTCCAGAGCCATATTCTGATCATCACGATCTTTGTCCTTCTTGCAAAAGGGGTGCTGATACCCTGGCTGCTGCTGGGCGCCCTCAAGAAAATCGAATCCAATGAAGACCTGCAGCCGTTCTTCGGTTACAGCGGCAATATCATGTCCGGTGCGGTAACCACGGTGCTGGCGTTCGTTTTTGCCGCTAAACTCCCGCTGGCGGCCATGCATCAGGGGTCCCTGATAGTCCCGGCCGCCCTGGCAACCATCCTGGCCGGGTTTATTGCCCTGGCCAGTCGCCGCAAGGCCATCAACCAGGTGCTCGGCTACCTGTTGCTGGAAAACGGCATCTTCATATTCGGCCTGCTGCTGACGGAAGCCATGCCGTTGATGGTGGAGGCCGGTGCGCTGCTGGACCTGATCGCCGGCATATTCGTCATGGGCCTGATCATCAAGCAGATCAACCGCGAATTCGCCTCCATCGATACCAGTCGCATGACCGCCCTGCGGGAGGTCGAATAAGATGCTGATATTTCTTCTGACGACCATCCCGTTGCTAGGAGCGCTGGCCGCCGGACAGATCCCTTCCAATACCCGACGGCCACTGGTGCTGCCGGTTGTGGCCTGCATCCACCTTCTGCTCGTGATTGCCGCACTTATGACTTCCCCGCCCCGGACCATGGGCGGCTGGATTCATCTGGATGCTGTCGGCAAAATCTTTCTGCTGGAATTCAGTGTACTGTTTGCTGCCTGTGCCTTCTATGCCGTCAACTACCTGAAGTACCGCAAGGAACGTGACAACCGGGCACTCTGCATCGGTTTTCCGGTCTGTCTTTCGGCCATGACCCTGGCAACGGTCGCTCACCACCTGGGTCTGCTCTGGCTGGCCATCGAAACCACCACCGTGGCCATGGCCCCGCTGGTCTATTTCAACCGCAACGCCCGTTCCATCGAAGCGACCTGGAAATATATGCTGATCTGCTCGATCGGCATTGCCATGGCCCTGCTGGGATTGCTGTTCCTTGGTTATTCAACGGTAGTGGCCGGTTTTACCCCCTCACTGGTTCTGGAAAGGCTGCAGGGCTATGCGTCCGGCCTGCCGAGCGCCTGGCTCAACGCCGCCTTTGTCCTGATGCTGGTCGGTTATGGGACCAAGATGGGGCTGGCGCCGATGCATACCTGGAAGCCGGATGCCTATGGTGAGGCGCCCGGACTGGTGGGGGCAATGCTGGCCGGCGGGCTGGCCAACTGCGGTCTGCTGGGCTTGATCCGCATCTACCAGATCTGTATGGCCGCAACGGATGTGCATTTTTACAGATCCTGCCTGATCGGCATGGGGCTCTTCTCCATCGCTCTGGCGGCAATCTTCCTGGTTCGCCAGACAGATATCAAGCGCATGCTGGCCTATTCCAGCGTCGAGCATATGGGCCTGTTTGCCGTGGCGCTGGGACTGGGCGGCAAGGCGCTCTACGGCGTCATGCTGCACCTGATCGGCAACGGTCTGGCCAAGGGGGTTCTGTTTCTCACCTCCGGCAATATCCACCGCGCCTTTGCGTCGAAAAACCGTGATGTTGCCAGGGGGACGCTCAAGCGCGCCCCCTGGACCGGCGCCCTGTTTCTGGCAGGTTTCATCGCCATGACCGGTTCACCTCCCTTTCTCCCCTTTGCCAGTGAATTTGTTTTTTTCTCGGCGGCCTTCTCGCAGGGGCATGTCATTACCGGTTCATTGCTGGCATTGCTGCTGATGCTGGCCTTTCTGGGCATGTCCCTGACGGTTGTACCGGTCGTCTTTGGTGATCCCCCCAAAAACCGCGAGCGAACCAAATATCATGATACACCCCTGCTGACAGGGCCGCCGCTGGTGCTGTTGATTATTCTGGGGATTCTGGGGATCTGGCTGCCGCAGCCGCTTCACACGCTTGTGTCCGAGGCGGCAGCATTGCTGGAGGGGGCGCGATGAACTGCGAACGGCTGCTGAAAACCTTCCGCAACGGGGACAGCCTACCGGTTCAGGATGTGCCGGAGCTTGTCCTGGTGGAATTTCTCCAGGGGATTGTGGAGCTGACCGGACTGGGCTGGCGCATTGCGTCATACTTCGGTGTGCCGGACAGGGATGGAGCGCGGTTATGGTGCGTTCTGAGCGGCAGCAACGAACAGCTGGGAGTGATCCGCTCGCAAGTCGAAGGCAGTCTGCCGAGCATTACGGGTGTCTGTCCCGAGGCGCACCTGTTTGAGCGGGAGATTGCCGAACAGTGCGGTATTGCGCTGGAAGACCATCCCTGGTTCAAGCCGGTACGCTACCAGCGCTCTCTGCGGCCGGGGCATGATGCCTGGGGCCGGGATGAAGCCGCAGTCATTCTGCCCGGTGTCAGTGATTTTTACCGTGTGGGCGGCGCGGAAATTCATGAGGTGGCGGTCGGGCCGGTACACGCCGGCATCATTGAACCGGGGCATTTTCGTTTCCAGTGTCATGGAGAAACCGTCTACCATCTGGAGATCGCCCTGGGCTATCAGCATCGCGGCATTGAACGCGTGCTGGCCGGTGGTCCCCATGCCGCCAGCATGGCGCAGATGGAAACCGTGGCCGGTGATACGACTATCGGCCATGCCACAGCCTATGCCATGATCAGGGAGGGGCTGGCCGGTATGGAAGCACCGTTGCGGGCGCACGCTCTGCGGGCCATTGCCCTGGAGCTGGAACGGCTGGCCAATCACTGCGGAGACCTGGGGGCGCTGGCGGGAGATGTGGGCTTTTTGCCGACCATGTCCTTCTGCGGCAGAATCAGGGGCGATTTTCTCAACGCCAGCGCGGTGCTGTGCGGCAGCCGCTTTGGGCGGGGCCTGGTCAGGCCGGGGGGTGTGTACTTTGATTGTCGGCCGGAGCGGACTGTTGCTTTGGCCGCGCGCCTGGAAGAGATCCGCCGCGACTACAGCGGTGCGGTGGAACTGCTCTGGAACTCTCCGTCGGTCATGGGACGTTTCGAGAAAACCGGGCGGGTCAGGCTCGATGAGGCCCGCGACCTGGGTCTGGTCGGGCCGGCGGCCAGGGCCTGCGGAATTATGCGGGATGTGCGCCGTGATTACCCCTTCGGGGCCTACCGGGCCGCTGCGCAGCAGATGGCTGTTGAGCCGGGCGGCGATGTGCTGGCGCGTGCCATGCTGCGCTGGAAGGAATCACTGGCCTCGCTGGAATTCCTGAAGGAACAGCTGGCCGTGCTCCCGGACGGAGAGACACTGCTCCCGTGCGGGGCGGCGCAGACTGAAATGATTTCGGTGGCGCTGGTCGAGGGGTGGCGCGGCGAGATCTGCCATGTTGCAATCACCGACAGTTCCGGAAAATTTCTGCGCTACAAGATCAAGGACCCCTCCTTTCATAACTGGAACGGGCTGGCTATGGCACTGCGCAACGAGCAGATTTCGGACTTTCCCCTCTGCAACAAGAGTTTCAATCTTTCCTACTGCGGTTTTGATCTGTAGCGCAGTGAATACAAAAAGGCCCGGAAGAAAAACTTCCGGGCCTTCAGGTAATCCATGTTTAAAATTCTTAGTTAGGGTATACGGAAACCTTTTTACGGTCTCTACCCAGACGCTCGAATTTTACGATGCCCTCGATCAGTGCAAACAGCGTGTAGTCCTTGCCGCAGCCGACATTGTTGCCGGGGTGGATCTGGGTACCGCGCTGACGATAGATGATGTTGCCCGCTTTGACGATCTCGCCGCCGAACTTCTTGCAGCCAAGTCGCTGACCGTCCGAATCCCTGCCGTTGCGTGAACTTCCTCCAGCTTTCTTATGTGCCATTTCCGTATCTCCTCGGGAAAATTCGTAGTGTTATGCGCTGATTGTTTCAATCTTGAGGACAGTCCGGTGCTGGCGATGACCGCGCAGCTTACGGGTGCCTTTACGGCGTTTGGACTTGAACACCAGGATCTTCTTGTCTTTGCCCTGGGCTGCAATCTTGGCAGTCACCACGGCGCCGGCAACAACAGGTGCACCGATCGCAAGCGTTTCGCCGCCGATCATCAGCACGTCAGTAAATTCGATCTTGTCGCCGATCTCGCCCACAAGTTTTTCTACCTTGAGAAACTCGCCTTCAGCAACCTTGTATTGCTTTCCACCGGTTTTAATAACTGCGTACATAGCCGTCTCCATCCAAATCATTTTTAAAAGAGTTATGAAATATAGAGAAGTGCGTTTTGTATGTCAAGAAGAAAATTTGTTCTTCTGATTGCCGGCGCTCCCGGCCGTGTTCATATCCGGTCATCAGGTGTACTCATCCTTGTAAAGAACCGGACTGCATGATATATAGTAAACCGTATCGGAATGCCAAAAAGGAGTCTCTCTTCATGAAACCTCTACAGATCATACTGTTAATAGCCCTGGCGGGGCTGACCGGCTGCGCTACACAGAGTTCACTTGAGTCCACCCGGAATGATGTTGACGCAGTCAGAACACGCCTCAACACGGTTGAACGGAATCTGGGGGGGATTCGCAACGAATCACGGGAAGGAATCGGCACGATAGAAAAAAACGTCAAATCCGATGTTGATGCGGTCCGTAAACTCTCTGCCGATATCCAGGCCACGATCGACAGTACAAAGACTGATATGCAGGTTGTGAACGGCAGGGTTGATGACCTGGCCATCAGCATAAAAAAACCGACAGAAGACCTGGCACGTTATCGCGAAGATGCCGACAAGCGTATCGTCGCCCTCGAAGACCGTATCATCAGGCTTCAGTCGACACTGGACGACTTGACAAAAAAAATGAGCGATCTGGCAAAGCCGAAAGAGGCCGCTCCGACGCCCGAATCTGTCTATACAAAAGGTCTGGAGATCTTCAAGAGCGGAGACATGCCGGCGGCCCGCGATGTTTTCAGCAAATTTCTTGAACAATACCCCCAGCACGACTTGGCTGCCAATGCCCACTACTGGATCGGCGAGACGTATTACAGTGAAAAAAATTATGAGCCTGCTATCCTTGCCTTCCAGGAGGTTATCAAGAATTATCCTCTGAAGGACAAGGTGCCGGCTGCCATGCTCAAGCAGGCCATGGCATTCCAGGCCATTGGTGATCTGAAGAGTGCCCGCTATGTGCTGAAGAAGCTGGAAGAGGTCTTCCCCAAGAGCGATGAAGCAATCAAGGCCAAAGAGTTGCTCAAGGGAATAAAATAGTTTCTGCCGGAAATTCCGGAGTTTTCTCCAGAGATATGAAAAAGGGCGCGTCCAATTGAGGATGCTCCCTTTTTCGTACAGATGATGTTGGCGGGATCGCTACAGAACCCCTTTGGTTGACATGACCCCATCCACTCGCGGATCGAGCTGGGTGGCGATGTCCATGGCCCGCGCAAAGGCCTTGAAGCAGGCCTCGATGATGTGGTGAACGTTATCTCCATACATCACGTTAACATGCAGGTTCAATCCGCAGTGATTGACAAAGGCCTGAAAGAATTCCTTAGCCAGTTCCACATCAAACTCACCCAATTTTACCTTGGGGAGTGTCACATGATAGACCATGTAGGGTCTGCCGGAGATGTCCGTGGCCACGCTGGCCAGGGTCTCGTCCATCGGCACGGTAGCCTGTCCGTAGCGCCGGATCCCCTTCTTTTCTCCCAGGGCCTGTTTGAAGGCCTCCCCCAGCACGATGCCGATATCCTCGACCGTGTGGTGAAAGTCGATATCGATATCGCCGCTGGCTTCGACCGTCAGGTCAAAAAGTCCGTGGCGGGCAAACAGGTTGAGCATATGGTCGAGAAACGGCACTGAAGTACAGATCTGTGCTTCACCCGTACCGTCCACGTTCAGCGACAGCTTGATCCTGGTTTCTTTGGTGACGCGTTCGATAGTTGCTGTGCGGGTCATGAGTTCCTCCTCGGTTATC
>JAENWA010000070.1 GCA_016650295.1 Desulfuromonadales bacterium | reverse complement strand
GAAGAGACAGACTGCCGGGTATCCCGACAGGGAGATTACTTTGGAGTGCTTGAGCCGTATGACGGGAAACTGTCACGTACGGTTCTGAGGGGGGAAAGGGGCCGAAAGGCCCCTGACCTACCCGGTGACGCCCAACTAATGAGATTTCAGGAGCATGAATGTCAGTCAATAAGAATACCGTAGAAAGATATCTGGACGGATTTAGGAAGGGCGATCACGAACAGATTTTGTCCTGCCTCACTGAAGATGTCATATGGGACCTTCCCGGCGTCTTTCATTTGGTCGGTAAGCAGGAGTTCGATAAAGAAATTGAAAATCCCGCCTTTCAAGGGCACCCTGATATTGCCGTCTCACGCACCACTGAGGAGAATGACGTCGTCATCGTCGAGGGCACTGTTCGGGCGCAAAAAGCAGACGGCGAATTCTTGAATCTGGCATTCGTCGATGTGTTTGAGATGCGGAACGGGAAAATCTGCCGCCTAATCTCATACTTAATGGAAGTCAAAGCCTATGGCGTCTAACCAGCAAAATGCACATGACCAAATGGCCGTCAGGTGATTTTCCAAACCGTTGGCTGGCTTCGTCGCGTTCCAACATATAGGCGCCTTGCGCATTGTGATATAACATAGTATTTGAGCCGACGTTTACCTACTTTGAACGAGGCAACCAGATAGGAATCCAGATGTTGGAGAAACTTTGTCATGAGAAAAGTTATTGTGCTTGAACATATCTCCCTTGATGGTGTCATACAAGCCCCAGGCGGGCCAGACGAGGATACCAGCGGCGGCTTCGCGTATGGCGGGTGGATAGCGCCATATTCCGACGCGATTCTTGGAACGGTCCTGAGAAGGCAGATGAACATGCCGTTCGACCTGTTGTTTGGGCGCAAAACCTTTGAAATTTGGGCGCCGTACTGGCCGCAACATGCGGACGCATGGCCTGGCGTCAACGCGGCGACCAAGTACGTCGCCTCGAATACCATGACGTCTGGCGAATGGCAGCCGTCCGTGTTTTTAAACGGAGATATTGCGGAAAAAGTCACCAAAATCAAGCAACAGCAAGGGCCGGATTTGCACGTTTGGGGAAGTGGTAATCTCATTCAGACGCTTATCAGGCATGATTTGGTCGATGCGTTCTGGCTGATGCTATATCCGATAACGTTGGGCGGTGGAAAACGGTTGTTTGCCGATGGCACGATCCCGGCGGCGTTCAAGGTGACGGAAAGCATAGTCACCTCGAATGGCGTCATAGTCGTGAATTACGAGCGTGCAGGCGCAATCACAACCGGAAGTTTATGAATATTCGGGAGGGGCAAGGGGACATTCCTTTCTATTTGACTAACCATGATGATAAGCCATAACATATTCCACTTGACCATTATACGCTTAGGACGTACATTATATTTATGTACACATTTATTGAATTGCACCCATTTGCAACGGTCCGCGACAAGTATCTGAATGATGACGAGTTCACGGCCTTTCAGCATTATCTGACAGCCCATTCTGACGCAGGAGACGTAATTCCTCGTTCAGGCGGTTGCCGTAAGCTGCGATGGGCAATTGAGGGACGAGGAAAAAGAGGTGGTGTGCGTGTTATCTATTTTTTGCGTCTCAATTCAGGACAAATTGTGCTGGTGACAATGTATGCGAAGAATGTTCAGGAAAACATTGACCCCAACCTGTTAAAACACCTCAAGGAGGTTTTTGAAAATGGCTAAACTATCCGAAAAAGAACTGGCTGAATGGGAAAATAAACGTGATTTGAATGCCGAGCTATTGCAGGCTTTGCATGATATGAAACGCGGCGAATGGGCTAGAAAAACTGAATTTACACCACAACCTGATGGATCAATTCGTCGAGTGATTTTGAGACGTGACGGAACAATTGAAAAAGATGAAATAATCGCCGCGGAAAAAGCACAAGTCGCGGCTGCAAGGGCTGCAACGGGCTTATCTCAGGCACCATTTGCAAGGCTTTTGGGTGTTTCAGTCCGCACGCTTCAAGAATGGGAACAAGGCAGAAAAATGCCATCTGGAGCAGCAGCTACGTTATTGAAAGTGGCTACACGGCATCCGGAAGTTTTGCAAGAGTTGGCAGCATAACCCCTGTGCCATCGAATGCTGAAGAGAACTGTATCAACCCTACCCATCTGACATGAACGAAATTTCCAACTCCAACGGGAACACCGGCCGGCGGGAAAAAGCCCTCGCCGCCGGTGTTCCTTGCCAAGTGTGCGCATAAATGCATCATAAATCAGAGAAACTGCTAGTTGTTTTCAACAGCCTGCTAAGGACGGAAAATGAAAATGCGATGCCTACTAATTGCTACAGCTTTATCGGCAGTCCTCATCGCCGCCTGCGCAACTAAACCGCTGCCACCGGTCGCGGTAGAGATTCCAACCAGATCGATCAGCTATCTTCAGGAGGTAAAACCCCTCCTTGAAAAGCGTTGTACAGTCTGCCACTCCTGCTACAACTCACCATGCCAGCTCAAACTCGATTCCTTTGAAGGTGCCGACCGTGGCGCCAGCAAAAAGTCTATCTATGCCAACCGGCTGAAAACCATGGAACCGACGCGGCTCTTCACCGATGCGAAGACAACCGCAGAGTGGCGGCAGAAAGAGTTCTTCAGCGTCACGGAAAGTTCTGTTACGGATGGATTCAATGATTCGATTATGATTCAGTTTCTTGCACACAAGATGAAAAATCCGAAGAGCACGGGTGAGTACAAACCTGAGGCTGTTGATCTTACCTGCTCTGAGAACAGGAGCTCCGTAGTTCACTATCTGGAAAAACATCCGAATAGAGGGATGCCGTTTGGCTTTCCTCCGCTGAAACAGGATGAGTTCAAACTTATCGCAGGATGGCTCTACCAGGGGGCCAAAGGGCCGTCCTCCTCAGAACAGGGCATTCTTGAGGCTCCAAAACCGGCAGACGCCGTTGAAATCGAAAAGTGGGAGACTTTTTTCAATCAGGATGACCCCAAATATGCGATGACCGCCCGTTACATTTATGAGCATCTCTTTCTGGCGCATATAAAATTCGGCACTACAACCCTTGAGTATTACGAACTTGTACGGTCACGTACAGCGCCCGGCACACCGATTGATCTGATCCCGTCCGCCCGCCCGTACGACAATCCCGGAGTGCCCCGGGCCTACTATCGCTTCAGGAAGATTCATTCGACCATCGTGCAGAAAACACATATGGTTTATGAGCTTGATGATTCAAGAATGGGCAGATATAAGGAGCTCTTCATCAAGGCAGAGTGGCTGCAGCAACCGCACCTGGTCGGCTATGACCCGAAATTTAGCGCCAATCCGTTCCTGGCGTTCGAGCAGATACCGCCGCGATCACGCTACCAGTTCCTACTTGACGGGTCTCAATTTATCATGATGACTTTCATTCAGGGACCTGTCTGCAAGGGGCAGATTGCTCTGGATGTAATTGATGATCACTTCTGGGTCATGTTCCTGGATCCGGATCATGATCTCTCCATCCGCTACCCCGGTTTTCTGAAGCTTCACAGCGAAAGGCTCACCATGCCAATCGAAAAGGGGAGTGACCTCGAACAATTTTCAGCCGTTAAAAACAGTCATAAAAAACGGGTAATCGATTTTTACAAGGCACGGCAGGAATTCTACACGGCACTCAACTACGGTGGTCTCGGTTACGATTCGATCTGGAAGGGAAATTCCGTCTCTGATGCCCCGCTCCTTACGATTTACCGGCATTTTGACAGTGCCTCGGTCCATAAAGGAGCGCTCGGCGATCTGCCGAAAACGCTCTGGGTGGTCGATTATCCTCTGTTCGAGCGGATATACTATGCGCTTGCAGGCGGCTTCGATATCTTCGGGACGATTGGTCATCAGCTTGCCGTACGCCTTTATATGGACAGGCTGAGGATCGAGGGAGAGAGTTACTTCCTCGACTTTCTCCCGCCGGAAAAGCGGAAAGAGATCATGCAGTCGTGGAACGTGGATGTCGATCTCGAAAAGATGCATTTTGCGCCTTCCGCTCTCCCCTCCGGAATACGTTATCAAACCGGGGATCCCAAGCGCGAATTTGTCGAACACATTGTAAAGAATGAACTCAAAGAAGCGGGGATATCTTTTGACACAACGAACTATCTGCAAGCAGGAGAAGACTACCCGGCGCTTCCTCAAAAATATGAGACTGTCGATGATTACTTGAGAGGCTTCAGAGCTGTCACGAAACCCGGCATGCCATTTGTCGAATTGGTGAATGGTACTAATTCAAATCTCGCCTACATGAGAGTTCGTGTCAAGGAGGGGAAAGATATAGTTGCATCCCTTGTTGTTAACCGCTGGCATGATAGTGTGGCATTCATCCTGGGAGAGGAAAAACGGTTGAATTCGAAAAAGGACACCGTTGAGTTCATCAAAGGGATGATCGGTTCTTACCCGAACATGTTCTTTGATGTGAAGCAGGAGGATTTTCCCGATTTTCTTAGTCTTGTCGCCAATTTCGATGCAAGTGAAAAGGACGTGGCGCGGTTTGCCACATACGGAATCAACAGGTCTGACGACAGGTTCTGGGACACCTATGACTGGTTCCAGAAACGTTTCAATGAGGATGAGCCGGTACGTGGGGGGCTGCTGGATCTGAACAGGTATTATTACAATGCTGAATAGAACAATACCCGAATCAGCGCATGTTCATCGTTCGTATTCGTGGATACACCGTTGGCGGCAGCCCTCTTAACCTCAACCTCTATTACTTCATTTTTGTCATGTTCTGCATGGGGTTCTGGATCATCTACCGGACGATTAAATCACCCTTCGGACAGGTGCTCAAGGCAATTCGTGAAAATGAACCGCGGGCGGTTTCACTGGGGTACAAGGTGGAGCGATTCAAACTGATGGCATTTGTGATCTCTGCAGCGCTGGCCGGAATGTCAGGCGCGATGAAGTCGCTGGTCTTTCAGCTCGCGTCGCTGACGGATGTCAGCTGGCATACCTCCGGCGAGGTGGTCCTGATGACCCTATTCATCCTTCATAATTATCACAAGGGGGAACAAACATGATCTGCACGTCAATACCAGAGGCATTGGCCGGTATTCCTGACAACGCCACCATCATGGTCGGCGGTTTCGGCCTGGTGGGAATCCCGGAGAACCTGATCCTCGGGTTGCGGGAAGTCGGGGTGAAGAATCTGACGGTCATATCCAACAACTGCGGGGTGGACGACTGGGGACTCGGTCTGCTGCTGGAAAACCGCCAGATCAGGAAGATGGTCGCCTCATACGTGGGTGAGAACAAGGAGTTCGAGCGTCAGTACCTGTCCGGTGAGCTGGAGGTGGAGCTGGTGCCCCAGGGGACCCTGGCCGAGCGGATCAGGGCCGGCGGGGCAGGCATTCCGGCCTTCTATACCCCGGCCGGAGTCGGGACACCCATTGCCGAGGGACGCGAGACGCGGGTTTTCGAGGGCAAGGAATATCTGCTGGAACAGGGCTTGAAGGCCGATTTCGCGCTGGTCAAGGCCTGGCGCGGGGACGGAATGGGCAACCTGCAGTACCGCAGGACGGCCTGCAACTTCAACCCCATGATGGCTGCCGCCGGGAAGCTTACCATTGCCGAGGTGGAGATCATGGCCGCTATCGGCGACCTGGAGCCGGAGCAGGTTCATACCCCCAGCATCTACGTACAGCGCATCATCCAGTGCGATAATCACGAAAAACGTATCGAGCGCAGGACCGTACGGAAAGGAGCAGCGCTATGACATGGGCACGTGAGGAGATCGCACAGCGGGCGGCACAGGAGATCGAGGATGGCTATTATGTCAACCTGGGGATCGGCATGCCGACCCTGGTGGCCAACTATATCCCGCAGGGGAAACAGGTGGTGCTGCAATCGGAGAACGGTCTGCTGGGCATCGGCCCGTATCCGGCCGAAGAGGATCTGGACCCGGACCTGATCAATGCCGGCAAGGAGACCATCACCATGATCCCCGGAGCGGCCCTGTTCAGCAGCGCCAAATCCTTTGCCATGATCCGCGGCGGGCATATCGACCTGGCCATTCTGGGGGGCATGGAGGTCTCGGCCGCCGGCGACCTGGCCAACTGGGTCATACCGGGCAAGATGGTCAAGGGGATGGGGGGCGCCATGGACTTGGTACACGGCGCCAAGCGGATCGTGGTCATCATGGATCATGTCAACAAACAGGGGGAATCCAAGATCCTCAACCGCTGTACCCTGCCGCTGACCGGCAAGGGGGTGGTGAACCGGATCATCACCGACCGGGCCGTGCTGGATGTCACTCCGGACGGTCTGCTGCTGGTCGAGATGGCGCCCGGACACACGGTGGAAGAGATCAGAAACTGTACGGAGCCGCAGCTGCGTGTTGCTCCGGGGCTTGCATAAGATCAGCCCATTGATGGTGGCTGGACCGCGCAATAGAGGGTGCATCTATTAAAAAGCATTTGCAACAGAGTACACAGAGTTCTGAGAGATAAAAACATATGGCGCAAGCTTTTAAGGTGATGGATGTTACCGAGCGGGAACTGGATGTAAAACAATTGCAGTAGTGGCTTTTTAGGCTCAAATATGCAATAATGCAAATATAGGGAAAGGGGGTGTAAGAGATGAAATGTGAATACAGCGATGGACTTTCCGTCAACTACTCGGGACCGCTCCAGATCTTGAAAGGACAGGATGTAAATGTCTTTATCAAGGAGGCTCGGATACCCGGTCAGATAAAAGAGGATCTGGATACGGCTGTCTTCAGTCACAGCTGCAGCAGTATGAGGACAATTGCCGAAACGGTAACGAAAACCTTTGGCAACAGGGCATGTATCCATTAACAGAAACAATTAACGCGTCTGAAAGGCGGGGTATAAAGACGCGCACGTCCTTTTTCTAAAGGGCGGTTGCGCGTCAGAGGTGTTGTGGACGTGTCATTTCACGATAACAGGATTTCACGGCAAACAAGAACGAAAAGGGAGGTGTTCATCATGACGAATACCACATTTACATACGAAGCCGGGAGGGAGCGGGATGATTTCTGCGACGTCCGGGTCTGGAGCGGGGATTGTGAGCACGTGACCAGCCTGTACAGCGGCGACAAGTATCTCTGCGATATCTGCAATGCTATTCCAGGGCTGGATCACAAGGTAATAGCGGCAGCCATGCCCTATGTCAGCGGCGATTACGACATGTTGAGTTAAGCTGAATGTATCAACAGAAAAAGGGCACCCGGATGGGGTGCCCTTTTTGTATGAGCAATGCTGTGAAGTGAAATGTCAGTTCGGCACGGCCGGCAGTTCCAGGCCGGCCATCTTCTGAACCATGCGGACGACCTGACAGCTGTAACCGAACTCGTTGTCATACCAGACATAGAGAACGCAGCGGTTGCCCTGTGCGATAGTAGCAAGTGAATCGATGACCCCGGCATGACGAGAGCCGACAAAGTCACTGGAGACGACCTCGGGCGAGTTGGTGTAGTCGATCTGGTTCTGGAGTGGAGATTCCAGTGAAATGTCACGCAAAAAGCCGTTCAGTGTCTTGACGTCAATGGCCTGGGCCAGTTCCAGGTTGAGGATGGCCAGGGATACGTTGGGAGTCGGTACACGGATGGCGTTACCGGTCAATTTGCCGGTCAGCTCCGGAATCACCTTGGCAACGGCCTTGGCGGCTCCGGTTTCGGTGATGACCATATTCAGCGGGGCGCTACGGCCGCGCCGGGAATTCTTGTGGTAGTTGTCGATCAGGTTCTGGTCGTTGGTGTAGGAGTGGCAGGTTTCCACATGACCGCTGACGATGCCGAACCGGTCGTTGATGGCCTTGAGGACCGGCACAATTGCGTTGGTGGTACAGCTGGCGGCAGAGAAGAGCTTTTCCTCGGGTGTGATCAGTTCATTGTTTACGCCGGCGACGACATTGGGAATATCTCCTTTGCCGGGAGCGGTCAGGATCACCTTGTCGATGCCCTGCGCCTTGAGATGTCTTCCCAGGCCTTCACGGTCGCGCCATTTGCCGGTGTTGTCGATCAGGATGGCGTTCTTGATGCCGTACTGGGCGTAGTCGACGCTTTCAGGGGCGTCGGCGTAGATGATGCGGATCATGTTGCCGTTGGCGATGATGGCATTTTCTTCCTCATCAATGGTAATGATGCCCTGGAACTGGCCGTGAACCGAGTCGCGGCGCAGCAGGCTGGCGCGCTTGACCAGGTCGTCGGCACTCCCTTTTCGTACCACGGCGGCCCGCAGGCGCAGTTTTTCACCGCTTCCTGATTTTTCTATCAGGATGCGGGCCACCAGTCGTCCGATTCTCCCGAAGCCGTAGAGGACGATGTCGCGCGGCTCGTCCAGGATCGGACCGCGACCGGTGTTGATACCGGTCAGCTCCCGGCGGACGAAGTCATCCACGTTCATCCCGCCCCCTTGGGACTGGTAATGTACCAAAAGTTTGCCGATATCGATCCGGGCCGGAGCCAGGTCAAGTTTGGTGATCGCTTCAAGGATCGGGAAGGTATCCCGTACCGAGAGCTCGTGATCAAGGATCAGGCGCGCGAAACGGTGCGCCTTGAGTATGTCGATGGTTGCACTGTGTACCAGTGACCGGCCATAGACGGTGATGACGATGTTGCTGTCACGGTACAGGCGTCCGATCAGCGGCAGCATCCATTCGGCGTATTCTTCAAGGCCTTGCCAGTCCTTGAGATAATCTTCCTGTTTCCGGTTGTTCATGTGTTTCCTCCATTCGAATATGTTGCATAATTTAAGTTAGGGTATGACGGTTTCGTGTGCGAAAAAACCGATCATATATAGCATAATGCAAGTGGTTTTGTCATTTGCTAATGCCCGGTAAAAGATAATTACATCAAATAATTCATCATGCAGATTGTGCTCCGGCGGATTCAGAGCACTTGACACATGCGACGCAATATTGTACGCCAAACATATCCAATAATAAAACTTGCAGAAACGGGATAATAACCATGAGCGATAACGAAGACCTGAATGAGATCATCGTAGAAGAACAGGACGATGGAGAAAGTTTTGCCGAGCTGTTCGAGCAGAGTGCGAAAAAGAGCAACTGGCTCGAACCGGGACAGAAGGTGACGGCACGGGTGCTGAAAGTCAGCGCCGAATACCTGTTTATCGACACCGGCCAGAAGGGGGAGGGGATCGTTGACCTTAAGGAGTTTCTCGATCTGGACGGCAACGTCACTGTCAAGGAAGGCGACAGCATATCCGCCTATTTCCTTTCATCGAACCACGGCGAGATGCGCTTTACCACCCGGATCGGCAGCGGCGCCTCGGGCGGTTCACAGTTGGAGGGGGCCTGGCAGGCCGGTGTCCCGGTGGAAGGCCTGGTGGAAAAGGAGATCAAGGGGGGCTACGAGATCAAGCTGGGCGGCACTGGCCGCGCCTTCTGCCCCTTTTCGCAGATCGCGCTGCGTCGTGTGGAAAATCCGGAATCGCTGATCGGCACACGTCTGCCGTTCCGGATTACGGATTACTCCGAAAACGGCCGCAATATCGTCGTATCCCGTCGGGCGCTGCTAGAGGAAGAACAGCTTCGGCTCAAGGAAGAGGCCCAGGCCTCGATTGAGGTTGGGATGACGGTCACCGGCACGATCCTGTCGCTGCAGGATTTCGGCGCCTTTGTTGATTTCGGCGGCCTGGAGGGGCTGATTCCCATCTCGGAGGTCGGCTGGAGCCGGGTCAAGGATGTGCGGGAGGTGTTGAGTGTCGGTCAACAGGTCAAGGTTGTGATCAAGAACATCGATCGGGAGAAGGACCGCATCTCCCTGAGTCTCAAGGATACCCTGGCCGACCCGTGGGATCAGGTGGCGCAGCTGTATCCCGAGGGGTCGTTCCACATGGGCAGCGTGTCGCGTCTGGCCCCCTTCGGCGCCTTTGTCACCCTGGCTTCCGGCGTGGACGGCTTGCTGCACATCTCCAAGCTGGGAGCGGGCAAGCGCATTAACCATCCTCGTGAGGTATTGAAGGAGGGAGAGAGTGTTGAGGTAAAGATCGAAAGTTTCGACCGCGCCAACCGCAGGCTTTCACTGGCCCTGGCCGGTCTGGCCCGGGCCGCCGATGAGGAGGAGGCCACCATGGCCGAATTCCGCCGCCAGTCATCCGAGGCTCCCAAAGGCATGGGAACCTTGGGGGATATGCTGCAGGCCAGGATGAAGAAGGGTAATAAATAATCGGCTCCTGTCGCGGGAGCTGAAATACTATGGAGAAAGAGAACCAATGTTTAATCTGAAACCTGAAATTGTTGCACAGCTGGAACGCGTACTCAGTTCCGTTGAAATGCTGCTCCCCAAAGCAATTGCCCCGATCGACTGGGCCACCTGTCACGCCGCCAACTGGCGCCGCCATTCCTTCTCCGGCTATCTTGAACCGGTCAGGGTGACTGACACCACTACCCTGAACGAGCTGCTCGGCGTGGATGAGCAAAAAGAGATCATGATCAGCAACACGCGCCAGTTTCTGTCCGGTCTGCCGGCCAACAATGCCCTGCTGTGGGGCTCGCGCGGTTCGGGCAAGTCATCGCTGGTCAAGGCGCTTCTGAATGAGTATGGTCCCAAGGGGTTGCGTTTTATCCAGGTTGAAAAGGAAGACCTGATCTATCTCTCCGAGATCTTTACCGCTGTCGAGAACCAGCCCTACCGCTTCATCCTGCTGTGCGACGACCTGACCTTCGAGGTCGGTGAGTTAAGCTACAAGATGCTGAAAAGCGCCCTGGACGGCTCGGTTTACTCGGCCCCGGAAAATGTTTTGATCTATGTGACCTCCAACCGGCGCCATCTGCTGCCCGAGTACGACTCCGACCTGATCGGCGGCAAGTTTGTCAGGGGTGAGCTTCAGCAGAGCGAAGCGATGGAGGAAAAAGTGTCGCTGTCCGACCGGTTCGGTATCTGGGTCGCTTTTTACGCCTTCTCCCAGGACCGTTATCTGGATGCCGTGCGCCTGTCGGTTGAGCGCGAGGCGCGACTGCGCAAGCTGACGATCCCCTGGAGCAAGCAACTGGAAGATGATGCGATTCAATGGTCCCACGACAAGAGCAAGCGCTGCGGCCGGACCGCCTTCCAGTTTGCCAAGAACTGGGTCGGGCGTTACCTGTTGGCCAAGGCCGGCACCTGATACTGCCACGTTATGACAGCTAACATTTTTTTTGCGATGTGCTATGAACAGCAGCAGAAACGGATGTAATTCAACTATCAAGAAGGAGGTCAAGGAATGAGCATCATCAGAAAAATGGCTGTTGCAGCCATGCTGACAACAATGTGCGGTGTAACTGCAATGGCAGCGGAACAGTCCAAGGAAACAACCAAGGCGGCACCCGCCAAAACGGTTACTACCGCTTCGGGTCTGAAGTACGTTGATGTAAAGGTCGGCAAAGGCGTAGCGCCGGCCAAGGGCAAGCAGGTCAAGGTGCATTACACCGGTACCCTGGAAAACGGCAAGAAGTTTGACAGTTCGCTGGACCGTAATGAGCCGTTCAGCTTCGTGATCGGGGTAGGGCAGGTCATCCCCGGTTGGGACGAGGGTGTCATGAGCATGAAAGTGGGCGGCAAGCGTAAACTGATAATTCCGTCGAAACTGGGTTACGGTACACGAGGAGCTGGTAGCGATATCCCCCCCAATGCGACGTTGCTCTTTGATGTGGAATTGCTGGACGTACAGAAATAATCAGGTATCAGAATTAATCAAAACGGGGGACCGCCGATTGGCGATCCCCCTTTTTTCTAATAACGATCACAATATATTCAGCAAGGTTCGGCACCATCCCGATTCCTGATCCCCGATCCCCGATCCCTGATCCCTGATCCCCGGATTTATAACGCCCCCAACACCTTCAGCAGGTGCGGCACCATCTGCTTCTTGCGCGACATGACACCCTTCAGTTCGTAGAGATGCGGTTCCAGCTGGGTGTAGCCCATGACGTGGGCCAGTTCATTTTTCCCTTCCACCAGGAAGAGCGACGTCTCTGTGTAGATGTCGGTCACCATCAGCCCCGCCAACGCCAGCCGGTCCTGCTCCTTGATCAGCCTCAGCGCCTCGCGCAATCTGTCCTTTAGTTCATAAAACTCATCAAATCCGACCACCTCGACCTGTCCGACACCAAAGAGCGTCTCGGCTGCGGTGAAGTGCTTGAAATCCGATCGAATGGCCTTTTCCGGAGTGCCATAGGCGCTGAAACCGCTGCAAGACGAGAAGATCTCCCTGCCGAAGGAGGCATGGTCCATTTCTGCCAACCCTTCCAGCCATACCGTAATCTCCCGGTCACGGGGAGTGGTGGTCGGGGATTTGAGGATGACGGTGTCGGAGAGGATACCGGCCAGAAGCAGCGCGGCGATCTTCTTTTCCGGTTGGATGCCTCGTTCGCGATACAGGGTGGCGACCACGGTGCAGGTGCTGCCGACCGGCGCGGCCATAAAGGTAATCGGTTGATTGGTGGGCGGATTGCCGAGCTTGTGGTGGTCGATCACTTCCAGGATTTCAACCATTTCCGCACCTGGTACCGCCTGGGCCAGCTCATTGTGATCCACCAGGATCAGGGCATAGGGGATCGGCGTGAGCAGCGACGACTTGGTGGCTATCCCGGCGATCGTGCCATCCTCTTCCACGGCGATAACGGCCGGTTCGCCGGAATGGAGCAGCTTCAGCCGCAGATGTTCGAGCGATTCGGAGACTCCGATCTTCTCGAATTTTGGGTCGATAAAACATGCCAGCGGGGTTGAAAGTCTGGCCAGCCAGGCTGCGGTGGCGGTGTCATGGGGGGTGGAGATGACGGTCGTACCGGCCGTGCGGGCGGTGGCCAGCAGTTCTTCGGTGACCGTGAAGCCTCCGGTCACAACCAGAATCCGTACACCCCTGTCGATGGCGGCCTGCTGGATGGAAGGGCGGTCTCCGGTCATGACCAGCAGGCTGGCCGGGTCATAGCCTTCAATCCTGCTGGTGAACGACCCCTCGACCATGGCGCCGATGAAGAGGTGCAGGTGCTCAACATCATCAGTTGGCTGGCCGGTCAGGAAGGTCGCTTCAAGGCATTCCGCCAGTGAACGTTGCGAGGTGTCTATGCCCCGTTTGCGGTCGCTGCCGGCCACCAGGTACTTTTCAGAAAGTTTCAGCAGCGAGACGACACCCAATGGCGTATTACCGGCATCAACCACCGGGAGTACCCGGATGGTGTGGCGATGGAACAGACCCAGGACATCCTTGAGCGGCATGGCTGCTGAGGCTGTGACCGGTTGACGGTTGAGGATATCGCGAACCTTGGGGTGCACATCCGCCAGATACAACGGCGCCTCCAGGCCAAGCCGATCAAGGATATAGCGGGTCTGGGGATTGGGTTCACCAGCCATGGCGGCCCGGACATGCGCTTGTCCCTGTTTTTTTTTCAGTTCGGCATAGGCTATGGCTGATGCAATTGAATCGGTGTCCGGATTTTTGTGCCCGATGACATAGATCTTTTTATGCATGACGGCTCCTGATCCACTAAGGTTTGGAAAGTATAAAGACCGCGGCTGGATATGTCAAACAGACACAAAAAAAGGACCGGCGCTGTGCCGATCCTTTTTTTGTGTATCCACGTATGCTTTGTTTATCGTGCCCGAGGGGCGCGTTGAGGATGGCGGGCTGCCGGTGCCGATGACGGATGGGCCGGTTTGCCGGTTTGCTGCTGGGGCCTTCCCGCAGCGGCTGATTTGGGCGCGGCCGGTCTGCCCGGGGTTGCATGCGTCGAATCTCTTTTTGCAACAGGTTTCTTGTGGTTGTGCGGCTCACGTGGCGGACGGGCAAATTCGCTGTCCTTGTGCGGCGCCGGGACGCTGTAGTCAAAACCATCCACGGTGCGGCGCTCCAGCTGGGCATTGAGTTTCTTCTCAATGGTCCGTACCATGAGCGTATCCTCTGACGTCACCAAGGTAAAGGCGTCGCCGGTCCTGGCAGCCCGCCCGGTCCGGCCGATGCGGTGGACATAGGCCTCGGGCGTATCGGGAATGTCGTAGTTGACGACATGGGAGATCTGGGAGACATCGATGCCGCGGGCGGCGATGTCGGTGGCTACCAGGATCTGGTAGGTGCCGTCGCGGAAGCCGTCCAGGGCCGCCTGCCGGCGGTTCTGGGAGAGATTGCCCTGCAGTGAGGCCGCCTTGTAGCCGGCCTTTTCAAGCTGCTCGCCCAATCGTTTGGCGCGGTGTTTGGTGCGGGTAAATATCAGCACCGATTCGGTGTCCGTATGCTTCAGCAGCTCCAGCAGCAGCGGTGTCTTCAGGTGCTGGGCGACCGGATAGAGCGCGTGGGAAACGGTGACCGGCGGTGCGGTGCTGCCAACCTGGATCGTGACCGGTTTGGAGAGTATGTCGCTGGCCAGTCGGCGGATATCATCGGGCATGGTGGCCGAGAACAGCAGCGTCTGACGCTGTTTGGGTACGTGGGTGAGAATTCTCCGGATGTCCGGCAGAAAGCCCATGTCGAACATCTGGTCGGCCTCGTCCAGCACCAGTACTTCCAGGCTTGAAAGATTGACAGTGCCCTGGCCGATATGGTCCAGCAGACGACCGGGACAAGCTACGACGATCTCGACGCCCTGTTTCAGTTTGCTGATCTGGGGGTTGACGTTCACACCGCCGTAGATGGTCATGCTTCTCAGGCGGGTCTGTTTTGACAGTACGGTGATGGCCTCGTTGATCTGCTCGGCCAGTTCGCGGGTCGGGGCAACGATCAGGGCGCGAATCTTGCCACGTTCTCCCTGCATCAGGCGGTGCAGGATCGGCAGGGCGAAGGCGGCGGTTTTACCGGTGCCGGTCTGGGCCAGGCCCATGACGTCCAGCCCCTGCATGACGGGCGGAATGCCCTGTTTCTGAATCGGTGTCGGTGTGATATAGCCGGCTGCAGTAACACCTGCATCGACCTGGGGATGAAAATTGAATGACTTGAAATCCATGAAACTCCTTCTTTTTAGCGAGGTAGAAGTTGTTTTCTGCGTTTAGTACGATAAAAATAATTTCTGTGGTTGTTTACATAAATTATTTTGTGAACGTACTTATCCCGTTTATCGGGGCTGGCAGAAAATGACTTCGTTACCTCACTTATCCTGTTTATCAGGACTGGTTGATGATACAAAAAAAGCCCCGGAGTAATTCCGGGGCCTACGTTGACGTGATTTTCCGGGAACAGCACTTTACTGTTGCAACCTTAACAGCTTACATCCTGCCATGTCAAGAAGCGAATCGGTCGCGCTATCTAAACGAATCCAACCTCTACCCGCTTGCCGAATACCTGGGCGATTTTTGTTCTCGTTACGCAGCTCCAGCTGCGTAACGCAATGGTTCGACAAGCCCCTGCTTGGCGTATGGGTAAGCTGGAGCTTACCAAGCCAGTGCGTTACCAAGCTGGAGCTTGGTAACGAGAAGAAGAGGGGTGAAGCGATCACCCCTCTTTTTTCCATTGACACTTATTGATCACTTCTTTATATTGATTATCAAGTTCAATAAGGCGGGGGGCGGAATGATCCAGGACAAGAAAAATGCGTTCAACAAGTTTGCCGCCGGCAAGGGACTGCGTTCCACCCGCCAGCGTGATTGTATCCTGAATGTATTCCTGTCCACCCACCAGCACGTCAGTGTCGAGGAACTGTATCTGAAGGTCAAGGCATGCTGCCCCGGTGTCGGGCAGGCCACGGTCTACCGGACCCTCAAACTGTTTGTAGAGGCGGGGCTGGCGCGGGAAGTTTTGCTGCACGATGGCCAGACACGATATGAACATGTGCAGGCCGGTGAACATCATGACCATCTGGTCTGTACCGGCTGCAATGCTATAATTGAGTTTGAGAACGAGACCATCGAGAAGCTTCAGGATCAGATTGCCGAGCGTCACGGCTTCATGATCAGGAGCCACAAGTTGGAAATTTACGGGCTGTGCGCCGACTGCCGCAGCTGATCCGGCCTTTGAATAATCCCTCACGCAGAATGTGAGGGTGTTTTTTTACCGATAAATTGAAAATGATAATCAAAAGCAGGAGAGGACGTACTGATGGCGACAAGCAGCACTACGCAACCGGAAGCACCCCGGACTGAAGGGTCTGTCAAGCGTGTGGCCCTGGTGGGCAACCCCAATGTGGGCAAGAGTGTACTCTTCAACGCCCTGACCGGCGCATATGTTACCGTATCCAACTATCCGGGGACCTCGGTGGAGGTTTCACGGGGCAATGCCGTTATCGGTGGTCAAACGTGGCAGGTAATCGATACCCCCGGCATGTACTCGGTTCACACCATCACCGAGGAGGAGCGGGTTGCCCGGGAGATTCTGCTTAAGGAAACACCCGACGTGGTGATTCATGTGCTGGACGCCCGCAACCTGGAGCGGATGCTGGCCATGACCATCCAGCTGATCGAGGCCGATCTGCCGGTTATCCTGGTGGTCAATATCATGGACGAGGCCGAGCGGATGGGGCTTTCGATCAATCTGGAACTGCTCCGGCAGCGACTCGGGATACCGGTGATCGGCGCCGCCACCGCCCGCAAGCGGGGCCTGGATGAGATTCGCAACGCCGTGGCCGCCTACGGGCGCAAGCCGGTCAACACTTTCAACTACAGCCGTCTGCTGGAGCATGACATTGCCCAGGTGACGCAGCATATGAGCGGCTCCTACATCATGTCGCCCAAGTCCCTGGCGCTGCTTCTGCTGCAGCAGGACGAGGAGATTACCGCCCTGTTCAAGGAGTGGGATCGCGACGGGTATGCGGCGCTGGCCGAGAAGGTCAGGGAAATCACCTTCGAGCGGCGCGAATCCTTTCACATGGACCTTTCCATGGAACGTAAGGATATCGTCAGAAAACTGATCAAGGATGTGATCGTTGCACCGGAAAAACGGGTGATTACCTTGGGTGAACGGCTCTCTACGCTTGCGGTGCGGCCATTGACCGGCGTACCATTGCTGCTGATCGTGCTCTATTTCGGACTCTACAAATTTGTTGGCGGCTTCGGCGCGGGAACCTTGGTAGATCTTCTGGAAACGCAAGGTTTCAAGGAGCATTTTAATCCCTGGATTACCGGTGTCATTCAGAGCCTGATCCCTTGGGTGATCATCCAGGAACTGTTTGTCGGGGAATACGGCATTATCACCCTGGGTATCCGCTATGCGGTCGGTATCATCCTGCCGATCGTGGCGACCTTCTTCCTCTTCTTCTCGATTCTTGAGGACAGCGGCTACTTCCCTCGGCTGGCGCTGCTGGTTGACCGACTCTTCAAATACATCGGCCTGACCGGAAGAGCGGTCATCCCGATGGTGCTCGGTTTCGGCTGTTCCACCATGGCGACCATGGTGACACGTACACTGGAAACGACACGCGAACGGGTTGTCGCCACCCTGCTTCTGGCCTTGGCCATTCCTTGTTCGGCCCAGTTGGGCGTCATTCTGGCGCTGCTCTCCAGGGTACCCGGCGCCTTGGCGGTGTGGGGCGCATGTCTGCTTTTGCTGTTTATTGTCGTTGGATTTATGGCGGCCAGGGTCCTGCCGGGTGATACCCCCATGTTCTACATGGAGATCCCTCCCATGCGGCTTCCGCAGCTATCCAATGTTTTTACCAAGACCTATACCCGCATGCAGTGGTACTTCATGGAGATCCTGCCGCTCTTTATCCTGGCCTCTGTTCTGCTCTGGTTAGGCAAGATCACCCATTTTTTCCCGTTAATAGTGAGGTGGATGGAGCCTCTTATGGCAGCCATCGGTCTACCGAAGGAATCTGCGGTGGCCTTCATCTTCGGCTTCTTCCGCAGGGATTACGGTGCGGCCGGATTGTACGATCTGCAGGAAAAGGGGCTGATGGATGCCCGCCAACTGACCGTGGCAGCGGTGACATTGACAATTTTCATTCCCTGTGTAGCCCAGTTTTTGATCATGAAGAAGGAGCGCGGCTGGAAGGTGGCAAGCACAATCGGTCTGTTCGTTAGTCTGGTGGCCTTCGGCAGTGGTTATGCGTTGAATAAATTGTTGTTGATAACGGGTCTGCTGGCATGATCTGCGGATTCTGCGGTCACGAATTCGATGAAAATGAGGGCAAAAAAGGGTGCGGCGGTTGTGGAGGAGGATGTCACAGTGTGCACTGCCCCCGCTGTAATTACAAAAATCCTGTTGAACCGAAATATATGGAAAAACTGAAAAAACTATTGAATCGGAAAGAGAAATCTGCCACAGAACAGACAGGGAAATCGGATAAAGAGTAAATACACATATGTTGGTTAATGTGATTTCTCTGTGTACTCTGTGACCTCTGTGGCAAAAGGAGATTGTGATGAAACTGTCTGAAAAAGCGGAAGAGGTATTGGAGGCCCTGTGGGTGGCGGTGGAAGAGGATGGGCAGGCCTTTCTCGACCCTGAAAAAATGGGATTTCCCGCCGATGATCCGACCTATCGGGAGCTGACCGGTCATGCCTTGATAGAGATCCGGCAGGGGATGGTCTACTTCCGTCCGGAAGGGCGCGAGGAGGGCAAGGTTACCATCCGCCGCCATCGTCTGGCAGAACGCCTGATGATGGATGTGCTCAATATTCGCGGCGATGAAGGGGAGTACAAGGCCTGCCAGTTTGAACATCTGCTCAACGAGGGTGCCGATGTCAAGGTCTGCACCATGCTCAATCATCCCTCAACCTGCCCGCATGGCAAACCTATTCCACCTGGTGAATGCTGCGACCAGGCCCGCGCCCAGGGTGACCTGGGAATTGTCCCGTTGACCGAATTCAAATCCGGCCAGCAGGGAGAAATTGCCTACATTCAGACCGAGGATAACAAGAAGATGCAGAAGCTGATGGCCATGGGTGTGCTGCCGGGAAACCGCATCGAACTGGTCCAGGCATTTCCCTCCTACATCTTCCGGGTAGGATATTCCGAGTTTGCCATAGATACCAACCTGGCCCGGGAGATTTTTGTCAGGAAATGAGTGCGGGACAAATCGTTATAAATCTGTTTGACATAAAAATAGCACCATATATAATACCATTATGAATCGTCAGATTGTGCTTGATACGAATGTTCTGGTTGCTGCGCTCAAGTCGTCGCGTGGTTCTTCGTTCCGTCTTCTGTCGTTGGTTGACAGTGGAACGTTCACCATTAACCTTTCAACGCCATTGGTTGCTGAATACGAAGAGGTGCTGCTGCGGGAAATTCTTCATTTGAGCAGGACGGAGATTAACGATATTCTTGACTATCTTTGCAACGTGGCAAAGAGGCACAAGATTTTTTATCTGTGGCGTCCCGTTTTGAAAGACTCTGACGATGATTTTATACTGGAACTGGCCGTTAAGTGCGGGGCAGACATCATAACCTGGAATATCCGGGATTTTAAAAAGGCTGATAAGTTTGGTATCAAGGTTCAAACGCCGGCTGAATTTCTTCGGCAGACAGGAGCACTACTATGAGCGCAATCAATGTAAGACTGCCCGATTCCCTGCACAGGATGGCAAAGGAAGTGGCAACTCAGGATCATATCTCGTTGAATCAGTTTATTACGTCTGCGATAGCGGAAAAAATCTCGGCATTGACGACAGAGAGTTATCTTGAAGAGCGTGCCGGAAGAAGTTCACGAGACAAGTTCCAGAAGGCGCTGGCCAAGGCGCCGGATGTGGAGCCGGAAGCCTTCGACCGGATTTAACAGGGTTTGCTGCGGTATTGGGTGAATTAGATTTTGGTTTTCTTTATAAAAGGCGCTGTAAGCAGTTATGCTTATCAGCGCCTTTGAGTTTAATGTACAATCCGATATCATTTTGTTGCCTGCCTTGGTGGCTACCTTACGGCATCACAAATTCGTTTGCTATTTTGCTGTCGCTGTTGTGACGTCAATCATGTATTCAGCAGGTCAGCATGCCAATTCCCACTTCTTCCCCAGAATCCTCACCATTGCCAGGGTATCCAGATGGCAGTATTCAAGCAATTGCTTACGCAACTCGTCAATTCAGGATGATTTCGGTTTTGTTTTGGACAGGGTAAACATATATTCAGAAGGTGCAATTGACATAGCTACTATGATAGCCTATGGTATAGTCATTCAGAAAAGAGAGGTTACAGTATGCAGACATTGACAACCATGGATTTGAGAAAAAATCTGGGACATATTCTTGATATGGTGGCGGAGACGAATGAATCCGTGACGATCTCTCGCGCCAACAAGCCGCTGGCGGTCATTCTGTCAATTACCGAATACGAGGAGAAGGTGCAAAAGAAAAACCGTGTCCAGCGGCTTGAAACCCTGTCGGGGGCCATGGACGCCTGGCGTGAACGCAACCGTCCGGCAACGGTGAAAGTGGATGTTGTGCAGGCGGTGCGCGAAAGCAGGGATGCACGATGATCGTGCTTGATTCCTCTGTCGCGCTGAAATGGATTTTTGCAGATGAGGACGGCGCGGAGCATGCCGTGCGCGTCCGCGATGACCATGTATCCGCAAAAAACGAGATCGCCGTTCCAAGCCTGTTTTTCTACGAAATCGCCAATGTTCTTGCCACCAAGGTCAAACTTTCCCCGGAAGAAGCGCTGGAGGCATTTGAACTTATCAGCGCCTTTGAGTTCAACGTGCATGAACTCGATAGTCTTGAGTATATGGAGGCAATGACCCTCGCCATGAAACACAAGATCAGTGTCTATGACGCCAGTTATCATGTTCTTGCCAGCCGACTCGGGTGCCGCTTTCTGACGGCTGACCGGAAGTTTTGGGAAAAGGTGAAGGGGATGGGTGTGGCGGAGTTGTTGGTTGTATAACCAGTTATATCGCAGGCCACATAATTTTCTGTATTTTGGAATCGCTGTCTAAAATCCCACCAGCGATTAGTTCAGCTTGCCAGTTCCCGCATCTTCTCAAGAATCCTCACCATTGCCAAGGTATCCAGATGGCAGTATTCAAGCAATTGCTTGCGTAATTCCGCATTTTGTCTCTCGTCGCCTGCTTGAAGCATATGCAGCCAGGTGTTGTTGGCGGCCATTTCGCCATTGCTGACAGCCAGTCCCTTATAGCTTAACTCCGGCACCAATGCGGGCAGAACCGCCTTAATTGAATAGGAACCGTCGAACTGCCTGCCAGTGGTAGATATCTTTCCGTCTGAAGGGTGTTCAGGGGAAAGTCTATATAATTAAGGGATGAGACACATGGCAATTGCCTATACTGATGTCCCCTGAACTGTGTCCGTGGCTCACTGATAGAATCATTCGGGGATGACAGACTTTTCAGGCGGCTCTGAAAGTGCTGAATAGTTACGTATTTTCTTTGATATTTGACGTTGCGTGAGGTATATCTTGCTTTAATTTAATGGACGTATTTTGAATGGAGGGATCATGATTGCAGAGGATGCTCCGATCAGGATGGAAAAGAAACCGCTTATGTCGGCAGGGTGTCGATGTGGCGGTTTTTTTGTTTTCTTTCGTGGGTTCAGCTAAGGTGCATTCTCTATTGTTTAAAAGTTGTCTCTGACCACGCAGGATAACTTGCTGGTTCGGCGCCGCAGCATGGCGTATCGGATGTTGAAGCAGATTAAGAAATAAATGTAGTTATATCGGTGTGATATAAGTGAAAAATCACAAAACGAGGTCAACAAAAATATGGGGGTCTTTTTTGGGTTTGCAATTATAAATCAGTTAGTTACAGCATAATTCCCGCATGCGGGAATTATGGGTTTTTCAGCGTTCCGGCGGGGGAACTGGAGGATAGAATTATGATGGATTTGATTAAAGGCAGGCGGGGGCATTGTCATCCTATATGAGATGCCTCCAGACATCCTATACAGGATACCGAAATGGATTAAAGCATCTTATATGGGATACCTCAGCCGCATCCTATATAAGATGCCTGGAGCATCCTATATAGGATTCATCATCTTATATAAGATGCTTTTCTAACCGCATATAAACGAGTTGAACCATGAAATACCAAGGAAAAAAATGAGATTTTTTCTGATGTTCATCATCCTTGTAGCTGCCGTCACTTCTGCATATGCGATCGAACCAGCTCAGGGACAATTCAATTTCAAACCCCAAATAGGTGTGGCTGAAGTCGTCTCTGATGGAGAAGGTTGTCTCACAATTGTTGACTCATCACTGAAACTGAATGAAGAAATTAGTATCGTCACCTTGCAAAAGCCGCAGAAGGTAATAAAGGCAAAAATAAAGAGCAAAACATCCAATAGCTGTTCAAAAAACCCCGAAGTTCCATCTGACGCATCCTTCTATATTTTCAAAATCAAGAAAAATGAAGCAGAGAATATGACACCCGGAATTGCTGTTGCCGGTTTTACTGGTAGCTTCAATGTGGTTAAAGGAAAGGTACATGCAGATTTGGATAACAACGGAAATTTTGAATCATTCCGCCTTTGCACCAGTAATGAAGGACTTCATCTAACAGTCTGGGCGGGTGAGCCTTTGAAAAGCAAAAGGCTTTGGCATGAGTATTACTACCTTGGTTATGATGTTCAGCCAAATTGCACGAAGAAGGATTATGCGGAATGAGGTTCAACCAGGCAGAAGCAGCGGCCTAAAACCGCCGCTGTTCTCCCAAACCGTGTGCGCCCAGCATGGCGCGTGGCGCGTAAGCGCCATCTGCTTGATTGTGGTGGTCAAGCAGTGACTTGGAGGTGAAAGTCCTCTATGGACCCTGATGGTGGGAACCATTAGCCG
>JAENWA010000069.1 GCA_016650295.1 Desulfuromonadales bacterium | reverse complement strand
ACTATTGACCTGCAAAATCGGCAAAATCTGTCCTCGCCCAGTCGAATTTTCGCTACGATTTCCTAAGTCCGACAGGCTAGGCGCACCGCTTGTATCAGTGCCCGCACATCCTCCTCCGTGGTCTGCCACGAACACATGAAACGGGCGCCACCGGTGCCGATGAAGGAGTAGAAATGCCAGCCGGCGGCCCGCAGGGCAGCGACTGTGGCAGCCGGCATCTCCACAAAAACGGCATTGGCCTGGCAGGGGGATATGAGCCGTACAGCGGGGGTCTGCACCAATTCATCGGCCAGCATCTGCGCCATCCGGTTGGCATGGGCCGCATTCCGCAGCCAGGTGCCGTTTTCCAGCATCCCGATCCAGGGGGCCGAGATAAAGCGCATCTTGGAAGCCAGTTGTCCGGCCTGCTTGCAGCGGTACTCGAACTCGTCCGCCAGTTCCCGGTTGAAAAAGACGACCGCTTCGCCAAGCGCCATGCCATTCTTGGCTCCCCCCAGGCAGAGCACATCCACACCTGCTTTCCAGGAAGTCTCGGCCGGCGATACACCCAGGGCCGCCACAGCATTGGCGAAGCGGGCGCCGTCCATCTGCACCCGCAGGCCGTGGCGCCGGGCAAGCACCGTTGCGGCGCCGATCTCGTCAGGGGTGTAGACCGTGCCCAGTTCCGTGGACTGGGTCAGGCTCAGGACTCGCGGTTTGGGGTAGTGGATGTCGCTGCGCCGGGTGATGGCGTGTTCAACTGCGTCCAGGTCAAGCTTGCCGTTCAGGCCGGGGATGTGCAGGATTTTGGTGCCGTTGGAGAAAAACTCGGGTGCGCCGCATTCATCGGTCTCCACATGGGCCAGGTCGTGGCAGAGCACACTGTGATAGGAGCGGCACAGGGCCGCCAGGGCCAGCGAGTTGGCCGCGGTGCCGTTGAAAACGAAGAATACCTGGCAATCGGTCTCGAAAACATCCCTGATGCAGGAGCAGGCCCGCTCCGTCCATGCATCGTCGCCATAGGAGGATGCAAAACCTGCGTTGGCCTCGTCCATGGCCCGCCAGGCCTCGGGGCAGATGCCGGCATAGTTGTCGCTGGCAAACTGGTTGAAGACTGGTGCCGATCCTTGATTATTGTCGATTGCCATGCTGCCCCTCTTCCGTGCGGAGATGGTGCTGAGGTGTATTTATCATGTAACCAGGCGGTTTGCCAGACATTCATGCGCTCGTTAACGACTAATTGTTGAATGTTATGCAAGAAATGCCTAGTATGTATATTGAATTTTACTCTGTAAGGATACTGCCATGCGTCACAGCCGGATGAGACTCTCCCACAAGATAGTATTTGTCACCATGATTACCTCGCTGCTGGTCGGGTTCACCGTGCTGCGGACCCCTTCGGTCACCTATGAACCGGCAGCGTCTCCGGCCGACAAGGGTCTGGAAGACCTTTCACGCGTCGAATATCCCAGCCTGAAGTCGATCCGCTGGCACGCCCATTTCATTCATCCGCAGGAATCACTGGAATCTCTCTTCGGGGCTGACTGGGTCTGGGTGGCCCGCTTCAACCGTATCGACCGTCGCCACGTGTATCCCGGCATGACCATCAAGGCGCCCGACCGGATCGAGGATATCCGGGGCTATACCCCCCTGCCGAAACAGTACGAACCGGCCCGTGGCCATGAAAAATACATCCTGGTGGATATCACCGAACAATGGCTGGGCGCCTACGAGTACGGCCGGCTGGTGTTCTCGGCGCCGGCGGCGACCGGCAAGGCGGGGACTGAATCGCCGGTCGGCATATTTAGAATCGATGCCCGCCACCTGACCCACACATCGTCACTCTACAAGACGGCCAACGATGAAGAACAGTATCCGATGGATAACGCCATGCGTTTTTACATCGGCCCTGATAATGTTTCCTACTGGATGCATGCCCGCGACCTGCCGGGACGCCCGGCTTCCCACGGCTGTATCGGCCTGTTCGATGAAGAGATGCAGAACAGGGTCTTCGGCACACCGGAAAAACCGGCGCTGCTGGATTCCCAGAGACTGTATGAATGGGCGGCCGGTGAAGCGGAGTACGGCGATGACTATGGAGATCTTGATGAACTGGAGGACGGACCGGTGGTTGAGGTTCGGGGCGGTCTGCCGCGTTATCTGGATAAGAGCCCGCTGTAATATGTCATTTATCGTAGGTCGGGTTAGCAGTAGCATCGCGTAACCCGACAGCCGTCGTCGCGTTACGGCATGAAGCCGCCTAACACGACCTACCAGAATGCGAAATATAAGCAACTCGACAGAAACAGGAGGATACCATGAAGCGGATACTGTGTGCGGCACTGATGGCCGTTACCCTGGCAACACCGGCATTTGCAGCAAATGTCTACCTGAAGGACGGCGGCGTTATTCAGGCGAAAAGGGTCTGGCGCGCAGGCGGCAAGGTTCACGTACTGGCTACCCGCCATACGCTCACATCGTTCGAGAGGTCTGAGATTGACTTGAAACGGACGTTTCCCGGAAAACACCACCGGGTAATCAAAATGGTCGCGGCTGTTGCTCCCCAAACAACAGCAGCCGCCCCGAGCGGAGCGGCTGCGCAACAGAAACCGGCCGAAAAGAAGACCGGTATTTCACTTCCGAACATGCCGAAACTGCCGACGAAATCTCCTGACAGTCTGGTGCCGTCCAGCGGCAGTGGCGGGACGTTAAAACGGCAAAAAAAGGAAATGGATGAAAAACTCGCCGAGTAGAGCGGACGTTATCCCTGCTTCAGCCAGCGTGCCACATCCTTGGCGTGATAGGTGATAATGATATCGGCCCCGGCCCGTTTGAAAGCCAGCATGGTTTCAAGTACGACCCGTTCTTCGTCGATCCAGCCCTGAATTGCTGCCGCCTTGATCATGCTGTATTCGCCCGAGACATTGTAGACCGCCAGCGGCAGGTTGTATTCGTTGCGCAGGTCACGCAGGATGTCAAGGTACGGCAGTCCCGGTTTGACCATGATGATGTCGGCGCCCTCATCAATATCCGAGGCTGCTTCACGCAAGGCTTCCAGGCGATTGGCGGGGTCCATCTGGTAACTGCGGCGATCTCCGAACTGGGGAGTTGACTCGGCTGCTTCACGGAATGGTCCGTAATACCCGGAAGCGTATTTAACGGCATAACTCATGATCGGAATCTTGTCGAAACCGTTCTCGTCCAATGCCTCTCGGATGGCCGCAACACGGCCGTCCATCATATCCGACGGCGCGACCATGTCGGCACCGGCCCTGGCATGGGATAGCGCTTCCCTGGCCAGCAGTTCCAGCGTGGAATCATTATCCACATCTCCATCCTTGATAATTCCGCAGTGTCCATGATCGGTATATTCGCACATGCAGACATCCGTGATGACCACCAGGCCAGGCACCTCGCGCTTGATGGCGCGGATGGTTTCCTGGATTATGCCGGTATCACAGTACGCGTCGCTCCCCACCGCATCCTTGGTCTCCGGTATGCCGAACAGCAGCACGGCCGGAATACCGAGTCCATAAACCTCTTGTGCATCTGCCACGATATGTTCGATGGACTGCTGATAGATGCCGGGCATGGAGGAGATCTCTTTTTTAATCCCGCTGCCGAATGCCGAGAACATCGGATAAATCAGGTCGTTCACTGATAATGTGGTTTCCCGGACCATTCTTCTGAAAACTTCGTTTCCGCGGATTCTGCGTGCCCTGAATTGCGGGAAAAACATGTAAGCCTCCCATTGCAGTAATTTTAATTGGTGATAAAATAGTACCCAACGACTTTTGAAATTGCAAGCATCGCCACAATTTTGTTTCAGGCACTATGTGCAGGCATGTCTGAATATTGGCTCTTTTTAGTGAAAAATCCGGTTATCAGCAGGGCCTTTCTAAAAGACTGTTCTAGTCTTTTAGCGTTGTTTTCTGCTAAGAGAAGTGGTATAGAGTCCGCATTGAATTCATGTAGTTCACTTTCCAAA
Organism: Desulfuromonadales bacterium; assembly: GCA_016650295.1. GTDB lineage: Bacteria > Desulfobacterota > Desulfuromonadia > Geobacterales > Pseudopelobacteraceae > CAIPTY01. The sequence continues at coordinate 65,985 of JAENWA010000069.1, read as the reverse complement.
GGAGGAAGACAGTATGAAAAAATGTTTGCTATTGACAGTCGCGGGAATCCTGGCTTGCGGGACAATCGCTTTCGCAGCCAATCGAGAAGGGCAGTTTTCGCTTTCACCGGTTATAGGTGGTTACACGTTCGACGGCAGGCAGCATCTGGACACCAGTCTGATTTATGGTCTGAGGGGCGGATATAACTTTACCAAACATTTAGGTGTTGAGGCCCTTTTTGATTACGTCAACACGGAACCGACCACATCAAAAGCAGATGTCAATATGTACCGTTACGGCGGCGAACTGCTGTACCACTTTTTCCCTGACAACGCATTTGTTCCCTATCTGGCTGCCGGTTTCAGCGGACTTCATTTTGATGCCAATGGCGTGGATGGGCGAGTCCGTGGCGCTTTTGACTACGGGGTCGGTGCAAAATATTTTACGTGCGACAGCTTTGCCCTCAGGGCTGATGTGCGGCATATCATCTATTCCGTGAATGATCGTACTCTGAATAATATTGAATACACCCTGGGCGCCTACATTCCTTTTGGCGGCGTAACACCTGCTGTAAAACCGGTCGAACCGCCGCCCGCCCCGGCGCCAGCTCCCGCTCCTATTGTCGTTGAACCACCACCGGCCCCGGCTCCTCCGGCAGCTCCGACCGCAGCACTGACGGTAAACCCTGCATCTGTAACCAAAGGCCAGTCAGCCGCACTCAACTGGAAATCGCAGTATGCATCAGGGTGTGATATTCAGCCGGGCATCGGCGCGGTTCCACCAATGGGGGCCCGGGAGATTACGCCTGTTGCCGACACCACGTTTACCCTGTCATGCTCAGGCGCCGGCGGAACAGCAACCAGTTCAGCTGGTGTAACCGTCGTGATTCCCCCGCCACCTGCACCGGTCAAGCCCAAGGCCGCGGAACGGTTCTGCGACAAGCCGTCAGTTGTAGTTGTCGAGTTTGATACGGACAAATCGGTTATCAAGACTAAATACGATGAAGACCTCAACAAGCTGGGGACCTTCCTGAAAGAATGGTCGAAAGCGAAAGGCGAGATTTCCGGACACACGGATAGTGTCGGCACAGATAAATACAACATTAAGCTTTCCCAGCGTCGTGCCGCCAGTGTGAAGAAGTATCTGGAAGAGAAATTCAACATCGCTCCTGAGAGACTCACGACAGAAGGATACGGAGAATCAAAGCCGATTGCGAGCAACAAGACCAAAGCGGGCCGGCAGCTGAATCGCCGCATCGAGACCAATTTCACCTGCGATTAAAATCTCGTACCAGAAAGAAGTCTGAACAACAAAACCCCTTCCGGATCACTCCGGAAGGGGTTTTGTAATTTCAGAACCGCTAATATTCGTACTACACCGGCAGTACGCTGCCCCCCTCGGGCATGACCAGCGCCGTCCAGTCCGGCGGGAGAAATTGTCCTGCCAGCTGAAGTGCCTCGTCAAGGGTTCTGGCCGTCAGCATGCCCATCTGTTCGACCTGCTCTCCGGGGAACTCCGATACCAGGATGATTTTGAAACGCTGGGCCTTCTGCAGGGTCGAATAGGCGGTCTGTCCGTTAATCTCGTACTTTTCCCGTAGCGCTGCTTCAAATTCATCCAGACGCTTGTGTCGGAACCAGTTGAAAAAGGTCGAGTTGCCGAAGCCGTCGCGGCATTCGGCCAAAAGGACCATCACCCCGCCATCCTTCAATGCCTGGGCAGCGTATTCCATCGCTTTATGGGCCTGAATCAGGTTGATGTCCTTGGGGAAACCGCCGCATGAGACAATTACCAGATCGGCTTTTTCCCGCAGAGGGTACGTGAAATACTTCCGGTAATAACGACAGCCCGCTTCGTGGGCCTCACGCCAGTGACCGGAGAAGGCTGCGATGATCCGTTTGTCCGGAGCAAGCACGGTATTGAGGATAAAATCGGGAGCCGCCAGGGCACAGGCCTCGCTCATAGCCTGATGAACCGGGTTGTTGTCCAGGTTTCCGGTAACGGCACAGTGATTTTTACCGCTGCTGTGACCGGGGTTCAGCACGGCAAAATGGCTTGCCATGCAGGCCTGACGGCTGGCGATGCCGGGCAGGACGGATTTTCTCCCGCCGCCGAAACCGGCGAAATAGTGGAATCCGATCACGCCGGTCAGGATCAGGCGGTCCGCCTCGACGGCCGCGCGGTTGATAGTGACGTCAATGCCGTTGGAGGTCCTGCCGATTGAAACCAGCTCGGCCTGTTTGTCGCAATCGTGGTCTTTAACCCTGATACGTCCGTACAGCGGGCCGAGTATCCTCTCATGTTCGTGGGGGGTCTGGGGGCGATGGATACCGAGCGCAATCAGGATCTCCAGATCCCGGTCGGGTATGCCCTGGCGGTTGAGTCGCTCCACCAGCAGCGGCAGGTAGATCTCGCTGCCGGTATAGCGGGTGATATCAGAGGTGACGATGACGATCTTTTCGCCGGGTTTGAAGGATGAAATGGCGGACTGGCACGCATCAAGCGCAGTGGTGATTATCTGTTCAGGGGACTGATCGGGGTAATTCAGCGCGGGCAGTATGATTCCCGCCAGGCGTTCCGGCGGAAGATCAAGCGGAAATGATGTGGAGCCGTACTTTAAGTTCATGATATTTCACCGTATGTGAAAATCAGGTGGTTAGGCCGAAGGGTGAGGGAAAATCTGATGAGAGATGAGAGATGAGTAGAACCTTGTTGAGAGATGAACTCCGAAAATCTGATGAGAGATGAGCGTTGAGAGATGAGAAACCTTCATCCCTCATCCCTCATCCCTCATCCAAAATCCTAAATCCAGGCATCTCCGCCATCATACTGGTATCCCTCGGTCTTAGTCCGGGGGGTCACCTTGAACTTGGCTTCGCGGGCCAAGCGCTTCATCTTTTCGGCGGCGTTTTCGCCCAGATCCGACAGTTTTTCACGTACTTCGCGGCCAGGCGCCGGAGCGAGCAGAAGGGCAGCGGCGACACCGATTACGGCGCCGGATACAAAGGCGATTACAGCTGCTGCGGCGTTATCATTGTTGGTTGACATGGCAGACTCCTTTATCGTGGTATCACATTCATACTGTAAACAGGTCTTATTTCTAGCACAACAGCGAGCGTCAATAAAAGTAAAATTTACAGTATTCGCGCCAGATGCCGCCGGATCATATCCTCGAAATCCGTCTCACGGCTGCCGGTGTAGACCAGCGACGACCCGATCTCGGCGGCCAGGATGGCACACAGGTATTTACGCGGCAGCTTGTTGATCCGCTGCCGGTAGGTCGCTTTCTCCTGCAGCATGCGGGGCAGATGGCGGATGATTGCCTGCCGGAAGGGGGGTTGAAGGCAGAGCTCCGGTCTGATCGAAAAAAACTCGAACAGCCGCGAGTAGAGGCTGTTGATGTTCAGGCTGATGGTCTCGGAAATTTCACTGTACAGCAGCGTTCCGTTCGACTCATTTCTTCTGCGCAGGATCAGGCGGGCCTCGTCGGCCGCCCTTTTTTCAAGGATCGTCAGGACATCACCGACGTAGCGTTCCTTGTGCTCGATGAATTCCCGCTCCGACAGCAGCAGGTTGGCAATGATCTCGTAGGAGGACGAGATGACGCCGCACTTGTTGGCCGAGGCATCGCGCATGAGCACCACGCCGCTCCTTTGAAGCAGAGTCCTGGCTTCCGGGGTGATAAAGGAGTTGGCGCCTTCCACAATAACCCGTGCCGACGGGACCCCTTCGGCATCCAGAAATGAACGCCAGTTCTGTCCGTCGATTGTCTCGGGCCGACCACCGGCCGGGATGAAGAGGTCTGCCTTGACCGTGAAGATCAGGCTGTTGTACAGGTGGTTGAATTCGTCGATATCCAGCCATTCTTCAACCAGCCCGGCAGCGTTGCGGCTTACCTTGCGATGCGACTCCTTCAACCCGTCCAGGCGCCGGCCGGTACGGTAGAGTATGAACGCTCCCTCTCCGAGGAAATCGGGATCAAAGGCATCCAGATCATGCTGCAGGATGATGCGATTCAATCCGTTGTGATTGATGCCGTCAGGGTCGTACAGCGCGGCTGTGCCGTCCAGAATCAGACGCACCTGCAGGGCAGGGCAGCGTTCCAGCATGATGCGCAGGCAATTGCCGGCCACGTCGCCGTCGGGTCCGCCGGTCATCTTCAGCGAGAAGCTGTCGCGGCTGATGTCTATCCCGGCCTCTTCGGCCATGGTTATGCCTGCGAAGGTGACTACACCGGTGGAGGTGACGCCGTACTCCTTGTGGTTGATGCCGAAGCGCTTGCTGGACATGATGCCGACGCCCAGGATATAGCCCCGTTTTTTTGAAAGGGCGGCAATCGCCTCGATCATGCTGTCGTGCATATTTTCATCAGGGCCGATTTCAATTGGTTCGTCGTCGCCGTAATAGTCCACGACCCGCCGGTCCCTGGTCTGTCCGTTCTCAGTCACGAAGATATCCAGAAAGGCGTTTGCGACTGCATACTGCAACTTGTAGAGCCGGCAATTCTCTGCCTCGCTTCCGGCCTGATCCAGATCGGAAGCATCCAGCACCAGTACCAGCTTGGAGCCCCCTTCGTAGATGTCCTTGTTTTTGAGATGCTGGGTATGAGCCAGGACGTACACCTCGCGAAAGAGGGTGTTGGACGAGGTTATGTAATCATCGGCGCTGCGGGCGATGACTGTACGCCAGCCGCCGCGGGCGATGTCGGAAAAGCCGATATGATACCCGGCGCCGAAACGGCTGTAGAAGAAGGTTACCCGGAAGGGAAGCTGCTCGGGCAGATCGTCGGTGAACTCATGCCCCATATCCTGCAGGTAGGCCGGATCGAGCCGGATGGCCAGGGCCTGCTTTTCCACCACGAAGAAGTTGGTCTTGAGGGTGTGCATGATCATAAGGAAACAGCAGCGGTACACCGCTCGACGGATATTGTCCAGCCAGCTGTGGCCGGTATTGTACCCCTCCACCGCCTCCAGCGTTTCGATCAACAGCGCGCTGTAGACAGTTTCCCGTTCTTCCAGCCCAGGGTCGAAGCGTGTCCGGAAAAACCGGACCAGCCGTTGGGCCATTTCGGGGTGGTCGTAGAAGGCCCGCTGGACATCCTCCAGGCCGAAGCGCTCGGGTTGGCCGTGGGCAAGGCTGGTATGGCAGAAGGCGATGAAGGCATTGACCAGTGCGGCATCATCGCCGCTCAGCAGGCCTTCGACGACATAATCGCGATAAACCGGTGAAGAGGGGGCGATGATCTGGGTTGCGCAGAGTTCACGCCGCAGATTGTCGGTCAGTTGGCTCTCGGAGCAGATCTCCTGCCCGTCACGGCGGGTAACAAAGAACGCCCCCAGAAAATAGGGGTGGATGCCGTTGGAGATGGTCTGGCAATAGGCCCGGCGAATGGCGATACCCAGCCGGTTGAAGACTTCCAGCAACTGCAGCAGGAACTCGTCCTGGGGCGGATTGCCGACGGCGAACAGCACACGTGTTTCGAGATGCCCATCGCGTTCCACATTAAGGATATCCAGAAAAAGTCCGCCCGCGGCGTTGCCGCGTTCAAACAGCCATACCAGCCAGGCGATGCGGCTGGCCGGTGACATGCGGATGTAGTTTTCGTTGTTCTGCCAGAGGATCTTCAGCAGGCGATCCAGTTTTTCAAGGTCAAAATCAGGGAAGGAGCAGCGCAGTTCGGTACGGATTTTTCTCAGCAGTGCAGCCGGTATCTCCACCTGGCGATTCAGGTCGATCTCGTGGTTCTGGCGGCGATCAAACTCGAAACGCTGCACCTCCAGCTCGTCCGACATGTCGGGCATGGGGGCGTTGGAATGCGAGAACATGGCGTAGGAGATCTCTCGCTCACCCACCCGGCGCAGCATCTCATACAGCGAACCGGGGCGGTTGACGCAGGCGATGATCAGTCGTTTCTCCCGGTCGGCAAGAATCAGTTGACGGTTGGCACGCAGTTGCGCCATCTCTCTGGCAAGCAGCAGCAGGGCTTCCTCTTCGTCAGACATGGCCTGAAAGAAGAAGAGACTCATATGCTGCTGGAGCCAGTCTGCATTCTGTTCTGCAATGGATCTGGCAACACCCGCGCTACGGCGAATGGCGGCGGACAGGTTCATGGGGCGGCTCCTCTAGGGAGAAGTTCGTATACAAATAATATATACCACCATAGTTCTGCACGGCAAAGTTTTACTGTCAATAAAACCGGCTAAAGCTTTACTTGACCGTATACGGTTGAATTGGTATAGTCGCGCCGCTGAATTTTATTCTAACTTAATCCGTACTGAACAGGAACAAACCGGTGCCGGACAGACTTTGCACACTACATACAGAAGAGAACGGCATCGCCGTGCTCGACATTCCCGGAAGCAGTTCAGCAACAGGGATGCAGCTTCTGGAGGCGCTTCAGCGCCAGTTCGCGTCGCTGGCCAGAAATAATGATATAAAAGGCATTATCCTGACCGGTCCGGCGGAGGGCTTCGGCCGCTGTTCAGCTCCCGGAAGCACTGAGCCTGCGATGCTTTCCGGATTCGGGCAGCAGGTCATGTTCAATCTGGAAAAGCTCGGCAAACCCTGCCTTGCGGCCATTTCCGGCGAATGCTCGGGGTTGGGGCTGGAGCTGGCGCTGTCGTGTGATTTTATTGTTGCCTCGCACGCGGCCTGTTTCGGATTTCCCGCCATTGCCGATGGAGTGATTCCCTGCTGCGGGGGCACCCAGCGCCTGGCACGGCTGGTCGGCAAATCAAAGGCAAAAGAGATGATCTACAGCGGCGGGATGATCGACGCCGCAGAGGCGTTGCGCATCAGGCTCGTCAACCGTCTCTACGCCGCTGACGAACTGCTGACAAGGGCAGGGGGACTGCTTGGGCATATCTGCAGCCGCAGCCCCCATGCCATCCGCATTGGCGGAGAGGTGATCAATGCCGGCTACGACATTGACCTGCAGACCGCCTGTCTGCTGGAAAGAAATGCCTTTGCGCTCTGCTTTTCCAGTTTTGACCAGCGTGAGGGGATGCAGGCCTTTCTGGACAAGCGCCCGCCGCGCTTCACGGGGGAGTAGATGATGCTCGAAAGGGGCTGCACCCAGGTATATACCGGTAACGGCAAGGGCAAGACTACCGCTGCGCTGGGGCTAGCCCTGCGTGCCGTCGGCCGCGGTCTGCGGGTCTGCGTGTTCCAGTTCATCAAGGGGGGCGGACCCTACGGCGAGCATCTGGTCGCTGATAAGCTGTCGCCTTTTTTTACCATAATCCAGACCGGTCGGCCCGGCTGGGTCAATACCAGGGATATTTCAGCAGACCAGCTGATTGCGCAGGAAGCCCTTGTACGGGCCAGAGAACTGCTGACTTCCGGAGACTTTGACCTGTTCATCTGTGACGAGATCAACGGTGCCGTCGGGTTCGGCCTGATCGATGTGGAGCAGGTGCTGGAGCTGATCAGACTGAAGCCGGAGAAGGTCGAACTGGTGCTGACCGGCCGCAATGCCCATGAACGGGTGATCGAGGCGGCCGACCTGGTGACCGAGATGTGCGAGATCAAGCACTACTATAAGGCCGGGGTGCCGGCCAGAACCGGCATCGAAATGTAGGACGAATCCGGAAAAAGTCCAGCTGGTTCGTTGCACTCATTTTCGTCGCTGCGACGTACCATAAGGTACGCCTCACTCCTCAAATTTCGCGCGCCTGCCATCTGGAGCTTTTTGCGAATTCGTTGTTAAGAATAAGGTCATATTTAATCACTAATCATATCTGGAGGTAATTTACCATGGCAGAAAGAACACTTCGCATACTCGTTGGAAAACCGGGGCTGGACGGGCATGACCGCGGCGCCAAGATCATCGCCCGCGCCTTCCGTGACGCGGGCTTCGAGGTTATTTACACCGGCCTGCACCAGACTCCGGAGCAGATCGTTTCGGCCGCCATCCAGGAGGATGTTGACTGTGTCGGTCTCTCGATCCTGTCCGGGGCCCATAATACCCTGCTGCCGCGCGTCTGCCAGCTGCTCAAGGAGAAAAACGCCATCGACATCAAGGTCTTCGGAGGCGGCGTCATTCCTGAAGACGACATCCCGGAACTCAAGGCTGCCGGTATCTGCGAGGTATTTACCCCCGGTACGTCAACCGAGGATATCGTCAAGTGGATCCAGGGCAACATCCTGCCGAGGGCGTAGTTGCCCTTCAAAAAACTCTCCATACAGGTAGCGAACCGGGTCGGCTATATCATGCTGGATGCCGGTTCGCGTTTCAACAAACTCTCCATCACCACCATCCGTGAGCTGAAACGGGCCTTTGCGCAGGTTGAGGTCGATCAGGCGGCGCATGTCATCGTGCTGTCCGGCTATCCGGGCGAATCCTTTGCCGTGGGGGCCGATATCGGCCAGATGGTGCACTTCGGTCCGTCCGATGCCTTCCATTTTGCCGAATTGGGGCAATCACTGTTCGAACAGATCGAATCCTGTTCCAAGCCGGTCCTCGGCGCCCTGAACGGCATCACCATGGGCGGCGGGTGTGATCTGGCCATGGCCTGCGATATCCGCATCGCTGTCGAAGGCCTGCAGATCGCCCATCCCGGCGCCCGGCTGGGGATCATCACCGGTTTTTGCGGTACCCGCAAGCTGCCGCGTATGGTCGGCAAGAATCTGGCCCGCGAGATCTTCATGACGTCAGATCTGTATGGTGCCGCTGATGCGCTAAGGATGGGGCTGGTGGAGCGGGTCTGCGGGAAGGATGAATTCTGGCCGGAGGTCGTGCGGTTTGCTGAACAGGTGGCGACCCATCCCCTGGCGGCACTCTCCGCCTCAAAACGCCTGCTCAATGCCGCCGAAGACAGCGACCTGCGCACCGGCTGCCTGCTGGAGCGGGAAACCGCAACTCATGTCAACTCCCTGCATTACTCCCGCCTTGCCGACTTTTCTTGATTCAGCGACGTTTTGTTGTTAGTATTCCGCATCTGAAAAAGCAGTTTGCAATCAAGGAGATGAGCAGCCGGTGACGAAGCCGCTTCAAATTATCGTCTTTGCCCTTGATGAACGGCGCTATGCGCTTCACCTGGCAATGGTGCTGAAAACGGTACGCATGGTTGAGATCACTCCTCTGCCCAAGGCGCCGGAGATGGTGCTGGGCGTGATCAACTTCCATGGCGTTGTCGTCCCGGTTCTGAATATGCGCCAGCGTTTCCGTCTCCCCGGGCGGATAGCGGGACTGGGCGACCAGCTGATCATCGCCCGCACGGCCAGACGACTTGTGGCGCTTGTGGTGGACGGAGTCAGTGATGTTGTCTCCCTGCCGCCGGAGCAGTTGGTCGATCCGGCCGGAATACTTCCCCGGCTGGAGCATGTTGAAGGTGTGGCGCTCCTGGAAGGCGGCATGGTTTTTATCCACGATCTGGACGCGTTCCTCTCCCTGGACGAGGAGCAGGCGCTGGAAGCCGCGATCGGAGGGGTCACCTGAAGCGGGGCGCCGCCAATCAGGAAGCCCGATCAGCTGATTCGGCGACCGGGCAGTCCTCTCCGCTGGTACTGTCCCGGCAGCGCTGATGAAGAATGCGCCCCGCCTCATTTCCGACCAGCAGTTGTCCCGGCTCAGTGAATTCGTCACCGTCTGGCTCGGCCTGCACTTTCCCGGAAACCGCTGGCGCGACCTTCAGCGATGCATGGTCAGCGCCGCCCGTGAACTGGGCATCCCGGACGTGAATGCCTGCGTGGCACTGTTACTCTCGCGGCAGCTCACCAGGGAGCAGGAAGAAATTCTCGCCAACCACCTGACCATCGGCGAAACCTATTTCTTCCGCGATCAGAAAAGTTTTGATATCCTCGAAAACCGCATCCTGCCCGGCCTGATCGCCGCGCGGCGGGGAAGGGACCAGCGCCTGAGGATCTGGAGCGCCGGATGTTCATCCGGCGAAGAGCCCTATTCGCTGGCCATGCTGCTCAGCCGGTTGATTCCCGATAACCGCGAGTGGCAGATCACCATTCTGGCCAGCGACGTCAATACCCGCTCCCTGGCCAAGGCGGCGCACGGCGTGTACAGCGAATGGTCCTTCCGCAACGTGCCGCAGTGGATACGCCAGAGGTATTTCACCCGGAACAACGACGGGTTCTTCGAACTTTCGCATACCGTCAGAAGGATGGTCAGCTTCGCCGTCCTCAACCTGGCCGAGGACAGCTTTCCGTCGCTGGCGACCAATACCAGCGCCATGGATATCATCTTCTGCCGCAACGTGTTGATGTACTTCGAGCAGAAAAAACAGCTGCGGGTCATCGATGGATTCAGACGCTCACTGGTTGACGGCGGCTGGCTGGTCGTCAGCCCCTGCGAAACCTCGGCCGCTTTTTCGACCAGCTTTGATACGGTCTTTTTTTCGGGAGCGGCCTTCTACCGGAAACACGTGCAGGGGGATAAAACGCGCACCCCTCCGCCGGCTGTGGAGACAATCTTCGATGAAGCCGGGACCGGGGATCGGGGATCGGTAAAAACCTTTGAGTCAAAACCGACAGCTGAGACAATCCTCTTTAAAGAGGGGACCGGGGATCGGGGATCGGTAAAAACCTTTGTGTCACAACCGACAGCCGAGACTATCCTCTACGAAGAGGCCCTGGAGCTTTACCAACAGGGGAGCTACGTAGAGGCCGTCGGAAAACTCTCCCGCCTGCCGCTGACCTCTGAAACGGATAGTGCCTGGATGCCCCTGTTCGAAAAGGCATCCGCCCTGATGGCCCGCTCCCTGGCAAACCAGGGCCGGATCGCCCCGGCGCTGGAGTGGGTCGAGCGGGCGATCAGCGTCGACAAGCTCAACGCAGAGTTGTACTATCTGCGCGCCACCATCTTCCAGGAGCAGGGGGCACTTTCCCCGGCGATCGCTTCCCTGAAACAGTCGCTCTACCTGGATCAGGACTTTGTGCTGGCCCATTTCTCCCTGGGAACCCTGACCCTGCAGCAGGGAAAAAAGGGGGAGGCGGGCAGGCACTTCGAAATCGCCTGTTCGCTTCTTGAAGCACTCCCGGCCGATGAGCCGGTGCCCGCCTCGGATGGCATGACCGCCGCGAGACTCTCCGAGATCATCGCCGCGACCAGGGCCGGTATCTTACAGCCGTAAGAGTTTATTGAGTTCATTGAGTTCATAGAGTTTACTTCTGAACTTCATTAAGGATCATTCAATGCCTGAACAGCCGGATAGACAGAAACAACGTCAGCCAAAGGCCATTGACTGGGATAGTCTCCGCCGCCGTCTCGAAGCCTCGCGTTCGGCCGTCGTCCTCGAACAGACCCCGGACGCGACCCGCGAGATCCTTAAGGCGCGGGCCGGGGAACTGGCGCGGCAGACCGGGGAGGACGTGGCGGGAGCGACCCTGGAGGTCCTGGAATTCCTGATCTCGTACGAGACCTACGCCATCGAGATCTCCTGGATCGCCGAGGCCTACCCGCTCCGGGAGCTGACCCCGCTGCCCGGCACGCCTCCCTTTGTCCTGGGCATCATCAACGTCAGGGGCCGCATCCTGTCGGTGATCGATATCAGGACATTTTTCGACCTGCCGCACACGGGGTTGACCAACCTGAACAAGGTCATCATCCTGCAGTCCGGGGAGATGGAGTTCGGCATCCTGGCCGACGAGATCATCGGCACGCGCTCGATTCCCCTGGCGGAACTGCAGCCCCCCCTGCCCACCCTGACCGGTATCCGCGAAGAGTACCTGAAGGGTGTCACCCGCGAGCGGACGGCGCTCCTGGATGGGGAGAAACTGCTGGCCGACAGAAAGATTGTCGTGCATGACCAGGTCGAAGCGTAATGATTACAACGATACAATTCTGATACAGGAAGGGAGAAAGAGCATGTTCGCAAACCCCCGGATCGGTACAAAACTGGCAGTCGGTTACGCGGTGATCGTTATACTGATGATTATCAGCGGCGCATATTCCCTGAACAGGCTGGATTATACGGCCAGCCGCACCACTGAGTTGTACGAGCATCCCTTCAAAACCCGAAAATCGATCCGCGACGCCAATCTCCATTTTACGAAGATGCACTACACCCTGAATGACTTGGCCAACTCCGGAGATACGGCGGCCCAGGCCGCTCATTTGAGAGCACTGGAAGGATTTGAGGCGGAATTCAACAGCAACATGGTGACGGTGAGAAAGGCGTTTCTCGGTGATCAGAGCGATGTGGATCACGTCATGCAGGTTTACGCGGAATGGCACGTGACCCGTACTAAAGTTGTCGAGGCGATCAAGGCGCGGAACTTCGACAGCGCGAAACAGGTTGTCAGGATCAGCGAGGCCGACCTTATGACCAGGATGGAGAAAGAAATGAACGACGTCCTGGTGTTCGCCGACAACAAGGCGGCTGATTTCGTCAAGGAATCGCACAATGCTGCGCAGACATCGTACTTGCTGCTTACGACCCTCCAGCTGACATCGATTGTTCTCACCGTCCTGATCGCCGTGCGGCTCACCCGCAGCATAACCCACCCCCTGCATGCGCTGGTGGGTGCGGTCGAACAGGTCGCCGGCGGCGACCTGACCGTGAAGGTTCCCGTGTCCGACAAAGGTGACGAGCTGGGGGAACTGGCGAAGATGTTTCAAACCATGGTGGAGAATCTCCGCGGCCAGACCCTGGCCATCCAGGAGGGGGTCAATGTCCTGGCCGCATCTGCCGGCGAGATCCTGGCCTCGACGACCCAGGTTGCTTCCGGAGCATCGCAGACGGCCTCGGCGGTCAACGAAACCACCGCCACCGTGGAGGAGGTCAAGCAGACCAGCCAGCTCTCCAGCCAGAAGGTGCGCCAGGTAGCCGACAATGCCCAGAAATCGCTGCAGGTGTCGCAGCACGGCCGGGAAGCGGTGGGAGACGCCATCCAGGGGATGAACCGCATCCGGGAACAGATGGACACCATTGCCGAGAGTATTGTCAGCCTGAGCGAACAGAGCCAGGCCATCGGCGAGATTATCGCCACGGTCAACGACCTGGCCGAGCAGTCCAATCTGCTGGCGGTCAACGCGGCCATCGAAGCGGCCAAGGCGGGCGAACACGGCAAGGGTTTCGCCGTGGTGGCCCATGAAGTCCGGAGCCTGGCCGTGCAGTCCAAAGAGGCCACCGCCCAGGTCAGGACGATCCTCAACGACATCCAGAAGGCCACCAATGCGGCGGTGATGGCCACTGAACAGGGTAGCAAGGCGGTGGAGGCGGGAGAGAAACAGTCCGGCGTGGCGGAGAAATCGATCCGCCTGCTGGCGGACAGCATTGCCGAGTCGGCCGATGCCTCGACCCAGATCGCCGCATCGAGTCATCAGCAGATGGTGGGCATGGAACAGGTGGCCCAGGCCATGGAGAACATCAAGGAGGCCAGCATCATGAGTGTTTCCAGCTCGCAGCAGGCCGAACAGTCGGCGCAGAACCTCCACGAACTGGGACAGAAGCTGAAGCGTCTGGTGGAGCATTTCAAACTGTAGGGGTAATATTGTTTTGGTAGGTGTTGACGGAGACATGATGGACATCGACTTTCAAAAAAGGCTCATGGCAACCTTCCGGGACGAGACCAGGGAGCATCTGGCCGCCATATCGGACGGCCTGCTGGCGCTGGAGAAGGCCGCTGATCCCGAAAAACGGCAGGTGATCCTGGAGGCCGTCTTCCGCGAGGCGCACAGTCTGAAAGGTGCGGCCCGTTCGGTAGGCCAGAGCGGCATCGAGTCGCTCAGCCACGCCCTGGAAGGGGTCTTTGCCGGCCTTGGACGTCGGGAAGTCCCCACTTCAGCGGCCCTGTTCGATCTGCTGCACCGGGCGAGCGATACGATCTCACGGCTGCTCACATCCGGCGAACCGGATCGCGACACCGGCGGGAAGATACCGGTCAGGGAGCTTGTCCTCAGTCTGGAACAGGTGTTTAAGGGTGCGCCTCCGACAAGTCCGACAAGTCTGACAGGTCTGACAGGTCCGACAACGGATAAGCAACAGGAGATCCCCCCAGTCGAGCGGAGCGCCGACAGCGACACGATCAGGATTTCCGCAGCCAGGCTGGACACTCTGCTGCGCCAGGCAGAAGAAATGCTGACTGCCAAGCAGGCAGCGCTGCAGCGCGCCGCGGAGCTGGCAGAGATCGTTGCCGATCTGGCAGGCTGGGAAAAGGAGTGGAATAAGATCCGACCTGCCCTGCGCAGGCTGCACAAGCTGCAGCAGGCGACTGACGGCAACCCCTTCAAAGGCGCGGATGCCGGCCGGATGGGCAAGCTGCTGGCCTATTGCGAAGGGAGCCGCGATGCCCACAACTCTCTGAAACACAAGCTGCATGCCCTGGCCAAGGCCAGGGCGGGCGATCGCCACGAGATGGAGCTGATGGTGGACGGTTTGGTCTCCGACCTGAAAGATGTGCTCCTGCTCCCCAGCGCAACCGTGCTGGGGCTCCTGCCGAAGATGGTCCGCGACCTGGCGCGGGAGCGCGGCAAGGATGTGGAGCTGCTGCTGGCGGGAGAGGATGTTGAAATCGACAAACGGATTCTGGAGCAGATCAAAGACCCCCTGATCCATCTGATCCGCAACTGCGTCGACCATGGCGTTGAAAAGCCGGAGGAGCGGCAGCGCCGAATCAAGCCTGCGACAGGGACCATCAGGGTTGCGGTCGTGCTCAGGGAGGCGAACCTGGTCGAGATTGTCGTTTCTGACGACGGGGCGGGCATTGATATCGGGCGGGTAGCGGCTGCGGCCGTACGCCAGGGTGTTGTAGCTCAGGATCAGGCCGGGCGCATGGAGATGGAGGATCTGCTGGGACTGATCTTCCTGTCCGGCCTTTCCACCGCCCCTCTGATCACCGACATCTCGGGCAGGGGACTCGGCATGGCCATTGTCCGCGAGAAGGTGGAGAATCTGGGCGGGACAGTTTCCGTGTCAAGCGACGCGGGGCAGGGGACGAGCTTCAGGATGATCCTGCCCCTGACCCTCTCCACCTGCCGCGGTGTCCTGTTCGCGGTAGGGGAACAGACATTCATCGTTCCTTCCGCCGGTGTGGAACGGGTGGCGCGGATCGACAGGTCTGCGTTCAAGAGCGTGGAAAACAGGGAGAGCGTCGAACTGGACGGTGCCGCACTCTCGTTCGTGAGGCTGTCCGATGTATTGCGGCTCCCGCAGAAAGAGAGGATCACCGATGACACCGGCCTGGTATCGCTGTTCGTGATCGGCAGCGGGGCGAGCCGGATCGCCTTCGGTGTGGATGCGGTCGTCGATGAACAGGAGATACTGGTCAAAGGCCTCGGTCCGCAACTGACGCGGGTGCGCAATATTGCCGGCGCCACACTGCTCGGCAACGGCAGGATGGCGGCCATTCTCCATCCCGGTGACCTGGTGAGATCCGCGCTGAGCACCGTTGCAGCGGGCATATCCGCACCTGTTGCGAAGTCTGACGCGCCGACCCGCACATCGGTACTGATCGCCGAGGATTCCATAACCGCCAGGACGCTGTTGAAGAACATCCTCGAATCAGCAGGCTACCGCACCACCACGGCCGTAGACGGCATGGACGCACTTATGCTGCTGCGCAGCAACCAGATCGACCTGCTGGTTTCGGATGTGGATATGCCGCGTATGAACGGTTTCGAACTGACGGCGAAGATTCGCGCCTCCAAGGATTTTTCCGACCTGCCGGTGGTGCTGGTAACCTCCCTGGATGCGCGGGAAGACCGGGAACGGGGCATCGAGGTCGGGGCGAACGCCTATATCGTCAAGAGCAGTTTCGACCAGAGCAACCTGGTGGATGTAATTAAAAGGCTGATATGACCGGCAGACAGCAGGCGAAAATCAGGGTTCTGATCGTCGATGACTCGCCCAGTGTGCGGATGATGCTGGAGCAGATCTTCAGCACCGATGCGGCCTTCGAAGTGGCAGGCCAGGCCGGCGACGGAGAGGAGGCCGTTAAAGCGGTGGAGCAGCTCTCTCCCGACGTCGTCACCATGGATATCCTCATGCCGCGCATGAACGGCCTGGAAGCGACACGCATGATCATGGAGCGGCACCCGCTCCCGATCATCATCGTCAGCGGCAATCTCGACCCGGAAGAGGTGCTGACCTCCTTCCGTGCCATGGAGGCCGGGGCGCTGACAGCCCTGCCGAAACCGAGAGGCCCCTCTCATCCGGAACACGCAGCCGACGTAACCCAGCTGCTCCAGAAGGTAAAATTGATGGCAGAGGTACGGGTGGTCAGGCGCTGGCACGACGCCGGCGCCAAAAGCCATCCTCAGGCGTTTCCGCACGCACCGGTCGCACATACCTCCCCGCAGGTTGTGGCGATCGGCGCTTCGACCGGCGGTCCGCCGGTCATCAACACCATTCTCTCCGGCCTGCAGCCGGATTTCCCGCTTCCGCTGCTGATCGTGCAGCACATGGCACCGGGATTCATCGGCGGATTTGCCCAATGGCTCAACCTCACCTCCCGTCTGCCTGTGCGAATCGCTTCCCAGGGTGAAGGCCTTCTTCCGGGACATGTCTACATCGCCCCGGAGGGCTTCCATATGGAGGTGGCGCAGGCCGGCCGAATCGCGCTCAGGCGGGGCGCCCCGGAAAATGCCCAGCTGCCCTCGGTAGATGCCCTGTTTCGTTCCGTGGCCGGCATATTCGGCAGGAACGCGATCGGTATTCTCCTCACCGGCATGGGGGATGACGGCGCCCGTGAATTGAAACAGATGAAAAACCGGGGCGCGGTGACCATTGCCCAGGACCGGGAAAGCTCCGTCATCTACGGCATGCCGGGAGAGGCGGAAAAAATCGGGGCCGCCACCTACTGCTTCCCGCCCGGCAGGATTGTTGAATATTTAACGTCAATCAGAGGAATATAAACAATGTCAGATATCGGACGCATATCCGGGCAGGCCGGCGAGTTGATTCTGGTCGTGGAAGACAGCCCAACCCAGGCCATACAGCTGCGCTACCTGCTGGAAAAGAACCGCTATCAGGTGGCTGTCGCGACGAGCGGGGGCGCGGCCCTGGCCATGATCCCGAAACTGCAGCCGGCCCTGATCATCAGCGATATCATCATGCCGCAGATGGACGGTTACGAGCTGTGCCGCCGGATCAAGGAGATCGAAGGGCCGCGCGAAATCCCGGTTATCCTGCTGACATCGCTCTCCGACCCACAGGGCGTTATCAGGGGGCTGGCATGCGGGGCCGACAACTTTATCACCAAGCCCTACAAAGAAGGGCTGCTGCTGTCCCGCATCACGGATATGCTGGAGAACAGACACCTTGAGCAGGAACCTTCCGCACTGCCGGGGCTGGAAATATCATTCGCCAGCCAGAAATACCTGATCACCTCCGATCGCCGCCAGATCCTCGATCTGCTCCTCTCTACCTACGAAGCCGCCATTCATAAGAACGACGAGCTGATCATGGCGCAGGACGAGCTGAACCTGGTCAACGAACGACTGGAGAATCTGGTCGCTGAACGGACCGCCGATCTTGTTGCTACTATCGAGAACCTGAAAGTTGAGACTATTGAGCGTATGCGGGCACTGGAGGCTCTCCGCGAAAAGGAACAGATGCTCATCCAGCAGAGCCGTCTGGCAGCCATGGGAGAGATGATCGGCAATATCGCCCACCAGTGGCGTCAGCCGCTGAATACCCTGGGGCTGATAGTCCAGCAGGCGCCGCTCTATTTCAACCTCGGCAAGCTCGACAAGGATTTTGTGGACAGCAGTGCAAAAAAATCGATGGATATCATTCGGCATATGTCCCAGACCATTGATGATTTCAGCAATTTCTTCAAGCCCGACAAGGAGAAAGTCATTTTCAAGCTGAATGAGGTGCTTGCCAAAACCTTGCTGTTGATAGAGGGAAGTATTGGCAGTCAGGGGATCAGCATCGAAATTGATGCACGGGAAGAGTTAGACCTCTACGGTTATCCAAACGAATTCTCGCAGGTGCTTATCAATATTCTGGCCAATGCCAGGGATGCATTGATGGAGAGAGATGTCGAAGGTCCGAAGGTAACGATCACCCTGGGCCGTGAAGGCAAGCGTGTCGTCGTTTGCATTGCCGACAATGCCGGAGGTATCACCCTGGAAATCATGGACAAAATCTTCGATCCCTATTTCACCACCAAGGGTCCGGACAAGGGAACGGGAGTCGGTCTGTTCATGTCGAAGACCATTATCGAGAAGAATATGGGGGGACGGCTGAGCGTGCGCAACATCGCCAATGGTGCTGAATTCAGGATTGAGGTCTGAAAGTAACCCATGTCCAATCCCACACCATTCTTATCAGGTATACGGCCACGATATCACGTTGCATACTGCACATATCGCTTTCACCACGAACATTTTAACGGAGAATAGAATGCCAGGAACTGTCTCGCTGCTCTATGTCGAGGATGAAACCGCCACCCGAGAAGTGGTAACGGATATGCTGAAGCTGAACGGCTGCAACTGCATCGTGGCGGAAAACGGGCTGCAGGGCCTTGAGCTTTATCGCCGTCACACCCCTGATATCGTGCTGAGCGACATCATGATGCCGGTCATGAGCGGGATGGAGATGGCGCGCGCTATCCGTGCCGATTTCCCCGAGGCCCAGTTCATCTTCATGACCGCCCTGGGAGAGAGCAAATTCATACTGGAAGCCATCGATATCGGTGTAACCCAATACGTTGTCAAGCCGGTGGAGCTGCCCAAGCTCCTGGCAGCCATCGCGCACTGTGAAGCCATCATCCGGCTGAAGGCCGAGGCGCGGCGGGTAAAAAATCTTGAGTCCATCGCTGTTCTGGCGGGCGGTTTGGCCCATGATTACAACAATCTGCTTCAGATGTTCATGGGGTGTGTCTCCCTCGCCAAGATGAGTGTCGAACCAGGCAGCGAGGCCTACTCACATCTCACCATGGCCGAGAGCGTATCGAACGATGTACGGGAGCTCAGCCGGCGGCTGATGATCTTTTCCGGGGGCGGGAGCGGCCTGATGCAGAAAACAGCCCCGACTCCCTTAATCATGTCCGGTGTCAGGGCCGCTCTCGGCGGAGCCGCCGTCACCCCGGTCTTCGATCTGCCGACTGATATCCCCCAGATATTGTTGGATATGACCCTGATGCAGCAGGTCATATCCCATCTGACGTTCAATGCAATCGAGGCCATGCCGAAGGGCGGAATGCTGCAGGTTGCCGCCTGTGTCAGCAGTCTTTCCCAGGAGTCCGGTCTCCCGCTCCCGCCCGGCGACTACGTGCATCTCACCTTCAGCGACACAGGAAGCGGCATCCCACCCGAAAACCTTGCCAAGATCTTCGATCCATATTTCACGACCAAGAAAATGGGTGTCAACAAGGGGCAGGGACTGGGTTTGAGCGTCTGCCACTCGATAATCCGCAAGCATGGAGGCCTGATCAGCGCCAATAACTCATCCGGTGCAGGTGCAACCTTCAATATCTGGCTGCCGGTCGCTGATGAAACGCTTTGATTTTTTAGAATAAACTCATATTACTTGGCAATCGCCCCGGTTGTCCTCCTGAAGGCAGCTACAAAGGAATTGACCGGGTTGGCAATCACCTCGTGCGGTGTTCCCTCCTGAACTATAATCCCCCCATCCATGACAACAAGCCGATCCACCACCCGCAACGCTTCAATTCGATCATGAGTGGCAATCAGCGCCGCTGTTCCGGACTCGTGCAGGATCCGCCCCAGATCCTCCGCCAGTACGATCCTGGTCGGCAGATCGAGGCTGGAGAAGGGTTCATCCATCAGGATCAGCTTCGGCCTGACGGCAAAGGCCCTCGCCAGGCTGACCCGCTGGGCCTCGCCGCCGGAGAGCTTGTGGGCAGAGCGCTTGGCCAGATGTCCAATCCTGAAGAGTTCGAGGCTTTCCAGGGCCGCTTCACGGGCCTCGGCCCGCTTCCATCCGCGAATCCGCAACCCTTCGGCCACGTTATCCAGTACGGTTGTGTCGAACAGCAGCGGTTCCTGAAAGACCAGCGCGATTCTGCGCCGGAAAGCTGTTTCTTCACTGGCTGTGATCTCTGTGCCCCGAAAGGTGATCCGGCCGCAGTCCCGACCGATAAGACAGGCCAGTCCCAGCAGCAGGCTGGATTTCCCGGCACCGTTCGGCCCGATTACGGCGACCTTTTCCTCGGCGCATATGGAAAAATTCGGCAGATCAAGCACCTGCACACCGCCTCGCCGGATCTTCAGGCCTTCTATCTGCAACAGGGGTGTTGTAACGCTCATCGCGGACGCTCCCGCTGCTGGATGACGGTCAGCAGATAATTGACGCCAAAGGCCAGCAGCAGCAGAATCAGTGAAAGGGCGATGGCGGTGTCAAAATTGCCCTGGCCGGTTTCCATAACCGTGGCGGTAGTCAGCACCCGGGTCTGGCCCTTGATATTGCCGCCCACCATGATAGAGGCCCCCACTTCGGAGATGACGCCGCCAAACCCGGCCATGACCGCAGCCAGGAGCGGCAGGCGCGACTCGCGTACCAGAATCCAGACAGTTTGCAACCGGGTGGCGCCCAGAGCTCGCACCTGCAACTTGAGGTTGGCGGGCAGGTTCTGGATTGCGGCGATGGTTATGCCGGTTACGATCGGTGTAGCGATCACGGATTGAGCGAGGATCATCGCCGAAGGTGTATAGAGGATTTCCAGAAAGCCGAGCGGACCGTTGCGCCAGAGGAAGATCGTCACAAAAAGACCGACTACTACCGGCGGCAGTCCCATGCCGGTATTGACCAGGCTGATGACCAGCCGGCGGCAGGGGAAATTGGATAATGCCAGAAACACTCCGGCCGGGATGCCGATCAGCAGGCTGGCCAGTGTCGCGCAGCCGGAGATCTTGAGAGACAGTAGTGTGACCGCCAGCACCTCCCGGTCGAGGGTGAAGATCAGCGTCAGCGCCGTCTTTATACCGTCGAGGATCAGATCCATCAGATTACCAGTGACTCCGGTTTTTTACCTGCATCGAGGAAGATCCGCGGGGTGTTCATCAGCTTTGTCATGAGATATCCTATTGAATAAAGCATTACTTACTGCACATAAAAAAACCCTTCTCCGGATGAAAAGGGGCCTCTACGATACAGTCGGAAGACGGCTTCGTAAATGCATGATCCCCTTTTCTCCCTAACAGACAGGATAGTTTGTTCACGAAGTTATTTTTTGCCAGAACAAAGCAAAAAAAACTTCTAACTCACTAAAGGAGGGCGGCGCTGTTTCCGGCGACACCCGCAGGTCACAGGCCGTGAGGATTATTCCCCCGTAGGCAGTGCGACTCGGAGAGTGCTGATTGTGGGATGGAACTGTATAGAAGGTCAGGGTGCTTTACAAGTGGAAAATGAGCTGGAGAATGCAATAGAATTTGGAGTTACAGAGATATGCTCGGCATTGTAACAGCCTGATTCTGCTTGAATCCTCTCGGTTGATGCAAACGGGGATTACGATTGCACGCGAAGCTTAACCGGTTTGCTCAACGGATGTCCCGCCTCTGAATAATCCCTCGATCTGCCTGAAGGCAAACGCAAGCCAGAGCAGAAACGGCAGCAGGTAATGGGCCACAACCAGCCACCCATACGATACAGCCATGTTTGCCAGGGATGGCCGGGGTGTTTTCAGGTAAGGAATCCAAATCGCCATCATGAAGAAATCAACAAAAAGGAACAGTGCGATCCCCGTGACAATACCAATAACCCTCTTCTTAATCTCCATCCCAGGTATCGCCAAGATGAGCACCAGATAAGTGTAGAGGTTGTTTGAGCCATCATAGGGGAGAGAGTTCATCATCTCGCTTGTCGGCATGCTTTCGGTTGTAATGAGTGTCAGAACGAATTTGTAGGATTGATGGAAATATGGCAAGACTGGTACAAACAGCAGGGAAATGACGAGCAGCCTAGCAAGAAACGGCAATATTTTTTTCACGACTCACCACCAGATTAATCCATACGAACCAGAGGGAAATGATAAAGAAGATAAAGATAGTCTCCCAGACATAATCATGGAAGAGATGGGCATGCTTGGGCCAGTATTCCGTCACCCATCCCAGCACAACAAGCCGGATTATGTTGATTGTTAGTATGAGCGGTATTCCCGTTGCGACTCCTATGGCTTTTGATTTGAATTCCGACGAATAGGCCAGGACAAAGGAGACAAACAGAAATACTGCATTGACAGCGGTACATTCGGAGGTGACGTTCCAGGTATCGTTGTGAAGGCAGATAATGTTGCGGTCAACAATATTCTGTATCCCCATGGTATTGAGGATGGTGGAAACAATCTGTGCCGTGCCGTTTCCCCACTGGATATATCCCTTGAGCGCGAAGAGCCAGGTGAAGGCGTGAAGTCCGGCAAGGATCACGGCAAACAGAATGCAGGTTTTGACAAGGGAAGAGCCGGGGCGATTGCTCGCCCCGGCTTCTTTTTGCATCGGCTGCTCTACGTGGATTTGTTCTGAATTAACCTTTCTCTTCTTTTTTGCCAAAGGGTTACTCTTTCCTTCTACGGGCAAACATACCCAAACCGGCCAACATCCCCGGCAGCAGCCACCAACCATCCATGACAGGGACTTGAGTACCTCCACCTTCGCCGCCGGAATTTATGCTCAGGGTGCCTGAAACATAAGAGAAGCTGTAGTTGCCGCTCACTCCGCCGCTGACAGTGATCGAATAGCTTCCGATCTGGCTGGACATTGTTGCGGTCGTAGTGGCGGTCGGCTGGCTTGTAAGGCTTGCAGCAGTGTCGCCGTTGACAAAGCCGGAATAGGAAAGTGTGAATGCCGGATTGGCTGTCCCATAGGATCTACTGGCATTGTTCGCTGTTACGGTAAGATTTTTGGTGTTTACAGTCAGAGCGCCTGAAACGTAAGTGAAACTGTAGTTGCCGCTCACTCCGCCGCTGACGGTGATCGGATAGCTTCCGATCTGGCTGGACATTGTTGCGGTCGTAGTGGCGGTCGGCTGACTTGTCAGGCTTGCAGCAGTGTCGCCGTTGACAAAGCCGGAATAGGAAAGTGTGAATGCCGGATTGGCTGTCCCATAGGATCTACTGGCATTGTTCGCTGTTACGGCAAGATTTATGGTGTTTACAGTCAGAGTGCCCGAAACGTAGGTAAAACTGTAGTTGCTGCTTGCTCCGCCGCTGACGGTGATCGGATAGCTGCCGACCGGGCTGGACGATGTTGCCGCCGTTGCAGCGGTCGGCTGACTTGTCAGGCTTGCAGCAGTGTCGCCGTTGACAAAGCCGGAATAGGAAAGTGTGAATGCCGGATTGGCTGTCCCGTAGGATCTGCTGGCATTATTCGCTGTTACGGTAAGATTTATGGTGTTTACAGTCAGAGTGCCCGAAACGTAGGTAAAACTGTAGTTGCTGCTTGCTCCACTACTGACGGTGATTGGATAACTACCCGCCGAGCTAGCCGTCGTTGCCGTTGTCGTGGCGGTTGGCTGACTTGTAAGGCTTGCTGCCGTGTCACCGTTGACAAACCCGGAATAGGAAAGTGTGAATGCCGGGTTTGCAACTCCATAAATTCTGCTGGTACCGTTCGCCGTCACCGTCAAGGTTGCCTGGGTGACAGACAGGGTTCCGGGAATACAGGTAAAGGTGTAATTGCTGCTCACTCCACCACTGACGGTGATTGGATAGCTGCCGACTGCACTTGACATCGTGGCCGTCGTTGCTACAACCGGCTGTGTCGTAAGGCTTGCCGCCGTATCGCTGTTGACAAATCCGGAATAGGCTATGGTTAAAGCGGGGTTTGATGCTCCGTAGGTCTTGCTTTTGTAGCTTGCCGTCACCGTGAGTGTCGCCGGGTTTACAGTCAAACTCTGTGTTACGTCCGTTGCTGCGGTGAAACTGGTATTGCCAGCTTGGCTGGCAGTTATGGTCGTGGAACCGACGCCGACAACATGGATTTTTCCTGCCAACATGGTTGCCACCGCTGGGTTTGAGCTGGTGTATGTTACCGCGAGTCCTGAACTTGCCGTAGCCCCGGGATCGAAATCTCCAACCCCGTAACTCTTTGCCGTCAGTGACGGGAAGGTGATTGACTGGGTGCCGATAGGTGTCACACTATTTGATGATATTGACTGCAAACCAGTGCCAACAGCATTGGTTGCTGTCACAGTGAAGGTATAGGCGGTGCCGTTGGTCAAGCCGGTAACGGTTAACGGGCTGCCGGTACCAGTAGCGGTGAAATTGCCAGGATTGGAAGTCACCGAGTAGTTGGTAATAGCACTGCCACCGTTGGAGTCTGGAGTCGTGAAGGTAACCGTGGCCTGGGTATCGCCGACTGTGGCCGTCCCGATTGTCGGTGCGCCGGGAACAGATATAATAAAGTAATGCGGAGTCGTCAAAGAATTCCCGGAATTGTCAGTTGCGAAAACTTCTTGATATGGGGTCATCAAAGAAAATACTAGCTCTAAACTAGTCCCATTGGCACCACTTTCGGCTATGCTCATATCAGCAAGGAAGATTTGATAATTGTTACTCGCCATCGTTCCATAATCATTCGCTCCTGTCAGGGAATAAAAGAGCACACTAAGAATAAACATCAATACAAATAAAAATATTTTCATTTTTACTCTCCGTGTGTGGCTAGAGCTTCATTATATAGGCCAAGGCATAGTAAGGAGGACGGACATCTTGTGCAGTACTAAGACTGCTGCTGGTACCTCTATCACTTGCGCCACCGGTTGTAAAACTATGGCCATGTGCTGTCTCTGGGAGAGTAAAGCTTGAACTGCTACCTTCATTTCTACTCTTATTTGAATTTGAAGAACCTGTAGTTCCAGAGTGTGTGTGGTCATTGATTATGTGGCCATGTTGCAAGTTGATAGTTGTATTTCCTCCTGT
This sequence comes from Desulfuromonadales bacterium, assembly GCA_016650295.1. GTDB lineage: Bacteria > Desulfobacterota > Desulfuromonadia > Geobacterales > Pseudopelobacteraceae > CAIPTY01. The sequence goes on along the minus strand of JAENWA010000069.1, from coordinate 41,228 downwards.
TGTTCCAGGTATATAAGTATTACCTGCTCCAACAACAAACCTATCCCTCAAATCAGGCGTCCCAGCCGTCCCATTGCAGAGTGCCCAACCGCTTGGTATCTGGTTAATCGCCCCACTCCACATAACGATTACTCCCTGCGGTACTCCGTTATTCGCGTTAAAGGCAAAAGGCACGCTAACAAGAGTTTGACGTGGAGTCATTTCACTATCTGAGCCTAAAGTCAAACCGACGTATACGTTGCTAGAGAATTGGGTTGGATTGAGAGGATTGATATTCCCGAGCGCAACAGCGAAGTTACCGTTGCGTACATTCACAGTTTGCGTTTCCGACCAAAAAAAAGTACCTCCGGAAGGAACAGAATAGAGATTAATAGTGATAGTCTTTTGACCAGTAATTGGCTGGCTAGAACTGTCAGTTAAAAATCCTTGATAGCTAAGTATCGTTGGTACTCCTGCTGCGAACAGCGGAATCGCTACAGTCAACATTGCAGCCATTGCCCCAGTCACAAACAAGCGCTTAAATAAATTACTCATACTTTCCTCCCTTTCATTTTTTATTTCGTTAAATTACATACGCTCCAGAAAAACAAAAAACCGGCGCACGGAACATATCCGCACTGCCGGTCAGTTAAATTAGTCGCATCCAGAATTTTTAAAAATAAAGAAATGCACAGAAGTCCCGCCCAGATTATGTCCGGTAGCCCAGCTGTCCTTTTTTTAAACCAGGACCTGTGGCTTTGTGTGCCTACCTCTCGATAGGGTTACCATGGACGGAACAAATATTTAATGATTAAGGGTTTATGCAAAAAACAAACCATTTAATTAATATTATCTTTTCAGTGTGTTGCATTTTTAATTAAAATATAACTGGTCGTATAACCGAACTATAAGCCGTGGAATAGCGGAATGGCTGGGTGAATTTCTCGGGAATTTTTTGACGGTAGCACTCATCAGAACTTCGGGGTTGTCGAATCCTCCAGACGTCGAGCGGATTTGTTATTCTGCTTGAATTATCTGACTGATCTGGGCTATTTTGCATAGATTGAAGTATTGATGTTCAGTAAGTGACAGTGCTTTTCAAGAGGGAATATGTGGGGAATGAACGAATGAATAACAAGACACAAACGCCGCCTCGAACCAGTGGTTTTTTATCCGGATTGCTGCTGGTTGTTGTAACGCTGGGCGTTGTGGCGCTTCTGGGGATATCCGGCTATGTCTTTTTCCTGATGGCCAAGCTTCCGCGGGTTGATCGCCTGACCGATTACAAGCCGCCGATAGTTTCGCAGGTCTTTGGTGATGATGGCAGTCTGGTGGGTGAGTTCTACCTGGAGCGCCGGATCGTGGTGCCGGTCAACAAGATGCCGCGCAAGCTGATCCAGGCTTTTGTTGCCGCTGAAGACGCCAGCTTTTATCAGCACAAGGGCATCGACTACCTGGGGATTCTCCGTGCGGCCTTCAAAAACGTGATTTCCATGCGCAAGAAGGAGGGGGCTTCCACCATTACCCAACAGGTGACCAAGTCCATGCTGCTGACGTCGGAGAAAAAGTTCTCCCGCAAGATCAAGGAGGCCATTCTTGCCAAACGCATGGAAGAGAAGCTCTCCAAGGACGAGATCCTGTACCTGTATCTCAACCAGATCTATCTCGGAGCCGGAGCCTACGGTGTGCAGGTTGCCTCCGAGACCTATTTCGGCAAGAATGTCGATAAGCTCAACCTGGCTGAAATCGCAATGCTGGCCGGGCTTCCCAAGGCTCCCAATACCTATTCTCCCATCAAGCATCTGGATAAGGCCCGCGAACGGCAGGCCTACGTGCTGGAGCGGATGGTCAAGGAGGCCTATATTACTCCGGCCGAGGCAGAACATGCCAAAAAGACCGTAATCATTATCCAGCCCATGAAAAAGGTAAACAGCCAGCAGTCGGCCTATTTTCTGGAATACCTGCGAATTCAGCTGGAGGAAAAATACGGGGAAGACAACCTCTACAAGGGCGGGCTGAAGATCTACACCACCATGAATGCCGAGATGCAGCGGGCGGCTTACGAGAGCATCCGTAACGGGCTGAAGGCGGTGGACAAGCGTCAGGGGTTCCGCGGGCCAATCAAATATCTCAAGGACTCCGAAGTGGAGGCGTTCTGCGGCAAGGCTGAGGACGGGATCGATTCATCAACTCTCAAGACCGGTGAGAGCTACCAGGGCGTTGTGGTCGGATTCAATCCCGAAAAGGGCGAGGCAATCGTCAGGGTCGGTGATCGAAAGGGTCTGCTGGCGCGTAAACACATGTCCTGGGCCGGCAAGCTCGGCATGATCAACAGTTACGGCAAGTCCGAGAAGGGCAACAGGTCTTTGACGCTCGGTTCTGTTATCGATGTTTCGATAGTAACACCTGATGTAAACAGGGATGGAGCCCAGTTTGCACTTGACCAGACTCCGGCTGTTCAGGCGGCGCTGGTGGCTATTGATCCGCGCAGCGGAGGGGTCAAGGCCATGGTCGGAGGCTATGACTTCCGCAAGAGCCAGTTCAATCGCGCCATCCAGGCCAAGCGCAATGCCGGTTCGGCATTCAAGCCAATCATATACGCGGCAGCCCTGGAAAAAGGGCTGACGACTGCAACGGTTATCAATGATGCCGAAGTGGAATACCCGGATGGTTCCGGCGGTACCTGGAAGCCTAAAAATTATGATAACAACTTCCGTGGTCCCGTAACCATGCGTGAGGCGCTGACCTATTCCATCAATATTGTCAGCGTCAAAATCATGGAGCAGATCGGTGCACCGTATGCAGTTGAATTTGCAAAGAGGCTCGGCTTCACCGCCAAGATTGAGCCCAATCTGGCCCTGGCTCTGGGAGCCGCCAGCGTCTCCCCCTTCGAGTTGACCGGGGTCTATGCGGTCTTTGCCAATAAAGGTGTGCTGCTGCCTTCGTACTTTATAACCAGGGTAACGGACACCGATGGGACCGTTCTGCAGGAAACTGCACCGCCGGTGGGTGTCCCCGCGGTTTCGCCGGAAGCATCCTATGTAATTACCAACCTGATGCAGAGTGTCGTAATGAGCGGTACCGGACACCGTGCCACCATAAACCGCCCGGTAGCAGGCAAGACCGGGACAACCAATGAAGCCAAGGATGCCTGGTTTGTCGGATATGTCCCCCAGCTGGTTGCGGGGGTCTGGGTGGGCTATGACCAGGAGCGTTCGCTTGGCTCCGGCGGTACGGGCGGGGTGGCATCGGCCCCCATCTGGGCAGAGTTCATGCAAAAGGCAACGGCGTCGCTACCGGTGGAGGATTTTCAGGCACCGGAAAATGTGTCCTTTGTGCTGATTAATCCGCGTACCGGCGGGCTGGCGAGGGAAGGTACGCCGGGTGCGGTTATGGAATGTTTCATCAAGGGAACCGAGCCGAGCAGTTATGATGGCGAAGTCGGGGCGGGAGCCAAGCCATAGGTTGTTGAGAGATGAGGGATGAGGGATGAGGGATCAGATAAAAAGGGGCGCTGTCCGCGCCCTTTTTTTATTGCCACATGGCTTGATGTTCTCCAGCAATCCCTGACTTGAGCTTCTAAACAGATTGCGAGACATAACAGTATAAAACCAGATCTTGTATTCATACGCATATACATCCAGTATATTAAAGAAGCTAATCAATTCCTTGATTTCAGATAATGGAATATCAGGTGCCTGTCGAGCGTGATGTGGGGGCAACCTTTCGTTTTGATGTGAGAAAATACCCCAGGGGTAGTAAGCCGATGGCTTGGAGTGATGCATGATGCAGTTTATTCCCATAACCCGGGAAGACGTTTCAAAACGCGGCTGGAGTGAGCTGGATGTGATCTTCATCAGCGGCGATGCCTACATAGACCACCCGGCCTTTGGTGTGCCGTTGCTGGCCCGTTGGCTTGAGAAGCATGGTTTCAGGGTTGGCATCATTGCCCAGCCGGACTGGCGCACAAAGGACGCGTTCATGGCCCTAGGGCGTCCCCGGCTCTGTTTTGCCGTCTCGGCCGGCGCCATGGACTCGATGGTTGCCCATTATACTCCGGCCCGCAAACTGCGCCACGACGATGCCTATACGCCCGGCAACCGGCATGGCGCCCGCCCCAACCGGGCCACCATTATCTATACCTCCCGCCTGAAAGAGGCCTACCGGGACGTGCCGGTGATTATCGGCGGCATTGAGGCTTCGCTGCGCAGGTTTGCCCATTATGATTTCTGGGAGGACAAGGTCCGGCGTTCGATCCTGTTCGACGCCAAAGCGGACCTGCTGATCTACGGCATGGCCGAACGGCCGCTTCTGGAAGTGGTTCAGCGTTTGCATGCCGGTGAGCGGATTCAGGATATCCGCGATGTACGCGGTACCTGCCGGGTCGCCCGGACAGGTGAATTGGAGGATGAGCGAAAAAACGATGCTGCCGGCACATCGGTCGTGGAGATACCTTCCTACGAGACGGTTTGTGCCGACAGGGCCGAATTTGCCGAGGCCTTCCGCCTGTTCAGCAGCGAACACAATTCAGGCAGCTCCCGTATGATTATCCAGCCGCACGCCGATCGCCTGCTGATCGCTGCTCCACCGGCCCTGCCGCTTTCCGAGGCCGAGATGGATGCGGTTTATGCACTGCCGTTCGAGAAGGCTCCGCACCCGTCCTACCGGGAGCCGATCCCGGCCTGGGAACAGATCAAAACATCCATAACCAGCCATCGCGGCTGTTTCGGCGGCTGTGCCTTCTGCGCGATTGCCCTGCATCAGGGCAAGACAATCCAGTCCCGCAGCGAGGACTCGATCGCAAGCGAGGTCAGGGACCTTGTTGACAAGTCCTGGTTCCGGGGCAGCATCAGTGATGTGGGAGGACCGACCGCCAACATGTACGGCCTGTCCTGCGGCAACCCTGAGGCACAGCGGTCGTGCCGCCGTGCAAGCTGTCTCTTTCCCGCCATCTGCAGGAACCTGGCCAGCGATGACAGACGCGCTGTCAGAATGCTGCGCAGGGTGCGCGGCGTGGACGGTGTCAAGCACGTGGCAGTCTCTTCCGGGGTGCGCTATGACCTGATGGAACGGCAGGCGGGATACTTTCAGGAACTGGTCGGCCATCATGTCAGCGGGCTTCTCAAGGTCGCTCCGGAGCATTTCGCGGAGCATGTCACGGCCCTGATGCGCAAGCCGGGACAAAAGTCCTTTGAGTCCTTTCTGCGGCGTTTCCGCGAGGAGAGTGACCGTATCGGCAAACGACAGCAGATCGTACCCTATCTGATCTCAGGCCATCCCGGCTGTACTTTGGCGGATATGCTGGAACTGGCGCTGACGCTCAAAGGTCTGGGATTCCAGGTAGAGCAGGTGCAGGACTTTACTCCGACCCCTGGCTCTCTCTCAACCTGCATGTTCTATACCGGGCTCGACCCGGATACCGGCAATGCGGTCCATGTGCCGCGCAGTGATCGCGAAAAGGGCCTGCAGAAGGCGCTGCTCTTGTGGCACCAGCCGGCGGAGCGGAACAAGGTGCTTGAGGCGCTTCGGGAGTTGGGAAGGGAAGAGGTTGCCGCTGTGCTGCTGGGAGGGGTCAAGCGGATACCTGATGGAATCAAGGAGAAGACGGATGCTGCGGCTCGTCGGAATCAGCGCGGTGACAGACAGAAAGGCGCAACGTCAAAACATCGCTAGTACGCTGTAACATCTATTCTTTCGCATCAAACCCCTCTAAATCTCCCCTTATCAGGGGAGACTTCAAGGCCTCCACCCTGATAAGGGGGGAATGAGGGGGGTTAGATTTAGATGCTCAATCTGAGCCGCAGAAGATAAAAAAAACGCCCGCCGAGGTCCCGGCGGGCGTTTCGTAAACTACGATGTAATTGAAAAATCAGCGTGCCTTCTGTACGTTGGCTGCCTGGAGGCCTTTGGGACCCTGCGTAATGTCGAACGTAACCGCATCGCCTTCAGCCAGGGATTTGAAACCGTCGCCCTGAATCGCGGAGAAATGAACGAAGACGTCTTCGCCCCCCTCCTGCTCGATGAAGCCAAAACCCTTTGTGTCATTAAACCATTTAACCTTGCCCTGTGCCATTTTCCTACCTCCTTTTTTTCTCCGGTACAACGCCGGAACTGTGAGATACCGCTTAAGTTTCCGGAGTCTGATGCAGGAAAATGCAGAGCCTGGTCAAACATGCTGCTTCAACGTTCTGCAAAAACTTCCGAAACTTGCTGCACGTGTCGTTTATCATAGCCCTAAATTGCGTGTCAAGTAAAAATATCGGGCTAAAGTGACTTCAATTCGTCTGATTTTGTCTGAAGTTTTTTCAGTAAGGCCGGGTACCCTTCGGAAGTTACTATTTTATTAAACTGGGTGCGGTAGTTAGACACCAGACTAACCCCTTCAATCACGACATCATACACCATCCAGGTCCCGTTTTGATTGGACATACGGTAATCCAGGGAAAATTCATCCCGTTTAGCGGTGATTACCTTGGATTTCAGTTCGGCGTAGTCTCCATCTTGAGTTTCCTTCAGGTAGACAATCTTTTCGTTGTTATAGGATTCTATTTTGCCGGCATAGGAATTTTCCAGCAATGTTGCAAAAAGTTCGACAAACTGTTTTTTCTCGGCCGCCGAGCGCTGATTCCAGTGTTTACCCATGGAGCGCTTTGCCATTTCGTTGTAGTCAAAGATGACGCTGATGGCCTTTTTGAGCAGTTGACGCCGTTTTTTATCGTTATTCTTCAACTCTTTCTCAGAGACGATCCTGACAACTTCGTCCACTGTCTTTTTTACCTCGTTGGTTACTCCGGCACAGGCGTTTGTCGCCAGAAAAATACCGGCCACGATAAGCAGCAGATAACGTTTAAACATCATTTTCCCCCTTGTTTTACGATTGATGCGGATGTTTCGCCGATGGCATAATCAAGATTGGCCTGGGCAATGTGATAGTTGTAGATGGACTGGAAGTAGGCTGCCCTCATCCGGGCATAGGCCTGGAGGGCCTCCATAATATCCTTGGCGGGACCGACTCCAAAATCGAAATTGGCTACGGCTGCCATACCCCATTTCTTGGCATTGGAAAAAGCCTCCCGAGTTGCCGCTACGCTGTTTTCAGCTTCCTGAAGATCCAGATAATACTTTCTGATCTGGAGCGGGATGTTTGCATCGGCAAAATCCCTGGTGCTGAGCAGGCGGTTGTATTGGGCTCTTTCACTGGCCACTTTCGCACCCGTGATCCCAAAATCCAGCTTCCAGCGGGCTCCAAGTGCCACACCTCCGTAGAGATGCTTGAACTGGTCGTTGATATAGGGATTGTTGATTCTGTCCCGCTTATCGGCATAGGCCCAGGAGAACAGTCCTCCAAGAAAGATGTCGGGATAATAGTTGGCCTTGGCTGCCTCGACCAGTGCGGAACGCGCCTTGAGTCCCTCGGCTATCTGGCGGTATTCCGGCCTCTGGCTGTGCGCCTTGTTCAGGAAGGTTTCATAGGCCGGGATGGTTGATTCTTCCATGACCAGTCGTTCTGTGCTGATTTCCATCTGGCTGTCGGCGGAAAGACCGAGACGTGTCTTGAGCGCGGCCATTGCCAGTCTTTCTCCTTTACTGGCTTCCTCCTGGTATTTGCCCATTTCGCCGGAGAAGGCATCCAGTTTGTACAGATCAATCTCATCGGCGCTTTCAGCACCTTCCTCGATCATTTTTACGGCCTTACCCCGAGCCTTTCGGAGCGTTTCCTGTACCTCTGTCACCAGTTCTTTCAGCTCACGCGCCAGTAACAGACCATAGTAATATTCATGAACCTTGAGGGAGATCTCGTTTGCACGCTGTTCCTTGCGGGAGCGATCGACTTCGATACCATGGGTGGCGGCCTTCATGTTTTCGGAAATTTTACCGAAGGTGTAGAGTGGCTGAATGAGTGTAGCATCCACACTGGAGAACCAGGTGAGATGGTTCCATCGGGTGCTCCTGTCCGTTGCAACACTAGGTGAAATATCCTGCACGTGTGCCTGGGGAGCCGGGCCGAAGAGGGCTTTTACCTCAATCTGCGGATAACGGTATGACCTGGCTTCATCCAGTTTGCTGGTGGTGAGATCGATATCTGCCTGGGCTTCACCCATCTCGGGAGCGCCCTTTAGGGCCATGGCGATGCAGTCACCCAAGCCAAGTAAAAAACCCGGTTTCGGCTGTTCGGAGGGGGGCGTCGGTTGCAGGGAGGCTGGGGCAAGCACGGGTTGTTTCGCAATTACCGGACCACTGTCCACATCATTCAGAGCGATTATGGCGCCGGCTTTCAGTTTACTCAGTTTGTCGGGTTCGCCGTTTCCCGAGACCGGCATCTGATCATGTGCAGACGTGGCATTATTCGTGGCAGCATGCGCAGGGTGACAAAACGTAACAAAGGTGGCCAGCACGACCGCTGTTTTCAAAATATTTGATTTCATGGATATCCCCGACTATTAAACCTTTCCGTGTATGAATTTACTGACCAGTTCCTCGATGTCGATAGACGATTCGGTTTCCCTGATCTTGTCATTGTTTTTAAGAAACCTGTCCGAACCACCCGGCTTCAGTTTGATGAATTTATCGCCGATGATGCCGCTGGTGCGGACCGAGGCAATCACATCGTCGGTGATATTGACGCCGGTTTTGATCTTCAGGAAGGCCACGGCCCGGTCGCCGGATTTCGGTTCCAGGGTAATACGATCCACCTTGCCGACATCTACCCCGGCCACTTCCACCCGGGCTCCCGGTTTCAGGCCCGAAACCGAGTCGAATTCCGCCGAAACGGCGTAATAATTGCCGCCCATGATCTCCATCTTGCCCAGCTTGATGGAGATGTATCCCAGGCAGAGCATACCGATCAGCATGAAGATGCCGACCGTCATTTCGAGTTTTGCCATGTTCATCGTGGTGTCCTCATAGCGATGTGTTCCATTTCCAAATCAAAGCGTCTTCTGCGTTGGCTCGTCTTCTGCTCCTCAACATACTATTTGTATGCCTTCGTCGCCTCAATCCTCGCCGCCTTGAATGCATCTTTTATTTGAAATTGAAATTATACCATTTGAATCGGCCCGTCCAGACTGCCGCTGATAAATTGTTTGACCACAGGGTCGCTGGAATTCCTGATCTCGTCGGCTGGGCCGTATTGACGTATCTCACCCCGGAAGAGCATGGCCACATTCTGGGCGATGTCAAAGATATCGGGGATCTCGTGAGAGACGACTACCGCCGTAAAGCCGAACTTCTCATGGGTATCCTTGATCAACTGGTGGATCGCCCTCTTGATGATCGGGTCCAATCCGGTGGTCGGTTCGTCAAACAGGATTATCCCGGGGTTGAGCAGTAGCGCCCGAGCCAGTCCGACCCTTTTCTTCATTCCGCCGGACAGTTCATCCGTATATTTATGTTCGACATTTTTCAGTCCCACATCTTCCAATGCCGACAGCACCCGTATCCTGATCTCGTCTTTCGAATAGGAGGTCTTTTCCTGCAGCGGGAAGGCCACATTCTCAAATACAGTCATGGAGTCGAACAGGGCCGCGTTCTGAAAAAGCATGCCGAACTTCTCACGGATGCGGTTCATCTCCGAACGACGGATGCCGATAATACTCTCGCCATCGATCTCTACCCGGCCTGAATCCGGCTGCATCAGGCCGATGATGTGCCTGAGCAGGACGCTCTTGCCTTCGCCGCTGGGACCGATGATGGCCGTAATCTGGCCGTCGGGGATGGTCAGATTCAGCCCGTTGAGGACTTTCTGGCTGCCGAAGGCTTTATGGAGGTTGGTCAGCTGGATCATGATGCGCTCACAGAAGGATCGACGTGAGGAAGTAATCCCACACCAGAATCAGGACAGAGGTCAATACCACGGATTCGGTGGTCGCCTTGGAAACACCTTCGGCGCCGTGGCCTGCATAATAGCCCTTGTAGCAGCCGATCCAGGCGATGATCAAGCCGAACGAAAAGGACTTGACGATGCCGGAGTAAACATCCCGCCAGACCACCGCTTTTTCCATCTCATAGAAATATGCGCCCGGATTGACCCCCAGCAGCTTGACCCCCACAACCCAGCCGCCATAGATGCCGACCACATCGAAGATAGCGCACAGAAGCGGCAGGGAGAGCATGGCGGCGATGAACTTGGGGGTGACCAGATACCTGAAGGGGTCCAGCGCCATGGTCTCCAGGGCGTCAATCTGTTCCGTAATCCGCATGATGCCGATCTCGGCCGTGATGGCGCTGCCGGCCCTGCCGGTCACCATCAACGCGGTCAGCACCGGTCCCAGTTCGCGGATCAGCGAGAGGGCCACGGCGGTGCCCAGCATGCCTTCGGAGCCGAACTTGGTCAGGGTGTAATAGCCCTGCAGGCCCAGTACCATGCCGGTAAAGGCGGCGGTCAGAAAGATGACGAAGAGTGACTTGGCGCCGATAAACCTGATCTGCTTGAGAATCTGGAGCGGACTGCCGGGGCATCGCAGGATCATGTAGAGAGAATAGATCAGAAACCATCCGATTCTCCCCAGATCCCGTACGGACGCGATGGTTACACGTCCTATGAATTGAACTGCTCCGGACACGGCACTACCTCGAAAAAAGTCAATTTAAACTTATACCGACTCGATTGGAAATTGTAAAGAAAGAATCGAGTTTGTTGAGGATATCTAACTATGAGGAGTTGTGAGTATTATTTTTTCACTTCCCCCTCCCAACACCTTGTAGAGGGTCACCAGATTGGCCAGCCGGGCCAGGCGGGCGGTGATCAGGTTCTGCTGGGCTCCGTAAAGGAAGCGTTGCGAGTCGAGAACCGACAGGTAGCCGTCAACCCCTTTTTCGTAGCGTGCCCGGGAGAGGTTGTAGCTTTCGGAGGTGGCATCGGTGAGAGACTGTTGCGCTGCCACCTGCTCATCGATGGTCCCGCGCTGGGCAAGGGCGTCGGCCACTTCGCGGAAAGCGGTCTGGATGGCCTTTTCGTACTGGGCCAGTGCGATGTCGCGATCTATCACCGCTACCTTGAGATTGGCCCGGTTGCTGCCACCATCGAAGATCGGCAGCGTGATGCGCGGTGCAAAACTCCAGGCAAAGGCATTGCCGGTGAACAGGCCGGCCAGTTCGCTGCTGCCGAATCCGACCGATGAAAGAAGGGTGATCCTGGGAAAGAAGGCGGCCCGCGCAGCGCCGATGTTGGCATTAAACCCTTTGAGCAGGTTTTCGGCCTGCAGAATGTCGGGCCGGCGCAGCAGCACGTCCGACGGCAGGCCGGGAGCGAGATCCCTGAGTGACGTCAACGATTCGTCAAGGGTAGAGGGAATCAGGTCTGACCCAACCTGGGTGCCGACCGCCAGATTCAGGGCATTTTCGTCCTGGGCCACCAGGGTCGTGAAACGGGCGATATCCAGACGGGCCGTTTCTACGGCGGTCCGGGCCTGGTTCATGTCAAGGGCCGAGGATACGCCCGCCTCGAAGCGACTCCGGGTAAGCTGATGCGATGTTTGCTGGCTGGACAGTGTCTCCCGGGCAAGTTGAAGCCGATCCCGGTTAGCTGCCAGGTTGAGATATGCGGCGGCAACCTGGGCCACCAGACTGAGCTGGACACTGCGCCGGACCTGTTCTGTTGCCAGAAACTGTTCCAGGGCCTGGTCCTTCAGGCTGGTTACCCGGCCGAACAGGTCCAGTTCGTAGGAACTGACCCCGAGAGCGGCGCTGTACTGCTCGGTTGTCATGGTATTTCTCGTAGTGGAAAGCCCTGCCGGCACCCGCTGGAACGTTGCTCCGGCCGAGGCATCGATCTTTGGAAGGAGGTCGGAGCGCCGGATCTGGTACTGGGCCCGGGAACGCTCGATGTTGAGCAGGGCGACGCGCAGGTCGCGGTTGTTTTCCAGGGAAAGGGCGATCAGCTTGCGCAGTTTCTCATCGATGAAGAACTGGCGCCAGGGGATGTCGGCCACTGACGCATCGGCAGCTTTGCCCGTTCCACTCTGGTAGGACGGACCGGCAGGCCAGGCGGCCGGTACCGGCGCGTCGGGTCGGGTATAGCCCGGGGCCATGCTGCAGCCGCTCAGGCACAGAATTGTTCCCAGGAAAAGGCACAGGGTCGTTGTTATCCGTTTCATATCAATGCACCTCCGGGGTGGTGGCGGCAACGGCAGGTTGCGCAGGGGTCTTCTTTCCGGCGAACAAGCGCGAGACCAGTACAAAGAAGAACGGGATGAAGATCAGGTCGATGAAGGTGGCCGATAGCAGTCCGCCGGTGACGGCCGTGCCGATGGCATTCTGGGCCGCGGCCCCAGCCCCCTTGGTCAGCGCCAGCGGCAGGGTGCCGAAGAAGAAGGCCAGCGACGTCATGATAACAGGGCGGAGTCGAATCCGCACCGCTGACAGGGTGGCCTCGACCAGTTCATGCCCCTGATGCATCTGCTCCTTGATGAACTGGATGATCAGGATGGCGTTCTTGGTAGAGAGCCCCACCGTGGTGAGCAGGCCGATCTGGAGATAGACATCGTTGGGGAACATCCGCAGCTTGACCGCGATAACCGCCCCCACCAGTCCCAATGGCAGCATCAACAGGTTTACGAAGGGGATGGTCCAGCTTTCGTACAGGGCCGCCACGGAGAGGAACACCACCAGCAGCGATATGGCATAGAGTGCCGGCGCCTGGGCCCCGGCGTTCTTTTCCTCGTAGGAGAGACCGGTCCATTCGTAGCCGATCCCCGCCGGCAGCTGGGCCGCCATCTTTTCCACCTCGTCCATGGCCTCGCCGGTACTGATCCCCGGCGCGGCCTGCCCCAGGATCTCCACGGACGGGATGCCGTTGTAACGCTCCAGTCGGGGCGAGCCATACTGCCAGCGGGCGGTGGCAAAGGCGGAGAACGGCACCATCTGGCCGTTCTTGTTGCTGACATACCAGCGGTTGATATCCTCAGGCAGCATGCGGTAGCGGGCGTCTGACTGGAGAAAAACCTTCTTGACCCGGCCGTCCTGGATGAAGTCGTTGACGTAAGTGCTTCCCCAGGCAGTGGAGAGGACATTGTTGATATCGGCCTGGGATACCCCCAGGGCTCCGGCCCGCACATCATCGATGTCGAGCTTGAACTGGGGCGAGTCATCCTGGCCGTTGGGTCGCACCGCGACCAGTTTCTTGTTTTTCATGGCCAAGCCCAGGAGTTGGTTGCGCGCCTCCATCAGCTTCTCATGCCCCAGACCGCCACGATCCTGCAACTGGAAGTCGAAGCCGTTGGCAACCCCCAGTTCCAGTACCGCCGGCGGTGAAAAGGCGAAGGCCAGGCCGTCTCTGAACTTGGAGAAGGCCCCCATGGCCCGGCCGGCAATGGCCGATGCCTTCATGTCGGGAGACTTGCGAAGGTTCCAGTGTTTGAGCCTGACAAAGGCCAGCCCCATGTTCTGGCCGCGACCGGCAAAGCTGAACCCGGCCACGGTAATGACCCCCTGCACTGCTTTGGACTCCTTCTCCAGGAAGTGCTGCTCCAATTGGCGGATGACCTGGATGGTCCGCTCCTGGGTGGCGCCGGCCGGCAACTGGACCTGGCAGATAATGAAACCCTGGTCCTCATCCGGCAGAAATGATGTGGGAAGATGCAGGAAGACGTAAGCCATGGCGGCCACAATGGCGCCGTAGACCACCAGATAGCGCACCGGTTTGCCGAAGGAGCGGCCGACGATCCCCTCATAATTATGCCGACAGAATTCAAACAGCCGGTTGAAGTGGCTGAAGAACCAGCTGAACCAGCCGGATTCACCGGCATGATGTCCCTTTGCGACCGGCTTGAGCAGGGTGGCGCACAGCGCCGGGGTCAGGATCATGGCCACCAGCACCGACAGGATCATGGCCGAGATGATGGTGACGGAAAACTGGCGGTAGATGACGCCGGTGGAACCGGGAAAGAAGGCCATGGGGAGGAAGACCGCCGTCAGTACGGTGGCGATGCCCCACAGCGCGCTGGTGATCTGTCCCATGGATTTGATGGTTGCTTCCTTGGGCGGAAGCCCTTCCTCGGTCATGATGCGTTCGACGTTTTCGACGACGACGATGGCGTCGTCCACCAGCAGGCCGATGACGATCACCAGGGCGAACATGGTCAGGGTGTTGATGGAGTACCCGCAGGCCGCCAGCACCCCCATGGTGCCCAGCAGCACCACCGGCACCGCGATGGTGGGGATCAGGGTGGCGCGGATGTTCTGCAGGAAGAGGAACATGATGATGAAGACCAGGAAGACCGCCTCAATCAGGGTGTGAACCACCTCTTCGATGGAGATCTTGACAAAGGGGGTGGTGTCGTAGGGATAGACCACCTTCATGCCGGGGGGGAAATATTTCTCCAGCTCCGCCATCTTGGCCTTGACCCGGTTGCCGGTTTCCAGTGCATTGGCGCCGGCCGCCAGGCGGATCGCCATCCCTCCCAGCGGTTTACCATTGTAGTACGATTGTATCTCGTAGTTCTCGGTGCCGATCCTGCTTTCAGCCACATCCTTGAGTTTGACCGTGGAGCCGTCGCTGTTTGTGCGCAGGATGATGGCATCGAACTGCTCCGTGTTCTTCAGCAGGGCCCGGGCGTTGATGGTGGCATTGAGCTGCTGGCCCTGATTGGCCGGGGTGCCGCCAAACTGTCCGGCCGACACCTGGACATTCTGGGCCTGCAAGGCCGCGATCACGTCATTGGAGGTCAGATGGCAGTTGTTCAGCTTGGCCGGGTTCAGCCAGATCCGCATGGCGTTCTGGGTGCCGAACAGCAGCAGTTCGCCGACCCCCTCCAGCCGGCTGACGATGTCCTGGAGGTTGGAGACCATGTAGTCGGTCAGGCCATTACGGTCCATGGAGCCGTCTTCCGAGACGAGGCCGACGATCAGCAGGAAGTTTCTGGTGGACTTGACCACCTGAATCCCCGAGCGCTGGACAATCTGGGGCAGGAGCGGCACGGCCAGTTGCAGCTTGTTCTGCACCTGCACTTGGGCGATATTCGGATCGGTGCCGGCCTTGAAAGTCAGGGTGATGGTCACCGCCCCGGCCGAGTCACTGGTGGACGACATGTAGATCAGGTTGTCGATGCCGTTCAGCTTCTGCTCGATGACCTGGGTAACCGTATCCTGCACGGTCTGGGCCGAGGCGCCCGGGTAGGTGGCATTAATGGCGATCTGGGGCGGCGCGATGGGCGGATACTGGGAGACCGGCAGCTTCTTGATCGACAGCAGACCGACCAGCATGACCATGATGGCGATGACCCAGGCGAAGATGGGGCGGTTTATGAAAAAACGGGGCATGGAGAGGCTCCTTAGAATAAGGTCTGACAAGTCAGACTTGTCAGATTATTTTTTTGCAGCAGGTGCTGCTGTCGGCGCACTGCCGAAAGGCACAGTTTTGACCACTGTCCCCGGCCTTGCCTTCTGAAGCCCTTCCACAATGACGCGATCTCCCGCTTTCAATCCTTCACTCACCTGCCAGTTGTCACCAACGGTCCGTGCCACCTTGATCGGCCGCGGTTCAACCTTCTCTTCGGCGCCCACGGTCATGACCAGCGCTTCACCCTTGGGATTGCGGGTAACTCCGCGCTGCGGCACCAGGATGGCCTGCTCGTTAACACCTTCCTCTACAACGGCACGGACAAACATGCCGGGCAACAGCACCTGTTTCGGGTTAGGGAAGACCGCCCGCAGGGTGACGGAACCGGTGCTCTGGTCCACGGTCACTTCGGAAAATTTGAGCGTGCCGGGCAGCGGATAGGCGCTGCCGTCTTCCAGCAGCAGTTTGACGCGAGCCTGGGCAGCCCCGTTGTCTTTTTTTATCAAGCCGCTGGCCAGGTTCTGCTTCAGCTTCAAGAGCTCGGAGCTGGACTGGGTCACGTCCACATACATGGAGCCGATCTGCTGGACGGTGGCCAGTGCCACCGGCTGGTTGGCGGTAACCAGCGCACCGTCGGTCACGGTGGAACGGCCGATCCGGCCGGAGATGGGGGCGGCTATCCTGGTATAGGCCAGGTTTATCCGGGCGGTCTCAACCACGGCCTTGGCAGCGGCCACATCGGCCTCGTTCTGCTTGAGCCCGGCATGGGCGTCATCATAGTCCTGCTGGCTGACCGCCTTTATTTTTACCAGATCCCTGTAGCGTTCCTCTTTGAGCCGGGCCGGGATAAGGTTGGCCTCGGCCCGGGTCTCGGCGGCCTTAGCGCTATCGAAGGCGGCCTTGTAGATTGCCGGATCAATCTGGTACAGCACCTGCCCAGCCTTGACATCGCTCCCTTCTGTAAAAAGTCGCTTCTGGATGATCCCGCTGACCTGGGGCCTGACCTCGGCGATCATCTGAGGAGTGGTCCGGCCGGAAAGTTCGCTGGTCAGCGCCACCCGTTGCGGCTGCACCACCACTATACCTACTTCCGGTGGTCCCGCCGGGGGAGGCGTTTGCGGCGGTTTTGAGCAGGATGTCGTCATCAGGCCGCCGATGAGAATGCCGGCAACGGCGGTCAGTCTTGTTTTGCATGTGGTTTGCATGGTCACCTCACTATAGTCGAATGAATGTTCATTCTGTTTTTGATAAACACAAATTAGTCTAACGGCTGAATATTCCCTTATCTCCGGACGCCGTCCCAGCATGCTTCAACTGTCCGGGCGATCATGGCTTCGTCGAGAACGATGAAGCCAAGGATATGGTCGCGGGCCACGGCCAGAATGGGGCCGAAAGCCAAGGCGAAGATGATGACAAGCGGAAGGTCCTTCATAGCCTGTTGGGAGATCCCGTATTCAAAGAGATCGTGAAAAATGTCGCAGCCTGCCTTTGTTCCCATGAGTTTGTCCCTGCGGCAGGCTACGCCGTACGGAGAGTTGTGAAACTGTTCGATGAAGCGGAAGTCGAGGGAGTTTTCGATGAAATACTTCAGCAAACCAGTGCTGAGATGCAGAAACTGCTCACGGATCGGTTTGTCCGGCGCATATCCCTCCTGAATGGCCGGGAAGATGCGTTCTTCAAGCTCCCGGTACAATTCGGTAATCAGCACATCCTTGTTCTCGAAGTAACGGTAAATCGTCCCGGCACCAACCCCGGCCCGCTCGGCGATCATCGCCATGGGGGCGCCATGAAAGCCTTGTTCCGCTATCAGTTCCAGCGAGGCTTTTACGATTTCTTCGCGTTTGTCCGGCTTTGCCATGCTTCACCTCATGTATTTACGGAATGAATGTTCATTCCTTTTTACCTCATTAAAAATGGATTTGTCCAGATATTTTTTATCAGACCAGCTCTTCCAGTTTTCCACCCGGTTTCAGCCTGAAGCGGATGCCTCGCCATTCCACCCGGTTGCCCAGAAAAGAGAGCGCCCAGCTGAAGAAGGCCAGCATATCCCGAAAGAGGAGCAGCCAGAGCCAGCCGGGGAGCAGCCGGTCGCCAACGAATGTCCGGCTGAAGATGCAGGCAACCGTCAGCCGAACCCCATAGAGCAGAATGATTGCCAACAAGGCAGTTCCGGCGGAGGGGGCCAGCAGTGCCGCCAGGACCAGTGCCGGAAAGGGAAGGGTGATACCGGACGCCAGGTAGCCTCCCGGCCGGCTGACCCGCATGGTGCGCGCCCAGCGCAATTGCCGGGACAGCACGGACCTGAGGCTCTCGGCTTTCATCATGCTTTCCACAAAACAGCTGTCCAGGGCGATGCGCCAGCCGGCGGCATGGACCTGGTTGCCCAGTTGATAGTCATCGGCCAGATAATCCACCAGCGAATCGAAACCGCCGATGGAGGCCAGGGCTTCGCGCCGCACCGCCATGGAGGCCCCCAGCGCGAAGGAGAGCCCTTCCAACTGCAGCGCCACCATGACGTTGGGGATCATCTCGCTGGTGAATCCGGTGGCTTCGAGGGCGGTGGCGATGCCGTGGACGTTGGAGGTGCGGTACAGCGAGGTAACTAGCCCGACTGTAGGGTCATCGAAATGTCTTGTGACCGATGCCAGATAATCGGGTGATACCCGGATGTCACTGTCGCACACAATGATGATATCGTATTTTGCCGCAGGAAAGGCGTTGATCAGGTTGGAAACCTTGTAGTTGGGGCCGTGGATGGCCGGGTTGACCGCCAACTGTATATCCATGTCCGGAAGGCTCCGCATGAGCTGCATTATGACCGGAATGACCGGATCATCAGACGATGCGGCAGCGAAAAGCAGCTGAACCGGACCGGAATATTCCTGACAACAAAATGAGGCAAAGTTGTCGTAGCTGCCGGCATCCATGCCCTTGACCGGTTTCAGGATGGTGACGCCGAGGGGCGAAGGCTGAAGGTTGAAGGCTGAAGGTTGAAGGTCCTTCCTGAAATACCTTTGTCCGCAGGCCAGAGAGATCAGGCTGTAGGCGGTTGCCGGCAGGACGGCTATGAAGGGAAGCAGTTCGCGAAGCATGTCAGGCCGCCTTCTGGATCAATATAAAATAGGGGGCGTCAGCGGGTACGTTCAGTTGACCCATGCGCCAGACGTGGAAGGCGCGAGCGTCAAGCCCGGCCGACCAGCTCTCGACGACATGCCGCTCCCGCTCCCCGCCGTCGTGGCCGGGGTAGATCGTCACCGCCAGGATGCCGCCCGGCTTCAGGCAGGCATGGGACATCTCCAACGCTTTTGCGGTTGTCTCGGGGTTGGTGATGATGCTGCGGTCGCCGCCCGGCAGGTAACCCAGGTTGAAGACGACCAGGCTGATGTTGTCTGTCACATGGCCGGACAGGGTTTCATGGCCGGCGCGGATAAGCTTCACCCGCTCTGCCAGTCCGGCCTCCGTCAGCCTCTGGAAGCTCCGGTCGATGGCCGCCTGCTGGATATCGAAGGCCCAGACCCGGCCGCTTGAACCCACCAGTTCGGCCAGCAGGAGTGTGTCGCTGCCGTTGCCGCAGGTGGCGTCAACGGCCCGGTCTCCCTCATGTAAAAACCGGCGGATGAAGTGGTGCGACAGGGCTACCGGTCCGCGCAGCAGGGGGATGTCTGTGATGGTTTCGCTGTTCATGGCGGCAGAGGGTAACAGAAATATCGCTGCTGTGCCACCGTGATTTTCGTTTGCATTGCAATGCGGAAACAGGATAGTAACAAGGTATGATACTCAGAAAAACAGTCACAGCGGAACAGGGCGGGCGTCGTCTGGACGAGACCATGAGCATACTCTTCGAGGCGCTCAGCAAGTCGGAGGCGCGGCGGATCATCGACCGGGGCGGCTGTGCTGTCAACAGCGCCATGGTGCGGGTCGCCTCGCGAATGATCAAGGCCGGGGATATCATCGAGGCCGGGATAATGGAGGCGGGTCGCTTCCGGGAACTGATCCTGTTGCCCGAGGCCCTGTTATATGAAGATAAGGCGCTGATCGCGGTCAACAAGCCGGCTGGCATCAACACCCAGCGCACCCCCTATCAGCTCAAGGGGACGCTGGAATACTGGGTCTCCGAATATTTCCGCCACCAAGGCAGCAATGAGCCGGCCCGGGTCATCCATCGTCTGGATCGCGGCACCTCGGGTGTCATGCTGTTCCCGAAGCACAAGCAGGCCGCCGCCTGGCTCTCCAAGCGTTTTCACGACGGGGCGGTGGACAAAGTTTATCTGGCGCTGGTCAGCGGTCGGCCGGGCCAGGATGTCTGGAGCGTTGACGGCCCGATCGGCAAGGTTGGGACCTCACGATATGGTGTCATGGCCGAAGGGCGCACGGCCCTGACCGAATTCCGCCTGCTCTCCACGTCGGGTGATTTTTCACTGGTGGAGGCGCGTCCCCAGACCGGCCGTACCCACCAGATTCGCGTCCACCTGGAGGCCTCCGGACTGCCGATTGTCGGGGATGCTACCTATGGCGGGGCGCCGGCAGTGCGGATGATGCTGCACTGCGCGTCTTTGGTATTCAAGGATGAGCGGGCAGTGGAAATCCGCGTCACGGCTCCGCCGGATGGGGCCTTTAAAGCGTTCATGAGGGAGAAGGGACTGGAGCCCCAGAGGGGCGTTTGATGGTAGCCGTGGGATTTATCCCACGGATTCTTGAATGCCCAACAAATTCCCTACGTCACGTACGTGACGGAATGAATAAATCTGCATTAATCCCGGCGTTGAAACGCCGGTCTACCGTGCATCAGCCACTTCGTGACGTAATCTATACATGACTTACGAAGTAGATCAACCTGCCTTTTTAAGCTACAGCAATTCCCCCTTGACACCCCGCCGGTTTCTGTTAAAATTCTTCAAGCTTCATGCGAGGAACCGGGTCATGATTACCCTTTCCATACAAACGCATAAATATTTTGACTCCTCCGTGTTGACCGGGATACTTCCACACGACTCACGACTCACGCCTCACGCCTCACGCCTCACGCCAAAAAACCAAAAAACCAAAAAACCGGATGAAAATCCAAGAAAGGTGCCCAAGCGGTTTAGTTCAACACCAGTACATGTGATGGCTCCGCCTCGCTACGCACCGCATGTCCTTTATTTGGCTCACAAATAAAAAGGAGGATAATCTATGTTACGAAATATCATTATTGAAGTTGTATGCTTTTCTGCGTTATTTGCTGCTTCAGCGTTTGCTAATCCGGATAGTGTGAGGGTGTATAATGGGGATCTCAGAATATCTGGCGCGGGAAACGGACTAGTATTCCCTGATGGCAGCATTCAATATAAAGCAGAAATTCAAGGCCCAGTGGGACCACAAGGTTTAAAAGGTGACACAGGGACAACGGGGTCACAGGGACCTGCGGGAACCAATGGCTTTAATTCATTGATCTTGCTTGTTGATGAAGTCTCTGGTGCAAATTGCACAAACGGTGGAGTAAAGATTCAGACTGGCCTTGACCTGAACAGGGATGGGGCGTTGGGTGCCGGTGAAGTTACCCAGACTAAGTATATTTGTAACGGAAGCGCAGCAGGTAGTGCGACTGCCGCGGAATTCCCCATTGCCGCAACCTCAGGACGAGAAATGAGTAGAGGTGCTGCTTTTGATGGGACAAACTACTTGGTAGGAATTCAGGGTGATCAGAATGCCAGCAACAGTATAACCGCTCAACTTGTCTCTGGCTCCACAGGAAGTCTGGTAGGCTCCCCGATCTCTATTGGCCGGACCGGCGGAATGTCTTCTGTAGCCTTTGACGGAACGAACTATCTGATGATATGGCCAGATGATGCCCTTTACCCAAATGATATTTTGTATGGCCAACGCATCAGTAAGACTGGCCAGTTGGTCGGATCTGCATTCATAATTGGCCAGTTAGGAACTAAAGGGCGTGGACGCATAATATTTGATGGGGCAAATTATTTTGCAGTCTGGGACACCAGGGGATCATCATCAGATGCCTCCGATATATACGGACAGTTTATTTCACCCTCGGGTAGTCTATTAGGGGCCGCTATCTCCGTCAGCACGGCTCCACATGGTCAGAGAGAGCCTGCTGTCGCTTTTGACGGCACGAACATTCTTGTCGTCTGGGGAGATGGGCGCAACCAGAGTGCCTGCTACACGGATACTCAAGGCACCCATTGTTTCGAGTCAGATGTGTATGGCCAATTTGTAACAAAATCCGCTCCGTCAACGGCGGGCAGCCTCACAGGAAATAACTTCCTGATAAATGCATCGTCGCTGCCGCGCGACAATCCTCTTGCATTAGCGTTTGATGGCACAAATTATTTTGTGGTCATCGAGGAAGAGACAACGCTTCCTAACGCGTGTCAAGCGAGTGGGTGCAAGTGGGATATTTACGGTCAATTAGTCACTAAATCAGGCATCCCGACCGGTTCTATAATTACAATATCCAATACATCGCCGGATCACAAATTCCAAAATGTTATCTGGAATGGCACAAAATATCTGGTGACCTGGACAGAAAACTGGGGAACTCCGACAACGGGCGTAAAAGGTGGCTATTTTGATACATCGGGGGCACCAATCGGGTCAGCACTGAACCTGTTCTCGACCGAAAATAATGGAAGACAACCGTGGTTTGCTATTCCTCATGTGAATGGAACAAAATATTTTATGATCGTGAACAGAGGCGTCCCCGGCACTGACCCTTTTAATGTCAATGCATATACCAGCCAGGATGTTTTAGGAGCGTTTATTACACCGTGAAAATCTTTTAGCTGAAAAACTTTCATGTTGTTTGTTAAAACTTCCCATGGCTCTGAATGAGGCTATGGGAAGTTTTTTTTTCTCGTTACCAAGCTCCAGCTTGGTAACGCACCGGTAAGGTAAGCTACCGCTTACCGAATCACCAAGCGGGAGTTTGTCGGGCCATTGCGTTACGCAGCTGGATCTGCGTAACGAGAAAAACTGTTGCAAAAGACACTGCCGCAGATGGATAACCAATCTAAAAAAACAGATGAGCCTCTTGCAAGAGTCCTAACCATGTCATTCCCGAAGCGGTTCTGATCGGGAATCCAGTTTTAAGTAGCTGAAAAGTCTCGATCCCCGTATAGAAGCATTCGGGGATAACAATCTTTTTGCAAGTGCCTCAGATGTTTATAACTTCCTGCCGTGACACGGCAGGCACTCCGGTTCCGTAGCCCTGCGCTTCAGCAGGCTGTCCTGGTCTTTCGGCTTCGACTTGCCCATCAGCTTTTCTCCCGCCTTGTGGCATCCAAAACAGTTCTGTCCTTCCAGGGCCTTGTGCATGGCCACCATCTTTGGGTTTTTGCTGTGGCAGACCTTGCATTCAAAGGCCTGAGCCGAAGACGCGGTCATGAGGCCGACGGTCATGAGCAGCAGGCAGGTTTTAGAGACAGACATAACGATCCTTTTGCAGGTGAAGTGAGTTTTGCTTCAGCCACTGTATCGGCCGGGGATTGGAGAGTACTTGACCGGCGTCAAAAAAATCATTTCCAATACCCGCCCGGTTGTGCTAATTTTCCTGCTTCCCGGCGCACGGCGCACCCAACTTTGATATCTCAATAACCACGGCAGAAAGCACACCCACATGTCCAGAATCATCTGCATCGCCAACCAGAAGGGGGGCGTCGGAAAGACTACCACTGCCGTCAATCTGGCGGCCTCTCTGGCGGCTGCTGAACGGCCGACGCTGCTGGTCGATATCGATCCCCAGGCCAATGCCACCAGCGGTGTGGGCATCGAGCGGTCAGGGCTCAAGCATACGGTCTATGATGCCATTATCAACGAGCTTGACCCCCGCTCGATTGTGATGGATACCGGTCACCCGTTTCTGCATATCATGCCTGCCAACTCAGATCTGGCCGGCGCCGAGCTGGAGCTGGCCCCCGAGATCGGCCGCGAGCAGAAGCTCAAGTGTGCCCTGGCGGCTCTATCATCTGACTACCGCTACATAATTATTGACTGTCCGCCGTCTCTCAACCTGCTGACCGTCAATGCCATGACCGCCGCCGATTCCGTCCTGATCCCGTTGCAGTGCGAATACTACGCCATGGAAGGATTGTCGCAGATCCTGAATACCATCGGACTGGTTCAGAAGCGGATTAATCCCCTGCTCAAGATCGAAGGCATACTGCTGACCATGTTCGATTCCCGCGGCAACCTGAGTAAAGAGGTGGCCGACGAGATCCGCACCCATTTTCCCGAGCAGGTGTTCGAGACGGTTGTGCCGCGCAATGTGCGCCTGGCAGAGGCACCCAGCCACGGCCTGCCGATCATTTATTACGATATTGCATCCCGTGGTGCTGCCAGTTATCTGCAGTTGGCCCGGGAAATCATCCGCAGGGAGGCGACCAATGGTTAAGAGAGGTGGCCTTGGAAAGGGGATGGCAGCGCTGCTCCAAGTGCCGGAAATGGCACGGGGAAGCAAGGATTATTTCCTCTGTCCCATCGAACAGATCCGGCCCAACAAAAACCAGCCCCGCAAGAACTTTGCAGCGGATAAACTGGAAGAACTGGCGGCCTCGATCCGTGAACAGGGAATTATTCAGCCGCTGGTGGTTACCCAGAAGGACGGTTTCTTCGAGATTATCGCCGGAGAGCGTCGCTGGAGGGCTTCACAGAAGGCCGGACTGCATGAGGTTCCGGTTGTAATCCGTGAGGCCAGCGACGCGGTTGTCATGGAACTGGCCCTGATCGAGAACATCCAGCGCCAGGATCTGAATGCCATCGAGGAGGCCGAGGCCTACCGCTCACTGGTGGAACAGTTCAGCATCTCTCAGGAGGATGTGGCCAGGAAGGTCGGCAAGAGCCGGACCGCCGTGACCAACTCCCTGCGGCTGCTCAAGCTGCCCGAAGTGATCCAGCACGACATCATCGAGGAACGTCTTTCCATGGGACATGCCCGCGCCCTGCTGGCGCTGGAGAGTCTGGAACTGATCGAAAAAGCCCGTCATGAAATCCTGCACCGTCAACTGAGTGTGCGTGCTACCGAAGATCTTGTGCGGAGACTGAAGGTCAACCCGCATCCCGCTGCCGGTCGCAAGCGCCCGCAGCAGCCGGACCTTCTTTTGAGCTCCCTTGAGGAACAGATGCAGAAACGCTTCCAGTCGCGGGTTGCCATCCGTAGGGTCGGGACGAAAGGCGGCCGCCTGGAGATACATTTCAATGACACGGACGAACTGACCCGGATCATTGATCTGCTTGACTTGTGAGAAAAACGCGAACGGATTATTTGAAAAATAAAGTATACGGTTCCTGTAATTTTCTTGACACACACGTAAAAACCATGATAGCTAATCTGCTGTTTTACGCCCGAATCTGGGATACAGTATACAACTCAGGATGCCTGCAAGGGGTAGGTCGTGATTGAATTAAATTTGGCGTTTTTTGTTCAGGTAGTTAACTTCGGGATTCTGGTCCTGGTCCTCAACATTTTTCTGTACAAGCCGCTCCGCAAGGTTCTGGCCGATCGTCGTCAGGTGATCGATGGTGCCCGTGAAAAGGCCGCCTCGGTTGACCTTGAGGTTCAGGAAAAGATGGCTCAGTACGAGTCCAGGCTGCATGAGGCCAAAGCAGAAGCCGGCTCCCGTCGGGCCGAGTCTCTCAAGCAGGCACAGCTGGAAGAAACTTCGCTGCTGGAAAAGGCCCGTGCAGAGGCAACCGTCTCTCTCGGCACGATACGCGACCGTGTGGCCAAAGAGGCTGCTGATGCCCGAGTCCTGCTGAAACAGCAGGCCGAACTCCTGTCCGTTGACATCAGTGAAAAAATCCTGGGGAGGAGCCTGTAACATGTTGATGGTATCTGATCGCAGCAAAAAAATCATATTCTCCCTGGCTTACATTGCCGTTATTGTGCTGGTCGCTTCGGTCGGTTTTGCCAATGAAGGCGGCGAAGGCGCGCACCATGTTGATAAAGGGGCGCAGCTGAAAGACCTTGGCTGGCGTGTGCTTAACTTTGCAGTTCTGTTCGGCATTCTCGGTTTTGCACTTAAGAAGGCCGATGTAAAGGGTTCGCTGGCTGCCCGCCAGACCCAGATCGAGAAGGATCTCAAGGACGCCCAGGAAGGCAAGGCTGCTGCCGAGGCCAAGCTGGCCGAATACCGCAGCAAGCTTGATCAGGCCACCAAAGAGATCGATGATCTGCAGGCTGCCATTATCAGGGAAGGTGAGCAGGAAAAAGAGCGCATTATTGCCGAGGCGCGCATAGCTGTTCAGAAGATAGCGGCCCAGGCTGCCCAGTCGGCCGAACAGGAAACAGTCAAGGCCCGTGCCGAGTTGCGTGCCGAGGCTGCCCGCCTGGCGGTTGAGATTGCTACCGGCAAACTGACCGGCGCCATACAGAAGGCCGACCACGACCGATTTGTCGGTGAATATCTTGACAAGGTGGTACAGATCCAGTGACCAATAATACTTTAGCGCGTCGCTATGCCAAGGCGCTGGTACAGCTAGGTTCCGAGGGCGGACTGATTGACCGTTTTCGCGATGAGCTGACAGCCGTTGACCGCATTTTTGCTGCAAATACGGACCTGAAGGCTGTTTTTGCCAATCCGGCGTACACTGCAGAGCAGAAGAAAGAAATCATGAAGGACCTTATCGCCAAGGTTAACTGTTCCGAGCTGGTCGGCAACTTCCTGCTGCTGCTGGTGGACAAAAACCGTGTGGCTTTCCTGGACCAGATCGTACATACCTATGAAACACTGGCCGATGAGCAGTCCAATATCATTCGCCCTATTATCAAGACAGCCTTTGCGCTGGATGACAGCCAGGTGGCTTCCATCCAGAGTGCCTTGGAGAAGAAAAGCGGCAAAAAAGTCATCCCGCAGGTTACCGTTGACCCGACTCTGCTGGGCGGCGTGGTTACACAGATTGGCGATACAGCGTTTGACAGCAGTGTCAAGACCCAGCTTAAACGGATTAAAGATATATTACAGAAGGGGTAGGAGCATCCATGGAAATCAGAGCCGAAGAGATCAGCGAGATCATCAAAAAACAGATCAAAGAGTATGGCAAAGAGGTTGAAGTGTCGGAAACCGGCACAATTATCTCCATCGGTGACGGTATTGCCCGTATTCACGGCCTGGCTGGCGCCATGGCCGGTGAGCTGCTGGAGTTTCCCGGCGGCGTAACCGGTATGGTTCTCAACCTGGAAGAAGATAACGTCGGCGCCGCCATTCTCGGTGAGTTTTCCGAGATCAAGGAAGGCGACACCGTCAAACGTACCGGCCGCATTACCGAGGTTCCGGTCGGCGACGCCCTGATCGGTCGCGTTGTTAACGCCATCGGACAGCCCATCGACGGCAAAGGCCCGATCAACACCAGCAGCTTCAGCAAGGTTGAGATCAAGGCCCCCGGTATTGTTGACCGTAAATCGGTTCACCAGCCGATGGCTACCGGCCTCAAGGCGATTGACTCCATGGTTCCAATCGGGCGTGGCCAGCGCGAATTGATCATCGGTGACCGTCAGACCGGCAAGACCGCTGTTGCCATCGATACGATCATCAACCAGAAGGGCGGCGATGTTGTCTGTATCTATGTCGCCATCGGCCAGAAACGCTCCACGGTTGCCCAGGTTGTTTCCAAGCTTACCGAGCACGGCGCCATGGATTACACCATCGTCGTTGCCGCAACCGCTTCCGAGTCGGCACCGCTGCAGTTCATCGCTCCCTACACTGGTGTTACCATGGGCGAGTTTTTCCGCGATACCGGCAAGCATGCCCTGATCATCTATGACGATCTTTCCAAACAGGCCGTTGCCTATCGCCAGCTCTCCCTGCTGCTTCGCCGCCCGCCAGGACGTGAGGCCTATCCGGGTGACGTTTTCTACCTGCACAGCCGTCTGCTGGAACGTGCCTGCAAACTGTCCGATGCCCGTGGTGCCGGGTCTTTGACCGCACTGCCGATCATCGAGACCCAGGCCGGCGACGTTTCGGCCTACATCCCGACCAACGTTATCTCCATCACCGACGGCCAGATCTACCTGGAATCCGACCTGTTCTTTTCCGGCGTACGTCCGGCTATTAACGTCGGTCTCTCGGTATCCCGCGTCGGTGGTTCCGCCCAGACAAAATCCATGAAACAGGTGGCCGGTACACTGCGTCTCGACTTGGCTCAGTACCGTGAAATGGCCGCATTCGCCCAGTTTGGTTCCGACCTTGACAGAGCTACCCAGATGCAGCTGGAGCGCGGTGTGCGCCTGGTTGAGATTCTCAAACAGCCGCAGTATCGTCCGATCCCCAATGAGAAGCAGGTTCTGATTATCTTTGCAGCCAACAACGGCTTCCTGGACGACTTGCAGGTTTCGGCTCTCAAAAAGTTCGAAATCGAGATGTATGCATTCTTCGACAATCGTCAGGCAGAACTGCTCGCAGAGTTACGCGACAAAAAAGCCATTGATGACGATCTGAAGGGCAGAATCATTGCCGCGATGGGGCAGTTTAAGAAGGAATTTACCGCGTAAACAAGGACGGTTTGAGATATGGCAAGCCTTAAAAGCATTAAAAAGCGGATTGTATCCGTAAAAAATACGCGCCAGATCACCAAGGCCATGAAAATGGTTTCGGCGGCAAAATTGCGCCGGGCCCAGGAAAATGTCGTAGCTGCCCGTCCGTATGCAAAAAAGCTGGGCGAAGTGCTGCAGTCGCTCTCGGCCAACCTTGAGGGTGATCTTCATCCGCTGCTTGAAAAGCGTGATGCCAAGAAACTTCTTCTGATCGTTCTTACGTCGGATCGTGGTTTGTGCGGCGGCTTCAACTCCAACCTGTGCAAGGCCGCTGACCGTTACCTTAAAGAAAAATCGGGTTCATACGAGCAGGTCAGCGTATTGACCATCGGCCGCAAGGGGAATGAATTTCTTAAAAGCCGTTACTCGGTCTACAGAACTTTCTCCAACGTACTTGCAAAACCGAGCTATCAGACCGCCGCCATGCTGGCACAGGAAGTGATCGATGGTTTTGTGGCCGGAGAGTACGATCAGGTCGAACTGCTCTATAATTCTTTCCGTACGGTCATGTCACAGGACATCACCTTCCAGCAAATGCTGCCGGTCGTTCCCGAACAAACCTCTGCCGCTGACGAAACTCCGGTGGAGTTCATCTATGAGCCTTCGGTTGCTGAACTGCTGGCGGAGATACTGCCCAAAAATATTGAAGTGCAGATATTCAAGGCCATGCTGGAAACCGTGGCTGGTGAGCACGGCGCCCGCATGACCGCCATGGACAGCGCATCCAAGAATGCCAACGAAATGATCGGCAAACTGACCCTCCAGTACAACCGGGCGCGTCAGGCTGCCATTACCACGGAGTTGATGGAAATCATCTCCGGCTCTGAATCGATCAAAGGATAGATGAATATAGGTTGATAGACTGAAGGCTGAAGGTTTTTACACCGGTAACTTCAAACAATCCTTAAGTTTCTTCAGCCTTCAGTCTTCAGCCTTACCACCTGAAGTTTATAAAGAAACGAAACACTATATAGAGGCCGCACGGCCGCAGGAGGACACCGTTCCATGAGTCAGAACACAGGTAAAATTTCGCAGGTCATCGGCGCTGTTATCGACGTCGAATTTGAGCCCGGCAAACTGCCGGAGATCTACCACGCCCTGCGCGTGACAAATCCGGCCATTGATGACCGTGAAAACAATCTGGTACTGGAAGTTGCCCAGCATCTTGGTGAGAACTCCGTTCGTACTATTGCAATGGACTCCACCGATGGTCTCAAGCGTGGTCAGGTCGTCATCGACACCGGCAAACAGATCTGTGCCCCGGTCGGCGCTAAAACACTGGGCCGCATCATGAACGTTATCGGCGAGCCGGTTGACGAAATGGGTCCGATCGGTAACGAGAAAGAGTACGCCATCCACCGTGAGGCGCCTTCTTTCGAGAATCAGTCCACCAAGGTAGAAGCCTTCACCACCGGCATCAAGGTTGTTGACTTGCTGGCTCCCTATGCCCGCGGCGGCAAGATCGGCCTGTTCGGCGGCGCCGGCGTCGGCAAGACCGTTCTGATTATGGAACTTATCAACAATATCGCCAAGCAGCACGGCGGTTATTCGGTTTTCGCCGGAGTCGGCGAGCGTACCCGTGAAGGGAACGACCTTTGGATGGAGATGAAAGAGTCCGGCGTTCTCGACAAGGCTTCCCTGGTCTACGGCCAGATGAACGAGCCTCCCGGGGCTCGTGCCCGCGTTGCTCTGACCGCGCTCTCCGTTGCCGAGTACTTCCGTGACGAAGAAGGCCAGGACGTTCTGCTGTTCATCGACAACATCTTCCGTTTTACCCAGGCAGGTTCCGAGGTTTCGGCTCTGCTCGGCCGTATTCCTTCGGCCGTTGGATACCAGCCTACGCTGGCCACTGAAATGGGTGAATTGCAGGAGCGCATTACCTCCACCAAAAAAGGTTCCATCACCTCGGTTCAGGCTATTTACGTACCTGCCGATGACTTGACCGACCCTGCTCCGGCTACCGCTTTTGCCCACCTGGATGCAACCACGGTTCTTTCACGTCAGATCGCCGAGCTTGGCATCTATCCGGCCGTTGACCCGCTGGACTCCACCTCGCGTATTCTTGATCCGCAGGTTATCGGCGAAGAACACTACGCCGTTGCCCGTTCCGTGCAGTACGTTCTTCAGAAATACAAGGATCTCCAGGATATTATCGCCATTCTCGGTATGGATGAGCTTTCCGAAGAGGATAAGCTGGTTGTTGCCCGCGCCCGCAAGATCCAGCGTTTCCTGTCCCAGCCGTTCTTCGTGGCCGAGGCCTTTACCGGTTCACCCGGCAAGTATGTTGAACTCAAGGACACCATCAAAGGTTTCCAGGAAATCGTGGCCGGCAAGCATGACAGTATGCCGGAGCAGGCCTTCTACATGGTCGGTTCAATCGAAGAGGCTATCGAAAAGGCTGCCAAACTGGCTGCGGTATAATTAATTTATCGTGTAGGGGCGCATTGCATGCGCCCAAAACAGGGCGGACGCCGTCCGCCCCTACAAGGAATGATATATGGCTGAAAAGATGAGGCTTGAAATAGTTACACCCTATAGCAGGGTTCTTGATATGGAAGTGGACGAGGTCACCGCAACCGGCAAAATCGGTGAATTCGGCGTACTTCCCGGCCATGCCCCTTTCCTGACATCCCTCAAGATCGGTGAGCTTACCTACAAGAACAACGGCGTAACCGAACATATGGCGCACAACTGGGGTTACTTCGAAATCCGGGACGACAAGATCATCGTGCTGGTCGAAACTGCCGAGGCATCCGACCAGATCGATCTGGAGCGTGCCAAAGCAGCTCTGGGCCGGGCCGAGGAAGCTCTCAAAAAACTGACTCCGGAGGACAAACAGCATAAGATTTATGAAGCTGCCCTCGAACGGGCGATCATACGCATGCAGGTGGCCGGCAAGGCTTCCCGTAAATAACAAGTATCACGAATATATAAGTACCGATAAGTACCGAAGAGCGGCAGCGATGCCGCTCTTTTTGTTTCTATGGCATTACAGTGCCGGTTTTGATATATGTCTTGAGACATTCAACTGAATTGATTATCAGGGGGACCGGGATGCCACGGACACACGAACTTACACGCAGCCGCTGTTACGAGATTTTTTCACAATCCACAGGAGTTGAAATCCGAGAGGCCAGCAAGAGCCATGAAGATAACGGCCTGGTTACGGAGCGTTCCGGCAGGGTCCATCTGCGTTTCTTCAAGCTGACACCCAGGACCACACCCGACGAAGTGACCCAGATCCGCTTCATCTGCGAACCGGACGAAGCCTTCGAGCTGGGGATGAGAATTGCCCAGGTTGCAAATTCTCCGGTTCCGGTCAAGGAGAAGCTTAACCCGCACAAGTTCAGCGCTGGCGAGCGGGGCGTGGAGACCGTTACCACCCTGGCGATCGAGAAGTGGGAGCGGGGCGGCAAGAGCGGCTACGCCCTGACGGTCGGACGCGGCAAGGACTTCATCAGTGTGCCGATACCGCTGACCAAATTCATCTTTGCCGGCGAGTTCCTGCGATATATGGCAACCGCGCAGTGCTGGGTGGAGCGGGTGGAGAAGAAGTAACACGCCGGCTTGGAGAGGTTGATATGGAACAACAGATACACGCCGAGATCACCAGATTTGTTGCAGATCATCCCGGTAACCATCTGCCCGGCAGCGACAGCCCCTATTTGGACAGTCCCCTGGTAGGTTTCTCAACGGCCGGTGACCCGCTGTACGGGGAGTACAAACGGATCATCGGGCCTTTTCATCTTCTGCCGGAGGAACTGCTTCCTGGTGCGGCAACAGTCATCAGCTGGATTCTGCCGGTCAGCCGGGTGGTGCGGGAGAGTAACTGCCGGGAGACCGAACTGCCATCCCGCGAGTGGGCTCTGACCCGCACCCACGGCGAGACGGTCAATGGCGACTTGCGTCGTCACCTGGTCGCTTGGCTGGAGGGGCAGGGTCAGCGGGCCGTGGCGCCCCAGTACTCCCTTCTCTGGAAAGAGTTTGCCGAAACGCCGGTCGGCATCGCTTCTACCTGGTCGGAACGGCACGCCGCCTACGCGGCCGGGCTGGGCACCTTCAGCCTGAGCGACGGCTTCATAACCGCACGCGGCATCGCCCATCGCTGCGGCAGCGTCATCACTGATCTGGTGCTTTCCCCCACCCCCCGTACCCAGGCAAATCACTACGTCAACTGTCTCCATTATCGCGATGGCAGCTGCGGCATGTGCATTGCACGCTGTCCGGTGGGCGCAATTTCGCGCAGTGGCCACGACAAGGCCCGCTGCCGGGAGCTGGTGTATGGCTCGGCCCCGGAGAAGCTCTCCGCGGTCTATGGAGTGCCCAACACCGGCTGCGGCCTGTGCCAGACCAAAGTCCCCTGCGAGGCCATGATCCCGCCCGACTCTGTCCTGCCTTCATGAGTCAGCACACCAAACGCTACAACGCCTTTTCCGATGAACTGAAGCGGGTCTTCGGCTGCCGGGTGCAGCGCATCTCGGTCGATGCCGGTTTCAGCTGTCCCAACCGGGACGGCACACTGGATACTAGGGGCTGTATCTTCTGCGGCGGCCATGGATCGGGCTCTTACGGCATCCTCCGCGAACTCTCCATCGCCGGCCAGATCGAGGACGGCAAGGAGGTCATGCGCCGCAAGTACAAGGCCTCGCAGTTCATGGCCTATTTTCAGGCTTATTCCAACACCTATGCAGCGCTTGACGATCTGCGGAGATTGTACGGCGAAGCACTTGCGGTGCCGGATGTGGTCGGCCTGATTATCGCTACCCGGCCGGATTGCCTGTCGGATGAGGTGCTTGGATATCTGGCGGAGCTTTCCTCGCACACCTACCTCTGGCTGGAACTGGGCCTGCAGTCCATGCATGACAGCAGCCTGACCCTGATCAACCGGCACCATAATCACAGCTGTTCCATAGATACGATCCAACGGGCACGCTCACGGGGAGTGCGGGTTTGCGCCCATGTCATCCTGGGGTTGCCGGGCGAGACGCGGGAGGAGATGCTGGCCATGGCCAGCGAGTTGAACCGGCTCGGCGTGGATGGCGTCAAACTGCATCTGCTGCACGTTATGAAGGGTACAGAGCTGGCTGAGATGTACGGGCGGGGCGAGGTGCGGATGCTGGAGCGGGATGAGTACGCCGGGCTGGTCTGCGATTTTCTGCAGCTGCTTAATCCACGGATACTGATCCATCGCCTGACCGGTGATGGAGGTCACGACAACCTGATAGCGCCGCTATGGTCGCTGAAGAAGTTCGAGATACTGAATCTGATTGATGGCGAGTTGGAGCGGCGCGGGACGCGGCAGGGGAGCAGGTTTGGTGGAGAGGATTGATTCC
This sequence comes from Desulfuromonadales bacterium, assembly GCA_016650295.1. GTDB lineage: Bacteria > Desulfobacterota > Desulfuromonadia > Geobacterales > Pseudopelobacteraceae > CAIPTY01. The sequence continues at coordinate 8,113 of JAENWA010000069.1, read as the reverse complement.
GGCTTGCGAAATATGGTTATTCTATTGCCGGAATCAGAAAACAATGTAAATATGATTATCATATTTTACGGAGGTTGATATGCAAGTGTCAATCAGTTCAACCGAGGCTGTCAGAAACTTTTCAGAGCTGCTAAACAACATCAAGTACAGGGGCGACCGCTACACTGTTATCCGTGGCGGCAAACCGGCAGCTTCCCTTGTACCGGTGGAACCGACACGCGCAGGTGCCACCCTGGCTGACCTGCGTGAGATTATGCAGCATTTGCCGCATCTGGACAGTTCTGATACAGCGTTCGAGGCAGATGTTCTGGCAGCGGAGAATTCTCAACCGTCCATGCCGGAGGCGGTGTCATGGGAGTAATCTTTGATTCCAGCGAGATTATTGCCCTTGAAAGAAACCGGGGATTGGTTGAGGCCCTGGTTGTCGGCCGGGAGGATGAACTGTTCGGGATCAGTGTGGTTACGGTAGCCGAACTGCTCCATGGCGTTGAACGGGCAGATACCGAAACCCGCAGGCTCAGGCGGCAGGCTTTTGTGGAGAAGGTGATCGAGGTGCTCCCGATATTTCCGTTTGATGTGGCCGCGGCCCGCATCTACGCCAGGATTTGGGCGTCGCTTGTACAGCGAGGTTTCACGGTGGGTGCCCATGATCTGATAATTGCCGCAACAGCCATTTCTCTGGACTATACGGTGATCACATCAAACCGGCGTGATTTTGAAAAGATCGAGGGGCTGCGGTTGGAGGTACGGGGTTGTGCGTCAACTCAATCGAAATGAAAGGAAAGAATATGAAAGCCGATCCGGACATGAGACCCGAATATATTGAGGGGTGGGGATTTGAGCCAGCCCGACAGACTCCCGGAGGAAGAGATTTTTGTGGATAATTATCGCTATTTTGCTATAGTAGTCGTATGAAGACCGCGTGGACAGTTGAATTTCTTAACGGTGCAGTCGAAGCTGAGTTCCTTGACACTCCAAAGGATCTCCAGGCGCGGCTGGTGCGGATTACCGATTTGATTGAGTCCTACGGCCTTGATAATCTGGGTATGCCGTATGTTCGTCATCTTCAGGATAAACTCTGGGAGATTCGCGGCAAAAGGAAATCCGGGATTGTCAGGGCACTGTATGTGGCCGTGGTTGGCAGAAGGGTTATCATCCTGAGGGTATTTGTTAAGAAAACGCAAAAGACACCGCCGGGAGAAATTGTCCTGGCTTTGTCCCGCATTAAGGAGATCGATCATGGGTAGGAAGATGTCGGAAGTAAAAAAAGATCTGATGAAGGATGAAGAATTCCGGATCGCATTTGTAGGGCTCGAAGATGAATTTGCCTTGGCTGCGCAGCTTATCGAGGCCCGGAAAAAGGCGCATCTGACCCAGGATGAAGTCGCCAGAAGAATGGGAACCACTCAGTCTGTTGTTGCCAGGCTTGAATCAGGACATCCGTTGCCAAGTCTGCGGTCGCTGAAACGGTACGCTGAGGCTGTGTGCGGAAGAGTAGAAATAAGAGTCGTGTAAGGTTGCGGGGGATGATGTAGCTCACTCGTGATTTGAGGGGTGGGGATTTGAGCCAGGCCCGACGACGTGTATCACCCGTTCCCGCTGCTGAAAGATGAAGGAATTGCCGACGCTGCAATGGCGGCCAATCAACCGACATTTGGTCCTGCTGGTCGGTTTTTATAATTAATGCGTAGAAAGTGTTGACATGAGTTAAATATACTGTCCCCAGAATTCTCTGTGGCTGCACCAGGGAATATCTCTTTGAAACGTGCCAGCTTCATATTGTTAACATTGAAAAGCCGGTAATTGCGTCCTCTTACAAGGGTGTCCAACGGTCGAGCATAACCATTGAAACCTTCCATCGCAACCGCCACGAGGCAATCGTATTTTCGCTGTTGATTTTCAATCCGTGAGAAAAAAAGGTGAAAACCTTCCGGATTGTGTGAAACTTCGAATTCATCAAGTATCTCGCCAGAGGATAGTCCAATGGCAACATTGTGGCTATGACAGCCGACATCGACACCTACGCGAAGCTCAAGGAGAGAACTCTTTGACATGATGGCTCCTTAGACAAGATGAAGTATCATCCTCGGGTCTCGTCTATTTACAGAGCCACGGTTTCGGCACCATCCCGGTAGACCCGCCGGATGACGCAGATGACGGGGGCGGCATTTCAGGTTAAAGTGAGACTGAATAAACAGGCCACTGACCCCAAGAGCCACACCCCCGTCAAAGTGGATATTATCTTTTTAAGGGGTGGCTGTCATCTGCAATAATCCGATGATAGACCCCAGAGGTTTTCCAATAAAGGAAGTTACAGGCTTGGTGGGGATTTCTGTTATTTCTTCTTCCCGGAATTGAAAATGACCAGACGCTCCCAGTCAATTTTTCCGTCGTTGCAGAATTTCTCCGCGAAGCTGCATGTAAACTTGGTAATAATCTGGGCATAACGCTCTAAAAACTCTTCGTTCCGTTCTCGCGCATTATGTCCAAGTGGCTCAATAATCTGCGTAAACAGAGATTCATCTCCAGAAATAAACTCCCAGAAACTCTGTCCGCACAGCTTTTGATAGTCGCCTTTGTCTGGTTGGTTATCAACTCCGTAACAGCAGCCATTAACTGCAATGATATTCATTTTTGAATTTGAAGTTCTCAAAATTCTTTTCGCTTTATTGAAGTTGTCTTTCATTTTCTTGATTTGTGAGCTGTTGCCCCAATTCGGGCCAGACTTGACCGATACAATATATGTGACACCATCGAAAATAAATTTCAGGTCAATGCCTTCACCCTCAGATTTTTCGCCACCGAAAACGGTTTTGTTTATGTGGATTGCAAGTCCTTCAAGAAAATCACCGAAGATAGTTTCTTCTTGTGAAGAAAGATGGGCGTCAAGAAGTGTCTTAATGAGATCGGGGGCGGCAATGATATTTTTTGCCTTGAACAAATAAGGGTTTTTACGTTTCAATATTTGTTCCAGCTTGATTTTATTGATGCTTTCAATGCGCTTGTTGTGGAAGCTCGCTATGTTTTCCTTTACGTACTTTGCTACTTCGCTTTTTGTGATCGGCGGCATATTCTTCCCTCTTTTCAAAAAGATAACATTCAGTAGGTTTGATTGCTTCATTTACCATGTCGTAATACTGCGGAAGAATATCTATGCCGACAGAATTTCTTTTCATTCGCTGTGCAACCTTGAGAGTAGTACCTGACCCCATGAATGGATCAAGCACTGTATTACCTTCTTTGGTAAAAAGTTTGATGAACCACTCAGGCAAAGACTCCGGAAATGCCGCGCTGTGGCTCTTGTTTGAACATTCTGTTGCAAGTTGCAGAACATTGGTAGGATACGCTTTTTCTTTTCCTATCCAGTTTGAAATGTTTTTTCCGAATCCGCTGCCGACTTTTGAATTGTCACGGATTTTATCAGTTTCACTCAGGTTCTGTAGCCTTTTCTCTGCCCAGCTTCCCATAGGAACCATAACCTCTTCTTGGTACATGTTGAAGTGCCGAGATTTATTGAATTGCAGTAGTCGTTCCCATGAATCCCTGAAACGGTTAGGCCATTTTCCCGGATAACAATTTTTCTTGTGCCAAATCATCTCTTCAGTCCAGAGCCAGCCTATCTTTCTCATGGCTAGAATCAGTTCAAGAACGTAAGTATGCCGTTCTCCATTTTGCGCTTTTTCTTTGATGTTGAGGACAAAGGTTCCATCCGGCTTGAGTACTCGAAACAATTCGACGCCGATCGGCATAAACCAGTCAACGTATTGGTCAGGCTTGATACCGCCATAGGTCTGTGACCGTTGATCTGCATAAGGCGGTGATGTGAAAATCAAATCAACGGAGTTGTCACTTAGCTCTTGTAATGCTTCCCGGCAATCTCCCAATATTGTTTTTGCAGTGACTGCAATCATTCATTCCTCCCTAAAACCATGATGGAATGACTATATATCATTTATCAGGAAAAATCTGTACCGACTTTATTGGACGATTTTATAAGATTAAGGCGTGTTAGTGATTGGTGTGATTCTGTTGGGGGTCGGCGGCGTAATGCCACAAATTTTTGTTTCTATTTGTCTAGTAGTTGTTGGCTCAAGAATTATTGTTATGCTCAATCCTTGTGCTGCATGTGTATCACAGAGAAAAGCTTCTGTATTTGGTGCCCAAATAGCGGTGGTATCAGGCCTACGAAGTCGGACACTAAGATTGTGGGGCGCGGGATTGTTACAACCTGGAATGACGCAAGACATAGAATCTCCTTTTGCGGTTTTTGGTCTTTCTTTTATTCTTTGTATAACGGTGAAAGGCGCAGCGACTTGACCGTTTGTCGCCGTTTGTTATGTCTTGCATGTATCAGCAGGTTTGCTTGTAAACGGATAGAAGCTCAAGAAACTCATCTTTTAAGCCTTTAATGAATAGTTCTTCTGGCATACTTTTGAGTTCTGCTTCAGTTACCCACTTTACTTCTGTATGGTTTTCAGAATGTTCTTTTCCTGATTTATAAAGACATAGAAAACTTAATCCTGGTATTGTTGGCTCATTTGGCTGCTGAATATAATAAAATTTATGGATTGCCTCTTGTACTTCAACTTCAAGGTTTAGTTCTAATTGGTAATGTCGTTTTACACCGGTTGTAAATAGTTCATTTCTTGTAAGTTGACCTCCGCATCCTTCATATAAATTCGGAAATAGTTGCCTTGATGGTGATCTCTTTGAGATTAAACAATAGATAAGATTATTCTCTTTTTTTATGCATAATCCCGCAACATGTACTTCCGGTGCTTCACGTAAATGTTCCCTGGTAATAAATTGAGTTGCAATTTCTTTTGTAACCCAAACATGTATATCGTGTGGAATTCCGTTCAATTTACGTATTTGTTCGTATAGTGAAATATCTACCGTTTTTGGGAAATTTGGTAAAACAGGAAAATCATCTTTATCAATTACTACTCCATAAGGTCGAGCTATACTGCAAAGTCGGGAACTCTTGTTAATATCTGAACCAATAAAATCCTCACCTGCACGTTTAATGTGTCCTTTCGTAATACCCCAACCAAGACGTAATGGAATTCTACTCCCATATTGAACTGACAATTCTTTGCATAATGATTTAAATTGTTTTTCGGTATCTTGTATATTTTTTATTGTATCCAAAAGAAGTCTCTTTAGTAGTTTTTCTGTGGTTTTCTCTTTTATTTCCAAGACAAGCATTGCACCATCGCCAAGATGCTTAATAGACCATGACGAGAAGGTATTGGTCAATAGTTCTTGAAAACGGATCCCAAACTCATCAATAAATGCAAAAACATCCGTATTCTCTGACCAAGAAGTAAATCCGCGGGCGTCTACAAAAACTACTAATGCATCGATAATTATATTTCGAGTAGTTTCTTCGCTCATTCTTACCTCAGTTTTATTTATGGGTATTACCCCGGGACATAAGATTTTTCTTGTTTTACGGGCATAACGTTTTAGGGGATGACCGGCAGACGGAGCGCGTCAGCATTTTCGACGCGTTCTGTCTATCCGCGTCCATCCCGATGTTGAGCATAGCCCGTTGATCGGAGCTATGGAGTTTTCTTTTTTTGGTTTCTGGAGGGTAATTTGGGGGACACCATACTTAATTCTAAACCAATCAATTTCAACCACCCCAAACCGCTCACCCTTCTCCCGTGAATCAAAAGTATGGACGTAATTCGGGGGACAATTCTCAATTCGGTGTCAATTTTATTCAACCACCCCGTACCGTTCACCCTTCTCCCGTGAATCTGAAATTATGAAGTGTGAATTATGGATTATGAAACTCATCCTTTACCCCACGCTTACCACCCCTGTTTTCACCCCGCCGGAACGCTGAAAAACCCAAAATTCCGGCCGGCCGGAATTTTGATCTAACTATCCGTTTATAACAATTCACCTCTAAAAACAGCCCAAATATTTTAAAGACAATTATGAAGGATGAAGGATGAGGTATGAAACAACCCTTCAATCTTTCACGCTTTTCCAGTACTTTTGCACTTTTTTGCAATTGTGGTGAAAATCGCCAGTAATTCCTCGCATTCCTTCTGTAAAGGCGCAATGCTTGTTCGGCGCTCAATTTGGCGTCATCCTCTACGCCGTGAGACTAAACTATCAGGCTATCGCTTCCAGCCCTTTGCGTTTTACTAGTGAGAGCAGTTTCAACGCCGGGCCACTGGGATTCTTTTCACCTCGCTCCCACTTACTCACCGAACCGACCGATACATTCAGGTAGTGCGCAAAGACATTTTGACTGACACCCGCGTTGTTTCGCATCTTAGCAATTTCATCCGGCGTCATGGACTCAATCGGAGTAAGACAGGAATCATCAAACTTGCGCATTGTTGTTGTATCCACAAGTCCGATGTCGTGTAACCCCTGTATGGATTCATGAAGCGCTGCCAGCGCCTTGCTTTTATACTGTTTCGTCATGGTATTCAACCTCCTCCATTTCTCTCTTTTCCACTGCTGCAGTAATCTCCATATCGCTGAATCCGAGATATATGGCTGCCGCGTTTTTATATGCCACGACCTCGTTCTTATCCAGGTTTTCCTTATCGTTTTTGGCGAAACAAAACATGAAAATGCATCGACTCATTGAACGGTACGCGATTATGCTTCTATAACCGCCACTCTTGCCGCCACCATCCCGAGCGACACGTTTTTTAACCAAACCGCCGCCATAGTCAGCTTCAATTAGTCCGCTTTCGATTTCTTTTATCGTCTCGACAAGCTTGCTGTCAGCAAGACCCTCTCGCCGTGCAAACCGGGCAAACCATTTTGTTTTAAAAACCCTCAATATCGCCCCTGACTAATTCAATAATATAGCACCAAGAACCATAGTTCAATAACAATATCCAGATAACAAATAGCGTCGTCCTCCGAGGAAAAAAGAAAAAAAAGGACATCCCAGCTCCGTAGGTCGAGTTAGTGGCTTCATCGAGTAGCCCGACATGGTTTACAATCGTCGGGTTACGCTTTGCTAACCCGACCTACGTTGTTACCATTTCTGTTTCCATCCAACCAAAACGCTGAAAACATCAAAATTCCGGCATGCTGGAATCTGCTTTAACTGGTTTATTTATAACAGTACAGGTGTCAAAATGCTTTCAGTCATTTCTCCGTGTCTTCGTGCCTTCGTGAGAGATAATTGGTTTTTACAAAAAAAGCCGCTGAATCAGCAGAAAACTGATTACAGCGGCTTTTGTTAATCTTTATGATGTTGGAAACAGGCTGTCATTTCGCCCTCATTAAATATCAGTACAGTATTCAAAAACCTCCAAAGGTACGAAGAGTTAGTAAACTATTACCGCATTAAAGTCAATCAACACGTCATGATTAAAGGAAACGACAGGAGTTTGCGGAACAGGCGGGTTGGCGAAAATGTGTGGCCGCACGAAGTAGCTAAGGCAGGGGATCAGATCTTCCCCATAAAGATCAGCACCAGAAACGCGAAGTAGAAAATCCCCCCCGCCAGCAGTGTCCCCGGCGTCAGATGTTTTTTAATCCGTATTTGCAGGTAGGCCATGCCGACCGAGGCGAAGGTCAGGGCCACGGTCAAAAGGGCGGCCGTATTGAGCTGCCAGTCGGTCATCAGGATGCCGATGGCGGTGATCATCGATCCCTGGAAAACCATGGCGCCGGTAACATTGCCGATGGCCAGGGTGTCCTTGCCTTTGTTGATCCAGATCACGCTGTTGAATTTCTCGGGCAGTTCCGTTGCAATCGGCGCAATGATCATGGCCAGGATGAAGGGTGATATGCCCATCTGGACCGAGATGATCTGGACCTTCTCCACGAAGATATAGGAACCCCACACGATCAGCAGCAGGGAGCTGAGTACCTGCAAGCCGATGATCCACATCTGCGGGTCGTGGGACTTGGGGGCGAAGTAGCAAGGTTCCAGATCCGATTCCTCCACCTCATGGCAGGCATCTCCCTCGCATTTCAGTGTTTTAAACACATAGCTGCCGTAGGTCAGGACAAGCGCCAAAGCAATAAAGGTCTTGATGACCGGATGCCCTCCCAGGAACGAGGCGGTGATGGCGACGGCGTACAGGATCAGGAAATACTCCATGTCGCGCCGCATGACGACCGT